>NZ_CP012996.1:3073645-3688374 GCF_001412655.1 Pedobacter sp. PACM 27299 | reverse complement strand
CCCATTCATTAGCGGTACCACTTGCCCTTTGAAGGTCCTGTCCACCGGCATTTAATTCCAGTAATTTCTCATCTGGGAAGTTCTGGCGATAGCCCTGCAGGTAGCTGTATTTACTTTGCTCCATGCTGTAACCCGCTTGCGCTTTTATCGTATGACCGTTAAAATTATGGTTGTAGTTTAAGTAACTATATAAGTTGGAATATACCGTTTGTTGATCCTGTATGGTTAATCCGCGACCTAAATCCAATGTGGTTCCCAATACTCCGGAACGGTAATAATACTCATCAATGGTAGACTTATAATCTTTGTATTTGTCCATATTGATATTGATTGCACCTTTAGTATACCAGGATAAATCTTTGGTAATGGAGATATCCACCCATCCTTGGGCATTTACGGCGTAATCGGTGGTATTGTGGGTAAATTTCTTATCTAAAACTGCAACGGCATTTTTGTTATTGTATTCAAAGTCGTAAGCTTTATAAGTATATCGGCCACTGCCATCTGGTAAGAAAGGACCGTAAGTTGGTGCCTGAGACATTGCTGAAAGGAAAAGATCTTTGGAGCCGCCGGGAATAGATTCTGTTTCACCTGATTTCAAGAGCACATTTGTACCGAACTTGATACGGTCATTTATTTTGGAAGTTAAGTTGATCCTTGCATTGTATCTTTTATAGTTGAAACCTTTCATCAGTCCATTTTGGTTCACATAACCTAAAGACACATTGTAAGTTGTTTTTTCATTACCGCCGTTGAAACTCAGGTTGTGGTTCTGAGTAGGAGCGGTCTTGAAAATCAGACTTAACCAATCGGTGTTTGGATACAAATTCCGGTCAGTACTGTTTCTATAAAGATCAATCTGATCCTGAGGATACAGACCGTAAGTTTTGTTTGGATCATTCGGGTCATTGAGACCCGAATTGATACGTGCCTCATTGTACAATTCCATGTATTGTGCGGAATTGGTAATCAGGTCGAACATTTTTGTAGGTTTATACAGCCCTACATTTCCATCATACTGCACCTTCATGCTGCCTGCTTTACCTTGCTTAGTGGTCACTAGAATTACGCCATTTGCCGCTCTTGAACCATAAATAGAAGCAGATGCAGCATCTTTAAGTACAGATACGTTGTCGATATCAGTAGGATTCACATCATTAAAACTTCCCGGTACCCCATCAATTAAAACCAGTGGATCTGATCCTGCACCACTGAATGTCCCATTTCCCCTGATGCGGATGGAAACACCTTCATTGCCAGGTTCTCCTGAACCTTGATTCACTTGAACACCAGGCATGGTTCCCTGCAGCATTGCTGCCGCATTAACTACTGGTCGTTTCGTTAGCTCATCGCCGCTCACTGTAGCGACAGAACCCGTCAGGTTCACCTTTTTCTGCGTACCATAACCCACCACGACTACCTCATTTAGCTTGGAAGATTGTTCTTTCAGCACTACATTGATATTGGTTTTTCCTGCTACCGGAAGTTCTTGAGGAACATAACCCAGGAAGCTATACACCAATATTGCTTTTTCATCAGCCACTTCAATTTTATAACGGCCATTGGCATCTGTTTGCGTCCCCACGTTAAAGCCGGCAACTTTTATGCTGACTCCTGGGATGGCTAATCCATTTTCATCTTTTACAATACCGGTAATTTCGATGGCCAGTTTTATTTTACTTTGAACAGCAGGAGGGATTGAAACTGGTACTGCAGCAGTGACCTGCTGTACGGAAATCAAACATAAGAAACCGATGACTTTCATCGTCTGCCAAGGTTTTGACTTCATGCTTGTACCAGGCTGATTACTGCCTTTGTATACAATTGGTTGTTTATTCATTGGATATTTGGTTAAAAAAAAGCACATAATTATCCCATGCGGGATGAATTCCAGCACTTTTAGTGGTTGTTGATTTTGTAATTGCTTATAGTAGATCGCAAATGATGCAATAGGAATCAGGCTTTAATTAACCGGAAAATAGAATGAAATTATAAAAATCAGCAATGCGGTGATTTCTGTGCTTAGGAGAAGATTGGTTCATCATTTTATATTTGGTTTGGTGGTATAGGCTCGTTGGTGTAATTCCGCTATTCTGTACTACACTATACTATTGCAATAATATAAAACTCCTTTAATATTTGCAAGTATTATTATGTACTTGTTACTTAAGCCAGTGTCTGGAGGGGAGTGTCAGGATTAGGAAGGGAAACACTGGGAATTAAAATCCACTAGACATATTTCTAAAAGCAGGTTTAGCTGCTCTCCACAATATTTTAGGGCGTGAAAAGGAGATGGAATGAATAAAGACTGAAAACCAAATGATGATTCTTTAAAGGGAGTTTCTTCTGATTAAATAGGTCTCCATGGTATGTTTTATGGGTTCCAATGTTAACACAAAATTGGCCGCGATTTTACCCATACTGGCAAAATCAATAGAAAACGTAGTGATGCCGTCAAATATGATTTCTTTAATATCGTCATCATTATGGGAGAGGATCCCAATATCTTTTCCAGGAACTAATGCATTGAGTTTTGCATCTTTCAATATTTCCCAAAGTTCTAAATTGTGAATGGTGAAGTATACTTTTCCAGCCTCAATACTGTTCTTCTTATACTTGTTTTTGATTTTTCCAGGGATGTTGTAGTCTTTTATAAATCGTTTAAAAGAGCGGTACACATCATCTGGTTCTGCTGAGGATGGCTTAAAGAAAAAGACAAATTCCGAAAACTCTTTGATTCTTGGTGCGAGTTCTACAAAGGCTTTATAGGATGATTTTTCAAATTCCTGAACCACATACGAATGATCTTTGCTGAGTTTTAAATACCGGTCTACCAGCAGTAATTTGTTGATGGGTAAATCATCTAGAATACATTTCGCTGCCGGTGTCTGAATAGGCGCAATCACGTACATGCCATACTTTCCTTTATTGCTGTTGATGATCGCTTCGAATACGCTAAAATTGTTATGGTGGAAAAAGACATCTATATGTACATGAGCACCCAATTCATTTTTGAAACTCTGATAAAAGGTTTCCTGAAAAGTGTCAAAAGCATACAGCAGCAGGAAAACTTTTAACTGCTGATCGGTATCGGTATTGTTTACAAAATAGCCACGTCTGTTTCTGGATTCAATGAGGCCTCTGTTGATCAGTTCTTTGTAGGCCTTAACTACGGTTTCTTTCGCAAAACCGAGTTCAGCACTCATTTGATTCACAGATGGTAATTTAGCTCCGGCTAAAAGCGCTTTCTGCTTGATCGCATTAATTACGCCGTTTATAATTTGTTCGTGTTTGGAAAGGGTGTTGACAACAAGTAAAGACCTTAGTTCCTCGAAAAGTTTTTGCTCATTGACGCCATTCATATTCAGTTAAAGTCTTTTTTGGTCATTAAAATTTGCCTCGAATATAGGTATTCGCTTAAAAGTAAATGCAAAATCTTCTTTCTAATTTCGGGTATTTATTTCTCCAATATAAAACAAATGTTTTAGAATTACCACAACAGAAATAGGAGTGCCCTCAGTTAAAGGATTTTTTATACGATTAGGAGGTTTGAGATAAGTTTTAAGGGCGGCAGATTGCCGTAGAAAGAATAAATTGAGTCAATTCCAACCACATTAGTTTTATTTACAATAATTTTGCGGCGAAATAATAAATTCATAACGCATTATGTTTAGTAAGGATCTGCTAAAATGGGATCACATAAAAGCCAGGTTGATCAGTTTAGTATATGGTGAATATTTTACGGATGCCTTACGAAATACCATCACTATAGTTTTACCTTTTGTACTGTTATTTTATTATCATCAGCCCAATATGGCCATTGGAATGGGAGTTGGAGCACTGCTGATCAGCTTAACTGATGCTCCTGGGAACCGCGCAAATAAGTTCAAAAGTGCTATTGCCAGTATCTTATCTTTCTTTTTTAGTGCTTTAATTATTGCTTCCTCCTTAGGGAATCCATGGCTGACCACGGCTAGTATTTTCCTGCTGACTTTTATCTTTTCCATGCTGGCGATGTTTGGCAGCAGGCTGGCCTTAACCGGAACTATGGCCATTATCCTTGGGATATTTACGCTTGGTTTACACCCGGTAAATCCATTGTTATTTAGCTGGTACATTCTCCTTGGAGGCTACTGGTATTACCTGATCAGTTTGATTCAGATTGTGATCTGGCCCTATCGGTCTTTACATCAGGCCATATTTGAATGCATTACTACGACCTCTGTATTTCTAAAATCCAAAGCCCGTTATTATGATCCCGAAGTAAACCTGGAGGATTGTTACAGTGAAACAATTGCTTTGCACATTAAGGTGAGCGAAAAGCAGGAACTGGTAAGAAATCTGCTATTGAGCGATAAAGCCGCGATGAAGCCTGCAAATGAACGTGGGCAGCAATTGCTGCGTACGGCGGTCAGCGTAATTGATTTATACGAGCAAGTAACCGCCATTCATTACGACTATACTTATGTCAGAAAAAAGCTGGATAAAACCGGAGCATTGAACCTGATTATTGAACTAATTGAAATTCTGGCAGAAGAGTTACAGGTACTTAGCCATGTTTTCCTAAGACCAAAAAAGGCGCATTCGGATTCGAGATTGCTGAAGTATGAGCAGTGTAAAGCGGAGCTGAGCAAGCTGGCAGTTTCAATAGATGAAGCCAATGCCCAGATCATATTGAAAGTATTAAAAAACCTGGAAGGGATTGTGCTGGATATTCAGGTGATTAAAAACAGCAGACCAATGTCTGCAATTCCTGCAAATCTGAATGCTGAGGATATCGCCTATGAAGAGTTTTTATCGCCTCAGCTATTTAGCCTGACATCGTTAAAGCAGTATTTTTCTTTGAATGCTCCTGTCTTCAGGTTTTCTTTAAGGCTGGCGCTGATGTGCGGTATTGCTTATGCATTCACATTAGCATTTCCATTAGGCAAATACAGCTATTGGTTATTGCTCACGATTGTGATCGTTGCAAAACCTAGATTTGGACTTACCTGGAAGAGGAATGTGGAGCGTTTATCAGGAACGTTTATTGGTGCGGTACTAGGGGTTATTTTATTATTAACCATCCATCAGACGGCAATATTGCTGATTTTATCGGCATTTATGTTGCTTGGTTTTTTTACCTTCAACCGAATCAAATATTCAGTAAGCGTGGTATTTGTAACTGCTATGGTCATCCTGTCGCTCAGCGTTTATGACAGCCATTCCGAGCACATCATTATGGAACGGATTTTATATACGATCCTGGGCTGTGTAATCGCATTCCTTGCGGCTTTTCTTTTCCCTGTCTGGGAGATTAAAAACTTAAAATCATTGATCTCAAATATCCTGGAAGCGAATAGCAATTACCTGAATAAAGTGAGGGAAGAGCTATTAGGGACATCCTCAAGTGTGACAGCCTCAAAACTCGCCAGAAAAAACAGTTATATCCAGCTGGCCAGATTTTCTGAAACACTGCAATATTTGCACCTGGAACCTAAAAGTAAACAGGTAGATCTGAAAGGGATCTTTGCCATTCAGATTCTGAGTTACCGAATCAATTCTATTGTGGCCTCCTTATCACTTTCTGCAAAACGCAATACGATGGGAGAATCGGGAATATTACTCGTTTCTGAGGCTTTAAGCAATATGGAATATTGCGTTGAACATAGTGGCAATTTGAACCTGCAAAATATTAAAGATGTGGTGCATAAGGAGAAAATTGAAGAATATAACGATGCGGAAGGAACGCTTCAACATCGGCTAAATCTCTTGCTGGTTTTGTCTTTGGAATTGAAAATGTATTTCGTTTAAAAGCGGGATCACTCCCTGTCTTTTTACCTGAAAAGGAAATTGTATGCGTGTTTTTTCCTGTTTTGTGCTTAATTAATTACCCTTGTTCTGTTAACTTAGCCGGACAAGGAATCAGTTTTTTTATGTCGCAAGAGCATGAAATATGAGTAGTAAAACCTATCTAATTTATGGGGTCAGTAAAGGCTTGGGTAAGGCACTAACACAGTTGCTTCCATCCGCGAATGACCAGATGTATGGTGTTTCCAGAACAGCGCCTTCCCACCTGAAAGAGCAGTTAAATCTAATCTGGATTCCGGCAGATTTGTCGAAGCCAATCGAAGCTGTCAATGAAATAACAGCAAAAATAGGGGAGCAAAAGATTGATTGCCTCATCTATAATGTAGGGATCTGGGAGCAAACTGCCTTTTCTGAGGAGTATAATTTTCAGGAAATCAAACCAGAAGAAATTCTAACAATGGTTAATAAGAATGTCAGTTCTTGTATCCTTGCGATCCAGTCTCTCATTGAGAACCTGAAATTGTCTGAAAAGGGGAAGGTGATCATTATTGGTTCTACCTGGGGACTTGACAACCACAATGGGAAGGAGAGTAGCTTTCTCAGCTACAAAGTTTGCTCTAAGAGCATTGTACATGCTTTAAGGGGAAACCTTAGGGAGCATCATATAGGGGTTAGTGTGCTGAATCTCGGTTTTCTGGAAGACATGTCGGTTAAGGATGATCTCCTTAAATCAGAAAAAGTTGAAAGCTATGGTATACCTGTCCAAGATGTAATTAATGCGGTGAAATTTATCCTGTCGACATCCAATGCTTCCTGTGTCAAAGAGATAAATATGCCTGCAATGCAGGATATGAATGTGTAAAGATATCTTGATACCAAGATCGGCAGGTTTTTTATTCCACTGTGGTAAGTTTCATCAAAAGGACCTTTTAAGGTTCAAAAATGAACTATATTTAGACCTTAATCAATTTCAAAAGTAGCCTAAATAAGAATTTCTGATACTAGTCGGTATGAAATTCTAGATTCGGTGCCAAGTTATGGGCCGATGTACATTCCTATTAGTGAGTATAATAATAGGTTTTATTCCGAGGGACTTGTTGTTCGCTTTTATACTTCAATCCACACTAATTGGATTGGTAATTTTGAACCTGGATGGTCTGGATTTAATGCAGTTTACGATTTTTGGCCAGAACTTTATGTTTTAGTAATTGCAGGAGGAATTTGTTATATAATGAATCCAGATGACCATGAACCAATTTCAATATTTGGTGTAGACTGCCAAAGGTGATCAAAGGCTTAGATGGAAAACTCATTCTTCAGAATCAAGACAATTTAAAGGTTCACAGCAACGCTATACTGGAAGGACCAATTCCATATTATCTTCAAGGATAGAAAACAGCCGTATAGGCAGTTCCTGCTAATTTTTATGGCTAAAAAGTTAGGTATTAACTAACCAATAGTTGTCTCCCTGTTGTTATTCAGATGCTCATTCAGACCTTCTGTAACCCAATTCTGCACCACCACTAACCGCTAAAGTCGTTCCCGTGATAAACCTCGCTTTATCAGATAGCAGAAACACACAGGCATCTGCAATTGCATCGCCATCCGGACAATAACCCAATGGATGGATGTCGTCCAGGTACTTTTCAATTGAACTCGCATTCGATTGCTCCTTGCTCCATTCCCTCAACATAGGTGTCCATACTCCGGCAGGCATCACTGCATTTACGCGGATTTTATCCTTCGCATAATCTAGTGCCATAGACTTGGTTAAGGCATTCATACCTCCTTTTGTAGCGGTGTAAGCTGCATGGTTTTCCTGTCCGATATCTCCAACCAGACTACTCGTATTGAGGATACAACCCTTACTTTTCTGCAATGCTTTAAATCCATATCTTGTGGTCAGTAAAACGCTTTTCAGGTTTACATTCATCAGCTGATCCCATTCTTCATCACTGGTTTCATGCAAAGGCTTAGAAGGGGAGGCAATACCTGCATTGTTGTGTATCGCGTCTATTCTGCCGTATTTATCCAGCGTTTTCTGTATGGCATCCGCTACTTGCCCCGCATCAGATACGTCGCAGCTGATCCCCAAATGTTTTGAGCCTAGCAGTTCAATCGCTGTGGTTATCGGGCCTGCAGGGTAAGCGGCAATCACTACAATTGCACCTTCTTTTGCATAACTTTTAGCGCATTCCAGACCAATTCCCATAGAGCCTCCTGTGAGGAAAATAACTTTTCCGGATAATAATTCCATATCTTTTTGCGCTTAATTTGTGTGGAATACTTCTTCCATATTGGTCCATATTTCTTTTTTTGCCGCTGCTTCCGGGAGGGGCTGCTGACAAGGGTCGGTTTCCTTCCACCAACGTTGGGTATCCGGATCTGCTGCCATCTTTTTCATATCTCCATCAAAATCATCTCCTGAATATTCGAAGTAACTGAACAAGTAGTAGTCGTTGTTTATTTTCTGGAGGTAAATGGAGTAATTCTCAATGTGACAATCTTTGATTTTGTTTAAAACTGAGGGCCATGCCTTTGCATGTAAGCCTTTATAAGTGGCTAATTTGTCCGCCTTTAAACCAGTGATAGAGGCAAAGCGCTTTACTGGTTTAGTTTCCCTTTGGCAGGCTGATAAAGTCAGGAATATTCCTGCCAATAATATGGTGATGATCTTTAATTTCATTTATCTATCTGAATATATAATATAACACTGCTGTAGTTCCGAGGAGCAGGGCGGAGAGCACTTTGTAATTTCCAATACCCTTCCAGGCTGGCCCTTGTAATGGCTCCCAGGGGGTTTTCCAATATAGTTTTGAACTTTCTTCGGTATGCTGAACAGGATATACGTAGGAGAAAACTACTTGAATAACCACACAGGTGCAGAAAAGATAGAAGGCCATCATCATGAAAGGGATGTGCCCGATCCATGAATCCGGGAGTAATTTGTTGATCATAAAAACCAGCAGCCCCAAGCCAGATCCAATCCAGAGTGTCAGCTTTGCCGAAGCAGCAGAAGCACCTTTCCAGAAAACACCAAGTAAAAAGACACAGGTGATTGGAGGAGCGATATGTGCAATGATATCGTTTATCCCGCTAAATATGCTTTCATATCGGTTGAGTAAAGGCAGTAAGCCAAGAGAAAAGACCAATGCAACACCCGCAGCAATTTTCCCTACGCGGATCAATTGCTTATCGCTGGCTGCCGGGCGGTAACGTTGATACATATCATAGCTCACCATAGTGGATATAGAGTTTAATGCACCCGAAACCTGGCTCATCAGTCCTGATAATAAAGCAGCTACAAGTACGCCTACCAATCCAGACGGCAGCAATTGGGTAATCATCAAGGTATAAATCCCTTTGGAGTTCACATTTCCTTGTCCATCTACTCCAAGACTGCTGATGTCGAGATGTCCAGATTTGGAAAGCGTATAGGCAAAAAGGCCAGGTAGAACAAAGATAAACACGGGTAACAGTTTAATAAATCCACAAAACAAAGGGCCTACACGGGCGTGATTTTCATCTTTAGCACCTAGTACGCGTTGTACAATAGTTTGATCTGCACACCAATACCAGATGCCCAAAATTGGATAACCCAATAATACAGTATACCATGGCATTCCACTGCTATCGCCCTGCGGACGCAACATGGAAAGTTTGTCCATCTGGTTATTAGCTTTTAAAACATCTGTCATTGGTTCCCAGCCACCCATCTTTTGATAAGCAGCATAGCTGATGATGAAAGCGCCTCCGAGTAAGACTACTGTCTGAATAGATTCGGTGACGACCACTGCTTTTAATCCGCCAATGATGGTGTATATAGCCGTGATCACACAGATCACGATGATGCTGACGTACATATTGAGCCCAAACAGTGTTTTCAGTACGATCCCTCCGGCAAGCATTGAAAATGCAATATGAATGATGATCGCAGAAACTACCGAAATTATTGCCAGCCAATCCCGACTGGATCTGTCATACCTTTTTTCCAGAAAATCGGGGAGGGTGGCTACTCCGGATTTAATGTAAAAGGGGACAAAGAATAAAGACAGCAGGATTAAAGTAAATGCGGCCATCCATTCGAAATTTCCATTGAGCAGACCACTGTCGAATCCACTTTGTGCCAGACTCACCAGGTGTACTGTGGAGATATTAGTGGCAAACAGGGCAAGTCCGATTGCTGGCCATTTTAAAGTTTTACCGGCCAGGAAATATTCTCCGGCTTCATTGGCTTTACTTTTACGTCGGTGACTGATTCCAGCCCATAATCCTACTGCCAGAATACCGAGGATATATAAAATACTGATGCCTAAGTCCAGGGAATTTAACATCATCTTATGGTTTTAATGATTTTAAATCGCAGCTGCTTCCTGGCTCCATAGGGGTCTGATATACGCCGTTTTCAATTCTGACAGGATGGACGAAATGCTGCTGCAAATGGGGGATGTGTTCCAGAAACAAGGCTTCGTGTCCCATAGAAATATGGTTAAACAAAACCAGGTGCTGGTGCAGCTGGCCCATATCACCTACATGGGGCACTACGGGGATATTGAATTTACGACAGAGTAAGCTAACTGTAATGAACTCACTCACGCCACCTACACGAACGGCATCTACCTGCATGAAACCTGCAGATCCGGTTTGCAGGTAATTTTTAAAGACAATGCGGTTAGGCACATGCTCTCCCAAAGCGAGTTTTGTTGGTGCGATGGCTTTTGCTAAAGTAGCATGAGCTAGGACATCATCAGGATGTGTAGGCTCCTCAATCCAGTAAGGATTCATACTTTGCAATTCCTTATAAATCTTTATAGCTTGCGGCAAAGTCCATTGCTGGTTGGCATCGAGCATTACTTTGATGTCTGCACCGGCTACTTCCCGCACAATATGTGCTCTTCGGATATCTCTTTCCTGGTCAGCACTGCCTACTTTCAGCTTCATGGCCGTAAAACCTTCCGCTACTGCTTTTTTACAGTTTTCACGGACCTTTTCATCCGGGTAATTAAACCAGCCGATAGAAGTATCGTATCCAGGATATCCGGATTCAAGAATTGGCAGGCGTGCAGACTTGCTGCTGATGTTATGCTGCAGCAAAGCCAGGGCTTGTTCGCGGGTCAGTTCATCTTCGAGGTAGGAGAGATCCAAAGTATTCAGTATCTCCTGGGCACTTAAGTCAGTGAGCAGTTTCCATAAAGGTACACCTCGTTTTTTTGCCCATAAATCATAGCAGGCATTGGTTACCGAGGCGAGTGCCAGGTGAACTACGCCTTTATGCGGACCTAACCAGCGGAATTGCTGTTCGTTAGAAAACTGCTGAAAAACATTACCGAAATCAGCCATCAATTCTTCAATATCTTTTCCTTTTAGCTGTTCTGCGTAAAAGGATGCCGCTTTGCAAACCAGGTCATTTCCTTCGCCAAGGGTAAAAGCAAAACCAGTACCAACCAGGCCAGTGTCGTCTATTAAATTGGTGACGGCATAAGAATAGATCGGGTCACGGTGTATGGCATCGCTGCCAGCACCTTTACCCAATGGGAAACGGGCATCGTTAATTTGTATTTTAGTAATCATGGGTTAGTTTAGGAGATGATAGGTAAGTATTCTGCATTGGTGTTTAGTTCCAGAACAATCACTGAATCCTCTGCATTTGGCAATTGCTGAGGCAGTTGAAGGGTGATGCTGCCGGCAGCATCTTGGTGATGACTGATTTCAGCACCCTTTAATAGATAAGCTTTGTTTATTTTAGCGCCTTTTAGTGCTGGTAAGATTAAATCATTGGATTTTCTTTCGAAAACATGAATGTAAAGTTTGTTGCCTTTGCGTGTGGCCGCAAATACTTCATTAGGTTTAAAAGGACCACCTTTAGTACCATAGATGCTTTCTCCGTAGATTTTGAGCCAATCGCCCATCTCTTTTAATCTATCGATCTGACGTTGCTCAATACGTCCATCCAGCATTGGGCCTACATTGAATAAAAGATTACCATTTCCACCGGAAGTTTTTGCTAAGGTCTGGATACAGGTTTTTAATGTTTTCATTGGATCGTTAGGTTTCCATGCCCATTGATTGCAGATGGTCATACAGGTTTCCCATGGATTATTCATGTTCAGTTCACCGATCTTTTGCTCTGGGGTGGCATAGTCTCCGAGCGTTTCAGGGGTTAAATAAGCATGGTCACTGCCTTTTGAAGAACCAATTCTATTGTTGATGATCACCTTGGGATCTAGTTTTTTCAGAAAAGTATAGACCTCTGCACCATATTCGTTTTTCCATGGGCTTTCCCAGTTGCCATCAAACCAGAGCATATATGGATGGTATTGGCTTACAATTTCCTGTAATTGGTTTTTCATGGTCGCTACAAATTTGGTCATGTCTCCTTTTGAATCTGGCTTTCCATCATTTACGCGGATAGGGTAATTGGGGTCATGCCAATCCAAAACGGTGAAATAAACGCAGAACTTTAGGTCGTACTTTTTACAGGCCTTAGCGAGTTCGCCAACAATGTCTTTTTTATAGGGAGAATTCATGATATTATAGTCCGAAAACTTTGTCGGCCATAAGCAAAAGCCATCATGGTGTTTGGCAGTGATGGTTAGGTATTTCATCCCTGCATCTTTCGCCGTTTTTACCCAGGCCTCTGCATCAAATAAAACCGGATTGAATTCTTTATATAGGTTGTCGTATTCCTGTGCAGGGACATCAGTACTTCTGCTCCATCCGATTTCCGTACCGCGCAGGGCAATAGGTCCCCAGTGGATAAAAAGCCCAAAACGCTGGTCCATAAAATCGTTTAAGACAGCTTTGGGTGTTTTTATTGCTGGATTGATTGTCGCAGTCTGGCCCTGGCTTTGAGAAAACAAGCAGAGAATTACCAAAAAGGTGAATAGCTGTTTCATGGTGGTCTGGTTTATATTGGTTTAGGAAATACTAAATTATTGCCTTTAAATTCACAGAACAATGAACTATCCTTCTTTTTTAATGGATTATTAGATGATTTATGATGCTCAAAATACAGGGTTAGACTGTTTGTGTTTTTGGAAAATGGTTATGGTAATTGCGCGAAGGTAGGTCTGCTGCACAGGATGGTATTAGGAGCAGGTCGGTATCGTGATCAGATTGGTGTTAAATAAGAAAAGCGCATTTTACAATGCGCTTTTCTCATAGAGTTATTGATCGTTCCATTGAAAATTCTGCTATTGAAAGCAGGTAGGAGCAGACATTTGCCTAAATTATTATCTTTGTTTCACTGGTCTGGCTACTGTGAATGTGCTGTCAAAACCGCCTTTTGTCCAATCCAGCTGGCGGTAACCCTCGAGTCCATTTGCCATGATAAAATCCCCGGTTTCTGTATTCAGGATCACTACTCCATTATTACTTATTTCGGTTGTGAATTTTCCTGGCTTTTCGGCCTCTGTGCTTTTAAAACTAAAACCCAGGATGACGATGGCGGCAGCCATAAACCCTATGAGCAGGGATCTGATGTCTAATGTGATTTTCATAATTTAATGGTTTGTGTGTAAGTTGAATTTACACTTTAATTAATAGGTTGATTTTCTATCGCTTGTAATTTGTTCATTACATTCTGATCAAAGAAAACAGATGGTAAAATCTGTATCCTATAATAATCCTTTTTCTGTGTCTGTATCTAGCTATGTTTGGTGTTTATTTTTGTGATCTAATACCTACGTTATGAATATACAAGATCCAAAAACTACGCGCATTGAATTCCGAAAAGTATACCTGTCTGACCTGAAAGCAGTCATCAGCATTTATCAAAAGAAAACTAAGGCGTCAATAGCAATGGAATTGACTTCAGACTTTGGTCTTCCTTTAAGTGTTGCTGTAGACAATAACGAGGTCATCGGCGTTGCCTTTGCTTCGATTAATGAACTGGGAAAAGTAGTATTGAATGCTCAGGTGGTCTCCACTTTTGAAACTGTCCACATTGGAAATACCCTGGAGGCAGCAGCAGAAAATATTCTCTATGCCACATTTGAAAACATCAATAAAGACCATACGCCATTAAAGAATTCCATTCAGCAATTAGTTGGTTGGTTAAACAAGTGTGCGAATTAAAATCTACAGGATACAGCTTTGTTTTTTGTAAATTTACAGGATACAAGAATTGCCTGTGGAGTACAGGAATAGGAAAGATGAGGTATGGTGCAGGTGTAGACTGCTTAATAGGATACAGTCTGTAATTCTGTAAAACACATACACCATAAAAGAAAAGATACCGCATAGCAAATGGCCCAAATGAAAAAGGAATCATTATACCTTAAAATCGCAAAAGTGATGGAGGAGCAGATTGCAACTGAGACCCTAAAACTAGGGGACAAGCTGCCATCGATCCGTATGGTTCAAAAACTCTATAATGTCAGCATAAATACGGCTAAACAAGCCTATTTAGAACTGGAAAGTAAGTCGCTGATTGAGCCAAGGTCTAAATCCGGTTATTTTGTGAGTAAAGCTTCCATGAGAAAGTTTTCATTGCCTTCTGTAGGTAAAATGAAAAGTTCCAACCAGGAAAAGGAGCCAGTAGATTTAATCAGCAAGGTTTTTAACACGCTGAATGATAAAGAAATTACTCAGTTTTCATTAGGTGTGCCGGCGAATAGTATGCTGCCTATTGCAAAATTAAACAAAGGCGTGATCAGTGCCATTCGTAGAATGGAAGATGGAGGAACGGCTTATGAGCCTGTAGAGGGGAGTACCAATTTGAGAAGAACCCTTGCCAAATGGTCATTTGTATTGGAAGGCAAGCTAACTGAGCATGATATCGTTACCACATCTGGTGCGATGAATGCTATTTTTAACTGCCTGATGGCGGTGACCAAGCCCGGTGATACCGTGGCAGTTGAAAGCCCTGTTTATTTTGGGATCCATCAAATTATAAAATCGCTGGGTTTAAAAGCGATTGAGATTCCTACACATCCGGTTACTGGGATAGACTTAGAAGCGGTTAAGAAAGTACTTCCACGGTTAAATGCCTGCTGTTTCATCAGCAATTTCAGCAATCCATTAGGTTGTTTGATGCCCGACGAACATAAAAAGGAACTGGTCAGCATGCTGACGGAATATGATATTCCACTGATCGAAGACGATCTCTATGGGAATTTATTCTTCGGCACAGAACGACCAAAACCCTGTAAATACTATGATGAGGCAGGTATTGTGATGTGGTGCGGTTCTGTATCTAAAACATTAGCTCCGGGATATCGGGTAGGCTGGGTGGCTCCCGGGAAATATAAAGAAAAGATCATCAGACAAAAGTTAGTTCAAACGATTTCTACGCCTTCGATGTATCAGGAAGTGATTGCTGATTTCATGGAACATGGTGGTTACGACCACCATTTACGAACTTTGAGAAGTAAACTTTACACCAATTGTTTGAAATACCAAGGGGCAATTGAAGCGTATTTTCCTTCCAATACCAAAATATCACAGCCTCAGGGTGGTTTTATGCTTTGGTTGGAATTAGATAAGAAAATAGATACAGCTGAATTATTTGACCAGGCGATCAAGCAAAAGATCAGTTTTGCACCTGGCAGGATGTTCACGCAATACAATCAATACAACAATTGTATGCGATTGAATTTTGCTTTAGACTGGAATGAAAAACTCGAGTCCGACATCAAGCGCTTAGGTCGATTGGTTAAAGCAAGTATGTAAAAGATTTAGATAAAAGCTTCGGAAAACAAGTCAAAGCCAGTCAGCTTATTTTCTGAAGTTTTTAGATAGCAGTAAACAAGCCAGCGTACCTACTGCATAAGCAAGCAGATCAGTCCATAGAAAGCCATGCCCCAACACCAATGCACCAAAAGTGTTGTTCCTAATCTGGTTGATCCAGGGCGCATTGTAAAGCTGACTAAATTCAATCAGAAAACATATTGATAAACTGATGATGCCGATTTTACGGTAATCTGTATTAATGAGCAGAAATTTAATCATCAGAAACATCATCACCGCATACAATGCATCACCTGTAATCGCTGGTATTAGTATCGTTTTTCTGGAGAGCAGCCCTGTAATGATGACGATAATGATCAATAGCCCGCAAATAAGTCGCTTTTTAAGATTGCTGTTTTGTCGTTTCATGTTGAGGGTTAGGAGCCATTTCTGAGTACTTGATTTTTAAATATACCGGCTTGTTTTCATAAATATCCTTTGTTTTTCAGCAATTAACATAGAAAACAAAAGATATTCATGAGCGATATTTTCTAATGATCGAAGCTGATGTCCAGATTGTATTGATACAGTAGTCCAGCCAGGTTCATCGACGAGAATTTCGCCTGTTTTACCTTATTTACTGCCGGATCAAGACTGAAATTTCTTGCTGTACGGAAGTCTGCTTTTTCAAGAATGGACCTGACAAATGTTGCTCCTGAAAGGTCACAATTGTGGAATGTACTGGAAGTTAAATCTGCCTCTTCAAAATCAGTTTCTTTAAGTGAGCAGTCGGTGAATTTTGTTTTACGCAGTTTGGTGCCGTAAAAAGTGGAATAATCCAAATGACACTGCTGAAATTCGAAGGAAAAAAGGAATTTATTACATTTAGAAAAATCTATTCCCAGTACTTTGCAGCCAGTAAAAGTAACATCCTTAAATCCAGTACCAGTGACCACTGTTAATGAAAAATTACACTGTTTAAACTGACAATCCATAAAGTCATTGCGACTTAAATCACTTTTAGAGAAATCACAATTTACAAACTCACATCGCATAAATTCTCTATTCTCTAATCGTTTTTCTGAATAATTGATCGCAGTAAAAGTTTTGTCCTCGTGGACGATATTTGATTCGTTCATGATGTTTTGGTAATGGGGTAGTAGGTATAGGCTTTCGCCATAAATGAATAGGTTGAAAAAGGATTGGTATTTAAAAGGGTACAGCTAAGCTTCAGTCCTTATAAGCTGGCCAGTTTATTGATGATTTGATGCTTTTTCTCCTCGCTGATGTTGTAAAAGCCAAGGTTATCTGCGTACCAAAGCCCATCAGTAACTAACATAATGATCAAGTTATTGAGTGCTAAGTCTTCGGCATTGCCGCCAGAAATGTGCTCTTCAAAAGAATCCTGCCACATCTTTTTGTATTTATCGTTGAACAAGGCGGCCTTTAAGATCACTTTCATCGTTCTCCGATAATGAAGATTGTTGCTCTTTTTTACCACAAAACGAAGAAATGCCATCGCAGGAAGCTCATCAGCTGAGCTTTTTTTCGCTTCCGAGAGCCAGTCTGTTAATTCAGCAAGGCTCAGTCTTACCAGCTCTTCCAACAGGTCCTCCTTATTGCGGAAATGATGTATAATGCCACCTTTACTCAATCCTGTTTTATCAGCAATGGCTTGGAATGTCACTTGGTTCCAGTCTGCAGCAGCACCAATTTCGGCAGCAGTCTCTAGGATCAGCTGTCGATTCAACTCAGGCTCTTTCTTTCGTTTATAAGGATTTTCCATTCAACAAAGATACCGAACAGTTGGTTTGTTTACAAATTATTTAATACATTTGATGCCCCTATAGGGCAGTATATTATAAAGTCAGAAACATGTCTAGCTACATTATCATCTTATCCAGTACCATTGAGAGCTCCGTTGATTTGCAAAATATTGAGCAAGTAATTGCCAGTTTCCCGGAAATATCAGCCTGGTCTGTTGACCTCGAGGATTGTGATAAAATTCTGCGCTTGTCTTGTCGTCGAAATATCAGTACTGAGCTTGCTGCAGGACTAGCAGCAATGGCAGTAAACGCTATAATATTGGAGGTTTTTGACGAAAAGGGAAGGTCTGTTGCGGCAGTACTTGAATAGCAATGGCAAGCCCTAAGTCTAAGCATGTTTCTCCATCAATTCTTTGGCTACGTTTTTAATAAACAAGTAATTGATTGTACCCCCGATTACGCCGCCTACTACTGGTATCAAACGGCGACTGACTTTAGTGCCTAAGCTCATGAAAATCTTTTCTGCCACTTCTTCCATAATGTTTTTACTCAATACCAATTTCGTGTCGGCCTTCACAGAAGAAGCTACAATCTTGAAAAAGTCTTCAAAACTGATCTTAGATTTTCCGGTACGGTGGTATGATATAGCTAGTGTGACGCGAAATTGCTGCGTAATTATATTGATCATATCTACAGGAGTTCCAATCAACATGGTGCTAATACCGCCTACTCCGGTAATTAAGCCAGAGCCCGCCGCCATATAGGCGCATTGATTGATAAACTTATCGATGCCTAGGGTATCTACACCTTTTTTGATGTTTAACTGGTCTATCCGGCTAAAAATCTGCTTAAAGCCCCCTGTAGCCAGGTTGCTTAAACCTTGTCCTACATCTTTCTTTACCTTTTTAAAGTTAATCCGCTTAATAGATGGTAAGTTCATAGTTATTAATTTGATGTATAACACTGTACTACTTTCATGCCAGAGCTGAAATATGGGGGGCTTTGGTTAAATTCAGCCCTGAATCCTTAGCCCCTGACCTTGAAATCAACGAAAAGTCCTAAACATCAATGGAGAAAACCAGGGCTGTCAATGCTGCCTTAGTTTTCTCCATTAATGTGTTTTATACTTTAATAGGTATAATTTGATTTTACCAGGTATATAATTGATCTGAATCTTCTAAACCTTTCACTAAAGTTTGTGATGGATTTGAAGTGTAAACAGGTTGTGTACTAGGGTTAGAAGGGTATTTTTTTCCATCAAACTTGATTAGGTGGTTTTTATTATCACTGTGCAGGATTAAATCATTCCAGCCTTTGGTCTTGGTATCAGCAATTAAAATTGGACTGCCGGTCACCGTGAATCTGGTAATCAGATCTCCTTTTGCACTTAATAATAATACGGTACATCCGCCTGAACCACAGAAATTAGCTCCTGTTAGGCCAACAAATATTTCCTTTTCAGGCTCTTTATTGAGATTATGCTCAAAGAGCTTGAACTTTCTGCTTTGCTCATCAATCAGTTTTTTGGAAAGCTCATCCTTAAACATGGTTGCTAATTTGGCTTTCACGAGATTTACAGTCTTTTCGTTTCCGGTACTGTCCGAATATGGAATCGCATTCGTTGGAGTAGGAGCCGGAATCATGGTTGAAGCTGAGGTGTCACCAGGAACTGTTAAGGTATCGTCATTCTTGTTCGCAGCACGATGATCACTGGTACAGCTAAAAAATAACACAGTGCCAAGCAGGCCGACTATTCGATAAATGATTTTCATAAGATAGGTTTTTATAGGCTGAATCACCATTTTTGGTAAAGCAGATAAGCCGGTAATTATGAAGATCAACAGCAAAATAAATGCCGCTTTTTTCGTATTATTGAAGGGCTATATTTGTTTAAACTATGATCTCAAAAAAAATAAGCTGCTTTCTTTTGTGTCTGAATACTGTTTTTTGTAGCGTCAGTGTATTTTCGCAAACCCGGGATACCGCTCATACTTCGAAAGTTACTGACAGCTCAAAGTTGAAATTCGTTGATAAATTGCAGGCCTTTGCAAAGGTTTCTTCTGGAAAAAGCGCAGCAGATTTCAATGCAGATAAAGCCAGAATTGCTCAAGTTAAAACCTTTGATGAGATCAGAAGGACGATGCAAAAAGCAAAGATCTACCTTAAAAGTAACCTGGATACCCCAGATACCAAAGCGGAATTGCTGCAGACGGAGAAAGATTTTGCGATCGCCGGAGATGGGGTTTTTACCAATAAAGGCACTGCACAAACTTTTAGAAACTTAACTGCGACAGCTAAAATACTTGGAGAATTATTGGATAAAACCAATAAAAGGAAGTCTAAACTTGATATTCGTCAGCAGGAACTGAATAATTTTCGATACCAGTTAGACTCATTGCTGAGTGTACCCGCTTTGTTTAAGTTCCCCACCGACTCCACAACGCTCATGAAGTACTTGCAAAAAATCCAAGTGATTGCTTATGAAACGGGGCCTGTAGACACTGCTTTGAATATTGCGAATAATAATGTCCAGGCCTTACTCAATCAGGTAAACATGACGGTTTTTAAATTGCAAAGCAGTTTAGAAGAAATTGAATCCTACCAGCAAGAGATGGTGAGGCATACTTTTAAGAGAGAATTTAATAACATTTGGGAAGCCCAGGGCTTTTACCGCCCCTTTGCGGAAATACTGGATTTCTCGATTACAAAAGGACTATTGACGCTTAATTTTTATATAGAAAATAATGCGGGAAAATTGGTCGTATTCATTTTATTGATCCTGACTTCCTTTATTTACCTGCGCGCTCTGAATAACATTTATATTCAGGCTAATTTATTAAAGCCAGATTTTGAAGGGCAGTTGGTGCTGCGGTATCCATTGCTTTCTGCGATGCTGCTGGTGATCAGTATTTTTCAATTCGTATTCATTTCTCCGCCATTTATTCTGAACGTGATTTCATGGACAATATCCTGCATCTGCCTCAGCTTTATTTTTAAGGGCTATGTGAGTAAGTATTGGATGAATATCTGGTTGATCATGGTGCTGGTTTTTTTGATGTCTGCTCTAGGAAATCTTGTGCTCCAGGCTTCAAGAGTAGAACGCTGGTTCATGTTGGTTACCGCTCTAGCCGGGGTAGCTGTTGGTTTGTTCAGCTTTCTAAGAGGACCTCAGGAAGAATTAAGAGAAAAATGGATCAGATGGTCCATCGCTTTTATGGTGATTCTGGAATTGGCTTCCATCGCAGCTAATGTTTTTGGAAGATATAATTTGTCTAAGACTTTGTTCATCAGTGGGTTTTTAAATGTAGTGATCGCGATTCTTTTCCTTTGGACTGTAAGGCTAATCAATGAAGGCCTGTTTCTGGCTTTTAATGTCTATTCCGGTCAGGACAGGAAACTCTTTTACCTCAATTTTGAAAAAGTAGGAAAAAAAGCGCCAGCACTATTTTACGTCTTGCTGGTAATTGGATGGGTGGTATTATTCGGACGTAACTTCCCTGCCTTTGATTATTTATCGAAGCCATTGCTTAGTTTTTTTAGTGAGGAGCGTACCTTGGGGAGCTATACTTTTACCATCAACAACCTGCTTTTATTTATGACCATCATGGCCACCTCAGTCATCATTTCTAAAGTGGTATCTTTCTTTGCGGCGGATCGGCAGGTGGCAAATAATAAATTAGGACGACAGGGTATAGGCAGCTGGCTGCTGCTGGTGCGTATTTCTATCCTGTGCATTGGCCTATTTCTAGCGGTTGCGGCGGCTGGAATACCGGTAGATCGCATAACCATTGTTTTAGGTGCATTAGGTGTGGGCATTGGCTTTGGTCTGCAAACCTTAGTGAACAATTTGGTGAGCGGACTGATTATCGCATTTGAAAAGCCTGTGAATGTAGGAGATATTGTGGATATCGCCGGGCAGGGGGGAACAATGAAGTCCATCGGATTCAGAAGCAGTGTGATTTCTAATTGGGAAGGCGCAGATGTGGTGGTGCCTAATGGGGATCTTTTAAACGCTCACCTGATCAATTGGTCGCTTGGCGGAAATCGTAAACGCGTCACCATCACCATTGGTATTGCCTATGATTCCGACCTGGAGAAAAGCAGGCAATTGCTGATACAGATTTTGAATGCAGAAGAACGGATCAGTAAAAACCCTGGTCCAGTGGTTCAATTCGAGCAATTTAGTGATAGCTCGATTGATCTCCGGATTTACTTCTGGACCAAACACATCGGAGAGGCTTTAAGCACTAAAAGCGATTTGATTGTAGCTATAGCTGCGGCTTTTAAGGAAAAAGGTATTCAGATTCCATTTCCTCAGCAAGAAATTTTTATTCGAAATTTAGATAAAAATACCGGGGAGGAAGGATAAGTATTGTAAAATCAGGCTAATTAAGCATTTGTCAAAACATGGCCAGCACTTCTTTTTTATAAAATTGTTACTGATTTTTCTTTTTTTAGGAGCTAAGAAACCAATACATTTGAGGAGTTGAAGAAGCACGTATCCATATTTGTAACTATAATCCTCCTCATTTTTTCTACCGGATTGCAGGAATTAATCAAACTGCCCTTACTTTTTCAACACTACTTTGAGCACAAGGCTTTAAATGAGGATATTAGCTTTTCTGTGTATCTCTTCGATCATTATAACTCTATTCCTCATACCGATAACGACGAAGACCGCGACAATCAATTGCCTTTTAAATCAATCGATAAAAACTCTGTTTTAACCAGTCCGGCAACTCCACCATTCCACAAATACACCATCAAAGCATTCAGTGCTTTATTGAAATTACATCCGGTCATCTATCACGACTACCATATTCCTTATGCCCATCTGGATACCATCTGGCAACCGCCAAAAGTTTGATTTATACTACTAAGCCAGAGCAATAATCTCTTGGTTTAGCTTTTATTGTTAGAAGAATAAATCATTATACAATCTTTTTATGTTGAATAAAATCATTGGGTTTTCTGTAAAGAATAAACTCATAGTGGCGCTATTTACCATTGCGCTAGTTATTTACGGTATTTTTGAATTGACAAAACTGCCGGTAGATGCCGTACCTGATATTACCAATAATCAGGTACAGATTATCACCACCGCGCCCTCTTATGGCGCAACAGACATTGAAAGACTGGTCACTTTTCCGGTAGAACAGGCGAGCAGTAATATCGCTGGGATTAAGGAAATTCGCAGTTACAGTCGTTTCGGACTTTCTCTGGTTACTCTGGTTTTTAATGATGATGTAGATGTTTATTGGGCCCGTCAGCAGGTTTCAGAGCGATTGCTTACTGTACAGGCCAGTATTCCCGACGGGATTGGGAAGCCAGAAATGGGGCCTATCTCTACCGGCCTAGGAGAGATCTATCAATACGTATTGAAGCCAAAAAAAGGCTATGAAAGCAAATACGACATTACTGAATTGCGTACCCTACAGGATTGGATGGTGAGGCGCCAATTATTAGGCGTAAAAGGAGTAGCCGAAGTGAGCAGTTTTGGTGGTAAGCTCAAGCAATATGAGGTGGCGATTAAGCCTAATAAATTACAGGCACATGGAATTACTATTGCCGATGTGTTTAATGCGCTGGAAAGCAACAACCAGAATACCGGGGGTTCTTATATAGAAAAGCAGTCGTCCGTCAGCTATATCAGAAGTGAAGGATTGATTGAAAATAAAGATGACATAGAGAATGTAGTCATCAAAAACAAGAATAATAATGTGCCTTTATTGGTCCGCGATGTTGCAGAAGTGAAAATAGGTTCAGCAACCAGGTATGGTGCTTTAATTTACAATGATGAAGGGGAAGTGTCTGGCGGAATTGTCATGATGCTGAAAGGCGCCAACAGTAATGTAGTGATTGAGAGTATCAAAACGAAAATCGCGGAGATTCAAAAGTCCTTGCCGGAAGGTGTGGTCATAGAACCATTTCTGGATCGTACAGATATGGTGAGCAATGCGATTGATACCGTAAAAACGAACCTGATGGAGGGGGCGTTGATCGTGATCTTTGTATTGGTTTTGTTCTTGGGAAATGTGCGTGCAGGGCTATTAGTGGCCTCTGTAATTCCATTATCCATGCTTTTTGCGATCATCATGATGAATTTGTTTGGGGTAAGTGGTAACCTGATGAGCCTTGGTGCGCTTGATTTTGGGTTGATTGTAGATGGTGCAGTCATTATCGTGGAAGCGGTGATGCACCAGCTAAGCCATAGTAAGAAATTTGCCGGATTAAGGACTTTATCTCAGCAGGAAATGGATAAAGAAGTGAAAAGTGCTTCTTCTAAAATGATGAACAGTGCGGTATTTGGTCAGATCATCATCCTGATTGTCTACCTGCCGATTTTTAGTTTGCAGGGGATTGAAGGAAAGATGTTTAAGCCAATGGCGCAAACAGTGGCTTTTGCCTTGTTAGGCGCGTTTATCTTGTCGCTAACTTATATTCCTATGGTCAGCAGTGTGTTTCTAAGCAAAAAGATCAGTGATAAAAAGAACTTCTCCGATCGCCTGATGGCAAAAATAGAAGCTGGTTACAGCAAAATTTTAAATCGGGCATTGGCAATTCCAAAACTCATCCTGAGTGTAGTAGTGGCAATGTTTGTTTTTGCTGTGTTTTTACTGACAAGGTTAGGCGGTGAGTTTATCCCCTCCATCGAAGAAGGGGACTATGCTGTAGAAACGCGGGTGCTTTCTGGAAGCAGTTTAAACACCACAATTGAAAATGTACAAAAAGTTTCAGCAATTCTCAAATCCAGGTTTCCGGAAGTGAAAAATATCGTGACCAAAATCGGCAGCAGTGAAGTACCTACAGAGCCGTTACCAATGGATATGGGCGATATGATCATCAACCTGAAGAAGAAAACTGAATGGACTTCTGCCAGTTCCTTTGATGAGCTGTCTGAGAAAATGAGTAAAGCAGCATCTGAGGTTCCAGGGGTCACTACCAGCTTCCAGTTTCCAGTACAAATGCGTTTTAATGAACTGATGACAGGGGCCAGGCAAGATGTAGTATGTAAGATTTATGGGGAAAACCTGGATACCTTGAGTGTATACGCTAAGAAATTAGGGAATATTGTGAGAAGTGTAGAAGGGACTACGGAGCATTATGTGGAACAGATTAGTGGAACCCCTCAAATTGTGATTAAATACAACAGACCTGCGATTGCACAATATGGGCTTAACATTTCTGACATTAATAGAAACATCAATGCGGCATTTGCAGGACAAAGTACCGGTTTGGTTTTTGAAGGTGAGAAGCGTTTTGAACTGGTGGTTCGATTGGATAATGACAACAGGAAAGACCTTGCGGATGTGCAGCAGTTGCTGATTCCAACACCTGCAGGAAACCAGATTCCATTGAGCCAGGTGGCCACTGTAGAACTGGTTGACAGTCCAAGTCAGATACAAAGAGAAAATACGCAGAGAAGGGTGCTGGTAGGCTTTAACGTGAATGGAAGGGATGTAGAGAGTATTGTGAACGAGTTGCAGGAGAAAGTAGAGGAGCAGATCAAATTGCCAGCGGGTTATACGGTGGCTTATGGTGGGTCTTTTGAAAACCTGAATGAGGCCAAATCCCGATTGTCTGTGGCCGTTCCGGTATCACTGGTCCTTATTTTTCTATTGTTATACTTCGCTTTTGACTCCATAAAGTATGGACTATTGATTTATACCGCCATCCCATTATCAGCAATTGGCGGGATTTTCCTGCTCGCGATGAGGGGTATGACTTTCAGTATCAGCGCGGGGGTAGGCTTTATCGCCTTATTCGGCATCGCCGTGCTGAATGGAATTGTATTGGTTGCAGAGTTTAACCGAATTAAAAAATCAGGAGAAACAGATATGAAAAACGTAGTTATGCAGGGCACGATGACCAGGTTAAGACCAGTATTGATGACCGCTTTTGTAGCTTCTTTAGGCTTCCTGCCAATGGCATTGAGTAATGGGGCTGGTGCCTCTGTACAAAGACCATTGGCAACCGTAGTGATCGGAGGATTGATGATTGCAACTTTATTGACGCTTTTTGTATTGCCGATTTTATATGTGGCTGTTGAGAAAGGGATTAAGCCGGGTAAGCACAGCAAGGCTGTAGTGACGGTGATTTTATTGTTTTTTGCTTTCAGTCCTGCAATTGCTCAAAAACCAATTGGTTTACAGGACGCATTAGACAGTGCAGCCGCTGGAAATATGCTGCTGAAGGGCCAAAAGCTACGGGCTGAACAAGCCAGGTTATTAATTAAGGCGGGCATGGATATTCCTCAAGCCAGCCTGTCAGCTCAATATGGAAAGTTTAATAGTGCTTTAATTGATAATTCAGTTGGGATTAGTCAAAGCTTCAGTTTGCCAGTGGTTTATGGTCGACAAAAACAAAGATTGTCGGAAGAATGGAAGCTGAAATTATTGGAGGTAGATTTAAAGCAGTCGGAGGTTAAAAAGATGACCACTTCCATGTTTTACGAGCTATTGGTAATTGCAGAGCAGCAGACTTTGCTGCGGTCAATGGACAGTACTTATCGGGAGTTCCTTCGGATAGCTGCATTGAGGTTTAAAGCAGGTGAGACGAATATGCTGGAAAAGGCCAGTGCTGAAAATCAGTTGACACAGATCAGCAGACAACAGAAAGAGTTACAAAAGGAATTTAGTTTCCTTCAGCAGCAATTCCTTTTGCTGATCAATGCAGGTGAAATGCGCCTACCACAGGCTTCCGCTATTAAAATGGAATTTGATGCGGTAGATCCGGCTATGCTGGAAAATCATCCGGTATTAAAACTTCATTTACAGGAAGAACAGCTGGCAAAAAGTAATACAAAAGTAGAGCAATCAAAATTGTTGCCGGGACTAAGTTTAGGTTATCAGAATATGAGCTTGCAAGATGGCATTCGGTATGATCTGGGATCCAGATTTCATTCGGTTCAGCTGGGGGTTGGTATTCCAATCTTTTCTGGGGCGCAAAAGGCAAGGATAAGGTCGGCAAGGGCACAGCAGGATGTTGCGGCAATGGAAACCGGTTATGCGCGAAAACAGCTGCAGGCAGACATGGAGAATGGTGTTCAGCAGTTGAAAAAGAACAAAGAAATCGTGCACGACTTTGAAGTCAATGCTTTGAAAAATGCCAGAGAAATTACCGCAGTACTCAATCAACAGCTGCAAAAAGGGGAAATCAATTACCTGGAATGGACCCTGTTAAACCAACAGGCTTTAACTCTACGCATGGATTATCTCAATGCCGTTACCAACCTGAACAACAGTATTATTCAATTGAACTACCTTTTATCAAAATAACATGAAATCTATCATTTTTAAATATTTGCCAGCATTATTGATTCCCGTATTTATTTATGGATGCAGCAGCAGTGCGCATGAAGAGTCGAAAGTAAAAACAAGTACGGACGAAAGTGTCGTTCAACTGAGCCCGGAGCAGGCTAAGCAAATCGATTTGCAGCTTGCCGAAGTGCAGCAAAAGGAGATCAGTACGGTGCTTAAGCTCAGTGGACAGATTGAAGTGCCGCCGCAAAATTTGGTGTCTGTCAGCGTGCCTTTAGGGGGCTATCTGAAATCAACGCAAATGCTGCCGGGTACCAAAATCAGTAAAGGCCAGCTATTGGCTACGATTGAAGACCCACAATATATCCAGTTACAGCAGGATTACCTGAGTACTAAAAATAAACTGGGCTTTGCGCTGAAAGAATACAACAGGCAGCGTGAACTCCATTTGGCAAAAGCTGGAAGTGATAAGGTTTTTCAACAGGCAGATAATGAGTATAAAAACTTTAGTATTGAAAGTAAAGCTTTAGCAGAAAAGCTGAGGTTGATCGGACTTAATCCAGCTAAACTTACCGAAGATAACATCAGCAGGACAATTGGTATTTACTCGCCAATTAACGGTTATGTAAGCAAGGTGAATGTGAATATTGGGAAATATGTGGTTCCCTCGGATGTGATTTTTGAACTCCTGAACCCGAATAATATTCACTTAAACCTGACTGTATTTGAGAAGGACCTGAGCAAGATTAAAATCGGTCAGCAGGTTCTGGCTTACAGTAATGCAAGGCCAGATCAGCAATACCGCACAAAGGTAGCCTTAGTGAGCCATGCCTTAAATGAGGAAAGAAGTACGACGGTTCATTGTGATTTTGAGCAGTACGACCAAAAGCTGGTGCCAGGCATGTACATGAATGCCTCCTTACAGGTTAATAATGATAAAATAGATGCCTTACCAGAAGATGCCTTTGTAAATTATGAGAACAAAGACTATGTTTTTGTGAGTACTGGCCCTCATATTTTCAAGATGACAGAAGTAAAAAAAGGAATCGCGGAAAAAGGTTATGCTGCACTAAATTCAGACTTAAAAGGCAAAAAGATTGTGGTAAAAGGTGCGTATTCCTTGTTAATGAAGTTAAAAAACACGAGCGAAGAGTAAAAGATTTGCTTTGAATTAAGGGATTGACGAGGGCTCATACTTCGTCAACTCCCTTGTCAAGTCGCCATCAAACCCGATTCCTAGCCGAAGCCAATACATTCCTCTTATACTTTTTAATCAACATACCAATATTTCTGCTGCAAACATTTGAGCTAATTAGTAGTTATATTAGTCAGTGTATTTTTAAATCCGTAAAAGCAGCAAGAAATGAAACATTACGATGCGATTATTATTGGAGCAGGGCAAGCTGGGGTACCATTAGCTAAAAAGCTGGCCGAAGCGGGAAAAAAGACCGTTCTGATTGAAAAAAGATGGGTTGGTGGTACTTGTATCAATGATGGATGTACGCCAACAAAAACGATTATCGCTGCTGCCCATGCGGCGCATCAGGCGAGGAAGGCAAGTCTGCTTGGACTGGAAATTGATACAGTTAAAGTTGATCTGAAAAAGATCATGAAAAGGAAGGATGAAATCGTTGATTCCTTCCGTTCGGGGGCTAAAAAAGGTGTTGAATCCACTAAAGGTCTGGATCTTATCCATGGTGAAGCAACGTTTTCAGGGCCAAAGGAATTAACGGTAAAGACTTCAGATGGAGCAGAGCTTTTGTTTTCCGCAGATCTGATTTTCATCAATACTGGGGCAAGACCAAAGATTCCATCGACTCCCGGCCTAACAGGTGGAAACTACCTGACTTCCACTACTATTTTAGATTTAAAGGAAATTCCGGAACATCTGGTGGTGCTTGGCGGCAATTACATTGGATTGGAGTTTGCTCAGTTGTTTCATCGGTTTGGCAGTAAAGTAACTGTTCTTGAAAAATCATACAGAATTGTAGGAGGGGAAGATGAAGATGTTTCTTCAACGCTGACTGAAATATTAGAAGAAGAAGGCTTGAAGCTGCTGACAAAAAGCACGTTAGAGGAAGTTAAAGGAGTCCAAGGCAAATTAAGTATTCAATTGAAAACCGCTGATGGAACGAAAAATATTAAAGCCAGCCATCTGCTACTGGCCATCGGCCGAACGCCAAACACAGATACTTTAAATCTGGACATACCAGGTATAAAAATAGATAAGAACGGTTACGTTCTGGTCAATGAAAAGCTCGAAACATCCGTAAAAGGGATTTATGCACTTGGGGATGTAAATGGAGGGCCTGCCTTTACCCATATTGCTTATAATGATTATACGATTGTATATAGGAATTTGATAGAGAAAGAAAAACTGAGTACGGCAAATCGACAAGTTCCTTACTGCATGTTCACTGATCCGCAGTTAGCAAGGGTAGGACTTTCCGCAGCGCAGGCAAAGGAGAAAGGATTGGATTTTCTGGTGGCAAAAATCCCGATGACGCAGGTCGCAAGGGGCATAGAAACAGGGCAGACTTTAGGTTTTATGAAAGCCATTGTAGACCGTAAAAGTAGAAAAATATTAGGGGCCTGTATGCTTGCAGCAGAGGGCGGTGAGATTATGGCAGTCCTGCAGATGGCCATGCAAGGCGATATTACTGCCGATACGATAAGGTATGGTGTTTTTGCACATCCTACATTCTCGGAGTCCCTAAACAACCTTTTTATGAATATGATAGAGAAATAAATGATTGAATTATTGGGCGTCAGTAAGCATTTTGGAAGTACAGCAGCGGTAAAAGAGGTTTCTTTTACGGTACAGGAAGGCGAAACCATGGTAATTCTAGGAACGAGTGGCTGTGGGAAAACAACCACACTAAAAATGATCAACCGCCTGATCGAACCAGACTTCGGAAAAATCCTTATCAATGGTCAGTCCGCATCTGATGAAAAACCGGAAATGTTAAGACGAAAAATCGGTTATGTAATGCAGAATATTGGTCTTTTTCCTCATTATACAGTTGCGGAAAATATTGCCGTTGTTCCGAAATTGCTGAACTGGCTGGCCTCCCAAATTGAGACCCGCACACTTGAGCTGCTGGAAAAACTTCATTTATCGCCGGATTGCCTGACCTTATTTCCTCATGAATTGAGTGGTGGACAACAGCAGCGGGTGGGGTTGGCAAGAGCACTAGTCGCCGATCCTGCAATCTTATTGATGGATGAGCCCTTTGGCGCACTCGATAATGTAACCAGAACAAATATTCAGGTAGAATTTAAAGCGTTAGAAGAACTCAAGCGAAAAACGATCGTGATGGTGACACACGATGTGCAGGAAGCTTTTGAACTGGCAGATCGGATTTGTTTAATGTGTAATGGAGAGGTCGTTCAAATAGGTACGGCACAAGACCTGCTCTATCGGCCAGTTAATGATTTTGCACGCCAGTTTCTGGATGGTTCACGTTTAGTCCTTGAATTCCTATATCAAAACAAGAATGTTCATGGATGATCGCCAGCAAACGTTATGGAATTTCATGTGGGAGCAAAAGGATAAACTCTTAAGTCAGACTTTACAGCACCTTGGACTCACTTTTACGGCTTTAATACTCGCCATTGCAATTGGCCTTCCTTTAGGCATGTTTATCGCAGGGAAACGTAAATGGGCATCAGGTATTTTGGGCTTTGCAGGTGTATTACAAACGATTCCCAGTATCGCACTGCTTGGTTTTATGATTCCATTATTAGGAATTGGAGCAAAACCTGCTATTGTCGCTTTGCTCGTATATGCACTATTACCCATCATCCGAAATACTTTTACTGGTCTAACAGGAGTAAATGTTGATGTTGTTGAGGCAGCAAATGCCTTGGGAATGAGTAAAAAACAAGTGCTTTTGAAGGTAGAACTGCCTTTGGCGATGCCAGTGATCCTGGCGGGAATCAGAACTGCGGCCGTCATCAATGTTGGAGTGGCCACGCTGGCTTCTTTTATTGCTGCCGGAGGACTAGGGGAGTTTATTTTTGGAGGGATTTCGCTCAACAACAGCAATATGATTCTTGCGGGTGCAATTCCAGCAGCTTTACTGGCAATCCTGATTGACGTTTCCCTCTCCGGACTTCAGAAACTAAATTTGCTGAAAATTAAAAGATTAGCCTTTGCTGCAGTGCTTGTGATGATCTGCCTGATCGGATATGAATGCTGGCCTGCTGCTGTAGGCCCACATAAATTGACCGCAGGATTTACACCCGAATTTATGGGCCGGCAAGACGGAAATCTGGGTTTAAAATCTGTTTACGGCTTAAAGATTCCAACTCGGGTAATCAGCGATGCGGTGATGTATAAGGCAGCGTATGAAAAGGACTTAGATGTCATCAGCGGCTACTCTACTGATGGGCGTTTGAAAGCCTTTGACCTCGTAGTTTTGAAAGACGATAAAGGAATATTTCCGCCTTATGATGCGGTGCCTCTCATCCGTCAAGCAGCTTTGGATAAATTTCCGCAGCTGGAAGAAGTACTGAATCTTTTGGCTGGAAAGATTAATGATTCTACGATGATTTCCTTAAATTACCGTACGGATTATATGAAACAGAGCCCTGAACGTGTGGCCAAAGATTTTTTGCTGTCAGCCGGCCTGTATAAAAGTCCGAGGGGAGGAAAAGGAGCCCTGATACGGATTGGTTCAAAAATATTCGGTGAACAATACATTCTTGCTCAGATTTATCGAATGCTGATAGAAGGTAATACCGATTATCAGGTGGCCACAAAATCCGGGTTGGGTGGTACAAAAATCTGCTTTGACGCATTAGTAAACGATCAGATTGATTTTTACCCGGAATATACTGGTACTGGTTTACTGGTACTATTGAACCCAGATCAGTCCGTACTGAAAAGTGTTGGACAAGACAAAAAGAAAGTGTACGACTATGTGAATAAAACTTTTCAGCAGCAGTACGGGGTCAAATGGCTTAATCCTATAGGCTTTAATAATTCTTATGCCTTAATGATGAGAGAAAAACAATCGAAAGCACTAGGTGTTAATACCATTACAGAACTTAAAAACTACTTAGAGACCAATTAATGATACTATCGGAAAAGTACCTGAAGATTAGAAAACATTCTGAACAGATTTGCGAACCCTTAGAAACCGAAGATTATGTAGTGCAGCCAATTGTGGATGTAAGCCCTCCTAAATGGCATCTTGGCCATACCACCTGGTTTTTTGAAACTTTCATTTTGCAGCCTTTTTCTCTAGGCTATGAGGTGTATAACGACGCTTATAATTATGTGTTCAATAGTTATTATGAAACGATAGGAAACAGAGTGATCCGTACGGACAGGGGGAATCTGAGCCGGCCTGGAGTAAAAGAGATTTATCAATATCGGGCTTATGTTGATGAAGCAATGCTGAGGTTATTGGAAAATCCGGTAACCGAAGAGGTCGAAGAATTATTGCTTCTTGGTTTCAACCATGAACAGCAGCATCAGGAACTTTTGCTGACGGATATCAAGTATATTCTGGGAAATAATCCACTTTTTCCTGTTTATCATTCCGAAGTTAGAGAAAGTAGCCCCCTGCAAACGAAAACGCGTGAAATGATTGGGATAGCAGAAGGCGTATATGAGATCGGTTATACAGGCACCTCATTCTGTTTTGACAATGAATTAGGGCTTCATAAGGTTTATTTACAGCCATTCTCTATCAGTTCAAATCTGGTAAGCAATGCAGAATTCCTTGAATTTATAAACAGCGGAGGCTATCAGAATTTTGAGTATTGGCATTCGGAAGGCTGGGACTGGTTAAACAATAACCAGGTAACTGCACCAATGTACTGGCATTTTATAGATGAACAATGGCATCGTTATACCCTTTCAGGTTTAAAACCAATGAACCTTCAAGAGCCAGTGACCCACATCAGCTATTATGAAGCCTATGCTTATGCCAGCTGGGCTGGCCTACGATTACCTACGGAATTTGAGTGGGAAGTGGCAGCACAGACTTTCAACTGGGGCCAGCGATGGGAATGGACCGAAAGTGCTTACTTGCCTTATCCAGGCTTTAATAAGGCACCCGGGGCAATAGGAGAGTATAATGGCAAGTTTATGGTCCAGCAGAAAGTGCTCCGGGGAGCATCTATCGCCACGCCCGAAGGACATAGCAGAATCAGTTACAGGAATTTTTTTCATCCACACTTAAGGTGGCAGTTTACAGGCTTACGACTTGCCAAATAATATGATCAACAACAAAATAGCAGCGCAAATCATTGCAGAAAGTCAATTCATGCAGGATATTTTAACAGGCCTACAAGCCAGCCCTAAGTTTATGCAGGCGAAATATTTTTATGATCGGGCAGGTGATCTGCTCTTTCAAAAGATTATGAAGTTGGAAGAATATTATGTCACTAATGCAGAAATGGACATCCTGACAAAACAGAGCGGAAAGATTGCAGATCTGATTACCAGTGAAAATACTCCCTTTGACCTGATAGAACTAGGTGCCGGGGATGCCACAAAGTCTATTCACCTACTGAAAGAACTGAGTAACCGGAAACTGGAATTCAGCTATATGCCCATAGATATTTCTGCAGGAATAATTAGTCAACTGGAAGATCATTTGCCGAAAACCTTACCAGGATTGTCGGTAATAGGGTTGAATGGTGATTATTTTGAAATGCTTGAAAAAGGCACTACACTGTCCAGTCGTAGGAAAGTGGTATTATTTATGGGGGCTAATATTGGCAATATGGACGTTGCCGAAGCAGAGGATTTCTGTAGCACATTAAGAGCTTCTTTAACTAAAGGTGATATTTTAATTATTGGTTTTGACCTGAAGAAAGATCCAAAGCAGATATTGGCGGCTTATAATGATTCCCACGGGATTACTGCAGCCTTTAACCTCAACCTGCTGACCCGTATTAACAGAGAATTGAATGCGGATTTTAAACTGGAGGCTTTTGAACATTATCCTTTCTATGACCCGGAATCTGGTGCCTGTAAAAGTTACCTGATCAGTTTAAAATCACAGGAGGTTCGGATTGGAGAGGAGGCGCTCATTCATTTTGAGGCTTACGAGCCTGTTTACATGGAGATTTCACAAAAATACTCCCTTCAAGACATAGAGGAGATGGCGATAGCAACAGGGTTTCAATTTAACCAACGCTTTTTTGATGAACATAATTATTTCGTTGATGCGATTTGGACGGTAGTATAGTTTGTGAAAACTTTATTCCTAGACAGATTGTCTTATAAAAAAAGAGAATCATGTTGAGAAATTCAAAATCATTCAGCTCGTTTTCAGTGGATCATCTGGAAAAAGCAAAAGCATTCTATGGAGAGGTCTTAGGATTAGCATTGAAAGATAATCCTATGGGGATATTGGAAGTCCATGTGGAAGGATCAACACCTATAGTGATCTATCCAAAGTCCAATCATGTGGCCGCAAGCTTCACTATGTTGAATTTTCCAGTTCAAAATGTTGAGGAAACCGTCTCACTTTTAACAAAAAAAGGTGTGAAATTTGAACATTATAATGAGCCGGGTTTTAGAACAGATGATCAGGGGATATTTCGTGGCGAAGGTCCCGTAATCGCCTGGTTTAAAGATCCGGCAGGAAATATTCTTTCGATCATTGAGGGGGCTTAAGATATGGCTTTCCTAATAAGTGTTTGGCTGCTGGATTTCGCGTTTTAATTGCTTTTAAGAGAGTTTTAATGGGTTTTGGCACGGGCTTTGTAACTGGTATGTTACAAATAAAACACATGCCATTATGAAAAAAGCAATTAGAATTTTCAGTTTACTATTGATCGCTACGACGATTTTGATCGCCTGTAAGAAAGACAAAGATCCAGCAGAATCAGACTTCTTTGTAGGCACTTACAACGGTTCAGTTTCTTATCTGAAGGATGGTAATTTAACCAAGAGTTCTGACGGAAAAATCACAGTTAGTAAAGTAGGAGAGACCTACAATTTTTATTTCGGTAATAGTATTCCTGATATCACAGGTGTGAAATTCGAAAAATCAGGAGATAATAGTTATGTAAGTATCGGCAATGGGTTAACCGGTATTAAGATTGATGCCAGTACCCTAAAAATGCTGGTGACTAGAGATGGGGCAACATGGACTGCAGATTGCACCAGATAGTCAATTAGAAAAAAAGACTTCATCATGAAATCATGATGAAGTCTTTTTTTTGCTCGTTATTTTATTCTGAGCCGATTTATTGCCTTTACCCATGATTCATGCTGGCATTTGCTGCAGGTATGCTTTGGGGATGGTGCTAGCTCCTTTACATTGCCGCAATAGGCACATGCGTATATTCCAGGAGTATTGATAGCTTTGTGACAATCGTCAAAAAGTTCGGGTAATATTGGAAGACCATATTTAACCTGTTCATCAGTAAAGTAATAGATGCTAAGGTTACCAGAGGTTTCCAAAATAACTGATTCTACCTGTCCGAGATGAGAAATACTCTGCTGACGCATTTCTGAAAAAAACTCATCATAAGCAAGTCCTTCTTTTCCAAAGTCTTCAATAGAAAATTCTCCATCTTTAATCAGGTAAACGCAGGTTCCTTCAATGAGGTCGTCCATCTTTTTACTTTTGGCCATTAAAAAGGTGGTCATTCGGTAGGCGCTTACAATCACTGCAAAAATCAACACGGGTACCAACAAGCCTATTTCTTTGTAAAACATGGGGTCGCCGGCTGCTGAGCCCAGACTAATGATCACGACAAGTTCAAACACCGAGAGTTGTCTTACGCCACGTTTTCCCAGCAATCGCAAGCCCATTAAGATGATAAAATACATGATGAGGGTACGCAGGCAGATCTCTGCCATGAATTCCCAATCTGCTTCCCCAATTAGAAATTTAGTCCAGTCGATGTTTAATAGCATTTATGATGTGAAGATGGTAATTTACACTATAACAAGTCCGATGCTTTAAGGTTTATGTATTGATTAAACTTTCAATTTTCTGAAGCAGCAGCTGCATTTCGAAAGGTTTTGCCAGAAAATCATTGGCTCCGCTATCCATTGCAGATGTTTTGATCTCTCTGCTAGCAGAAATCATGAGAATCGGTATGTTTTTAGTGGCCGGATCGGCTTTCAGCTGTCTGCATACGTCCCTGCCATCGATACCTGAAAGCCAGATATCAAGAATTAAAAGATCTGGACTGGGTTTCATCGCTTCTAATATGGCAGCACCATTTAAAGTAGAGGCCACATCATAACCCATTAACTCCAGCATTAAGCTGGTTGCATCAACAATTGCGGCATCATCATCTGCTATAAATATCTTTTTCATCTGTAGGATTTCGTTTAATTGCCGTTATTTAAAGGAATAGCAAAGCAAAAAGTGGAACCCTTTTCAATTACAGAGTTTACCCATATCTTTCCGCCAAGTTGTTTAATAATTTCTGAAGAAATGTAGAGACCGAGCCCAAGCCCTGGAAACGTATGTTCTTTAGTCCCGCTCACCCGATAAAACTGTTCAAATACACGATCCATCTTATCTCTGGTTAGTCCGATACCAAAATCCTGTACGCACAATTGAACTTCGGTATCGTGATCTTCGGTGTAGATGATGATCCGGTCGGCATTAGGAGAATATTTTATCGCATTGGTGATCAGGTTAATCACAACTTGTGCGATTCTTTCCCGATCTCCGGTTACCATTCTTTTAAAAGAAAGCTGGTGTTTAATTTGATGCCTGCCGGAAGTGAGCTGCATATCTTCAATAATTTCCAGCATCATTTGGTTAAAATCAAAGGGTACATTGTCAAATTCCAGTCTGCCAGAATTGATTTTTGTAACATCCAGCAGATCTCCAATTAAACTGGTTAATCTGTTGATTTGCCCATCCATTTTTGACATTAACACTGCATTTTTAGTATCCCCTGCACGATTTAACATCATTTCCAATACCTGAGCATACGCTTTAATACTGGTTACAGGGGTTTTTAACTCATGACTGGCTACAGCAAGGAAGTTATCCTTTTGTCTTTCCAGTTCTTTTTGATCGGTAATGTCCGTGTTGGTGCCGTACCATTTAATGATTTTATCATTGGCATCTTTTAGCGCTAATGCCCTAACGAGCCACCATCTATAATTACCATGTTTGTCCAGCATTCGGAATTCCGTTTGATAAGGGTTGCCGCTATCGACACTTAATTTCCATCTTTGTATTACTCCTTTTACATCATCGGGGTGCATCACTTTGATCCAGCCCTGACCAAGCGATTCGGCGATACTGACGTCGCTTCTTTCGTGCCAGCGGTCATTGATATAGTCCAGCATTCCATCAGGATGGCTCGTCCACACTACTGCAGGAACTGTATTTGCTAAAAATTCCATTTCCTTAATGGCTTGCTGTAACTCTTCTGTTTTCTTGTCTACTGCTTTTTTTGCATTCAATTCTCTTCTCATGTCCCGGGCGATTCCGGCAATGGCCACAGGTTCGTTGCTGAACTCCTGACGGATGATGAATAGTTGTTTATGAATAGGAATGATTTCTCCGGTAACCTGATGCACCAGTTCTAATCGTCCTGACCATTTTCCATGGGTATAGAGTTCTGGAATGATCCTATCTCGGATTTCCGCTGAGGAAGCAGCACTATGGTACTGGTACAAGTTTGCTCCATTGATATGTTTTGGGTCGATACCGATTAATTTACCCCCGGCTTCATTGATATAAATGGTATTGCCATCGAGGTCGCAATAATTACAGAAATCTTCAGAGATATCTACGATTGTTGCCAGGCGTTTCAGTTCTGCTTTCGCTTTGATTTCCGGTCGTAAGTCCCTTGCGGTAGCGCCTCTTCCAATAGTGGCTCCCGAAAATGGATCTTTGATGAGAATATAATTCACATCGCATGGAATTTCCTGTTTGTTTTGGTAGTTTCTTAGGTGGATGACCCCTTGCCAACCACTTTCCTCAGAAATTTGTGGGATTAAAGTTTGCTGTACCCGGGCTAATTCTTCAGGGGTGTAGAAATCGGATGCTGTCATGGTGGTGATATCTGCATTTTCAGGAACGCCCAGCATTTTTCTGCCGGATTGGTTCATATAAATGAGCCTGCCTTCCATATCTGCTATAGACATATGATCTGCATTGTGCCTGATTAAAGAAAGTAGCTGTTGTTCACTGAGGTTGGCAGTAATTTCTTTGGTGATGTCCATGGCTATTCCAGCAAAGCGATAAACTGCTCCGCGATCGTCGAAGTACGCTTTCCCCTTACAGTGAACCCATCTAAGGGTTTTATTGGATTGACTCACTGTTCGATAGCGTAAATCGTAAGTTTCTGTGCGATTCGGATCAATAGCAGCTGCTACTGCCATGGCTACTTTCTGTTTGTCCAGAGGATGAATACAGTGGAGTACAGACTTATATTCGATTTCCTCATGACCATCAAATCCGAAGATTTCCCGGCACCTTTGGTCCCAAAAAACAGTTTCATTTAAAGGGTTCATTTCCCAGGTGCCAATTTCTGCCGATTCCAGGGCGAAACTCAGGCGTTCTTCAGTTTCGCTGATTTTTTTCTTTGTCAGTACAAGCTCTGTAACGTCGATTGCATTGTGGATAATTGCCACAGTTTTTCCATGTTCATCCTTTAATGCTTTATAGGTGAAATTGAAATAAGAAGTTTTCAGCTGTCCGTCTACAATAAGGTCGGCGGCTTCCTGTTCTCCATGATAGGTGATTCCTGTATCGTAAACTTGTTGCAGTAAGTTGATAAATGGTTGGTTGATCAGTTCGGGAATAGCGGCTGCCATTTCTTTTCCTATAACGGAATTATTTTTCCCCCATAGGGCAAGCATTTCTTGGTTTGCAGCTGCTATGGTAATGTTCCTGTCGGAATAAATGGCTGTAGCAGTAGGGTAGGCTTCTATAAGCGCATTAAAGTGTTTTAGATCGTTTTCAGAGTTCATCTGGGGATGGAGATAAGAGTTCTAAGTTACTTTATTTATGTGCTTTTAAAGAAATAACTTGAACAATAGATGGAAGGTTTGAATTTTGAACATATAACTATATTTTAAACCTATTAGTTGTAGTATAACTGGGTTTAGCTCATGAGCAAATAAAAAATGGCGGTTGATTTAGCTCGTTTATGGCGAGTAAAAGGTCATAATGATCGCGTTTTAGCATATATTTAGCCATTGATAGGGTCGATAGCTATACACAGCTGGAAGATGACCAGTTAAAATGTTTAAATATTGATATGAAAAAGAATTACTTTGCTGTTATTTTACTGTCGTTAGGTTTTTGGAGTACTGCAGTATTTGCTCAGAGCAGGTCCGAATGGTTACTTGAAAAAAATTGGAAGTTTACGAGAACAGATGAGCCTGAATTCACGAACGTTAAATATAATGATAGTAAATGGCAAAATGTTATCGTTCCTCATGACTGGGCTATTTATGGCCCTTTTAGTGCTAATAATGACAAACAGCATGTCGCGATCTCACAAGATGGGCAGAAGGAAGCGTCTGAACATGCGGGGAGGACGGGCGGCTTGCCATTTGTTGGCGTAGGCTGGTACCGGAATAAATTTAGGGTGCCTGGATTTAATAAAGGTAAAAAGGCTTCGATTATCTTTGATGGTGCAATGAGCAACGCCACCGTTTACTTAAACGGTAAAAAGGTAGGCTTCTGGCCGTATGGTTACAATACTTTTCATTTTGATATTACTGAATTTTTAGAGCCTGGGGAAGAAAATATATTAGCTGTAAGGTTGGAGAACTTTCCGGAATCATCCAGATGGTACCCCGGGGCCGGTTTATACCGAAATGTTCATGTGGTGATGACTGAAACGGCACACATTCCAGTTTGGGGAACACAGTTGACTACACCGGTCATTCATAAGGAGTTTGCGAAGGTGAACTTGAAAACAAAGGTGATAACTGGAGCAGGGAATGTGGCTGGATTCCATTTGACAACCGAAATCAAAGATGCGGATGGGAAGGTCGTAGCCAGCACGAAGACCTTATTAAATAAATACAATGAGGATACTTTTAATCAGGAACTGCTGGTCTTGAATCCGCAACTTTGGGATACGGAACACCCGGTTTTATACACCGCAGTTTCTAAATTGTACGAGGAAAATGAACTTCGAGATGAGTACAGCACTACTTTTGGAATCCGATCGATAGAAATTATTCCCAATAAAGGGTTTTTTCTGAATGGAAAAAGGACGCAGTTTAAAGGAGTATGTTTACACCATGATTTGGGTCCATTAGGCGCGGCTGTGAATGATGCGGCTATCAGAAGGCAGATTCGCATTATGAAAGATATGGGCGTAAATGCGATCCGGACTTCTCATAATATGCCGGCACCAGAGTTTGTGAAAGCTTGTGATGAAATGGGCATGATGCTGATGGCCGAAACTTTTGACGAATGGAAAGCACCAAAACAAAAGAATGGTTACCATAAGTATTTTGAGGAATGGGCGGAAAAAGATGTGGTCAATTTGATCCATCATTATAGAAATAATCCAAGTGTAGTGATGTGGTGTATAGGAAATGAAGTTCCTGAACAAGGGATGCTGGGAGCCGCTAAAACGGCAAAGTTTCTTCAGGACATCTGTTTCCGGGAAGATCCTACGCGCTTTGTCACACAGGGAATGGATCAGCCAGGATCTGTGATTAACAATAATTTTGCAGCAACTATGCAGGTCGCAGGTTTCAATTATCGTCCTTTTGTCTATCCTGAAGCTTATAAAAAACTGCCGCAGCAGATTATTCTCGGCACAGAAACGGCCTCTACAATTAGCTCAAGAGGAATTTATAAATTCCCTGTAATCAGACGTGCTATGCCAATCTATGAGGATCTTCAGGTGTCATCTTATGATGTAGAACATTGCGGCTGGTCTGACTTGCCAGAAGATAATTTTATTCAGCATGATGACCTGCCTTATGCCATCGGCGAATTTGTGTGGACCGGTTTTGATTACTTAGGCGAACCAACGCCATATTATACCAACTGGCCAAGTCATAGCTCATTATTTGGAATTGTAGACCTTGCAGGAATTCCCAAAGACCGCTATTACCTGTATAGAAGTCATTGGAATACTGCCGCAAACACACTTCATATCCTTCCAAGCTGGAATTTTAGAGATAGAGCAGGGCAAACTACACCAGTTTTTGTGTATACCAATTATCCTACTGCCGAATTGTTTATCAATGGTAAAAGTCAGGGGAAGAAAACAAAGGATACGACGTTTACGGTTTACAATACCGGAGATAAGAAATCTTTGGAGGATTTTGACCGTCAGAAAAGATACCGTTTAATGTGGATGGATACTAAATATAAACCGGGAGCGGTTAAGGTGGTTGCGTATGATGCAAAGGGAAATGCAGTAGAAGAAAAAGAGATCCATACTGCTGGAAAACCACATCACCTGGAATTGAAAGCTGATCGTACACAATTGACTGCAAATGGAAAGGATCTTTCTTTTGTATTGGTCAGTGTGGTAGATAAAGATGGGAATCTATGTTCTGAAGATACCAGAGAGATCAGCTTTAAAGCCACTGGAGCTGGAAAATTTCATGCTGTAGCGAATGGAAACAGTGCGAGTCTGGAATCTTTTCAGGCGCCAAAAATGAAAGCTTTTAGTGGTCAGCTGACAGCTATTGTGAAGTCTGAGGAAAAGCAGGGAGTGGTTTACTTTGAGGCCTCTGCAAAGGGGTTGAAGTCTACGGTCCTAAAAATTGAAGTGAAATAATTCATTTAAATAATCAGGAAGCGTTGGCTGGGGCTAGATGAGCTGAAGCCCAAGAGTTAGCTGAAAACTCTTGAGCTTCACTTTATTTCTCAAGTACTTCTAGCTGGCTTTCTGTTTTCAGTTGAATTTTTTTCTCTATTTCCTGTATCACCATTGCTGCAAAGCCTTTTAAGGTCTCCACTTGTTCAGCAGTAAAATCCCTCAATTTGGTGTCAGTGATGCATAAAGCACCAATCATAAAGCCATCTGAAGTGATTAATGGGGCACTGGCATAGAATTTAAAACCATATTCAGCAGCAATTACAGGATTGGTTAATAGGCATTTTTCTTCTTCAGCATAATGTATGATTAAGGGTTCAGTATCTAAAATCGCAATAGAACAAAGACTTCTTCCTCTTGACGTAAAATCGGCTCCACTTGTCCCAATCGCTGATTTAAAGAACACCTGATGCAGGTCCACTAATGAAATCAAGGCCATTGGGGTGTCAAATGTTTTCGCGGTAAGCTGTACGATCTGATCCAATACTGGTTCATCAAAAGCATTGATTAAATGGTAACGGTTTAAAGCAGCAATGCGTTCAAAGTCATTGGAAGGGATGATGTTTCTGTTAAAAATGTTTTCCATGGCTGCTTTTTAAGGAATGATCACGCTTCCTGAATGTTTTGAGGAAAGCATGAATCAAATAAGGTGTTTTTCTTGGTAAGATTTTTTTAATTAAGATGTAAAATAACAGAATTATTTTAAAAGGTGGCGATAAAATTTTGTAACCTCTTAGGTAGATAGTCTTTTGGAACAGATTGTTTTATGTTGAATATACTGGCAAAACTTGTTTTTATAACCCTTACTCATCGCAATACCTCCCTTCGTTAATAAGAGGCAATTGCCATTAATTTCAAGCACATGATCGCTGTTGACTATCTGTTTTTTACGCAGTAAGGCGGATTCAAGATTGATGAATAGGTAATTGTTGCCCGGGAAGGATTGGCATTGCTTGAACTGCTATACTGATCTTCTAAATTCTTGACCGAGCGTTTTAACTGGATAATTTGAAACGTATTTTGATAAATCTTGAACTATTTCCTTACGATTAGCGTTGACTATGGTTTGATTTCTGGCCAAACAGAAACGAACAATTCCTGAATACCAGAGCTGAAAATCCATAAGAACCCATTATTGATTAAAACTGATCTTACGATTTATTGGTGTAAAGTTTATTTTGGTGTAATATTCAACTAATATTAGCGCTATTTGATGTCGTATTGGCAACTTTATGTGAGTGTGACGATATAATTTTACTTATTGTTTATATTAACAGGTATTAATTTTAAAAAAGGTGCGACATTTAAAGGATGAAAGATTTATTCAAAAATGACTACGAGTTAGTTGGAGAGAATGTAAGAGCCATCCGCAAGGCATTAGGCTTAACTCAGGATGAATTAGCGCATAGGTGTTCCGTGAATTCTGCCAAAATTAGTAAGATTGAAAATGCCAGAACTGATTATATGTTCTCTACGCTATTGGAAATTTGTGAAGGACTCAAATGCGATTTGACAGATGTCATCGGGAAAAAAGTGCTGGAAACTCCCATTGTGGAAGCGGAGCCCATGCTTACAATTGAAGGACCTAGAATGCTTTTATTGAATTAATTATGAGCGGCCTCTTTATTTCAACAGTTGCTGTTGTCCTGGAATAAATAGTAAACTGATCCCTACCCAAACATAAATGAACTCATTGGGTAGGGCAGGAATGATTTAAATTCATTCTGTATTCCAGTGGAATTTTTCCTATAATTACAGCAACTAAATATAATTGGAATCAATTGGCCTCCTCGGCATTGAATTGATCTCTCCATCTTGTAATGCCAAATGATGAAATTTTACCGCCTTATTTTCCTGTTTACTTTTGCTATCCTGAATTTTTTACAGCTCAATACTAAAGCTCAGCTCCCAGTGAAGATGGATGATAAAGTGCCTCATCATATCTTTAATTATGGGGAAATTGAGCTCCTGGAAGATACTTCCGGAATACTCAGTCTTCAGGACATCCTAAAACCAGAATTGAATAAACAGTTCAATAAAAGCAAAATCTACACCCCAAAGATTTTCAAACTCAACGCTACCTACTGGTTTAAGGTAAAAATCAAGTCTAATCCAGCGTCTAAAGAGGATTGGATACTTGAATTCTTCGACCAAACGATTGATGATATTAATTTATATGCACCAATTACTGATCATAAATACCAGCATTTTCAATTTGGAGCAAAATATAGGTTTGCGCATCGAGAATATGAGCATAAAAACTTTCTGCTGAACCTGGATAACACCAAAGAAGGAGAGGAAACCTATTACATCAGGGTAAAATCTTCACAGTCAGCCAGTGTGATCATTGTATTGAGAACCATGCGCTGGTTTGTTCATTATGCCACTGAAGAATATATGTTTTTCGGCCTTTTTTATGGGATGATCGTTGTTTTTGGTTTCTATAACCTGCTAATGTTTATCGCCATCAGGCAAAAACAATATTTATATTATGTGCTTTATAACCTGAGTATCGGGCTGTACGAAACCTGTGTAGATGGAATTGCATTTCAATATTTATGGCCAAATCATCCGGCCTGGAACCAATATGGCTATGGAGTCGCCTTATATTTAAGTAGTTTGTTTGGATTGCTTTTTACCTTGAACTTCTTGTATTTAAGGAGCAAAGCGCCAATGTTATATAAAGCCATTATAGCCATGATTATACTCAGGACATTGTTTTTCATGCTCTGTTTATACAATCATCATTGGTTTACTTATAAGTTAGTAGAAGTGATTCCCTTATTACTGGCATTAGGTTCTGGGATCTATGTATGGAAAAGTGGTTTTAAACCAGCCAGATTCTTTGTGATTGGCTATACTTTCCTGCTATTGGGCTTTATCATAAAGGGTTTAGTCCTGCTGAACGTTTCCTGGTTACCCTATGGTCCGATTACCCATTACAGCTTAAGTTTCTGCTTTGTGATAGAAATGATTCTGGTATCCTTTGCAATTGGTGATAATATCAGGGGTTTAAGACAAAAAAAGGACAGAGCTCAGAAAAGAATGATCGAGCAGCTTCAGATCAATGAGAAGTTAAAAGAAACGCTGAATAAAGAGCTAACCAGCCTTGTCGACGAGCGGACTAAGGAAGTGAGCCAAAAGGCCGCAACCATTGAGAAACAGAATGAAGAAATTTCTCTCATGAATGCCATGCTGGAGAAAGACAATCAGGAACTGCATGAAAATATCAAAAAAGTGAGTCGGGCCAGGGTGATGTCCCTGGACGTAGACTTTGAAGAGTTCAGCAAAATCTATCCAGACAGAGAAACCTGTTTTAAATACCTTTCGGAATTAAAATGGACCAATGGCTATACCTGTAAGAGGTGCAGCAACAGCCAATACCTTGCAGGTTTCCTGCCTTTCAGCAGGAGGTGTACAAAATGTGGGTACGATGAGTCGGTCATTGCCAATACCATCTTTCAAAATAGTAGGATCCCCATCAATAAAGCATTCTATATGCTTTTTCTTGTATACTCTACAAAAGGCAAAATCTCCTCCCATAAACTGTCTCAACTGTTATTGATCAGGCAGAGTACTTGCTGGGCTTATAACAGTAAAATGCAGAGACTCCTGGAAGAAAAGAATAAAGAATTGAAGAATGCCGGGGAAGGTGGCTGGAGTAAATTGATTTTTGAGACGGCATCATTCGCCGAAAAACCAACCGCCTAGCTCTCCAGATAGTAATATTCTCTACTTCTACGCCGATTTTTAGCACAAAAAACCGCGTAGAAGCACCCAAAGCTAATTTTTCTTGTATTTTTTTTAATGTTTTTTTAGCGTATCAGGCTGTATTTTAGGATATGGCCTAACCGTATGATAATCAGCAGAAATGTGATTTATTCTTTGAGTTTTAACCGTATCACGTTTATGTTTAACTTATTGTTTTACAGATAGTTGTGTTGTTTTTTGTTTGCTGTTTTGCTTTTGTTAGTCTAGTTTTATCGAACCATTATAAACCTAACCAAGCAAAAAATGAGAAAAAGAATTACACTATTAATTGTGTTCTTTCTAGCTAGCTATGTATTGTCCTTTGCACAGGACCGTACTGTGACCGGAATAGTAAAGGACAAAGAAGGATCACCAATGCCGGGGGTATCCATTAAAATCAAAAACACAAAAACCGGAAGCTCTACCAATGAGGAGGGTAAATACAGCATCGCTGCTGCGGGAAATGCGATACTCCAGTACTCAGCTATTGGCTATACCACCTCAGAAGTTTCCGTGAATAACCGTACTCAGATCAATGTTAATCTGGTTGAAGAAGCTCAGGGTTTATCGGAAGTGGTCGTGATCGGATACGGAACTACCACCAAAAAAGATGCTACCGGAGCAATTTCCAGCATAAAGGCAACTCAGCTGGAAAATGAAAATCCACAGAGTGTGGCCGACATTCTAAAAGGTAACATTGCTGGTATGTCTGTCAGTTTAAACACCAGTGCAAAAGGTGGAGGAGACTTACTCGTACGTGGTAAATCAACATTAACAGCTGGAAGTTCACCACTAATTGTATTGGATGGAGTGATTTACAACGGTCAGCTTTCTGATATCAATCCAAATGATATTGAAACCGTAGATGTACTGAAAGATGCAAGTTCCCTGGCAGTTTATGGGGCAAAAGCAGCTACGGGAGTAGTGGCAATTACCACTAAAAAAGGTCGTGGAGATCAACCTACCATCACCTTTAATACCAATGTCGGATTAGCCCAACTGGCTCAAAATATGCGTCCGTATACCGGAGAAGCTTTTTTAGCCTGGAGAGGAGATGTAATGAGAAGTGGAGGTGCCACAGCTCCATATTTGTATAACGACCCAAGAAACCTTCCCGCTGGAGTAAGCTTAGACCAGTGGCTAAACCTTAAACCTACAGATCCCGTTCCAACAGACCTTGTAGGGGTATGGCTGGGTAGGTTAGGACTGGTTGCAAATGAGAAAGCCAATTATGCCGATGGTAAAACGGTAGACTGGTACGATGAAATTTTTAGAACTGGATTACGTCAGGACCATACCTTGAGTATGAGTGGGAAGAAAGATGAAATCAGTTATTACATGTCTCTGGGTTATCAGAAAAATGAAAACCTAATCAAAGGAGGTGCATTTAGTACCGTCAGAGCGCGATTAAATCTGGAAGGCCAGGCTGCAAAATTTATGACCATCGGAATCAACGCACAATATGCAGATCGCGATGAAGGTGCTATTGAAGCCGATTGGAATCAGTTGATCAACCTTTCGCCTTATGGTGATATGTACAATCTAGATGGAACGCTAAGACGGATTCCTACAGATGACAATGGTTTGAATGCAAGAAATCCTTTCTTGAATATGACCTATAATAGCAAGATGAACAAGCAAAATACCCTGTTTGCAAGCGTTTACACCAGGATTAAATTGCCTTTCGGTATTACCTACCAGCTAAACTTCAGCCCAGGTGTAGATATGTACCGGACATTTGATCACTTATCTTCAAAAAATCCAAATGTAACTACTCCAGGTGGTTCTGTAACCAGAGCCAATGAGACCCGTTACAACTGGCAAATTGATCATTTACTAAAATGGAATAAAACCATTGCAGACATTCATAATCTTGATGTGACCCTATTGGCAAATGCAGAGAAATACCAAACCTGGTGGACTCAGGCAGGGAACGAAGGCTTTGTGCCAAGTGATGCCTTAGGCTATCATAATCTTTCTACTGGTATCAAGCCTTCCGTAAATGCAGAAGATAAAGTGTATACAGGTGATGCGCTAATGGCCAGGTTAAATTATAGCCTGATGCAGCGATATAACCTGACGCTTTCTGTTCGCAGAGATGGATATTCTGTTTTTGGTGCTAATTTTAAAAGAGCAACCTTCCCCGCAGCAGCTTTTGCCTGGATTTTTACAGAAGAATCCTTTTTGAAGTCCTTGACCTGGCTAGACTTCGGTAAACTGCGTGTTTCTTATGGTATCAATGGAAATAGAGACCTGAGAAACCCAGACAATAATACGGTTGATCCTTACGCGGCTTTGGCCATCTTAGGGAGTGATAAATACCAGACTGTAGATGGAAGTGGTACCGCTTCAACCGTAAATACGTTGGCCCTTGCCTCTAAGATGCAGAATCCAAACCTGCAATGGGAGCAAACGAAATCATTCAACTTAGGATTGGATTTCTCCGTTTTGAAAGATAGAATCACTGGAGCTGTTGATTTCTTCAGTAAAAAAACCAATAATTTACTAGTGAAACAAACCCTGCCAAATGTGACGGGCTATGCTTATGTGTATTCTAATGTTGCTGAAATTAGCAATAAAGGAATGGACCTCAGTTTAACCAGTAGAAACATTACCGATGGTAAAATTAAATGGAATTCAAATTTCAATTTCTCGTTTTCAAGGAATAAAATCATAAGTCTGGCATTGCCAACTGATGATCCAGGAAATGGCTGGTTTATTGGAAAAGATATTGATGTGATCTGGAACTATAAAATCCTTGGAGTATGGCAGGAGAATGAAATGGCTGAGGCTGCCAAGTATACAAAAGGGGCGATTAAACCAGGTGATTTCAAGTTAGAAGATGTCAATGGAGATTATCAGTACAGTGATGCAGATAAACAGTTTTTAGGCTATAAAAGCCCTCGCTTTATCTTCGCACTAAGGAATGAATTCAATATCTTCGACAATTTCGACTTCTCTTTCCAGCTGCTTTCTAACTGGGGACAGAAAAATGAATATAACTCTGCGAAAAATCAACCTGGAAGTGTGGGATTTGCACGTCAAAATTCTTATGTGCTGCCGTACTGGACACCAGATAACCCAATTAATGACTATGCCAGGTTAAATTCAGGAACAAGTGGTACCAGTTTCAACGTTTTTCACGACAACTCATTTATCCGTTTAAATTCAGTGGCATTAGCGTATACGATTCCTAAAAATCTGCTGACTAAACTTCGTGTGAAAACCGCAAAAATATATGCCAACGTAAATAACGCAGCAGTATATACCCGCGATTGGAATTACTGGGATCCGGAGAACAATGGTCCAACTCCAAGATATTACACCCTGGGCTTAAATGTTTCCTTATAAGATTTTAGCGACATGAAAAAAATAAATAAAACACTATTCCTGTTATGTACTGCAGCATTATTAATGGCAGATACTGCATGTAAAAAAAGTTACTTGGATTCAGATCAGCTGTCCAGTTATTCACCAAACAACCTGGACAATCCGAATGCCATGAAAGCCGCACTGAATGGTGTAGCACTCATCCTCAGAAAAGAGTATTTCGGCGATTCTGCCCCAATGTTAACCGAATCCCTTTTCTCTGATGTAGCCGTAGATGGTACAACCGATAAAAGTACACCAGCGCAGGATTTGGTGAGCAGAATCACACCGGATGCCAACTTAAATAGCGACGATTTTAATAAAGTAGGCTGGTATTGGGAGAATTCTTTCACGGCTATTCGTCAGGCAAATACCATCATCACCAGAATTGATGTACCTAAATATGCTTCTGATGCAGAAAGAAATGCTATTTTAGGTGCCGCGTATTTCTTCCGTGCCTATTATTATTACAGATTGGTACATCAATTTGGAGACGTGCCCTTGTTATTGAACGACTTGGATGCACCAAAAGCAGATTTTTATTCCACAAAAAGAGAAGTGATTCTGGAGAAAATGAGAACTGACTTAGAATTTGCGCAAACCTGGGTAACCGACAATGTCAATAAAGGAGAAGTAACCAAAGGTGCTGTGAGCCATTTGCTGACAAAAGTAAACCTGGCACTCGGTAAATTTGATGATGCGATCGTTTCTGCAACCAATGTAATTGGCGGGGGCAAATATGGAATGATGACCACCAGATTTGGCAGTACTGCCGGCGATGCCACTAAAAACGTAGTTTGGGACTTACACCGAATGGACAATAAAGCAATCGGCGCCAATAAAGAAGCCCTGTTTTTAGTGATCGATAGGGAAGCGTTCCAAGGCTTTACCCCAAATGGATCGCAGCTGATGCGTAATACGGTACCAGCATGGCATTTTGCAAACCTGCGTACACCAACGGGTTCAGGAATCCAGGCGATTACCGATGCCGTGGGTGCTGAAATCCCTTTAACGAAGATGTATGGCCGTGGAATTGGCAGGTACCGAGGTACGCCATACAGTACAAAATACATCTGGACCGATCAAACGGATTACAGACACGCAAAAGGGATGTGGATGGATATGACCGATCTGGTTTACAATAATCCTGCACTAAAAACATCAAAACTACAAGCCGATAAAGATCTATTTGGAAAACCATTACAGCAATATACAGATGCGAATGTGGCAACCGTTTTCCAAAATGGAGCTTTAGATACAATTCGTCATTGGTTTGGATGGCCGCATTACAAGGTGTTCATCAACTCCACAAATGCCTTGGCCAACGATCCTTACTGGTCTCCACCACGTGGTACCAATACCGATTGGTATGTATTCAGATTAGCTGAAACCTATTTGTTAAGAGCAGAAGCTTATTATTGGAAAGGCGATTTGGCCTCAGCAATGAGTGATATCAATGTGGTTAGGGCAAGAGCAAACGCGACACTATTAACAGACATCAGCAAAATCAATATTGGAACCATCCTGGACGAACGTGCCAGAGAACTATTTTGGGAAGAACCAAGAAAGACTGAACTGACCAGGATTGCTTATATTTTTGCAATGACTGGCAAATCTGCCTACAATGGCAAGACTTATAACCTGAATGCTTTTTCTGATCAGAATTTCTTCTATGACCGTATTATGGAAAAGAATGACTTCTATAAGAATAATGTAAGAACGCTTCAAGGTGTAAATTACAGAATAGCACCATATCACGTGCTGTGGCCAGTGCCTGCAAGTGCACAAAGATTTAATACCGAAGGACACATCAACCAAAATAAAGGTTATATCGGGTATGAATCCAACGTGCCTGCATTGGATAAATAAAAAGATAAGACCAGGTAATATTTTGCCTGGTCTTTATTTAAACCTAATTATTACCTTACTCATCAACTGATCTTCCTGTTTACATAAATGCCGTTTATGCCTTCTTTTAAGCTCTTATACCTTTTTATATTATTGATTCTTTTTGCTGATTCCTCTTTTTCAAAAGACATAAAAGACATAAATCGTAACCCTGGTCGACAATACATTGGTTTTAACGACCAATGGAGTTTTAGTAAAGACGATCAGAACTGGAGCAAAATTACCTTGCCGCATACCTGGAACGCCGAGGATGTGATGGAGGATACACCTGGTTATTATCGCGGAACAGGATGGTATCAGCGCGTTTTGAAAACCAATGCGATGATGAAAGGCAAAGATGTTTTTCTTTGTTTTGATGGCGTAAATCAGGAGGCAGAACTCTATGTAAACGGACAGCTTGCCGGGAAACATGCAGGAGGCTATACCCGTTTTATCATTCCAATCCATAAATTTCTAAACCCTAACATCGGTTTCGATAACCAGATCAGGGTTAAAGTGAGTAATCGTTACCAGGAAGACATCGCTCCGCTAACCGCGGATTTCACTTTTTTTGGTGGGATTTATAGAAAAGTAGGTTTGCTGATGACAGATCCGGTTCATTTTTATAATGGAGCGTATGGCGCCGATGGGATTTACATCAGTACGCCCCAGGTATCTGCCGAATGTGCGGCTGTAAGTGTAAAGAGTGTTTTAGAGAACTCCGCAAGCGAAAGTCGCAAGTTAGAATTAAGTACTGCATTGTACAATAAGGAGGGGCTGTTAATCAGTAAACGAACTGCTCTTATTCGTTTAAATGCCGGAGAAAAGAAAACGGTACAGCTGGATTTGCCGAAGGTAAATAAACCAGAATTATGGTCTCCGGATTCGCCTGTTTTGTATCGTGTAGTCTCAAGCATTACCGATGTCAAGAGTTCAAAAGTGCTTGATGAAGTCTCTAATGCAATTGGTTTCAGGTGGTTCAGGTTTGATGCAGAGAAAGGATTTTTCTTAAACGGAAAGGCGCTGAAAATCATGGGAGCTAGTCGCCATCAAGACTATGAAGGATTAGGAAATGCTGTTCCAGATGCTTTGCAAATCAGGGATGTAGAACTACTAAAAGAAATGGGCGGTAATTTCCTGAGGGTTGCACACTATCCTCAAGACCCAATTATATTGGAAACCTGTGATCGACTTGGAATCTTGACCTCCGTAGAAATTCCGATCGTAAATGCCATCACGGAGAGTGAAGCCTTTGCTGAAAACAGCAAGAATATGCAGATCGAAATGATTCGTCAGAATTTTAATCACCCCAGTGTGGTGATGTGGGCCTATATGAATGAAGTATTGCTGCGACCGAAGTTTGGAGATGATAAACCTCGTCAGGAATTGTATTTTAAAAACATCAGAGCACTCGCTGAGGATCTTGAAAAATTAACCCGAAAAGAGGACAGTTCCAGATATACGATGATGGCCTTACATGGTGATTTCGATCGGTACCATAGGGTCGGACTCACAAAAATCCCCATGGTTATCGGCTGGAATTTATACCAGGGCTGGTATGGAGGAACCTTGGATGGTTTCGGACAGTTTTTAGACAAACACCACAAGGAATTGCCAGAGAAACCATTACTGGTGACAGAATTCGGAGCGGACGCTGATCCAAGGATCAGGTCTTTTAAGCCAGTTAGGTTTGATAAAAGTGTGGAGTACGCGATTAAATTTAGTCAGGTGTATTTAAATGAAATGTTGAGCCGCCCATTTGTAAATGGTGCAATGGTTTGGAACCTGGCAGATTTTAACTCCGAAAGTAGAGCAGAGACTATGCCTCATATTAATAATAAAGGGCTGTTAACCCTTGGACGTGAGCCTAAAGATACTTACTATCTGTATCAGGCTTATCTGTTAAAACAGCCCTTCCTGAAAATAGCCTCAAGAAATTGGAAAGAAAGGACAGGCATTGCCGAAAATGATCCGCTATATAGTACCCAGCCAGTTCAAGTGGCTACAAATTTGAAGTCGGCGGAGTTGTTTTTGAATGGAAAGAGCCTGGGGATCAGGGAAAGTATCGACCGTATTTGTACCTGGGATGTGCCTTTTACTGCAGGAAAGAATCAACTGAAAGTGTTAAACGCACAATATCCATCGCTCATTGATGTGGCTGAAATTGACTTTACCATTTTACCAAACCTTTTTTCAAAACAACCAGACTTCAATGCTCTGCATGTTTTATTAGGCGCTGAACGTTATTTTATAGAAGAAAAAACGCATGTGCTATGGTCTCCGGATCAAGCTTATCATAAAGGTTCATGGGGCTATATGGGAGGCACTGCTTTTAGCAGCGGAAACAATCGAATTAGCTATGGTTCAGACAAAAATATCCTTGGCACCGATGAAGATCCAATTTATCAAACCCAGCGTGTCGGCTTATCGGCCTATAAATTGGATGTTCCCGATGGATATTACGAGCTAAACCTGTATTTTTCTGAGCTGATGGGAGGGGAATACCAAGAAGCGCTGGCCTATAATCTGGATAATTCTGAAGTTAAGGATCAGGCGGAACAAAGGATATTTAATTTGAACGTTAACGGTAAAACATTGCTCAAAGATTTTAATATTCAGGATGAATATGGATACACTACTGCTGTTCAAAAGAGCATAAGGATACAGGTTATTGATGGAACTGGAATTTCATTGGATTTCATTCCAGTAAAAGGTGAGCCTGTTTTGAATGCTTTATCCCTGAGAAAACTAAATTAACTGATCGAACCATTAAGTTTGTACTTTTTCTAAATTTGAACCTTAACCATTTGATATGAATTCGATTAAACTCAATTTAGTTATTCTTTTATTTTTTTGTGCGGGTACTCTAGCTGCTCAGGAGCCGGATACGGCTACCGCAGGACTTTTTAAACAAGATGAACTCAAATTAATAGCTAGTGATTTTAGTTTTACAGAAGGCTGTTCTCCAAACCAGCAGGGAGATGTTTTCTTTACAGATCAGCCAAATGATAAAATCTGGAAATACAGTAGGGAAGGATTATTGTCAGTATTTCTGGACCAATCTGGCAGAGCCAACGGCACTTATTTTGATTCAAAAGGAAATCTTGTCGTTTGTGCTGATGCTAAAGGAGAACTTTGGGCAATCAATCCCTCTGGAAAAATAAAAGTGTTATTGGCAGATTTCGAAGGTAAGCAGCTTAATGGTCCAAATGACCTTTGGATCAATGCCAAAGGAGGGATCTATTTTACGGATCCTCTTTATAAGCGCGACTATTGGACAAGAACCGCGACTGATTTAAGTAGTAACGACGTTTATTACCTTCCCAAAGGAGTAAAACAGGCTAGACGTGTGGCTGCTGGAATGGTTAGACCAAATGGTATTGTAGGAACTCCGGATGGAAAATATTTATACATCGCAGATATTGGAGCAAATAAAACCTATCGGTATTCCATTGAAAAAAATGGTGATTTGGCTGGCAAAAAGTTGATGATGGAATATGGTTCTGATGGAATGACATTGGACGAAAAAGGCAATATTTACTTGACAACAGGAGCTGGAGTGTTAATTTTTAATGCCAAAGGACAAAAGATAGCTGCAATTAAGCTGCCCCATCAGCCGAGTAACCTCTGTTTTTCTGGGAAAGATAAGAATGTCCTATTCATTACCGCAAGGCAGGCAATCTATAGCTTAGCAATGAATGTTAAAGGAATAGAATAGTGCTGGTTAGACCAATTCCGGGAGCTTTTATAGCCCGCCGGAATTTTTTGTATATCATGTATTATACAGGCAGTGTAAAATGATTAATTCATGTTCAGGCGTTTCTCACAATCCTTGATAAATTTATTCCCAAATTTCTGAACAATTAGTTTAAGGCTGCCATGGCGTCCTGTAGCCGAGCAGAAATAGTAATAAGCAATTGTGGCGTCATCGAATGCTCCACGATGAGTAGCTGGAAGTGGCTGATCACAATAATTGGTAAATAAGTCAGCAAAAGTGTCTTCTAGTCTATTGTCGGATTTTAAAGTGAGGTAACCTCTGGAATCCCTATAGTTCATAGCCGCATTCAATTCTGCAATGAATTGATCGTATTTATGCGAAAAATCTAAATCTGTCTGGTTCATATTTGGTTGGTTAAAATTTCCGGCATTCCCCTAACTTGCTGATTTGTTGCAATGTTTTGTTAAGGAATTACAATACAATATACTGAGTTTGTTTTATTTTACCTAATTAATTTCAAAGCGCTACCGAACGTTGTTAGATTTGCCCGCTGTCAGTCTGCTTTCGCCCCCTCCCTCAGTTTTTCTAATTCTTTTCTATAAGAAATAATCAAACCCTTGCCAATTTGATTCAGCAAATGGCTAATCGCACAGATATTTTTATTCATCATCAACTATAACTTTATAATTAACTATCAAACAATTAATTATATTTTTTATAAAATGATGAAGCGAAATTATTTAATTTATCTGCTCCTTTTATCGCTTTCTTTGAGCACCTCGTGCAGCAAGAAAAATGTGATAGATACCCTTGTCGATGTAAATGAAACTACCGATTTTTTGGGTAGCGGTTGGGCACTATACACCCCAGTCAAGAAGATTCATCTGGATGATGATGTCGGTTTGAAAACTTATGCCTGGACAGCCTACAAATCGGCTTGTTCGCCAGTGATCTGTGCGGATTACAGCTATGACAACAGCACATTTACAGAAACATTCCAGATTTTAACGACAAAGTCGAATCGCTCAGAAATCAGGATTGAGGATAATTATAGTACAGGAAGCAGGCAGTTTTCTGGCTACCTTAAATTTGATGCCCCGCTGAATGATGAAAGCCTGATGCAGATTTTTGGCAGCACCTCAGAAAATGCAACTCAACTCATGATTCGTGGATTTGCAGAGAACGGCGGGACACTAAAAATCTCTAATAGCTTCGTTTTAGCTACTGGGGTGTACGATAAAGAAGTTCATGTCAATGTGATCCACTTGCAGGAAGATGCCGGGAGTAAAATGATCGTTTATATAGATGGAGAAAAGAAGTTTGAAAAACCAGATGCTGAAAGTGCAACCAATTATATGAAATACGGATGTTATGGGACCATGAAAACTGGTAAAGCTGTGGTACAATGGAGGGATGTGAAGTTTTATAAAAATGGTACGGCGCCTGATTAAGGAGGTCGGAAATAGAAATAGCTGCATGCGGCCCTTCACTGGGCTGCATGCTTAATTTAAGGTAAAGATGAAGTCCGAAGCAGCACTATTGCCGACATAAAACTTAAGCGTCGTTTTTGGGGATTTTAATAATGGCGCATAGGGGCCAATGAGGTCTGAAAACTGCATCTTTAAAACGTCCATATCAGTGTCCTCAGGTACACGAATCAATAAATCACCGCCACTGGATCTGATTTTCCAGCCCTTAAATGCTTCCTCAGTTTGGATCATTTTTTTCCATTCCTGTTGGTACTTGCTCATGATTTTGTCTCTTCTTTTATTTTCATTCTATGGTCTAATCCCCATTGTGCAATGCGCTCCGTTAAAGGGACTACAGTTTTACCATATTCCGTAATGGCATAACTCACGGTGATGGGGCGGGTATCCTGAGGGGTTCTACTAACCAGGCCATTGCGCTCCAATTCTTGCAGTTCTTTGGTCAGCATCTTCGCAGATATGTTTTCAACCTCCCGCTGGATCTTTTTGAACGTATTGTTTTCCTCCAGTCTGCCATTCAGATAACGCAAAATCCTGAGCCTCCATTTACCGCCTAATATATCGAAAGTGTCGTGTATGGCAAGCCTTTCCTGCGCGCAGGTCGCCTCTGTTGTGATGCCTTTATCTTTGATGGTGGCCATAATGGATTTTAACTAAGCGATGAGTTACCTCGGGTTAACCCATAGCAAAAATAAGCTTTTCGAGAATAGTTTTGTACCCATGAAACAGGTTAAAATGAAAGCAATCGTCTTAAAAGGCTTCGGTGGAACCGAAAACTTTGAATTTACCGAGGATATAGCAGTTCCAGAAGTCGGCCCGGAAGACGTATTAGTGAAGATTGAAGCCACAGCATTCAATCCAATAGATTATCAAATGAGAAAAGGGATGCCAGAAAGCAATAGGATACATTCTCCTGTTTTAGGCAGAGAGTTTTCAGGCATTGTGGTCAGTGTTGGTGCTGCGGTTACTCGATTTATTCCGGGACAAGCGGTATTTGCTGGATCTGGCAGCATGGGTTCTAATGGCACTTATGCAGAATATATTGTCGTTCCAGAAAGTATCCTGGCCCTGAAACCCAGAAACATTAGTTTTCAGGAAGCAGCTGCTATTCCCGTAGTTTATTTAACGGCGCTTCAGATCCTAGACCGTTTGCCGCTCGATCCAACACCCAGTATTCTGCTGACAGGAGCAGCCGGAGGGGTTGGGCTATCCCTGATGAAATTGTTGCTTGCTGGCGGACATACCAATCTGGTACTCACTGCAGGAAATCCTAAAAGTCAGGATGTCCTTATCGCTAACGGAGCATCGGCATCACAGATTGTCGACTACCATCACGAAGATCTAGCGCAGCTGGTGCTCATTAAAAATCAAGGAGCACCCTTTGATGTATGTATTGATCTGGTAGGCTTGGAGATGTCGGAATTATGTGCTCAGGTAATCCGGGTAAATGGCAGCTATGCAGATGTAACGGCCTTCGAAACTGCAAAAGCCAGATCGGACTTTTTTGATAAAGGAGCAACAGTATATCATATTTCAAACTATGCTTACTCCCTTTCTGGTAATTTCAAATGGTATGGAGCTCAATTAGATCGTATCGCAGAAATGATGGAAAACAAAAGTATTACTGCGCCTCCAATTTTACTTTTTGAATCATTTAGTACCCAGTCTGTTGCAGATGCCCATCGCATTCTGGAAGAAAATAATACGAATGGAAAAAAAATAGTGATGAATATCTACTGAGTTTGAAGAAAGACCATTGGTGATAGAATCACAATTTTTAATAATATAATGGCCGTTTTTCAGCATATATACGAGTAAAATGGACAAACAAACAAGACACAAAGTAAAGTTTACTTTACTTTGTGTCTTGTTTGTTTGATATTTATATCCTATGTTTAGCAAAAAAACGCTTTATGAAAAATAATCTCTTATTACCCAGTAAGTACAAGGTATTTGGCTGGATCCTTTTTTTAGTATCCGCAGCATTATACATTTATTGCTGTTCTATATATCCTAGTATGCATGATGGTAAAAATTTAGGTATCCCTGGCTTTACCTGGACTTATCCCAGTCTGTTTACTTTTGGAGATAATGAACTGACGACGGCAATATTTTCCAGTGGTGTATTAATTGGCTTATTGATGATCTGTTTCTCCAGGGAAAAAAACGAAGACGAATATATTTCCTTAATTAGATTACGATCCTGGCAATGGGCAGTACTATTTTATTTTGGTATTTTGTTTTTCGTGAATTTATTAGTTTATGGAATAGAGTTTTCAATTTTTTCATTGTATAATGTGCTCACTATATTTTTCGTGTTCATTGTGAAATTTTATTATAGTTTGTTTAAGTTAGATAGAGAAAGGTTGGTCGATGAAAAATAAAATGAGGGTCCTGAGAGCGATAAAGAATATTACCCAGGCAGAACTTAGTGACTTGATACAGGTCTCCAGACAAACCATCAACACCATCGAATCCGGTAAATATGTACCTTCTACCGTACTCGCTTTAAAAATGGCCAAAGTATTCAATGTTCCTGTGGAGGAGATATTTGAGTTGGAGCCAGAGGATTAGGTATATTGATTCCAGAATTATAGTCGTATTTGCACTAGAAGAATATCGATATCACAATGGGATATAAACTGAATTACACAGAGAAACGCTGAAATACCTCATATTTCAGCGTTTCTTTTTTAAAAATCCATTTGAATAATCGATAAGATCACGATCTTTAGCCGCTATGAAGGATTATGTTTTTGAAATTCAGTTAAAAGTGAGAGATTACGAATGTGATATCCAGGGTGTGGTGAACAATGCGGTATATCAATCTTATTTAGAGCATGCCCGACATGAATATCTGCTGTCTAAATCGCAGTCCTTTAAAGAACTCACCGCGCAAGGAATTCTGTTAATGGTAGCGCGTATAGAGATGGATTTTAAAAGATCGCTCAGCAGTACCGATGTATTTACAGTTCAGCTTAGAACGGAACGTCAGGGCGTAAAACTCGTGTTTTTCCAGGAAATTATCCGCAGCTCGGATCAGGCATTATGTCTGAAAGCAAAGGTAGACGTGGTCGCAAAGGTGAATGATAAACTCAGCAGGGGAGCGCTCTTTAATACCCTGGATATCTGATACTGATCTTGGAGGTCTAAGCTTTATACACATCAATTGATCTCGATCACTTTAGGATTTAAAGCATTTTCTTCACCGCATTTATAGCCCAAATCCCACCAATGTTTCATCTGTTCTGGATCAAATATCAAGGAATTGGAGGTAAGCGCATCTAATGGGCGGTAAAAATTCAGTTTCACCTTTTTATTCAGCCCTTCCAATTTTCCGATGGTTAAATCATCAAGGCCAATTTGATTGAGCATAAAACCGAAAATCCGGTAGGTTAAATCCAGCGCATTATGGATCGCGGGAGCTTGCAATAGATTCCGGTCTGATTTTAAAACGATCACATCAATATCTGTTGCGCCTCTTTGTATGGCTTCATAGATGGGAATCAAATCGCCCATTCCCCCATCTGCATAATCATTGCCGTTTTTGGTCACCAAACTCATAAATGGAACTAAAGAAGTAGAAGCCCAAATCCAGTCACAATAGTCCTCATAACTATGCTCTTTTGCCAGTTTATACTCTACCGTCATTTTTGTGAGATTCGAAACGGTCACAATGACATCACGGCCAGAATTCTGTATGTTTTCATAATCAACCCGGCTGATCGTTTTTTTGATGAGATTCCGTAGATTTTCACTTTCTCCAAAGGTCATCCGTTTTTTTAAAAACATCTTTAAAATCCCCAGATGATTGATGGTGGTTTTGACGATCCCATCCTTCTTTTTGATAATAAAAGGATCTATGTTGAAAATCTGATCCTGTGTGACTGCAGTAAAGACGGCTTTTAACTTGTCTATTTTACCAATAGAAAGTAAAGGCACCAGTAAACTTCCGGTAGAACTGCCAATAAATATTTTGTAATCATACTGGCAAACCGTAATTAAATATTCAGCAAGGCCGCCTGCAAAGGCACCCTTACTACCACCACCGGAAATTACTAAAGCTCTAACCATATATTTTTGATGATTAATTTAATGATTTTTTAGTGGAATCATACCTTACTATAATTACGTATTTATAACTAGGCCAGATTTTGATAAGCACAGCTCCCTTTGTGATACAATGCTTTTATCGTTGATTGTCTGGCTACCGCTTCTGCAGAACAGCTGGCCTCTACTAGGTTGAAATCTGCCTGATCACCCGGTTTTGGCCATTGCTGATTGCCCTGCTCATCTAAAGGCAGCACATTATTCGTCGCAATTTTCAGACACCTGGAAAGCTCCAGTTCTGTGGAATAACCATAAAGCTGTGCCATCAAGTTAGCTTTTTGCAGCATGCTGCCAGTCCCAAATGGACTCCAATGGTCTACTACGCTATCCGTACCGGTCATCACAGATACACCATGTTTGTATAAAGTAGGAATTGGCATGATCAATCCGCCAAAAGGAATAGTAGAAATGATCCCGATTCTGGCAGCAGCCAATTGTTCGCAAGTTTCTTCCAGTACTTTACCCTGAAGTTTACCCAATGCAAAGCAATGACTAAGGAATGTTTTTCCTTTAAGTTCCGGGTTTTCATTTACCTTTTTAATCAGATATTGAACAGTCTTAAAACCACTTTCCCCAGATTCATGTAAATGGATATCAATTCCGCGTTTGTAATCCAATGCCAGCTGTACCGTAAAATCTATGGATTTCTCGATATCACCATCAATGTTTTGCGGGTCTAATCCACCGATAAAATCAATATCCATCTGCGCTGCTTCCCTCATTAAGCCTTCGGATTTTGATTTGAAAAGCCCATGCTGAGGAAACGCAACGATTTCCACTCCAAAACTTCCCTTCTTGTTTTCAATAGCTTTATAAAGATGCTTTAAAGAATTCAATTGAGAACTGGGTTCAATATTTACATGACTTCTCGCAAAATCAGTTCCCTTGGATTGTAGTAATTCAATGAGACTTTCAGCGCGGGCTGTGGAAGTCTTTAGCATTTCCGGCAGGATCTTCTCCTCCAATGAAATCATGTCCTGCACAGATCGCTGACGTTTGGAGGTCGCTTTCCATTTTCCACCATAATAGGTTTTGTCTAAATGAATGTGCATGTCCTTCATGGCAGGTAACAAGAGGTATCCTTTAGCATCTATAGCTCCTTTTATATTGCTATTTGGCCCGATAGACTTGATTTTTCCATCTTCAACCACCATAGAGAATAAAGCAGTTTTGGTGCCGGTGATTTCGAAATCGTCGCGCTCAAACCCAGTTTCCAGCAATACATTTTTAAAAATTAATGCCTTTGAAGAGAGTAGGCGTTCTGGTGTTTCCATAGCATAAGTTGAAGTAGGAATAGCGCTGGCAGCGATGCCATATCCAATTGCGCCCATTGTTTGTTGTATGAATTTTTTACGTGTCAGCTCTTGATGAATCATGGGTATTGATAAATATGATAAGGACAAAGGTAAACGGTCCATCCTGAATTTTCAGGTAAAAATATGAATGCAAAGACCACAGAAATTAGAAGGTGTAAATGCTGTGTTTTTTTTGATTTGTTTAGAGGTGTTTTGACTAAAATTCGTATTTATTTTTCAGTTGAAACAAAATATTGAATTAAATAGGGGTATTGCTTTCTTATTTTATGGAAAAATCGACTATTTATTGGTTTTTTAATGTTTTAATCGTTTTGTTTAAATTTATTGGTTCATTTTTCTGAATGAAATGAATAGATTGAATAATCTCTTGATTAATCATTCTTTTCCCTCGTAAAATCCTGTTTCATTGATAAATGGCGCCTGATTTTGTGGTAAATCTTCGCTGAATAGAAGTATTCTTCAATTCTCTCCCATAATTTCTTTACTGATTCTATGATAACTTCAATTGTCTACCGTTCACAAATTAGTAAGTCTTTCCAAATTATTTATCAGGTAACCGTCCTGGTTATCCTCCTCACTTTTGCCGCATTACCATTTATTAAACATAAAGCACACTCAGCAATGCGGATAAAATCATTGTGCTTGATAAAGGAGTAGTCGTTGAGGAGGGAAGTCATCAGGAATTAAAGCACAACCCGAATTCTGCCTATGCAAACCTATGGAGACCGCAGGTGCCCGAGGAAGTATAGCCAAAATACTAATGTATTAAAGCGGCGATCTAAAAAAATCTAGATCGCCGCCTTTTTTATAGATGTTGGTTAACCGACAGGTGTATGTTGAGGTTCCCCAAAAGTAGAATGTTCCTTAACTAAAGTGTTATTCATGTGCAAAGTCAGTTGCACTTACCGTTTTACGATGACCATTCGGACCAACATAATCCAAAGCAAGCGTATAACCGCCTCCACCTTCAATAAACAGCAGTTTGAAAGGGTGGTAGCCTTTGCCTAAAGCAACCTGGGCCGACTTTTCAATCGCGCTGTGTAAACCATCATTGTCAACCAGTAACTTGTTGTTCAAATACAAGTTGCTGCCATCATCCGCACGAAGGTAAAACGTGTAAACACCATCCTCATCAGCATAGAAATAACCTTCATGCTGCGTTCCAAAAGTAGGCGCCTGTTCTTTCAGCGGAATCTCTATTGCCGCAGTAATGGCATCAGATTTTTTATCCGCTTCCTTAATTTCAACAACTGATTTATATGATTTAGGATAATAAGAGAATTTCAATCCCTTTTCCGCTTTACTTAAGGATAGTCCTTTTGAATAGGCTTGCTGGTCGTAATCAATGGTATAAACTTCACCCATCTTTCCATTTGGACGGAAGGCTGTAATTTTCACCTGAGTAGGTTTATTGATCAGGAGCTGACCATTATATACCTTAGAATTGACCGTTGGATGGCTGCCATCTGTCGTGTAACGCAAAATAGAACCAGCTAAGGGGTTGATAATTTTTAAGGTTGTCTGATCTACAAAAACACTTTTCGGAGAAAAGCCAGTCAGGTCCGGCTGACGGTAATTGATGTTCATTGCATCCAATAAAGGATATTGTGCATTCATTCTCTTCTCAAAAGAAGCCCAATCTTTTTCTCCAGTACTCCAGGCCACTTCAGATAGTGCCTGCATTCTAGGGAAAATCATGTATTCCAAACGTGCTTCCGAAGGGATGTATTCTGTCCAGATGCCCGCCTGAACGCCCAATACCAATTTCTCTTCTGCTTTGGTAAATCCATAATTGTAAGGATCAAATCCGTATACCTTTTTTAACGATCCCGCATCCTGCTGAAAATCAAAATAGCAGTACTCACCAGGCATCATGATCATATTCAAGCCTTTTTCTGCCGCATGTTTAGGTGCTTTTGGTACCCATGCTCTCCAATACATCATGGTCGCAGTAGGAGATACGCCACCTTCCAGAATCTCATCCCAGCCGATCATCTTTTTACCTTTGCTATTGAAAAAACGCTCCATGCGGTGCACGAAATGGCTTTGTAACTCCTCTACGCTCTTTAAGTTTTCGCGTTTCATCATTTCCTTGCATTCCTCAGATTTAGCCCAGCTGTCTTTTTCTACCTCATCAGCACCTAAATGCACATATTTGCTTGGAAACAATGCGAAAATCTCTGAAAATACGTTTTCAGCAAACTCATAGGTCGTCTCTTTACAAGGACATAGCGGTTCGGAGAAGGTTTTTCCCTGCTGACTGATTCCAGAAGCGGTCAGCCATGGCATGAGCTTCGTAGCAGCCATCATGTGGCCCGGCATGTCGATTTCAGGAATCATCTCTACGCCACGGGAACTCGCATAGCGAATCAGATCGCGCATTTCATCCTGAGTATAAAATCCACCGTACATCCGCTCACCATCAATAGTCTTGAAATGTTTTTCCGGCAAAGCGTAGTCAGGATTGTCTTTCGCCAGCTTCAAACAAACGGAATCATGAGCGTTTAATTTCCTCCAGGCCCCTTTTGAAGTCAGTTCCGGGTATTTCTTAATCTCTATACGCCAGCCTTGATCATCGGTCAGGTGGATGTGGAATTTGTTAAATTTATACAAGACCATACGGTCGATAAAGGTCTTTAAATAAGCCATATCGAAGAAATGTCTGGATACATCCAGGTGGATCCCGCGCCAGGCGAATTTTGGGGCATCAGCAATCTTCAGCGCTGGAACCACAAAAGAAGCCGCACCAGGTTTTAATGCAGAGCTGCCAATCAGTTGTTTTAATGTGGAGATCGCCCAAAAAGCGCCTTCCGGATTTGCCGTCAAAATGGTGATCTGACTAGGTTCTACCAGCAGCTGATAACCTTCTGCAGCAGTAATTCCCTGATCTTTCTTGATCAGGATAAAATTAGGACGTTTAGTGCTGCTCTTTAAACCAGCAGTAACTTGCTGAAGTTCTTTGGTGGCAGCTGCAAAACCAGCTCCTCCGCCATTGCGGATCACCGTGTTCTTGTACCAGTTGAATTGGCCTGGCATCTTTTCCAGCTGCGCAGGCTTAGGGATAATCGGGTAACTAGCTTCCTGTGACAGCACCGAAAAACTGGTGCTTACCGCTAAGAAAGAAACTAGTAAAAATCGTTTTAGGTTCATTTAAATAGTGTTGTGTGTGTTTCAAATTAACTAAAAAATATCCGTACTAAGGCTATAAAAAGGCAGAGTTTGCCCTCAGCTCCTCCCTAATTAATTACTCTAAATGCTTTTTTTATTAAAAGAACACCCTATTTTTAGAATATGAAATTGTATCGTCCGAAGCTCCAGCGTTTTCTCCTTAGCGTTTCCCTTGTTTTTATCGGCACTGCCGGCAGTATTTATGCCCAGAAAAAACCGAATATCATCGTGTTTCTTGTCGACGATATGGGTTGGCAAGACACTTCTTTGCCTTTCTGGACACAAAAAACACCTTTAAATGAACGTTACCATACGCCAAATATGGAAAGACTGGCGAAAGATGGTGTCAAATTCACGAATGCCTATGCCACCCCGGTATGTACACCAACCAGGGTGAGCATGATCACCGGAATGAACGCAGCACACCATAAAGTAACCAACTGGACGTCGCCGCAGCTCAATGTTTCTTCCGATAACACAGATGAGCAGTTTGCAGCTGCCACCTGGAATTATACCGGTCTAAGTCCTAAAGCAGGCATTTCAAATACGATCTACGCCACTCCATATCCGCAATTGCTAAAAGATGCCGGATATTTCACCGTTCATGTTGGAAAAGCACACTGGGCATCAGTGGGTACGCCTGGGGCAAGTCCGTACAACCTCGGTTTTATCGTAAACGTGGCCGGGCATGCCGCTGGTCATCCTCAAAGCTATTTTGCGCAGGATTATTATGGCAACAAGCCTGGGAAAAATACCATGCAATCGGTACCTGATTTAGAAAAATATTATGGTTCAGATACTTTCCTGACAGAAGCACTTACACTGGAAGCGATGAAAGTATTGGATGGCCCGATAAAGAACAAGCAGCCTTTTTATTTAAATATGGCGCACTATGCCGTACATGATCCTTTACAGGCTGATCCTCGTTTCTATCAGAAATATATAGATAAAGGTATAGACCTGCAGGAAGCTAAATACGCTTCTTTAATAGAAGGAATGGATAAAAGTCTGGGGGATATCATGGACTATTTAAAAGCAAATGATGTGGCTCAAAATACCATCATCATCTTTATGAGCGACAATGGCGGACTCAGTCTGACACCACCGAGAGGTGGTTTGCCACATACACAAAACCTACCTTTGAAGGCTGGTAAGGGCTCTGTAAATGAAGGGGGTATCCGCGAGCCGATGATCGTGAAATGGCCCGGTGTGGTAAAACCTGCTGCAACGGCAAACCAATACGTCATCATCGAAGATTTCTTTCCAACCATACTGGAAATGGCAGGGCTAAAACACTATAAAACCATTCAGGAACTAGATGGAAAAAGTATAGTGCCGATCTTGAAAAATGTAAATTATACCGATAACGAACGTGCACTCTATTGGCATACCCCGAATAAATGGATCCCTAAAGATGGGCCAGGAATCAATTATAAATCTGCGGTCAGAAAAGGAGTCTGGAAATTGATTTATAACATGCGCGACGGCAGCAAAGAACTCTATGACCTGAAAACGGATATCGGAGAACTCAAAGATCTGGCGCTGGAAAACCCAGGGAAAGTAAAAGAATTGTCTGCCTTACTAGCTGGGCAATTGAGGAAATGGGAAGCACCGATGCCGATTGTTAAAAGCACTGGAAAACCAGCAGTATGGCCAGATCAGACCGATAAATAATACCTGTAAAAGAACCTAAATAAACAAATGAAAAGATACCTGATATCCATGCTCATTATCATGGCTTTAACAGATTTTAAATCAGCGCTGGCACAAGAAAAGAAAACCTGGAATCCAGCAGCAGACAGCCTCAGTATGATTCATGGCAGAGGCTGGTCAAATGGCTATAAGAACAGCTACGACCGACTCCCCGCAGAGGCAGAGAAAAAGGTACGTACTGCAGTGTGGAATCTGGCGGAAAATAGCGCTGGACTAAACCTGAGGTTCAAAACTGATGCAGAAGAGATCGTCGTTAAATTTACAGTTAAAGGGGCATTCCAGATGCCACACATGCCGGCTACTGGGGTGAGCGGTGTAGATTTATACGTTAAGGATATCAACGGGAAATGGCTCTGGTGTGCCGGTAAATTCGCCTTCGGAGACACCATTCAATATCGCTTCTCGAATATTTTAGGAAAAGAAGGCCAGGTGAAAGACTGGGAATATAAGTTATACCTGCCACTGTACAATAGTGTGAAATGGATGGAAATTGGGCTTCCAAAAGAAGCCAGCTTAACCAAAATCCCTGTACAGCAGGAAAAGCCAATTGTAGTATATGGTACTTCTATCGCTCAGGGTGCCTGTGCCACAAGACCAGGTTTGGCCTGGACCTCCATTACCGGAAGAAAACTGGACCGGCCAATGGTAAACCTGGGTTTCTCCGGAAACGGGAAGCTGGAGCCCGAAGTATTGGACTACCTCAGGCAAGTAGATGCCAGTCTATACGTGCTAGATTGCCTGCCCAACCTGATCAGCAAAGACATGAATGCCACACTGAGTAAAAAGATCGTAAATGCCATCAGACAGATTCAACAGAAAAGGCCAGGAGTTCCGATCTTACTTACAGAACATGATGGTTTTGCAGAGGCTGAAATGCAGCCGATCAGGAAAACTGAAGTAGAAACGATCAATGGAATCCTTAGAAACACCGTAGATTCCCTAACAAATACAGGAGTTAAAAACCTGTACCTGCTTTCCAAAGCAGCGATTGGACAAGATATTGAAAGCATGGTAGATGGCGTACATCCCAATGATATCGGCATGATGAACTATGCCAGCGCGTATGAAAAGAAGATCAAAAGCATTTTTAAAGAAGAAGAAGGTCGTATTTCTACCATTATCCCGGTTACGCAGCGGAGAGATGCCAATACGTACGACTGGGAAACCAGGCACAACCAAGTTTTAGCCTATACAGCAGCACATCAGCCAAAACTGGTTTTTATCGGGAACTCCATCACTCATTACTGGGGAGGGCAACCCGCTGCACCGCATGTAAATGGAAAAGAGGCCTGGCTTAAATACTTTGGAAATAAAAATGCAGTGAATATGGGCTTTGGATGGGATCGTATTGAGAATGTACTTTGGCGCGTTAATCACGGAGAACTGGATGGTTTTTCTGCTCAACAAATTGTGCTGATGATCGGTACCAATAACCTGGAATTCAATACAGATGATGAAATTTTGCAAGGGCTTAAAACGTTGCTGAAAACCATTAGGTATAAGCAGCATAATGCAAAAATAGTGGTGGTAGGCATCCTGCCAAGAAAAGGCATGGAGCTCAGAATTGCAAAGCTGAATCCACTAATCGCCAGGATAGCTGCAGGCAAAGACCTTAAATTTATAGATGCTTCAGCGGTTTTCCTGAACCCTAAAAAACAAATTGATGAATCCTTGTTTTCTGATGGTCTGCATCCAAATGCAACAGGATACGAGCGATTAGGGAAAATCCTTGCTGGCCAGATCAATTAATCCTTAAACAAGTTTCAACCTAAATATTTAAAATGATAAAGCAATTGACCCTACTTTTTGTATTGATCGCTTCGATTGCAATGGGAAAAAGCAGCCCACTCGAGAAGGTCGTCCCGATGAAAATAGATACTACAGCAGTGGTAGAGATCGGTGGGATGAAGCAGTTTATTAAGCTGCAGGGCGTAGATGAAGAAAAACCCTTGCTGCTGTTCCTTCATGGCGGACCAGGTACTTCATTGATTCCAGTGGCGGATACTTTCACCGACCAGCTAAAATCAAATTTTGTGGTCGTTCAATGGGACCAAAGGCAGAGCGGAGAAACCTTAAAACTCAACTCATCTCCTGAAAAGCTATCACTGGGCTTATTGCAAAAAGATACAGAGGAGCTGATCTATTATCTATTGCAGCGTTTCAATCGTAAAAAACTGTTTCTGGTTTCCCATTCTTTTGGCTCGATGCTGGGGTTTGATTTTGCAGCTAAACATCCGGAATCACTATATGCTTATATTCCAATTAGTGCGATCGTAGACCAACGGAAAAGTGAGAAATTAACGATGGAAATGTTGAATAAATGGGCAAAGGAAACTCAGAATGCGACCGCAGTAAAAGAACTGGCCCTGGTAAAATTGCCATTCGAGAAGGAAGATGATTTATTCTATTCACAAAAATGGCTGTTCATCCATAATGGGGTCGATTTCGCCAAAGAAGCCGCTTTCAAAGCAAAATATCATGATTGGCTGGCCATTTGGTTCCCTATGTGGAAACAAACAGTGACCAATAACCTTTTCAAAACCCTGCCGGTATTAAATTGCCCGGTATATTTCATAGAAGGAATCGGGGACAAGCAAAAATCCCATTACCTGGTTGAAGACTACTATAAGTTTATAAAAGCGCCAAAGAAAGCCTTGTTTTGGTTTGAAAAATCAGGACATACCGTTTTTAATAGTGAACCAGAAAAACTGCAGCAGGTCATCATTGACGAAATTCTGCCAGCAGCGCTTTCCTCAACCCCCTGATTTTTCACATAAAAAAAGGCGGCTTATTTTTTAAGCCGCCTTTTTTAGAAATGAAATTCCTTATTTCACACGCTCCACATATTCACCTGTGCGTGTATCTACTTTTAATTTATCACCTTCGTTAACGAACAATGGAACTCTGATTTCGATACCATTTTCTGTCGTAACCATTTTCTGAGCACCAGAAGAAGTATCGCCTTTAACCGCTGGTTCTGCATAAGTAACCATCAATTCAACGAAATTTGGAGCCTGAGCCATGATTGGTTCTTCACTTTCAAAAGAAACGATCACATCCATTCCTTCTTTAAGGAATTTTGCTGATTCACCGAATAATTCTTTAGCAACACTGAACTGCTCGAAAGACTCATTGTCCATTACTACAAAATAATCACCTTCTTCATATAAATATTGGTAGTCACTAGTCTCTACGCGGCAAATTTCTACTTGCTCATCAGTTCCTAAGCGGGCTTCCACAATTTTTCCAGTTTTAATGTTGCGAAATTTACCTAAGTAGAATGCGCCACCTTTACCTGGGGTACGGTGTAAGATTTCAATAACTGTTACCAGTTCGCCGTTAAAACGTAAAATGTTTCCTACTTTAATTTCAGATGCCTTTGCCATATAAATGTAATTGTAAAATTTGAGTCCAAATATATGTGCTTTTTTGGTTATTTATACTTTTGACAGCTAAGAAATTGTGCTTTCTTTTGAGATTTTCATTTAAAAGCATCGTCCTGCGACCTCATTTTGAACTTATAGTTTTATTTGATATGGATTTTCCGCAGTCGTCATGGCTCCAGGCTTAAAAAGAAAACGCTTTTTTGACACCATAAAAATGCCTCAGATACAAGACCTGAAACGCATTTAGGAGCAAAGAAAACTGTTGGAGATGATTCGGTGACTGCTGAGACTCAGGTAAAGATGACGGAGATAGACGATGTGATGGGGAGAGTTTACAAATTACAGCAGATTTTGCCGAATCATTTAGCTTCCGCCATGTTAACAGCTAATTGGTTTTGGCTTTCCTCAGAAAGCTTTAACTCTAATAACTGCTGACATTCTTCATAATCTTCAATAGTTACCGCGTTATCCAATGCCATCTGAAGCAGAGATAACCTGATTTGTTGTTGAACTGTATCTTCCATTTTCGATAGTTGATTTGAAAAATTTTGCGCGCATACATTATAGTAATGGAAGGGCTATTAAAATTTTGTATAGAATGAGATAACACTTAACTGTCCAAGTTGTTTGCATCTATTTTTTTATTGACCGCTATTAGGGAATAAACAATTTTGAAGCTGGCACTGATTTGTTTTGGCAGGATAAATGTTGCCATAAAATCATGAAAGCAATTGTAATTACCTCATTTGGAACGCCAGATGTATTGAAGCTGGAAGAACGGGAAAAACCAATGATCAATGAAAATGAAGTGTTGATCAGGGTAAAGGCGGCCGGACTGAATCGTCCCGACGTATTTCAGCGAAAAGGCAGTTATCCGCCACCTGCTGATGCGCCACAGGATATTCCAGGGTTAGAGGTGGCAGGAGAGATTGAAGCACTGGGCGCAAATGTGAAACATTGGAAGGTAAATGACAAGGTATGTGCATTAGTGGCCGGTGGCGGCTATGCAGAATATGTAAAAGTTAACGCCGGACACTGTTTGCCCATCCCGGAAGGACTAACTTTCATTGAAGCAGCTGGCTTGCCCGAAACTGTTTTCACAGTCTGGAGCAACGTGTTTCAGCGCGGTCACTTAGCATCAGGAGAGCGTTTATTGATTCATGGTGGCAGCAGCGGGATCGGAACAACCGCCATTCAATTGGCAAAATATACAGGTGCAGCAGTCGTGGTTACTGTCGGCTCCGAAGAAAAAGGACAGTATTGTCTGGAATTAGGAGCAGATCGCTTTATCAATTATAAAACGCATGATTTTGAAGCTGAATTGAAAGATCAGCCGGTTGATGTGGTGCTGGACATGATTGGTGGGGCTTATTTTCCAAAGAACATCGAAATTCTAAAGCCGGATGGCAGATTGGTATACATCAATGCCATGGAAGGGAACACAGTTTCTCTAAACATTATGCAGATGATGCGCAAAAGACTGAGCATCACCGGAAGTACTTTGCGCAATCGAGAAGCAGCATTTAAAACCGCCCTGACTCAGGATATTCTAGAAAACGTATGGCCAATGTTTGCCAAAGGAAAATATAATCCCACGATTTTTAAAGTTTTTCCATTGGCTGAAGCCAGCAAAGCACATGAGCTGATGGAAAGCAGTGCGCATCTTGGTAAGATTATTCTTGAACTTAAATAGCTGAAACAGAAAACTTGGTTTTTTTGCTTGTAATGCTAAATTCATTAGGTAAACTTTTGTTTAGTATTTACATATTTGGTTGAACCCAACCAAATATATAAACGCTAATGAATAGGAAAGAATTTCTCAAAAATTCCGGACTTGCAGGAGGTACGCTGCTTTTTGCAAAGTTGCCTGAACTGAATCCAGCAAAAAATAAAGTCAGATTTGGGATGATCACAGATTTACACCATGATATCATGCATGACGGCATGGATCGCTTGTCGGCCTTTATTAAGGAGATGAATATTGAATCGCCGGATTTTATCATACAGGGTGGTGATTTGTGCTTTCCAAAAAAAGAAAACCTTCCATTGATGGAGGTCTGGAACAAATTCAAAGGGCCAAAATACCATGTAATTGGTAACCATGATACAGATGGTGGCTATACGCGGGAGCAGGTGGTCGAATTTTGGAATGCGAAAGGAAAATACATCCATTTGATGTGATGCTTTTCATTTTGTAGTTCTGGATGGTAATGAACAGAACCCAAGTGAATACCGGCCGAAGGGTTATGCATTTTACATTTCTCCGGTACAGTTGGACTGGCTGAAAAAAGATTTGAAGGAGACGGCTTTACCAACGGTGGTTTTTTGCCACCAGGGCTTGGATGATGATTCCGGTGGTCTGGAAAATGGAACAATGTTGAGGTATACGCTGGAGCAGGAAAATGAACAATCTGGTCAGCAGAAGGTAGTGCTGGTGATCAGTGGCCATCATCACCGTGATTATTACAATTACATCAACAAGATTCATTATGTGCAAATCAATAGCGCTTCCTACCAATGGCTAGGCGATGATTATAAAGAAAGCCGCTATTCCGAAGCTGTAGATAAATCACATCCGAATATTAAATATACCGTTCCTTATCAGGGCCCAATATGGGCGCTGATAGAAATTGAAGGAAAAGGGAAAATTACGATTAAAGGAAAGAAAACGGTTTTTGTAGGTTCATCACCGGAAAAACTGGGGGTCAGGATGGACGATTATATCTATCCGATTGTGCCCTATATTTCAGATAGGAAACTGGGCTAATCAAACAGGAATAGTCCAGCATCGTTAAACCTGCAAATACCTATCTTTTGATCGGTATTTGCAGGTTGCTTTTGCCAGACCATTGTATGGTTAAAGGCATGCCGGCATCTTTTATACTTTCACTGGATGCAGGTTTTCCTGTGCCGTGATTTACCTCTGCATAGACATTGTTTAAAGGGCTTATTGCCAGAATTATTTTGCTCCCCTTAGCAATCTTCTTACTGATAAACTTCCCTTTAATAGGAATAGATTCCATCTTTCCAGGCCTTAGTAACGTTCTTTTACTGCTATTCTTTGCATAACTAGCCCTATGGATAGAATTGGACAGTTCAAAATATCTTCCATCAGACTGCTGTTCATACAAGCTGATCTCTAAATCCATATCTTTCTTATTGCTGGCAGCGAATAAAGTAGCCTTAAAAGTTCCGTTGATGGAAAAGTCTGCGGTTAGTATTTCAGAACTGAATACGACATTATGGACGCTGAGGGAATCGCACCATAAACTCGATGGTGATGATCTCTTGCCTGGTATACGTTTTGAATAATCGAATTGCTGCTGGATATGCTGGCTGGATGCCTTAGTTTTCAGTTTATACGCCTGGCCATCTTTTTCCTCAGAAAAGTAAAAATTCAATACATCGTTGTTCATTTCTGGAAAGGAGGCCACATGGGCCCAGGTATCTGTACCCATCACCTGATAATTAATTTTATCCTTTAAGAGCTCCGGTTTTATTCCTCCTTTTAGGGTATAGTTGAACCATTGAAAAACAAGGTCATTGATGTTTATCATAGCAGTTGGGTCAATTTCATAGCCGTTAACAACAGCAGAGGGCATATACTGCGCACCAAAATGATCGTAAGGACCGATTAATAAATAATGATTGGCGGAACGATTCCACTTGTAGTGCTGGTCAAAATAGTGCAGAGAGCCATCCTGTTCTCCGTCGAAATACCCGGTTATGCTAAGGACCGGGATGTTTATTTTACTAAACTCCTGTTGGTAAGGGGTCATTTTCTGCCAGTATTTATCATACGATGGATGGTTAAGCCATTTCTGAAATGAGGCATTAGGCTTACCTTTCATACTATCCAGACTGTTAAATGCCTTTCCGCTGATGAACCATTGCTTACTAAATTCATACCAATGATCAGAATCTCCAAAATCGGCATGATCAGTCAATTTGTGATTCGTAACGTAACGGGACCAGCGTAAGGAATAAGTGGTGGCTATTCCATTTGTATAGGGGAAGTCTATACCTGGTGCTGCTGCAACTTGTGGAACAATGGTTTTTAATGCAGGGTGTAGCTTTTTAGTGGCTGCCCACTGACTAAATCCAAGGTAACTTCCTCCATACATGCCAATTTTTCCATTACACCATCTTTGCTTGCTGATCCAGTCTATCGCATCATAAGTATCCTCTGCATCATGCTCCCAGGGTTCGATAGCAGCGGTAGAAGCGTATTTTCCACGCGTGTTTAAGATGATGCCGATATAACCCTGGTTTGAAATTTCCTTCGCCTTAGCCAGCTCATTGGCATCTGCATAAATACTGCTCATCATCACTACGGGCTGCAGTTCCCCGAAGGATTTATTGCGTACAATGACGGCAGCAAGCTGTACACCATCACGCATGGTGATCATGGTACTGTCCTGAATGAGGTAATTCTCGGGATTGGATTGGCGGATTAAAATTTTTCCAGGAGATAAGAAAGGCCGATATACCCGATATTTTGCAAAAGCTTGAGAAAATATGATGGCCTCGTCCAGGCTTACACTGTCGCCAGCCTTGGCCTGTATTTTAGTTAAAGCATGCTGCCATTCCCTGGTTAAATCTTCATGCTCGTTTAAAAAAGTTTGCGTCGCATATTCCAGCGCTTTTCCTTTATATCCTGCCAATACCTCAGGAAATACCAATTTGAAAATTTTCACAGTGGAGGATGGGTCGCCGCTTTGCCTCATCAATTGGATGTGATTGTAGGTACTGTAAAGACAAAACAAAGCTTCTGCACGATCAGAAATGAAATCCGGTGATAGCCCGATTTTGCTGATGAGGGTATCTATGCTTTGTAGGCTCTGCTGGTGCTGACCAGCCAAAAGTTGTAAAGAGAACAGACAGCCGAAGTATTCCATATCTCTTTCTGCAGCCGCTGTTGTGCTGAGCCGACTAAGAACTGAGGTCGCCAGGATAGGCATGTATTTTTCCAGCGCAAGCGTATCTTTAATGATTTTGTCTGGGAGGTAGAGCTGCTGGGCTTTTAGGGAAGTTGATAAAAAGAACAGTAAAAGGAGGATCGCTGTGATTTTGTTTTTGAGCAGGGTTAATTTCAAGAGGGATTGGAATAATATGGTGAGTGTAATTTCTCTTGAGCTAATATAGGGAAAAATCATTATCGAAATTAATTTGCGCTAATAATTATTGCCTGCTTTTAATGCAGTGATACAGGGTATTTTCAATAGAAAAGGAGATGAGTTAAAATATTACAGGATCACCTGACTGGTAGGCCTCGGAATGACTATTTAATTATCAGTGTACTAATCCAGTATTGTATGGAGGTTGATAGGGCCTATATAAGTCTGTAGCCCTATCAAAGTCCTATGGAATACCTTTAAGCCTTGTGATAATACACTGATAATTAAAAACTCAATGCGAACAATACCTCAGATATAATCCGTAGGTTTATCTTATTGAATCGGATGTTATTCTTTTTAATATCAATTAATTAACGGCTCTTAATCACTCATACATGGCAATAGCTGCAAACGGACCGCATGGTCACTTTACTGGAAAAATAGGAAATCTTGTTTTTTATATGCTCAATGGGCAGCCGGTAGTCCGGTTAATTGGTAAAAAAGGAAAATCCAGCAAGCTTCAACTGGCCAATTACCAGGCGATGGCCGTTACGATGAAATTGCTCAACAGAATGGGCAGCTTTATTAAACTTGGCTATGGCTTACAGGCAAAAGGGACGGTGTGCAATGCGCATAACCTGGCCACTTCCTATCATAAAAAACACGCTTTAAAAGGGGAATACCCTAATCTAAGTGTAGATTATAGTAAGGTGAAACTGAGTCAGGGTGAGATGCCGGAGACCAAAAAAATGGCCATAAAAAAGGTTGCAGCTGGACTGGAAATCAGCTGGGATGCGGCATATGATGAGGTGTTACAGCACAACGACAGTGTCATGGTGATGATTTGCTGCCCGGAAACCGGAAACGACGGGGAATACCTAAATATAGCCAGAAGATCTGAAGGGAAATGTTTTATTCCGATGGGGGAGGAAGCACTGAATCAACAGATTGAACCCTATATTTCCTTTATCTCTGCCGATGGGGAAAGGGTGTCGAATAGTGTTTATCTGGGTAATTTGAACGGTGAAGGTCATACAGAGGCAGAAAAACAGGAGCAAAAAAAGTATCAGCAAGTAAAAGAGCGGTTTGATCAGGTATCTGGCAGTTATCTAACCCAACTAAAAGAAAATGATCGTACTCCACCAGGTAATAAGGCTTTCAAGGTACTGGAAAAGGAATATAAGGTACTTAAAGAGAAGTTGGATCATTTACCCGGAAAAAGCAAAGGCCCCACATTACTGTGAGACCTTGCTACTATTAAACTACTACTATCCTTAAAATTTAGGGCATTAATCGCGATTATTTCTTTGTTTTGAAGTCCTTATTATTAGATTCTTCATTTTTCAATGCAGTCAGTACTCTTTCCTCAAAAGGCTTCAGGTTAAGATTCAACTGCTGCTTGGAAACAGGTATTTCATTGGCTGTTTTCAGCGTAGGCGTATACCCACCAGAAGACATGTAAAACATATCGGGATAATTCGCAGAAACACCTTGTTCGTAATCTACCCGCTGACCAGGTTTACCATCTGTATTGGAAAACCTTACTTTATTAAAGTTGACCCATTTTCCGGTCTGATCTTCCATACCCCAGGCATTGTAATAATACGCTGCTCTTCGAACCTGGCCATTTGTATAACCGAAATTCTCCAGGAAAGAATAGAAACCATCAAACATGCGCTGCTCTTTTGGGGCTCTCCAGGTTGCTATATATTTCCAGTCTTCAGCTTCCAGTTTATACCAGGCAGATAACACCACAGAATTGTTATCCTGTTTCAATACATTCATTAAAAATTTCACAGGTTCCGCAGTTTTCCAGTTGGCCGTTTTCACATACGATTGTCCGCCAGTACCCTCACCACCAAAAGTGTTGACAGTTGTCGATTTATCTTTGTCTACAAATGAGACGTAATCATGTGCGGTAATGGTTTTGTCGTTTTCGGCATCTTTACTGTCCCAAACCGAGAAAAGCACCCTGCGTTCCGTATTGGAGTTCGTTTGTATCCCCATATAGCCACGGTAAAAGCCTAAGCTCATGTAATAGGTGGCCAATGGATCGGCGCCTTTTGGAACCATAATTTCCTGATAAATCCAGTTGTAAGATTTGGTTGTCGCTTCGGTACTGCTGAAACTTAAATGAACGGAAGGAGAGGACTGATATTCAGTCTGATTAACCTGTCCGCCATCCTTTAAGGATTTGAAGGTCAGTGCCTCTATTTTGATCGCAGATTGCGGATCCGTAACCGGTTTTAGCTCATACCTGAAATACCCTGTTTCTGGCACTGCTACATTTCCTGCGAACAAAGAATTGGCTTGTCCATTACCATTAAAGGTTATTTTTTTAGTGATATTTTTGAATCCTTTATTAGGAGCAGTCGGACTGATGATCAACTCGAAGCTGAGCTTTTTACCGTTTTCAACGGTATTGTCGAAGTAAAAATCATACTGTCCGGGTTTTTGATAAAGATACCAGACTACGCTTTTACTCTTGTCGCGCCATTTGGAAACGATGCCTTTATCTTCCGGATAGCCAACTGGTACCGAAACCCCTCGGTCATTGGGGTTAAAAGGTTCAATGTAGGCTTTGTTTGCCGGTACAGTAAATACTTCCTTGAAGCTTTTACTTTGTGCAAAGCCCGAAAGTGTGGCCGCTATCAATAGGAGGGTGCTGAGGCCGGTTTTAGGATTTAGTGAATTTGGTTTCATTTGTGTGTTTGGTTGTTTAATCAAATAACCAGATTAAATTGGTGATTCTTAATGTTTTTGTTTACACAAACGTTTGCGGAAATTTTCTTTTCTACAGCAAAGCCAGTTCTGATTTAAGGAACTGGCTCTGGGATATTAAATTGGAAAGGGGGAATGATTAATTAAGGGGAATGATTAATTTATTTAGGCATTGGTACCGGAAGGTTTAAGGGGAGGAGCATCAGGGATGCGCATTTGCCCGAATAAATCTTCTTCAAGCGGCAGCACTGTTTCTAATTTTTGTTTTTCTTCCTTATGCTTTTCCACTTTGATTTTTTCTTCCTTTAGCCTGACTGCTTTTGGACTATCGGAGCTGTTTTTAATGGGCTTAGGTTTTTCCTCAATGGCTTTTTCTACTGTGGTAGATTTAGTCTTTGCTGGTGTTTGCTCGCTTTCTATGTGCGCCTGCTTAGCTTCAACAGGTACTTCTTCGGGTTGAACTGCTGCCTGCGAGCTATGAACTGCGACCGGAACAGAGCCACCACTAACATGAGCTGCTGTTTTTGCTAAATCTTCAATGATGCTTTTCCCCAGGATATCATTTGAAAAGTTTACTTTTTTATCCAGATTGGCCTGAGCAAGCTCTGCCTTCAATGCTTCCAATTGCTGCTGCTGGTCTAAAACCAGGGCTTGCTGCTCCTGAATCAGCAGCTCCTTTTCGTTGAGATAAGCTTTTAATCCATGGATACATTCGCCTATTTCTTCCGCACCACCAACTAATTTATTCAGTGTTTTAGAGAAATCATTTAAAATCAGGTCGTCAGTTTTTTCCTGGTAACGGGCATGATGATCGATTGCTGCCCATCCTTCTTCAAAAATGCTGCGAATTTGAACAGCTGCTCTGTATTCCTTTTTACTTGGTGCTGTTTTAATGACATAGTCGACAGATCTGTAGCCATCTGGCTGAATCTTCAACTCAAATCCTTTATCAGTAAACTCTTGATTGGCTGCTGCGCTGTCTTCTTGTCTTACATTCGCCGTAATCTTGTCAAAAACTACAAACTGATCAAGGATGCTTTCCTGAATCCTGGCCCAGTCGGATTTGAATAGAGGAATGATCCGGATGCTGATCAGGTTGTCAATTAGTGCTTCATAATTGGTTAAATCAATATTGATAGCTGGATTTTGCAATTGATAGGCTGCCAGTTTATACATCAGTTCTTCTGAAGTATTGATTTGGTACCTGATCGCATGTACCCCATTAAATTTGAAAAGTATTTTGACAACTCCGCTGCCAATTTCATCATAAGCAGCTCTTTTTGATTCAAAATCTGAGCTGATGTTCAATAGGTTTTCGTAATTAAGGTTTGCGGCTTTAAAATCTGCTGAAGTCAGGTTGTGTTTTCTTAGGAAATCAGCTTGTTGGATCTTACTCATTTCTTGTGGGATCATACTCATTTATAAACGGTTTTTTGGTTCTTTTTAAGGTGGTTCTTCTATTTCAAAAATACTCTTTTTGGGCAGATTAGGAATTATATTGAGGATTTTGATGCAGGTTTTTAAGCGCTTATTTACTGCAATAATCGAAACTTATTGATACACTGCGAACTGCATTTTAAAATTTCAATTGAAAACATTAGATAAAATGGCGAAATGCAAAGGCTAAAGGAAATTGCCAGCTGAAAATTAATAGGTTGTTTAAAAAGCTTGCTGTAGCAGGAGAGCTTCAGAAGCAAAACAGGCCGACTATACATATTAGCCGGCCTGCCGAGTATCCTTTCATTGACCATCAATGGAGGATGATAAATTATAGCGGTTTGAAGCAGGATACTGCTTAAAAGTCAAACAGGTCTTCTAAAAAGGATTTCTTCTTTTTAGGATAACCATTGCCCTGATTTCCGTAACCTTGCTGATGACGCTGGTCCTGACCGCGTTGGTCTTGTCCACGGTATCCTTCCTGACGGAAATTCTGTTCCCGACGGTCCTGTTCCCTATAATCTTGACGGAAAGGGGCAGGATCATTTGTTGTGCCGCCTTTTTCCTGGTCGAAGGCCAATAACTTATCTAACTCACCACGATCTAACCAAATGCCACGACATTTTGGGCAATAGTCGATTTCTACATTATTTCTTACGGTCATCAATAGGGTTTCCTGGCAACTTGGACAATTCATATTCTTAAATTTTTGTAATAGTTAATAGCGATCATAATTATTTTAAATACCTAATCCCATGGAGGATCACCAGCCAGCCAATTACTCCTGGATATCCGGGATAGGGGACAATGTTTTTCCGAAGGAATTAAGCAGACTGATGCGCTGTAATCTAAAATGGCGTGAGCCTGAAAAGGAAAGAATGTTCTCCATGCTGAGGCCAGTTCCATGGGGCAACAGCAATATTTGCTGCTGCCTGAGGGCGTAATGGACTGACAATAGCAGCTTGATTTGTAATGCGGTTTTGAAAATGCTTGGCCTTTTTAACCGAAGAAGTATAAGCCCTGTCGAGGGGAACATCTTCCAATAGTTCCCCCTGGTCATAAGCACTGTCAAAGAAAACAGAAGGCGCATTCGAGGAAGCCGTATAAAAAGCATTTTGTATAAAAAACACTCCCCACACGAATACGAATGTCGCGAGTACAGCTTTTCTTAAACTAATTATCTTTTCCAATTGAACTTATCTGCAATTTAAACCGCTCCAATATAACCACATTTCTTACACATTCAGACGCTGGTTGTATAAAGGAGATAGCGGTGACTGTTTTAACGCAGTAATTTACGTGGAACGCCTTCATTTGTCATCACCACAGGTTTAATCAAGCCATCTTTATCGAAATACATTTTGTCAATGCAGGTTTCTCTGGCATTCCCATCGGTCTGATCTAATGGTCTTCTGTGGTATACAATGTACCAGTCATTGCTTTTTTCATCTCCAATCACAGAATGATGCCCTGCACCAGTTGCAATCTTTGAATCCTGCTGCAAGATTTTACCCACTCTTTTAAATGGACCCATCGGTGAATCTGCAATCGCGTAAGCTACACTGTAATCAGGACCTGTCCAGCCGCCTTCAGACCACATAAAATAATATTTATTATTTCTCATGAACATAAAAGGACCTTCCACATAGTTTTCAGGAGTAATCTCCTGGAAGGTATTGCCATTCGCCATTGGGACAAAACCTGTGAACTGATCATTTAGCCTGGCAATATTGCAATGTTTCCAACCACCATAAATCAGGTAATATTTGCCGTCTTTGTCTTTGAAAACAAACTGGTCTATCGGCTGTGCGCCATTATGAAATTTGTCGACCAATGGTTTGCCAATATGATCCTTAAAAGGACCGGCAGGGTTATTTGCAACGGCAACGCCAATTCCACCGTACTCTTTATCATTTTGTATGTCGTTCGCTCCGAAAAACAAGAAATACTGGTCCTTTTTCTTGATGATGGAAGGTGCCCATACTGCTTTCTTCGCCCATTTTACATTTGCCGTATCTAAAACTCTCGGATGTTTGGTCCAATTCACTAAATCAGGAGAGGAAAAGGCATCAAAAAATACCTGCTTTTCATAAGCAGCTGAAAACGTTGGATAGATCCAGTAATTTTTGTCAAAGACGATGCCCTCAGGATCAGCATACCAACCTTTAAATACTGGATTGCCAGAGTAGGCTGTTGATTTTTTAGTTTGAGCGTAGCTGCCGCTGGCTACAGAGAGCAGCAGTACCGCCATAAATAATTTCTTCATTCAATGTTTAGGTTAATAATATTTGGTGGTTAAGGTCGAATTAGCTGATGTAAAACAGGTAAAAACTGTCTCTATTTAATTTAAAAACAATTTAGCAATTCTTAGAACAAGTATAATATAAAATTCACAGATGTCATATAGCCCGCGCGTAACATTATTAGACAAAAGTAGTTTCGTCTTTTTTTTGCCATAAAATTATTAAGCTTCAATTTTGTGCTTCCTCCGGGTCATCTTTGTCGGATTGATAAGGAACAGCTCCTTATGTCGGTAATAAGCCGGTAAAAAGAAAAAGAAAAACACACGAATGATTACAAGGTTAGGCAAAATTCTCTTTTCCACCCGCACGATGGGTGCTATGTTATTGTTATACGCTTTCTCCATGGCCATGGCCACCTTTGTGGAAAACGATTATGGGACGGCAGTCGCCAAAGCATTAATCTACAACTGCTGGTGGTTTGAATTGGTGATGGTAATTCTGGTACTCAATTTTATTGGTAATATTGGTAGATACCAACTCACACAGCGTAAAAAATGGCCGCTATTGGTGTTTCACCTTGCATTTGTGATCATCTTTATTGGTGGATACATTACCAGATATGTGAGTTTTGAAGGCTCCATGCACATCAGAGAAGGGGAGTCCAGCGATGAAGTCATTTCTGATGCTACGTTTTTCAAGATGCAGATTGGAAAAGATGATCAGGCATTGGCCTATGATGATCAGCCAGCAATATTAATCTCTAACCGCATTCCTACTTATTTAAAGCCTTTCAAAAAGACTTTCAAAGGGGAATATGATTACCAGGGACAAAGGGTTAAAGTAAAAGTAATTGATTTTTATGCCAGAGCACAGGATTCCCTGGTGCGTACACCTACCGGTAAATCAACCCTGCATCTGGTGGTTTTAGAAAATGGAAACCGCGTCAATAAATACATTCCTACAGGTACCGTACAGCTGATTTCAAATATGCTCATCAGCTATAACAAAGAAACACCGGGCGCCATCAACCTTTCAGATGCAAATAATGCCCTGCAAATTGCGACGCCTTTCGCAGGAGATTATATGATCATGGCGACTCAGGAAAAGAAACCTGTTCTTGCGGATAATCCGGCACAGCCTTTCAACTTAAGAAGTTTATATACTTTCGGAAACCTGGCTTTCGTAATTCCTGAAGCCCCGGTTACAGGTAATATCATCTATTTTGAAGGGGATAAAACCAAGCATGAACACGATCTGGACCTGATTAAAGTGGAAGTAGCCACTGCAAATACCGTTGATACCGTTTCGTTTTACGGTGGAAAAGGAATCACTAATTTCCAGCATCAAAGTGAAATTGGCGGACTAAGAATTTCTATGGCTTACGGTTCTAAGATCTATAAAACACCTTTCTCCATTAAACTGGTAGATTTCAAAATGGAGAAATACCCAGGTAGTAACAGCCCTGCTTCTTACTCTTCAGATGTGTTAATCCAGGACGGGGGACAAGACACACCTTATAAAATTTACATGAACCACGTATTAGATAAAGCAGGATATCGCTTATTCCAGGCTAGTTTCGACGATGATGAGAAAGGAACCGTACTTTCTGTAAATCATGATGAACTGGGCACAAACGTGACTTATATCGGTTATACCTTATTGTTCCTGGGTATGTTCGTTACTTTATTCTGGAAAGGAACGCATTTTTCTAAACTGAACGAACAATTGAGAGCACTTTCTAAATCTGCAAAAACAAAATCACTTTTACTGGCGCTTTTATTCCTTCCTTTAGGTGCTGCGTTTAGTCAGAAGATTGATATGCATGGCAAGAATGGCTCTACGGCTATTCCCGGGCTGGTAAAGCCACAGGCGCAGATGCCTGCAGGTGATGGGCATGACCATACAGCTGGTGATGGACACGATCATTCCGCAGATGATGGTCATGACCATTCCGCAGCCGCACCCGCAGGACCAGGTCAGGCACACAATCACGAACAGCCAACAAAGGAAGAAATGCAGCTGATGCTTTCTGCAAAATCTGTAGATCCGGTACAGTTCGCTGCAGGCATTAAAATTGATCCTGCACATGCCGATAAATTTGGTCATTTAGCCGTACAGAATATCGATGGAAGGGTAGAGCCAATCAATACCATGGCACTGGAAATCCTGAGAAAATTACACCGTAAAGATCGTTTCCATAGCTTAAGTGCCAACCAGTTCTTCCTGTCAGTTTCTACTACGCCTTTCATCTGGGTAAATGTTCCGCTGATTAAGATCGGTGCTAAAGGTGGCCCGGAATTATTAAAAGTAGTTAAAGCCAATGAAGATGGTTATACTTCGATGATCAACCTGTTACAGGTAGGAGAAGATGGAACGCTTCAATTTATATTAAAAGACGATTATTCAAAAGCTTTTGCGAAGAAACCAGCGGAGCAAAACAATTACGATAAAGAGATCATTGACCTGAATGATAAATTACAGGCGATGCAGTCCCTGATCAATGGTCAGTATTTACGTATTTTCCCTATTCAGGGTGATGCAAATAATACCTGGATTGCCATGCCTTCTGCGCTCCCAGGCTCTGCATTGGTAGGGGAACTTAACCCTATTGATCGCTATGCGAAAAGCATTAAAGATGGTCAGCAAACAGGAAACTGGGATGCGGCAAATAAAGCATTAGATCAGATTAAAGACATTCAGCTGAAGTTCGGTAAAGACGTTTTACCTTCAGATACGAAGATCTTCTGGGAAGTGAGCTACAACTCATGGAACCTGTTCCTAAACCTGATGATTACTTATGCAATGTTAGGCGCAGTGATTCTTGGATTGGCTTTCTTTAAGCTATTCAAGAGCTCCAAAATGCTGGATAAAATGGTGACTTTCGTGTTGATTTTAATCAGCATCGCAGCATTCCTGCAAGGATTTGGCTTGGCCACAAGGTGGTATATTTCTGGTCATGAGCCCTGGAGTAACGGTTATGAAGCAGTATTGTTTATCAGTTGGATTGGTGTGCTTTCCGGTCTTGGAATGTATAGAAACAGTAACGCCTTTATTCCTGCAGCAGGTTGTTTAATTGCCGTTATTTTAATGGGCTTCGCACATGGAGGATCACAGATGAATCCTCAGATTACACCATTGGTTCCAGTACTTAAATCCTACTGGTTAATGATTCACGTAGCAATTATTACTTCGAGTTACGGCTTCTTTGGACTGAGTGCCTTAATGGGTACGGTTGTCTTAGTTTTATACATTATTGACAATAATAAGATCTCGGCGAAAGTGAAATCTTCGATCACGGAATTGACCATTGTGAACGAGATGTCCTTAACTGTAGGTCTGTTTTTACTAACTGTAGGTACGTTCTTAGGAGGTATCTGGGCAAACGAAAGCTGGGGACGTTACTGGAGCTGGGACCCTAAAGAAACCTGGGCTTTTATCTCTGTGATCGTTTATGCCTTCGTTTTACACGTACGCTTGATCCCAGGATTAAGAACCAAATACTTGTTTAACTTATTATCGCTGTTGAGCTTCTCGACGATTATCATGACGTATTTCGGGGTAAACTACTACTTAACCGGATTGCATTCTTATGCACAAGGTGATCCTGTTCCCATCCCATCATGGGTGTATGTTACCGTAGGAGTAGTTTTTGTGTTGGCTTTCATCTCTTACAGAAGGTTCAAACTTCGCAGTAAGTAATCCACTAATACTTGAGGCCGACCGATTGGTCGGCCTTTTTTTGTTTATAGATCACTTCTTTTTTAAATCTCCTGCTGTGGCTTTTCTTTTCAGATTTTATGACAGCAGTTTTTTCAGAATTTCAACACTGCTGCTTAAATCTTCAAGATCGGAAGACGCGAAGCCTAAACGAATGCCATTTGTTTTATAATTAGGGTATTGGTGCAGTTTTCCGTCAGAAAAGTATAATCCTTCTTTTAAAGCTCTTTTTGACAGCGCTTCCAGGTTGATGGAAGAGTCAAATTCAGTCCATACAGACATGCCACCTTCTGGAACCCTAAACTTTAAGGCGCCTTCTGGCACTGTATCTAGTAAATCACAAAAGAAGTTTCGTCTTTCTTCATACACTGAAAGTGTTTTCCGAAGGTAGCGCTGTACGGTGCCATCTTTCAGTAATTCAGCCATTGCATTATCAAGGACATGATCACCCTGTCTGTCCAGTAAAATCCGGATTTTAGCGAGGTGCTCAATCACATTTTCAGCAGCAACTAAATACCCCATTCGAAAGGCAGGAGAAAAACTCTTACTGAAAGAACCGCAATAAATGACCATTCCATTTTCATCAGCACTAGCCAAAGGCAACAGCGGACGGTGTTTGAAATGGAAATCAAAATCATAGTCATCTTCAAAAATGATGAACCCGTACTCATTTGCCAGTCTGAGCAATTCCAACCGCCGGTCTATTCTTAAAGATACCGTTGTGGGATATTGATGGTGAGGGGTGACGTACACCATTCTCACTTTTTGTTTCTCGCAAACCTTGCGGATTTCGTCTACGACCATCCCATGTTCATCCACAGGAATCCCAATCATTTCTGCCCCAGCATGTAGAAAGTTATGTTCCGCGCGTTTCCATCCTGGAACCTCAGCCAGAACTATATCCCCAGGACTGATCAGCGCATTGCAAACGAGGTTCATGCCCATTAAAGTACCCCTGACCGAAAGTATATTCTCTGCGGTTGTTTTGAGCCCTCTGCTCGCATTGAGATAGTCCGACAGGGCCTGTCGATAGGCGTATGGACCTGCTGGGTTCCCGTAGCAGCCAAATTTAGGATATAGACCGCTTCTACTAAGCTGATTGCGATAGGCCCGGTAAAATTCCTTCAATGGCGCGAGTCTGGGATCAGGATAACCATCGTCTAAATGTAAATTATACAAGGGTGTTTCTAAAATGGGTTTCGGATAGCTGCTGGTTTGGAAAATAAAGCCTGCGACCTTTAAAGCACTGTTTGTGATCGACTTAAGTTTTTCAGGATCCTGCTCTGCCACATGACTGGATACGAAAGTGCCACGACCGACAGCCGTTTCCAGCCAGCCTTGCATCAACAGTTCCTCATAGGCTTTAGAGATGGTAATCCGGTTAATTTTTAAAAGATTAGCCAGATCACGGCTGCCTGGAAGTTTCTGCCCCGAACATAACTTGCCGCTCCTAATCATTGCCAATAACTCATCTGCCACCTGAAGGTATACGGACCTTTCCGCTGAACGGTCAATCTTTAGGTTTGTAAATATGGGGTTGATAATTGGACTATTCATTATCTTGTAATTGGACTACAAAGGTAATCCAATTGTTGGTTATTTTTGTTTCAGCAAATCCATCATCTCAACTTACAAAACGCAATGTATATACCTAAGCAATTCCAATTTAAGGAGGAAGCGGAAAAGATAGCTTTCATGAAGCAATATAGTTTTGCCACCATAGTGACCACTAAAGCTGGCCTTCCTATTGCGACTCAACTCCCTTTTATCCTCACTGAAAGCAATGGGCATCTGGTGTTGACTGCCCATTTTGCTTTAGCGAATGAGCAGGCGAAATACATTGAGGAAAATACTTCACTGGTCATTTTCTCCGCACCTCATGCTTATGTTTCTCCGGTTCATTACGACCAAGTGGAAAGTGTACCTACCTGGGACTATGTGAGCGTCCATGCGTATGGGAAGGCGAAAATTGTTCAGGAGGAGGCGGCTAAAATGAGGGTATTGGAACACCTGATCTTATTTTTTGAACCAGGTTATCTGGAACAATGGAATACCTTATCAGATCAGTTCAAAAAAGGGATGATGAAAGGAATTGTAGCGTTTGATCTGGAAGTGTCAGAATTACAAGGACAGAAAAAAATAAGCCAGAATAAAACAGAAAGAGAACGGGCAAGGATCGCAGACTATTTAGAAAAAAGCGAAGACAGCTCCGAAAAAGCAATAGCAGATTATATCAGAAAATTATAAACATACCTCATCATGGAAAATACATTGAACCCACTTAAAAATTTTAGTATTCAACCGCTGCTGGAAAACGAAACGCTGATGCTGGTTCCTTTGAGGGAAACGGATTTTGAAGCTTTGTATACCCTAGCCTCAGATCCGAAGATCTGGGAGCAGCATCCAAACAAAGACCGTTGGAAAAAGGATGTTTTTCAGGTTTTCTTTGATGGCGCAATGCAAAGTAAAGGAGCTTTTAAAATTGTAGACAAAACCAGCAATGAATTGATGGGAAGCACCAGGTTTTATGATTACGACGAGCTGGAAAATAAGATTTTTATAGGCTATACTTTCTATGGTACCGCATATTGGGGGAGAGGAATTAATCCTGCGGTAAAAAAGATGATGATGGATTATATCTTTCAGTTTGTCTCAAAAGTACAGTTCCATATCGGTGCTACAAATCTCCGTTCGCAGGTGGCCATTGGCAGAATTGGAGCAGTAAAAATAGCGGAAGAGGAAGTGACCTATTTTGGTGAAACGCCTAAGTTCAATTTCGTTTACGAGATCAATCGATAAACAAAAAGGCATGGAGTTTTCTGCTCCATGCCTTTAAATATGACGTATCAGTCCGATAAATCTGCTTAGATTTTAGTCAGTTCTGTATCGATAAAGCTCAGTTCTTCTGCGCTTAAATTAAAGTTCATTGCCAGCGCATTAGCAATAGCCTGTTCCGCATTTCTAGCACCTGCCAATACAATGGTAATGCCTTTTTGAACGGTGGTCCAGCGTAAGACCAATTGTGCCAGACTGGCGTTTTTCTCCGCTGCAATCGGACGGATATTTTCCAAAAATGCGCTTACTTTTTCCAGGTCAAACTGTCCGAAATAACCATTTCTATGGTCATCAGTTTTCAGTTTTTCATGCTGGAAGTATTTACCGGAAAGTAAACCTCTTTCCATCGGACTGTAGACGATAATCCCGATGTTATTTTCTAAGGTATATGGTACAAGGTCCTTTTCGATATCGCGGTTCAGCATGCTGTAAGCCACTTGATTTGCAGCAGGAACAAAGGTTTTTTCTGCGGTTTTCAATTGCGCTAAACTGTAGTTGGACACTGCCGCTGCACGAACTTTTCCTTGTTGGATCAAGCTTTCCATCGCCTCCATGGTTTCATCAATAGGGGTAGTCGCATCTGGCCAATGCTGCTGGATTAAATCAATATAATCTGTATTTAAACGCTTCAGACTTTCTTCTACTTCTTTGATGATGTTCGCTTTTGACGATAACTTATAGATAGGGACGTTTTTGCCATCTGCATTGACGTCGAAGAAATGTTCACCTTTTCCCTGATTGCTGCCATCCCAAACTAAACCGAATTTGGTCAGCAACTGTACCTTGGTTCTGTCTTTTCCTTTTAATGCCTGTCCGATCAGCTCTTCACTTAATCCGAAACCGTAAAAAGGAGCGGTGTCCAGGGTCGTCACACCATGATCCAGGGAGGCATGGATGGCTTCAATTGAATCTTTCTGCTCATTTCCACCCCACATTGTTCCACCAATTGCAAAGGCACCATAAGTTATTGTCGACAATTCTAATGCTGTATTTCCTAATTTTCTATATTCCATTTTGCTGTTAATTATTGAGGACACAAAATTCCCTAAAATTTGGCTATCCTCAAAATAACATGACTACTAGCTATCTATCATTTTAATGATAGTAAAAGAAGGAATAATGACTATAGCAGGTCTGGAAATGCGGATAGATTAAATCACAATTATGTTTGCAGGTTCGGTACATAGCTTTATATTAGCTATTCTAAATAGGATATTAATCGACCATGATTATAGGTAAAAGGAAGTTAAAAACAGCGGAGAATGAACTGGAAAGCACTCCTGAAGTATTGCTGGAGCTTCTTCATCAGTCCTATTATGACCGCTTGCTTTATTATGCCTGGACCATTATTCATGATAAAGAAACTTCCAGAGATCTCGTTCAGGAAGCTTTTATCTGTTATTGGAATCAAAAGGAGCAGGTCTCCGCTAATATTGTTCAGATCCGGAATTTCCTATATGTCAATGTAAAAAATGCTTGTTTGAAACATTTAAGACATGACAAAGTAGTGGATAAGTATATCGGTTTGCAAGATCCAGATCCTATGGAAGAAGCCTCGGCACTGAATAAAATGATTCAGGCAGAAGTGCTGGCTGAAATCTATGCCGCCATCGCTGCGCTGCCGGAAGGATGCCGGAAGATCTCTCGAATGGGCTATCTGGAAGGCTTGAAAAACCAGGAAATCGCAGATCAGCTGGGCATCTCCATCAATACCGTAAAAACACAGAAAAAACGAGCATTACAGTTATTGAGACTGAAACTTAGTCCGGAGTCTTTCCTTGCGCTGACGGTTCTGATCCAGCATTTTAATCGTCATTAAAAATAAATTTCATTTTCTTTCACCCTTAAATCAATCGAGGGGATCATTATAAATATGCAGGACCATACTCCTTTATTAAACCGTGCTGAACAGCTACTTCGTTACCTCCGTCATGAACTCAGTGTGACTGAAGAGGCGGAGTTTTTGCAGTGGTTAGCCGAAAATCCCGAACAGCAAACATTTGTAAATGCCTTGTGTTCCGGGGAAGGGATGGAGGAAGAACTGCAGTTTATGGAGGAAAGTCATCAGGAAGAAGATTGGCTGGCTTTGCAGAAAAGAATAAATGCTGCTCCCAATCCAGTTTTTCCGCTATGGAAAAAACTGATCTCTACTGCAGCAGTAATACTGATCTGCTGTGCGACCGGATTCTATTTTTATGCAGAATATGCGGCTAAACCAAGAATCATCATTCAGGACCTGGCAAAACAGGATATTAAAGCGGGGGGGAATAAAGCTTACCTCACCCTTGCAGATGGAAAGCAGATTGTGCTGAATGATCTGGAAAATGGGAAAGTTGCCGAACAGGCAGGATTGAGCATCACCAAAATGGCAGATGGGAAATTACGGTATGAGCTCAAAGAAGATCCGGCAGGAAAGGGCAGTCAAAATGGAGAAGTTTTATACAATACTATTTCTACACCTGCGGGCGGACAATATCAGGTGGTGTTACCAGATGGCAGCCGGGTTTGGTTAAATGCGGCATCCTCCCTGACCTATGCGACTTCATTGGCCAGCTTAAAAGAACGTAGCGTGACGCTGACCGGAGAAGCTTATTTCGAAGTAGCCAAAGATCAATTTAGAAAACCTTTTGTGGTGAAATCAGGAAACCAGGAAGTAGAAGTGATGGGCACCCATTTTAACATCAGCAGCTATGCACAGGAACCAGTCGTTGCAACAACTTTATTGGAAGGCCGTGTGAAAGTAAAACGGAGCGGTGCTTTTGAAAGCATACTTGAGCCAGGAGAACAAAGTCTGGTGGGGAAAGGGATAGCAGTCCGCAAGGTCGACACGACCACCGCTGTAGCCTGGAAAAATGGCCTTTTTAAATTTGAAGATGCCAATATTTATACCGTGATGAACCAATTTGCCAGGTGGTATAATTTCGAAGTCGTTTATGAAGGAAAGGCACCTGACAATAAGTTTAACGGCGAAATCTATAGGAACCTGAACGCCTCAAAAGCACTGAAGATGCTGAGTTATGCCGATATCAGGTTCCGTGTGGAAATCAATAGTAAAGAACCAGAAAGAAAAAAAATAGTCATTACCTCTAATCAATAGTTCCGCCCCCGTGGCAAAAGCATTAACCGAGCAATTTAATTTTAACCAAATAACTAAACTAAACTGAACATGGAAAGAAAGATACGATGGCGTAGCTGAGTGTAGCTAAGGGTCTCTAATGAAAAAACCAGACAATGATTCGAGCCATTGCCTGGAAATGAATTTGAGCTAACCCATCCGATGATATCATCGGAAAATAAAATCTGAACAATTTCTGTATTAACCCAAACCAACCAAATGTAAGAAACGGTATCGAGATTACATCCCTTCGCTGTGATCAAAATTCTCTGCTATTCCTATCATTTGGGCAATTTTTAAGCTAAATGAAAATAAGTGCTTTTAATCCCGGCTTGTCCGTTTTCCGGATAGCCCCTAAACTGCTATTGATAATGAAATTGACCACTTTCATCCTCATGATAGCCTTGGTACAGGCCAGCGCCTCCGTCACAGCACAGCGCGTTACGCTGAAAGAAAATAACAAACCACTTTCAACGATACTAAAAGAAATAAAGAGACAAACAGGATATGTATTCTTCAGCAGCGACTTTGATCCGGCAAAAGAAAACCTTTCTATTAAAGTCACCAATGCCTCTTTAGAAGAAGCGCTGGAAGCTTGTTTTAAACGATTGGCCATTCATTATGTTCTTATTGATAAAACGATTTTTTTAACCAGGAAGACTGATTTATCGGATCAAAAGAAAGAGATCTTATTGAGAGGAATTGTACTGGATGAAAAAGGACAAAGTATTCCCGGTGTTGGCGTTAAGCTGAAGGGAAGCATGGTGTCCACCTCCACAGATGTGAATGGTAGTTTCAGTATTAACGTTCCAGGTCCAGGTTCGGTATTGGTGATTACCTATATCGGTTATGAAACACAGGAAGTAACGGTGGTCAATGATAAAAACCTCAGCATTACCCTTAAACCTAGTGAAAAAGCACTGGAGGAAGTCGCAGTAGTTGGTTTTGGAACGCAAAGAAAAGTTTCCTTAATCGGTGCACAGTCTACCATCAGCTCAAAAGAACTGAAACAGCCGGTCGCCAGTGTGACTCAGTCGCTGGCAGGACGTATTGCCGGTGTGGTAGGTGTGCAGAGAAGCGGTGAACCAGGTAGAAGTACCGCAGACATCTGGATTCGTGGTATCTCCACTTTTGGAGGAAACAAGAGCAACCCATTGGTTTTAGTAGATGGAGTAGAACGATCAATTGATAACATTGATCCTGAAGATATTGAATCTTTTACCGTGCTGAAGGATGCTTCCGGAACCGCGGTATACGGGGTTAGAGGAGCAAATGGAGTCGTTTTAGTGCAAACAAAAACGGGTAAAGTAGGTAAGAATACCATTCTGTTCGACTACAATGAGGGCATGAGCACTTTTACCAAAAGACCGGAAATGGCAGAAGGACTCACCTATATGAACATGGCCAATGAAGCCAGTGTCGGCAGAGGTGGAATTGTGCAGTATACTCAGGATTATATCAATAAAACTGCATCAAATGCAGACCCATTGCTGTATCCAAATGTGAACTGGATGGATGCCATCCTGAATAAATACAGTAACAACAGGCGTGCGAATCTGAATGCAAGTGGTGGTGTAGACAAAGCGCAGTATTATGTGTCTTTGGCCTATTTCAATGAAAGCGGGTTTTTGAAAACAAACGACCTTAAACAATACAATTCCTCTTTAGATTATAACAGGTATAATTTTACGAGTAATTTAAACCTTAAACTGACCAAGACCACCAAATTAGACCTGGGCTTACAAGGTTATGCTTCTACCGGAAACTACCCTGGTGAAAATACACAGGACATTTTCGGTACGGCAATGGACGTTTCTCCAGTCATTTATCCAGTGATGTATCCGGGTAATTTTATACCAGGAAAAGCATCTAATGGTGGACAAAGAAATCCATACGCAGATTTAACCAGAAGAGGGTACAGGACGGAATTTAAAAACCAATTGTACAGCAATTTGAGGTTAACACAAGACCTGGGGATGCTGACTGAAGGTTTGACAGCAACAGGAATGTTTTCTTTTGACTCTTATAATGAGAATTTCATTAAAAGATCTAAAAGAGAAAGCACCTATTTCCCTGAAAATCTACCTGGCACTAATTCTCCTTACAAACCAGATGGAACCCTAAATTTAAAAGAAACATTCACAAGTGGCGGGAACTACCTGAGTTTTAATCCAGACCGTAATGGAAATAGAAAAACCTATACAGAAGCGGCCTTAAACTACGACCGTGCTTTTGGTAAACATAGGGTAGGTGCCTTGTTATTGGGGTATGCAAGTGATGGTACGGAACCATTTGCAGGTGATTTTACGACTTCTATCCCTAAGCGTATGCTGGGATTAGCTGCGCGTGCCACCTATTCTTATGACGATCGCTACTTTGCAGAATTCAACTTTGGATACAATGGTTCCGAGCTTTTCGCCCCTCAAAAACGCTATGGTGCCTTTCCGGCTTTTGGTATTGGATGGATCCCATCTAATGAAAAGTTTTGGGAGCCGATCAGAAGCACAGTTTCCTTCCTGAAATTCAGGTATTCTGACGGGGTAACCGGTATTGGAGAAATCAACGGAAGAAGATTTGCCTATTTGACACTCGTTTCAGAAAATGACAATGGGTATCAGTTTGGAAAGAACTTCAACGGGTACAGAGGAATTAATGTGACCGATTATGGCGTAGATATTTCCTGGGCAGAATCCAGAAAACAGGATTTGGGAATGGAATTCCGCACCTTGAATGATAACCTGCATGTGATTGTGGATGTTTTTAAAGAACACCGTACGGGAATCTTCCTGCAAAGAGGTTCTATTCCAGGCTTTATCGGGCTAACCAATTCACCATGGGGAAACCTTGGAATAGTGGACAATAAGGGGATTGATGCAACTGTAGAATATAATGTAAAAATCGGTCAGGTAGACCTTGGCTTAAGAGGTACAGTTACCTATAACCAGGATAAATTGCTAAGAGATGATCGTCCGGAACAGCCCTATCCATGGATGAGCCATATCGGTGATAACGTGCTTGCACGTTATGGTTATGTGGCAGAAAAACTATTTGACTCCCAGGCAGAAATTGATGCCAGTGCAGTCCCAGGATCTAAGGCCAGTATTTTGCCTGGAGATATTAAATACAAGGATTTAAATGGTGATGGTGTCATCAATGATTACGATAAAACTAAAATTGGAAGAGGAGATGTGCCTAACCTGATTTATGGTTTTGGTTTCAACTTATCTTACAAAGGTTTTGCCATCAGCACCTTGTTCCAGGCTCTGGAAAATGCAGATGTCATGCTGGGTGGTAATGGGATCATTCCTTTTAATGGTGGTGACAGTAATGTGTTCAGCAACATCAACGATCGCTGGACTCCTGAAAATCCTGCGCAGGATGTGTTCTACCCTCGTTTAGCTTACGGAGAAGCGCAAAACATCAACAACTCATTGGAAAGTTCCTGGTGGGTGAAAGATGTGAGTTTCCTGAGGTTAAAAAGTGCTCAGATCAGTTATAACCTGCCTAAAAACTTTACTTCTAAATTAAGACTAGGCAATGTTGCAGTCTATGCCATTGGAACCAATCTGCTGACCTTTAGTAAGTTTAAATTGTGGGATCCTGAATTGAACACCAATGCAGCTAGAGGCAGAGCAAATGGAACGAAGTACCCGATGACCGCCAATGTGTCCCTGGGACTAAATATTAAATTTTAATACGATTGATAAATAGCATTATGAAAAAGCTTATCTATATCTCTTTAATCGCATGTTTAACGCTTGCATCCTCCTGTAAAAAATTCCTTGATCAAGTGCCTAACGATAGGTTAACCTTAGAGGAGACGTTTACCAATAGAGCAACAGCGGAGAAATTCCTGGCCAATGTATACAACAATATCCCGGATGAATTCGGACAAAGAAATCCTGGAGGCAGTAAAAATGCCGGACTCTGGACTGGTGGTTCAGATGAAGCTGATTTTGTTTGGGGCTTTGTACAGTCCAATGCCATGAATATCGGCAGCTGGGATGCCAATACTGGTTTTGTGGGTGATTTCTGGAATAATTATTACCGTGGAATTCGTTCTGCAAGTTTCTTTATGGCCAATATTGATCAGGTGACAAATGACATCAGCACTGAGCAAAAGGTAAGGTATAAAGCAGAAGCCAGAGCACTGAGGGCCATGTTTTACTTTTACATCATGCGCCTGTATGGACCGGTGATCCTCCTTGGAGAAACCGTAACACCGCCGGATGCGCCAGCCGGGCAAATTCAGCTGCCCAGGAACTCATTTGATGAATGTGTAGATTATGTCAGTTCCGAATTGGATAAAGCGGCATTGGACCTGCCGGTTGTTCCTGCAAATGATGACAATTATGGCCGCATTACAAAAGGAATAGCGCTGGCTTTTAAAGCCCAAACCTTATTGCTTGCCGCTAGTCCGCTATATAATGGCAATACGGATCTTGCAAACTTGAAAAATAATGACGGAAAACAACTCATTAATCAATCTGTATCGGTTAGTAAATGGAAGAGAGCAGCCGATGTGTATAAAGATTTTATCACGCAGTTTGCTCCAGGAACTTACAACTTATTCAAAAAGAATGATGCTGCAGGTAATTTTGATCCTTATTTGTCCTGTCGTGATCTATTCCTGACGGACTGGAATTCTGAAGTCATCTTTGCCCGCGTACAGAGCTCCATTCAATCCAGACAATATGAAATGACGCCATACCATAATGGCAAAAACTCAGAATCCAGAGGTTCTGGTGGTTTGGGTGCTACCCAAAATCAGGTAGATGCCTTCTTTACAGCGAATGGCAGAAGCATCGATGATGCGCAATCGGGTTATGTGAAAACTGGCTTTGCAAGTACTGCAACGAAATATACCAAAGCAGGAATTTACAATCCATGGGTGAACCGTGAACCACGTTTCTATGTGAACATTACTTTTAATGGCAGTACCTGGTTGAACACCGCCAATGGCGAGATCATCACCGAGCTGTATAACAACGGAAATTCAGGAAAAGCAACTGGTGGTGGTGATTATACGACTACGGGCTATATTGTTCGTAAGGCCATGGGCTTGGGTAAATGGCAGGTCGACAACCGTACCGATATTCTATACCGTTTGGCAAATGTCTATCTGGACTATGCTGAGGCGTTAAATGAAGCGGAACCAGGCAATGCTGATGTGCTTAAATACGTAAATCTGATTAGAGAGCGTGCAGGAATCCCACAATATGGAACCGGTAATTTAAACGCTCCTGCAAGTCAGGCAGAAATGCGGGAAGCCATCAGAAAAGAGCGTCGCGTGGAATTGGCTTTTGAAAATGTAAGGTATTTTGATACCAGACGCTGGAAAATTGCGGAAGTCACGGATAATGGACCAATATATGGCTTAAACATTACGTCTAACCTACCTGAGTTCTTGAATGTCGTGCCTTTTGAAACCCGTGTATTTACTAAGAAACATTATCTGTGGCCTATTCCAGGAAATGATGTGAATGTAGATAAAGAGTTGATCCAGAATCCTGGATGGTAATATTGATCCCCTGTTAATTTCCCCTAATTATTCAGGTGCTGCCTCCTTTATTGGTTTGCGGCACCTGAAATTTTTACGCCTTAAATCTCTAATTTATGAATCTTTTAAAAGCGATAAGTTTAGTACTGCTGCTAGCTGGCTGCGGAAAAAAAACGGAGGCACCGGTTTTACCTTCCCCTTCACTCACACAACCAAAAACCTTTAGTCTGATCGATGCAAATAATGCTTTCGATGCTTTCAATACCGCTTTCTATGATACGAATAGAAAATTATACTATAGCAAAAGCGATCGGACTGAGCTGGCAGTAGGCTGGCCTCAGGCGGTTTTCTGGGACATTGCCATGGCCGCCTATAAAAGAAGTAAAAGTGCCGCACACCTAAAATTGGTCAATGATATTTACCTGGGCGGCGCTGCCGAATATTCTAATTTTGATTGGAAAAAGGTAAAAGAAGTGAATGATTTCATTTATGACGACATGATGTGGTGGATCATTTCTTTAGGGCGTGGTTATGAGCTGACGAAGGACCAGAGACACCTGGATGCTGCTGTGGCAGGGTTTAAATACGTTTGGGACAATTCCTATGATCCTGTAAATGGTGGAATGCGCTGGAGCTGGAAAGTAGAAGGCAAAAATGCCTGTATCAATTATCCAACGGTAATTGCAGCCATGGTACTGTTCAACATCACCAAAAATCAAGACTACCTGGATAAAGCAAAAAACATCTATGCATGGTCCAGGACCAATCTCTACCAAAATTCCACTGGTAGAGTTGCCGACCATAAAGTAGGCAATAATCCTCCGGGATTTGAAGATTACACTTACAATCAGGGGACTTTTATTGGATCTGCCGTAATGCTTTATAAAGCAACAAATGAGGCTTCCTTTTTGGCCGATGCAAAGCTTGCCGCAGATTATACGAAAAACAAAATGTCGGACGTAAAAGGGGTACTGCCCGCAGAAGGAGAGTGGAATGAGCAGGGGGTATTGAAAGCGATTTTCGCACAATACATGCAGATGCTGATTGTGGATGCCGGACAAACACAATACAGCGAATGGATGCATGCCAATATCAATCTGGCCTGGCTCAACCGCGATCAAAAGAGAACACTGATGTTCAGAGATTATAAAATTGCCTGTCCAACAGGCGTGATACAGTCTTATGAGGCCAGCAGTGGGGTCGCTTTTATGCAATTGTTTGACCCGATCAGCAATTGATCCAGGGAGTACTTTCCCTTTACCCGCATTATTAAGATAAAGATTTAAAAGAATGATAAAATTTAAAGTAAGTATTGCCTTCCTTTTATGCTGCTGCTTCAGTGCCTATGCCCAGGAAAAGAACCTGGTTCAATATGTGAATACTTTGCAGGGAACGAATTCCAAACATGAGCTGACCAGAGGGAATACCTATCCAACTACTGCATTGCCTTTTGGCATGCATACCTGGACTCCTCAGACCGGTAGAAACGGTGATGGATGGAAATACCAATATGAAAAAGAACACATCAGAGGCTTTCAGCAAGCGCATCAATGCAGCTCCTGGAGCCGGGATTATGCCGTTTTCTCTTTTATGCCGGTTATTGGCGCGCTCAAAGTAGGGGAGCATGAGCGTGAAGCGAAATTCAGTCATGCGAATGAAATTGGGAAACCCAATTATTATAAAGTGCAGTTCGACAATAAGATCAGCACGGAGATTGCCCCAACAGCGCGTGGTGCCCATTTAAGGTTTAGCTATCCGAAAGGACAAAAAAGCTTTTTAGTACTTGATGGTTATACGCACCTGAGTGGCGTAAAGATCTATCCAAAAGAACGGAGGATCACTGGTTATGTCAACAATGGAGAAGGGTTTAAGCCGGATTTCAGGAACTTTTTTACCGTGTATTTCGACCAGCCCTTTATGGCTTATGGTACCTGGGAGAACCGTAAAAATACCATCCAGCCAAATGAATTGGAAGCAGAAGGTGAAGGAAAAGGGGCGTACCTGGAATTTGCTGCAGGTAGCACGGTGCAGGTTAAAGTCGCTTCTTCCTATATCAGTGCGGAACAGGCAGAGCTGAACCTCAGCAGAGAGCTGGGAAAAGATAAAAAACTAGAGCAAACGAAAGAGAACGCAGCAAAAGTATGGAATGCCACCTTGGGTAAAATCCAGGTGGAAGGCGGTTCAGATGAAGAGATCAGGACGTTCTATTCCTGTATGTTCAGGGCCAACCTTTTCAGTAGAAAATACTATGAGCTGGATAAAGATGGAAAGCCGTATTACTTTAGCCCTTACGATGCAAAAGTGCATCCTGGATATATGTTTACAGATACTGGTTTCTGGGATACGTTCAGAGCGCAGTTTCCATTAAATACATTGATGCACCCTGAAATGCATGGCAGGTATATGCAGGCCTTACTCGATGCTTATGAGCAATGTGGCTGGCTGCCTTCCTGGTCTTTCCCTAGTGAGGCCGGAAGCATGATCGGCAATCATGCCATTTCATTGCTAACGGATGCCTGGATAAAGGGAATTCGTACTTTCGATCCCCAGCTGGCTTTAAAAGCTTACCTGCATGAAGCGACGAATAAGGGCCCTTGGGGTCCCGCAAATGGACGCGATGGCTGGAAAGAATACGATCAGTTGGGCTATGTGCCTTATACCAAAGTCAGAGAAGCAACAGCGAAAACAATGGAATATGCCTATGATGATTTTTGCGGCTACAACCTGGCAAAAATGACAGGTAACAAAGTCTATGAAGACATCTTCGCCAAGCAGATGTACAACTATAAAAATGTATACGATTCCGCTACTAAATTCATGCGTGGAAGAGATGAAAATGGTGCCTGGAAGCCTGATTTCGATCCGGTAGAATGGGGTGGGGTGTTCACAGAAGGTAATGCATGGCATTGGCAATGGTCAGTCTTTCATGATATCCAGGGACTAATTGACCTGATGGGTGGAAAGGCTGGTTTTACGGCGAAACTGGATTCCGTATTCAGCGAGCCTAATCGCGTGAATGTGGGGAGCTATGGTGGGATGATTCATGAGATGACGGAAATGGTAATGGCCAATATGGGGCAGTATGCCCATGGCAATCAGCCGATTCAGCACATGCCTTATTTATACAACTATGGCGGTCAGCCATGGAAATCGCAGTACCATGTACGAAATATCATGACCAAGCTGTACAATTCAACGGAAAATGGCTACCCTGGTGATGAAGATCAGGGGCAGACTTCTTCCTGGTACGTGCTCAGTGCGATGGGTTTCTACAGTGTAACTCCAGGTACAGATGAATATATTCTAGGCAGTCCGATGTTTAAAAAGATCACCCTGAATTTAGAAAACGGGAATAAATTTGTGATTGACGCTGCGAATAACAGTAAAGATAATGTGTATATCAAAAGTGCTAAATTAAATGGAAAGGAGTATACTGCTAACTTTATTAAACATACTGACCTTACGCAAGGTGGGGTGTTGAAATTGGAGATGAGCGATAAACCGGTCATGACGCGTGGCATAAAACCGGAAGATCTGCCTTTCTCTTTGAGTAAGTAAGCCGTAAATACCTGCGGCCATACAGCAGAAATATCAGCAGCAATAAGGAGGAAGGGTCAGGGTACGGAACTGGTTCCTACTCCTTATTTGCTGCTTAGGCGACTAGATTCAACCTAAATAATTACTTTAGCATATAAAATCCTGAATTTACATGCAGCAAAAGGACCTGATATCAAAAGATCTTGTTGATCTCTACAAAATGATGGGTTTGCCTGTAGATTCGATTGAGGGAGTATTGGGTTTTACCGTCCATTCTTTAAAAGAAACTTTCCAGGAACTACCTTTTAAATCTATGGCCTATCGGCCAGATTATTTCAGTTTTGTATTCGTGAAAAATGCCTATGGCAGTTATATCATTGATGAAATGTATTTTGACATTAAGCCAGGCACTGTTTACTTCAGCAATCCAGGAAATTACAGAAGCTTTGAATGGGCTGAAATCTCAGAGGCTTATCTAATTACATTTGATGAATTCTTTCTTAAAACACATGTTCATCCTGAGGTTTTTCAAGACTTTTCTTTCTTACTCACAGAAATCGTGGAGCCCAGACAATTGCCAAGGGGGCAGTTTAAGGAAATAGAATTGCTTTACAAACAGATTCATAAAGAACATCAGGGCAGTTCTCCGTATAAAAACAAAATTACGGCCAGCCTATTTGTAGTGTTATTGTTAAAGATCAAAGAATATTTCTGGCAGGATTATAATCCTATTTACGAGGGAAACCGCAATTCCTCTATTGTAAAAACATTTAAAAAGAACCTGGAAGCCCATTACCGGTCTCTGACTTTCGGCAAAGAGAATGTACTGTTCAGGGTGAAGGACTACGCAGATTTACAGCATTTACATCCAAATTACCTGAGCAACGTGATTAAAACTAAGACTGGTAAACCGCTGAGCAGCTGGATTGCAGAAAAAACGATTGCAGAAGCCAAGTCCTTGCTGCAGAATTCAAACGCCTCGATTAAGGAGATCTCTTTTATGCTTGGATTTTCTGAAGCCACTCACTTTAGCAACTATTTCAAAAAATATACTCATTTTACACCGATCGCTTATCGGAAGGAAAATAATGCCTCCTAGAAAATAGTCCTTATTGCTATCTTCGAATTGAACAAGTAATTCTTTAATATCCGTCCTTTTCGGGAAAGCTAAATCAAGAACTTTGACCTATTCAAACAAAGACAATATGAAAACTTTAAAAGACAAAATAATTCTGGTCACTGGTGCTTCAAGAGGGATCGGTGCAAGTATTGCACATAAAGTAGCAGCAGCAGGGGCTAAAGTTATTGTAAACTATGCAGGGAATACCGCTGCGGCGGAGCAAACCGTAAAAGAAATTATAGCACAGGGTGGAGATGCCATTGCAATCCAGGCTGATGTGAGCAATTCGGCTGCAGTGGAAGCTTTATTTGACCAGGCCATTGAACATTATGGCAGGATCGATGTATTGGTAAACAATGCAGGGATCATGATTACCAAATTACTCAAAGAGACCAGCGATGAGGACTTTTCAAGACAATTTGATATCAATGTAAAAGGAACTTTTAATACCATGAGAGCAGCAGCCACACGTTTAGCCGACAATGGCAGTGTGATTAACTTTTCCACTTCTGTAAACCGCATCATGTTACCTGGGTATAGTACGTATGTGGCTACAAAAGCAGCTGTAGAACAATTGACACGCGTGTTTTCTAAAGAAGTTGGCGGAAGAGGAATTAATGTAAACTCCATTTCTCCCGGTCCAACCAATACAGAATTATTCACAAATGGTAAACCTCAGGAGGTCATTGACCGCCTGGCTTCACTCTCTGCCTTTAACCGTATCGGAGAACCGGAAGATATCGCTCAGGTAGTGGTGTTTCTTGCCAGTGATGATGCGAAATGGATCACTGCACAAAATATTGGTGTTAACGGAGGAATGGCTTAGTTTAGCTTTTTTTCCACCAGTTGTAATAATTGTGGTCTGAATCTAGTTCAAAGCCACATTTTGGGTATAACCTATTGCCGATGTCATTTGTCTTTTCTGTTTCCAATAATAGTCCACAGGCAGCTGTTTCGTCGCAATAGGTTTTACATCTGTCTATTAAATCAATAGATAGACCCCGGCCGCGGAAATCAGGATTTACAAATAAGTCGCTCAGCAGCCATTGACGTTTCAGCGTTTTGTAATGGAATAAGGAATACAATTGTGCGAATCCAACAAATTTTCCATCAGCTTTAATTAAAAAGGTAACGGATTCATTGTTCTTAACTCTTTCCCTAAGGAAGCTTTTTCCTTTCTCAACATCAGATGCTTGTCGGTAAAAGACACGGTACTGATCAAATAATTCGGCAAATTCATTTAGATGCTCTAGTGTGGCTGTTTCAATTGTGCTCATGCTTTTTAAATTTATAGAGGTTTAATGTGCCGCAAAACTGGATTATTTCAGGAGTATCGAAGTGGTCCAGTTTTGATAAATCTATAGGGCCAGATGGAATTGCTTTCTTAAAGAAAATGCTCACCTTTGTCATCGCAATTGCGATAAATTAACATTGAATCTTTTGAAACTGCCTAAAAAAATTATCCTGCTGCTTTTTCTTTTTACTGCTGGATTTTCCAGGAGCATGGCCGCCTCTGCTGACAGTTTGCTGAAAGCACTGGATCAGGCCATTAAAAACAGGCAAATCTATACGGACAGGAGGGAAGCGACGATCAGTCAGCTCAAACAGCAGCTGAAATCAATCAGTTCATCAATAGGGGCGGCAGCTTCATCAAAAGAATCTGATCGCTTATCAAAAGAAACTGATCGCTTATCAAAAGAAAAGCTTTATCAGTTAAACAGTAAATTGTATCAGGCATATAAGCCTTATCAGAGTGATTCTGCGATACGTTATGCCAATTACAATCTAGCCATTGCCAGGGTTTTAAATGACCATCAGAAGGTTGCCGAATCAAAACTACAGCTCTCCGCACTCTATGCTATCGCTGGAATGTCTATGGATGCAGCGAGCATCTTGAGGAGTCTGCAGGCAGATCAATTGAACCTGGATTTGAAAATAGGTTATTATCAGGCCTATAAAGACCTTTACAGTAACCTTGCCGACTACCACAATGTGAATTCGGGCCTTTATCGTCAATACAATGCGGCTTACAGGGATTCTCTATTACAGATACTCCAGCCATCTTCCAAAAATTATCTGGGCGTTTATGCCGAAAAGCTAAGCATTTTAGGGAAATACCGGGAAGCGGAAAAGATCTTACTCATTTTATTATCCGGGCTGAAAACAAAAAACCATGAATATGCGATTTGGAGTTCCGCATTGGGAAATGTCTATAAACAAGAAGGCAATACCAGGCTTCAACAGAAATATTTCGCCTTATCGGCTATTTCTGACCTGGAAAATGCAATTAAAGAGAACACTTCCTTACAGGCACTGGCCATTTCCTTGTATGAAACAGGGGATTTAGACCGCGCTTATTCCTACATTAAATACTCAATGGAAGATGCCATTTTCTGCAATGCACCATTGCGCACCATTGTCATTTCTAAGATTTTCCCGATCATTGATGCGGCACATCAGGCTAAAGAAAAGGAGCAAAGGACACAGCTGGTGTATTTTCTGGTGCTCATCAGTGTGCTTTCTGCAGGTTTAATCGCGGCAGTAGTGTATGTATTTCAACAGATGAAAAAGCTGGAGAAAAGCCGACTGGAGTTACAGGAAGTAAATGGCCTTTTGAAACAATTGAACAAAGATTTACAACTGGTCAATCAGCAGTTGAAAGGTACCAATAGTAAACTGATGGAGGCCAACCGGATTAAAGAAGAATATATCGGTAACTTTTTAGACCTCTGCTCCAATTACATCAATAAGCTAGAGGATTACCGCAAAGGCTTGAATAAAAAAGCAAGCAGCGGTCATTTGGACCTGCTTTTCAAAACGCTGAAATCGACTGAGCTGATGACCACAGAATTGAAAGCACTGTATAAGAATTTCGACGATACTTTCCTGCATTTGTATCCAGATTTTGTAATTGCTTTTAATAATTTACTGGTCGAAGAAGAACGGTTTGAGCTTAAATCAGGGGAGCTAAATACGGAACTCAGGATTTTTGCTTTGCTAAGATTAGGCATCCAGGACAGTGCAAAGATTGCCTCATTTCTTCGCTGTTCGATGAGTACGATCTATAATTATCGCACAAAGGTGAGGAATAAAGCCCTCGTTCCAAGAGAAGATTTCGAGAATTACGTCATTGAAATCGGTACAATATCTACATTTTAAGGCTTGTGTTTGTAGGTTAAGTTGTTGTAATTCAGTAAATTGATTTCGGATTTGGTCTACATATTTAAACCGCTCAGGTTTTTTAGCAGATTTCAGGTTTACTTTTGAATCAGCAGCCCATACTGGGCATGCCCACCAATTTAATATGACCATGACCAGGATTTCTAAGTTAATTCTTATGATTTGTTTCTGTTACAGCACCAGCGCCCTAAAGGCACAGGAGTTAAAATCACCCGATAAAAACCTGACTTTAAAGTTCAGCCTCGGCACTGCCGGAACACCAGAATACGAGCTTTCCTATAAAGGAAAAAGCGTGATTAAGCCTAGTAAACTGGGTTTTCAATTGAAAAACGCAGATGATCTATTGAACGGCTTTGAAATCGCTGATACTAAACAAAGTACTTTTGACGAAAGCTGGAACCCGGTTTGGGGTGAAGTTAAAACCATCCGTAACCATTACAATGAGCTTGCGGTAACGATTAAACAAGCTGCCAGCGACCGCTTTATCATTGTCCGCTTTCGCTTGTTTAATGACGGTTTGGGATTCCGTTATGAATTCCCTACACAGAAAAACCTAAACTATTTCACTGTAAAAGAAGAAAAAACACAATTTGCTTTATCTGGAGACCATAAAGCCTTCTGGCTTCCTGGCGATTATGATACGCAGGAATACAGCACCACAACCTCTAATCTTTCTGAAGTTCGCGGTAAAATGAAAGCAGCGGTAACGCCTAACGTTTCTCAAAAGACGTTTTCAGAAACAGGCCTGCAAACGCCTTTAATGATGAAAAGCAAGGACGGACTGTACATTAATATCCATGAAGCCGCATTGATTAATTATTCTACGATGTCTTTAGAGCTGAATGATCAGAATATGGTATTGGAATCTGTATTGACACCGGATGCAATTGGCGATAAAGGATACTTGCAGGCACCAACACAGTCGCCATGGAGAACGGTTATTGTGAGCGATAAAGCGGGTGATATTCTATTGTCTAAAACGATCCTTAACTTAAATGAACCTACTAAATTTAAAGATGTTTCCTGGATTAAGCCGATTAAATATGTTGGCGTATGGTGGGAAATGATCACCGGGAAAAGTACCTGGGCCTATAATGACCTGGACAATGTGCAGTTGGGGATAACCGATTACAGCAAGACTACACCAAATGGCAAACATGCTGCAAATACGAAGCGCGTGAAAGAATACATTGATTTTGCAGCAGAAAATGGTTTAGATGCGGTATTGGTAGAAGGCTGGAATGAAGGATGGGAAGATTGGTTTGGAAAAACTAAAGACTATGTTTTCGACTTCGTTACGCCTTACCCGGATTTCGATGTGAAGGAATTACACCGCTATGCGGCCAGTAAAAATGTAAAAATTATGATGCACCATGAAACATCCTCCTCTGTAAGGAATTATGAGCGTCATCTGGATACAGCGTACAAGTTCATGGTCGATAACGGCTATAGCGCAGTAAAAAGTGGTTACGTTGGTAACATTATCCCTAGAGGGGAGCACCATTACGGACAATGGCTGGTGAATCATTACCAATATGCCATAGAAAAAGCTGCGGAATATAAAATAATGGTGAATGCACATGAGGCGGTAAGGCCTACAGGATTGAGCCGCACCTTTCCGAATTTACTAGCCAATGAATCTGCAAGAGGTACAGAATACGAAGCTTTTGGGGGAAATAATGCCGATCACACCACGATATTGCCATTCACCAGATTAATGGGAGGCCCGATGGATTATACCCCAGGGATCTTTGAAACGAAAGTAAGTGCCTATAATCCGGAAAACAATTCCTTCGTTCATAGCACGCTTGCCCGTCAGCTAGCACTTTATGTAACGATGTATAGTCCGCTGCAAATGGCCGCAGATTTACCTGAAACTTATCACAAGTTCAAAGATGCTTTTCAGTTCATCAAAGATGTAGCGGTAGATTGGGACGATACGAAAGTACTTGAAGCTGAACCTGGTGATTACATCACTTTCGCCAGAAAAGCTAAAGGAACCAACAACTGGTTTGTGGGTAGCACCTGCGATGAACAAGGCCGTGTTTCTAAGCTAAATCTTGACTTCCTGGATGCTGGTAAAAAATATACAGCTACCATCTATTCAGATGCAAAAGATGCTCATTATGAGAAAAATCCGCAGGCTTATGTGATTAAAAAGATGAAGGTGAGTAAAGGAACTAAACTAACGCAGTTTTGTGCTCCTGGCGGAGGCTATGCCATCAGCATTATTGAGGTTAAATAATTCATCTGGCTGAATAAAAAAGGCGCTTTCTTTTGATACGAAAGCGCCTTTTTTATTTGGGGAGAATTTCTATTTTTGAGCTTTATGAAAGCGAAACAAGTGTATATCGTCCATGGTTATATGGCAAGCGTCAAAGATCATTGGTTTGAATGGATCAAGAGGGAAATGGAAAAAGATGGGGTAGCTGTCCATATTTTAGCGATGCCGGACTCCAGTAAGCCACAGCCAGAAGCATGGATCAGCCATTTGAAAGAAAATGTAAAGTTCAGTGACCAGACTTATTTTATTGGCCACAGCCTGGGCTGCATTTCCCTGCTTTTGTACTTAAATAGGGAGCAGTTAAAAGCAGAGGGTATGGTGCTGATTGCTGGCTTTTTAGAAAAACTACCAGATATTCCTGATTTGGACGCCTTTTTAGAAGAGCAGATTTCCATTCCTGCACTGATTGAAAATCTACCTAAGCGATTGGTAATAGGGGCGGAAGATGATTATGTTGTTCCTTTTAAGCTGACTCGAAAATTAGCGGAAGCGCTTGAAGCCCCAATGGTTACGGTGGCCGATGGAGGTCATTTTCTTGGAAAGGACAACTTCAAAACTTTTCCAGTACTTTTAGAACAACTGCAAGCGATGATAAAATCATAATCATGAAGATCGGGAAGACAAAATTAATACTCAGTACAGCTATAGGCATGTGTATCACTGGACTTGTGATTTACAATGTGTATCCAGAGCCAAAATTGCCCGCTAACCTGGGAGTAGACTCTTTGGTCGTTTATAAATCAAAGAAACAGCTGATGGCTTATGCTGGCGGTCAGTTGCTGAAAACCTACCAGATTTCTCTTGGTGGGGCGCCTCAGGGGCATAAAGCTTATGAAGGCGATCAGAAAACACCAGAGGGCAGGTATACCATCAATGCGAAGAATGCGAATAGTGGTTATCATAAAAACCTGGGCGTCTCTTATCCAAATGAGCAAGACATCGCCAATGCGAAAACATTAGGGAAATCCCCTGGGGGTGATATTAAAATCCATGGCTTAAGAAACGGAGTAGGGGCCATCCACAAATTACAGCGCCTGTACAATTGGACGAATGGCTGTATGGCTTTAACAAACCCTGAAATTGATGAACTTTATGCCTCGGTTAAGTTGGGGACGCCGATCAACATAAAACCTTAAACTATTTCGCTAATTCTTGGTATATTTAGATGACTGCTGTAAATAAATTACAGGCACTTATTTAGATTCGCCCTTGAACTCATTTTTTACCAATTCCAGCCATATTTATGGTGACGAGGTGTTTAAAATTTTCATCTCTGTACTTTGTGGTAGTATCCTCGGTTTTGAACGGGAGATCCGTGGTAAATCCGCGGGATTCCGTACGCTAGCACTGATCTGCTTCGGATCCACCATTTTCAGCATCTGTTCTTATATGCTGGGTGTCGATGCGAACCGCGATCGGATAGCAGCCAATGTGATTACAGGGGTTGGCTTTTTAGGTGCCGGCGTTATATTTAGGAATAATATCTCTGTTTCAGGCATCACTACAGCGGCTTCTATCTGGATTTCGGCAGCGATTGGGATGTTGGTAGGGATTGGCGCCTACCAGCTGGCAGGAATCTCTCTTTTGTTGTCTCTTTTCATCCTGTATGCTATGGATTATATCCAGTTCTGGATTGATTATCGTTTTCAGCATCGTGATTATAAGATCATGTTAGACCTGGCAGCAGGTAGTTTGGACCTTACAGAACAGTTGGAAAACCTAAATCTGAAGTGTACAAATATCAAGGTACTGCGATCAGAAAAACAGCTGATTTGGCAGGCGCAGATTTCCGGGCGAGGGGATAAACTTGAAATTTTTAATGAATGGTTACTCAACCAGCAGTCCATTGCTTCTTTTGAATGGTGAGCAGATTAAATCCTTAATATTATGGCCACAATTACAGCACGTATCAAAGAATTCAATGCAGGGTTACTGCCAGATATGGTTCAGCTAAAGTATCAAGCGATGGCCGAAAGTCCATTTCGTTTTTTTAGAGGAACCTGCCACCTGTTTTATGAGGACCTGGCCAGTGTAAAAGATTTCCCTAAATCACCATTAACCTGGATTTGCGGAGACCTTCATCTGGAGAATTTCGGCAGTTTTAAAGGAACCAACCGTCAGGTTTATTTCGACCTGAATGATTTTGATGAATCGATGCTCGCAGCCTTAAACTGGGAGGTGCTGAGAATGCTGACCAGTATCTATGTGGCCTTTGATACTTTAAAGCTTAGGAAGAAGTGGGCAGAAGAGATGGCGGTGTTTTTCATAGATGTTTATACGGAGCAGTTGAAAGCAGGTAAAGCCTATTATATTGATCCAAGAACAGCGGATGGAGTGGTTCGCACTTTTCTAGACAATGCAGCCTTAAGAAAGGCAAAAGAAATGGTCAGGAAGAATACCGGGGGGAAGGGCAGTCAGCTGCTGATTAAGATCAATAACCAGACGCATTTTAAGTTGGATAAGAAACTAAGGACAGATTTGATGGCAGATCTGACGGATTGGTTAGAAAAGACACCCTTATTAACCAATAAATATCTGGTAAAGGATGCGGTATTTCGTGTAGCAGGAACAGGAAGTATCGGTTTGAAGCGGTATATGTTATTACTGCAGCACAAAAAAAATCCTGCCAAACTATTATTTCTCGACCTCAAACAAGCCGCTAAATCTTCCCTTGCTCCGTTTAATAAGGCCGCTCAGCCCAACTGGGCTTCGGAAGCGGATCGAATCAGCAGCGCAAAGTATCATATGCAAAATGTATCCCCAGCTTTATTGAGTACCCTGGTTTTCAAAGGTGATGCTTATGTATTGCAAGAGCTGCAACCTACCGCCGACCGGATCAATCTGGCTGGGCTTTCCGGTAGGATTAAGGAGATCAAAAGTGTGGTGAAAGACATGGCTGTTCTGACTGCCTCTGCCCAATTGCGAAGTTCAGGAATTCAAGGCTCGGCAATTAATGATGAACTCAGTGCTTTTGCGGCTCAACATATAGAAAAAAAGGCATTGCTGGACTATGCTAGAAAATATGCGCTACAGGTAAAACAGGATTATAAATCCTATTTGTCTGAAGGAGGCTGATCTGTTGTGGCTGTTCAGGTACTGTCTGCGTTTAAAAATTCAATACAATCTTGCCATTAAGGCCGCCTGCAGAGACCAAATCCTGCGCTGCTGCCGCTTGCTCAATGTTCATGACTTTGGCGATTTGAACCTCGATTTTGTGAGATTCTACAAGCCTTTTTCCAAAGTCTAACTTTTTATGATCTCCTATCGCATTGATAAATTGTGCAGTAATCCCATGTTTGGAAGCCAGTTCCTCATTCGCAGACATCACAATACTCAATAATTTGCCTCCTTTTTTCAGTAAGGGGTAAGATTTTAGCTGTGTTTCTCCGCCTACCAGGTCCACCACCATATCCAGGTTTGCTGCTATTTCACTGAAATCCTGCGATTTGTAATCAATTACTTCATCAGCACCTAAAGAACGGATCAGCTCAAGTCCGGTGCCAGAAGCCGTGGCGATCACGTAGGCACCCAATGCTTTTGCCATTTGTAAAACGATAGTGCCTACACCGCCTGCCGCACCATGGATCAATACCCTTTCATTGGGCTGCAGGTGTCCGGTTTCTACCAAAATGCTATAAGCTGTATTTAATGGAACTGCCAGGGCCGCTGCTTCATTTAAGCTGACATGATCTGGAATTAGTGCAACGGTAGCTTCGTTGATACAAACATATTCAGCATACGTTCCATGCGCGGCCGTTGCAAAAACCAGGTCGCCCACCTTAATCCTTGTCACCGCCGATCCTATAGATTCTACCATTCCAGAAGCGTCAGTTCCCGGGATATGAGGGAAGGTGATGGGGATAAAAGCTTTCATTGCCCCAGATCGGTTCTTAATGTCAAAGGGGTTAATGGTGGTGGCCACCACTTTAATCAGTACTTCATGTGCTTTTGGGACAGGCTTGTCAATTTCCTCTAATTGCAATACAGAGGAATCTCCATAGGAATTGAATTGGATGGCTTTCATAAGGTTTAATTAATGCTCGCTGAAATTACGAATTAATACAGGAATAATCATTTCTTTTCTTCTTATCCTTGGGCGAAAAGTGAATAAATCATATCTTACCGGCTAGAACCATAAATAAAACCTAATCCCTTTACAATGAATAAGAAACTTTTTGCGATGGTTGTCACTGGCTTGCTCAGTTTTGGATCAGCCAATGCGCTTATTGCCGCCCCAGATGCTACAAAGATCAACGCTTTACAAGACATTCCTGGAAAAGACCTGATTGGCAGATGGGACATTACCGTTGATGAAAACGGGAAATTAGCACCTTCCTGGCTGGAAGTGAAACTATCAGGAAACCGTACCTTGGTTGGTTATTTTGTTGCGGCCTCGGGTAGTGCCCGGCCGGTATCAGAGGTGAAATTCCAAAACGGTAAATTCAGTTTTAGGATTCCACCACAATGGGAAAGCGGCAACCAGGATTTTGTGATTGAAGGAGAACTGAAAGCTGGAGGAATTGAAGGCACTATGCTGACCAGTGAAGGTAAAGAATACAATTGGAAAGGGGTTAAAGCCCCATATTTGAAGAGAACAAGTCCTGTTGCCTGGGGAAAACCTATTGAACTGTTTAATGGGAAAGACTTAACCGGTTGGAAAGCCTTAGGTAAAAACCAATGGGTAGTGAAAGAAGGCGTATTAACCAGTCCGCAATCAGGGGCTAATCTGATCTCTGATCAAAAGTTTGAAGACTTTAAACTGCATGTAGAATTCAGGTACCAGAAAGGAAGTAATAGCGGCATTTATTTAAGAGGTCGTTATGAAGTTCAGATCGAAGACAGTCCGAAAGAGGCACATCCTTCCAGCGTTTATTTTAGCGGGATTTACGGATTCTTGCCACCAAGTGAAATCAATGCTTTAGGCCCTGATAAGTGGCAGAGTTATGATATTACTTTAGTCGGCAGAATGGTGACGGTAGTTGCCAATGGTAAAACCGTAATCAGCAACCAGGAAATTCCGGGAATTACTGGAGGTGCATTGGACAGCAATGAAGGCGAACCTGGACCGATCTATTTCCAGGGTGACCATGGACCAATTGAGTTCAGAAAAATTGTGATTACTCCTGCAAAGAAATAAACTAGTACCCTAACATCGGTTATCAAATCATCATTTGATAACCGATTTAACTATGCTCAGACAAATCGCTGTCTGCAATTTTTTCTTAAAGAATTAGCCTATTGCAATCATGTACAAATTTACATTGGAATTGTTATTTCAGATCATTGGGATAGGCTCAGCCTCCGGTCTGGTCTTGAAAAACGACCAGTTGAATGTCATTTCTGATTACAGTACCTTTTTGTACAGCTATGAGCTGAAATCTGCTCATTTGACCCGTCATCCCCTAAGCACAGGGCCTTCACAGAATATCACAAAAAAGACCAAGCCTGATTTTGAAGCCATCACCAGCTACGGAGATCAGCTCTATATTTTTGGCTCAGGATCTACTGAAAACAGAAGCCAAATGGTTAGTGTAAACGCGAAGAGTAAGCAAGTGATTTCTACAAGGGATGTCGCTGATGTATATCAGGAAATGAGGCGTGTTTCTGGTCTGAATTCTGAAAACTTTAACCTGGAAGGGGTAGTTTTTACGGGGAAGGAGTGGTATTTCTTAAATAGGGGCAATGGAGGCGCTGGAAGAAATGGTGTGTTTGTCATTTCCGGTGAAAAACCTACTGCCACTTCAAAAATAACCTTTAAGGAGATCTTATTGCCCGGAATTAAAGGTGTTGCAACTGGATTTACGGATGCGATCCTGGTTGATCATCATATTTATTTTCTGGCAGCTGCAGAAGATAGCCAATCTACTTATCAGGACGGCGTTGTATTTGGAACCTTAATCGGCAGCATCAATATAGCGCAGATGGAATTGGACTTTACTGAACAGATCAGCGACCGGCATAAATTTGAAGGACTGGCTTTAAAGCATCAAACCGCAGATGAAATGACATTTCTCCTCTGTGAGGATAATGATACAGATAAATTACAGGCCGACATTTATCAATTGAAGCTGAAACGATAACATTTGAAAATGGAAAGTATTAAATGGGGAATGATTGGTTGCGGAGATGTAACCGAAGTTAAAAGCGGACCTGCTTTTAATAAAGTGCCAAACTCATCATTGGTGGCGGTTATGCGTAGAGATTCGGAAAAAGCGAAGGACTATGCGCAAAGACATGGCGTACCTAAGTGGTATGCTGATGCGCAGCAGCTGATTGATGATCCGGAAGTAAATGCCATTTATATTGCAACTCCTCCGGCACAGCATGAAGCTTATGCTTTAATGGCCTTTGCTGCGGGGAAACCAGTGTATGTGGAGAAACCAATGACTTTAAACGCGGCTTCAGCCATCAGAATGAAAACAGCAGCAGCAAAGACGGGTGTCAAATTGTGCGTGGCTCATTACAGACGTGCACAGCCATTGTTTTTAAAAATTAAAGCCTTATTAGACGGACAGGAAATCGGAAATGTCCGTTTGGTACAATTGAAAATGTTTCAGTCTCAGGATTCCAATATCATCGCAAATTCAGCCAGTAACTGGCGGTTAAATCCCGCGATTTCTGGAGGAGGCTTATTTCATGACCTTGCTCCGCATCAGCTGGATTTGATGGTTTTCTTTTTTGGAGAATGGACTTCAGCTTCAGGATTGTCCTTGAATCAATCTGGAATAGGACAGGCAGATGACCTGGTAACGGGTCAGGTATTGTTTAAAAATGGGGTGGTATTTAATGGCAGCTGGTGTTTCAGTGTATCAGCACAAGACAAAGCTGACCTCTGCGAAATTATAGGAACGGCAGGCAAAATCAGCTTCCAGGTATTTGGTCAGCAAATAAAACTGACTAAAAATGGGATTGCTAAAGTCTACGACTTTAGCCCCCTGGAACATGTACAGCAGCCAATGATAGAAAAGGTGACCACTTATTTCTTAACACAGGGAGAAAATCCCTGCGCCGCTGAAGAAGCGATACTGTCTATGCAGCTGATGAATTGCTTTACGGCGAAAGCCTAATGCTTTTCAGTGTCTGGCTGATCGGTTCCGTCCTTACCTTCTTTAAATTCACGGATTCCTTTTCCCAGGCCACCCAATAATTCAGGGATCTTTTTGCCGCCAAAAAGCAGTAGTACAACAACCAGGATAACCAGGATTTCTTGCGTCCCTAAAGCAGCAAGTATGGGCGTATGTAACATCATTTGTGTGTATTAATAATTTAGGGAACTAAACTTTTTCTTTAACTTCTGGAGCTGTTGCTTCATTTTCTATATCGGCCAGGTTGATGTTTCTGTGGATTTCTCTTTTAACACCCTCAGAAGCATCTTTGAACTCGCGGATACCCTTTCCAAGACCCTTTGCCAGTTCAGGAAGCTTTTTGCCACCAAACAATAAAAGGGCCACTGCCAAGATGACCATAATTTCCCCACTGCCCATATTTAAGAATTCTGCCAACACCATATTTATAAATTAAAGGTTTTAACAAAATTAACTGCAAGAGATTAAAGCAGGATTAAAACGAAATTAAAGTTTGCAATAAATTTCTTGGAGATTGTCCCTCTCCAGGTAGGTTAGGGAGGGGCTTGGAGGAAAATACCTGCTCCTTAACGGAGCTGTGCTAGAAAAAATAGCACGATAATCTACGGAAATAGCATTGCCAGGCCCATTAATGTTTTAAAAGTAAGCCCGCACAGGTAGTTTAAACGCGAAATCTACTGATTTAACTAAATTATTAGTGTTATTTGATAAATAATTATATTTTTGGGTATAAATTAAATTTTAAATAAATCTTCTTTTATCTTTTCGCTCTCATGGATCATATATTGGAACAGCCTATAATGTTTAAAAACTTAGAAATTGCAAATTTATCTATCGGTGACAAGCTTGTCAATATAGGCGAGGTCCTGGAAATCTCAGAAAATGAAGAGTGTTATTCTTTGGTTATTGCCAGAAGAGGTCAGCGTCAAGTCTGGACATTCGACAAGGAGCAAGAGGTATACGTGTGTTGATTTAATGCTTTACAGCTTTTAAGAAAGCGAGGGACTGGACAGGGCTTAACTGTGGTGCTTAAAGGCGGCAGGTGTAAGTCCAGTATTCTTTTTAAAGTAATTGTTGAAATGGGCTGGATAGTCGAAACCCAGGCAATATCCAATTTCAGCCACATCCCAATCTGTTTGTTTTAATAATGTTTTTGCCTCCTCAACCACTCTGTTGCTGATCATCTGTGTGGTGGTCTTTCCCGTATGGGACTTAATTACATAATTCAGGTGATTTACATGAATGTTCAGCTGATCAGCAAATTCAGAAGCACTCTTCAATTTTAAAGGATTTTCGGGAGAATCTACCGGGAATTGTCGCTCTAACAGATGCAGAAACCTGGGGGTAATGTGATCGGAAGTATCGGTAAGGGCAGGCGCCAGGGTGGCGGATTGGATCTTGATGCCTTCATGGATGATGAGTTTTAAAATACTCCTGATGACCTCATATTTATACTCATAATCACTCTTTAACTCCGCAATTAATTGAAGGAAATATCCATTCACTCTTTGATAAGCAGGTTTATCTAAAAAACAGGAGGGAGAGATGATCGGATTAAACAAAGGGCATATTCTTTCCAGCCCTTTCTTCATTTCCGGAGAAATAAAGGAATCATTGAATAAACAATAATAGCCTTCCTGGCTTTCAGACGTGGATTCCCAGGAATAAGGAACCGTAGGATTGGAGAATACCAGCGCTGGCCGATCAATTTCAATCACTTCATTTGCTACATGCAGCCGTCCTTTTCCAATCGTCAGGCAGATCTTATAGTGGTCTCTCCGGTTATAAGGGCTCATTTTACTGCAATAACTCCGTTCTTTTACGTTAAAATGGCTTGGGTTGCCTGTAGTATTTAACAATTCGACCGGAATACTTTGGTTGGTCCTTTTGTAAAACTGATCAATGGTCTCAACAATTTGCATGACAGGAGATGTTGTGGGTGGAATGTTTCAAAGGTAACTTTTACGCGATAGTTTAGCAAGCCTTCATTTAGAATCCCATTTTTGTGTACTAACTTATACTTATATCAAATGACATTCATAGTCATGGATACTCAACGAAAAATGATACAGACCGAAAACTACAAACCAATCACTAAAACCTTGCTCAGCGTATTGCTGATGGCAGGTTTAAGTACCCAAGGATTTGCGCAGGAGAACCTGACTTACCAATTACCTCCTAAAAGCATTGTTGACCTGGTAGATGCGCCGACAAGTCCAACTGTACGTTTTAACAAAGACGGAAGTTTGATGCTGCTGCTTTCCTCAGCAGGGTATGCTTCCATTGAGCAGGTGGCTCAGCCTGTAATTGGGCTGGCAGGCATCAGGATTAATCCCACCAATAATTCTACGGAAGGAGAAGTTTCCGGTATTTACAGCGACCTGACGATTAAAGACCTGAAAACCGGTAAAGAAAATAAAGTTGCCGGATTACCGGAGAAAATGAGGATGACCAATATCAGCTGGAATGCAGATGGGAACTTTTTCGCTTTCAGCAATAATACTTTAAAAGGGGTGGAACTTTGGCTGGTAGATGTTAAAAATCTAAAAGCAAGCAGACTGACCAATGGTTTACTCAATGATGCCTATGGTACTACATTACTATGGCATCCGGATGGTAAGCGTATTCTTGCTCAGTTTATCCTTCCTTCACGCGGTCATAAGCCAGTGGATAACATTGTGCCTACAGGACCAGTAGTTCAGGAAAACCTGGGCGTAGTTACGCCTTCCAGAACTTATCAAAACTTGCTAAAAAATACCTACGACCAGGATTTGATGGGTTATTACCTCAGTTCGGAATTACAGGAGGTAGACCTGAATGGCAATGCCACTAAAATTGCAGGTCCAGCTATTTATCGCAAGGCTGCCTATTCGCCAGATGGCAATTTCCTGATGGTACAAACTATTGAGAAACCTTATTCTTACCTGGTGCCTATTTATTATTTCCCTTTCAAAACCACCATCCTGAATCCTCAGGGGCAATTGGTGAAAGAACTTTACCATGCACCGCTTGCAGAGAAACTGCCAACAGGCTTTGACGCTGTTGCTATTGGGCCGCGTGCTTATGAATGGAGAAGTGATGCCGCTGCAACTATTGTTTGGGCAGAAGCGCAGGATAAAGGTGATCCGAACCTGAAAGCGGAAGTCCGAGATGCTTTGTTTATGCTGAAAGCTCCTTTTACTGCGGCTCCTGTAAAGTTGTACAGCATGGCTTCAAGATATAGTGGTGTGGAATGGGGCAATCAAAACTATGCCCTGGTACAAGAGCAATGGAGGAAAGACCGTGCTCAAAAAATGACGTTGATCAATCCGGAAAGCGGTAAGGTGGTCAAAGTGATCTCGGACAGGTCTTCAGAGGATACGTATACAGATCCAGGGGATTTTATTTATGGTAAAGGGCCTTTTTCTGCAAAAGTTTTGTTGTTTGACAAAGGTGCTCCAGGTGTAATCTTCACTAAAGGAGCAGGTGCGTCTCCTCAAGGCGACCGTCCTTTTATCCTGAAATGGAACCTGATTTCCAATAAACAGGATACTTTGTTTAAATCTAAGGCGCCATATTATGAGGAGCCAGTATTCTTTAACAATACCGGTAAGGTATACATCTCCAGAGAGTCTACAGAAGAAGCGCCTAACATTTATGCTGTTAACCTGAAAAACAGGTCGGAACAAGCCTTAACCAGCTTTGCAGATCCTTACCCAAGTTTGAAAGGAGTTCAGAAGGCCTTGCTTTCTTACCCTCGTAAGGATGGCATCAAGCTTTCTGCTACTTTGTACCTGCCAAAGGATTTTAAGAAAGAAAATGGACCATTGCCGGTATTGATCTGGGCTTACCCACGTGAATTCAAAAGTCTGGCGGCTGCCGGACAGGTAAAAGGATCTCCTTACCGTTTCACCAGACTGGCTTTTCGCTCGCCGGTATTCTGGGTAACCAGAGGGTATGCGGTATTGGATCAGGCAGATATGCCGATTGTTGGTGAAGGAAAAGAAGAACCTAATGATACGTTCTTACAGCAGATTGAAGACAATGCAACCGCTTTGATTAATTATGTGGTAGATATGGGTGTAGCTGATAGAGGTCGGATTGCTGTAGGAGGGCACTCTTATGGTGCATTCATGACTGCCAACTTACTGGCACATACCAATTTATTTGCTGCGGGAATAGCGAGAAGCGGTGCTTACAACCGCACCTTGACTCCTTTTGGTTTTCAGGTGGAAGCTCGTACTTACTGGCAGGCAATGGATGTTTACAACAAAATGTCGCCATTTAATTATGCAGATAAAATCAAAACACCTTTATTGATGACCCATGGTATTGACGATGAGAATTCAGGAACTTTCCCGATTCAAAGTGAGCGCTTGTATAGTGCGATCAAAGGTCATGGCGGTACGGTGAGATTGGTATTGTTACCGAAAGAATTCCATGGTTACAGGAGTAGGGAGTCTATTCTGCACACGTTCTGGGAACAAGACCAATGGTTAGAAAAATATGTAAAGAATAAAAAATAAGGCTTTTAATTAAAAATGCCCTTTCGAATAAATCGGAAGGGCATTTTCGTATACAGATATTTTAGTTTTCTGATCGCGGGATAACGATTAGTTTATACCGCCTTTACGTGTTGGCTTAACTTGTGGAGGCCATACACCTGGTTCTCCTGTTCTTGGATTCACAGGTAAAATGCTTTTTTCTCTGGAAGTCGTTTCCGGATCTTCACTCGCCATATAGGCTAGAATTGCAGTCAATATCGCGTTGCTTCTCACATCATCAAAAACGACTTTGTCGTAAGTATCTCTATTGGTATGCCAGGTATAGGTACCATAGGACCAGCTATTGGAGCTCAGTGAAAATGCGGGTACACCTGCTGCTACAAAAGAAGCGTAGTCTGAACCACCACCACCTGGGCTGCCAGGGAAAGTCGTTGCAATTTGTTTTCTGATGTCTTCAGGCACAGCCGATAACCATTTCCCTAAATAGGAATAAGAGTTTAAGAAGCCTTGTCCGGCAAGGTTCACTACCCGGCCAGTGCCATTGTCCTGGTTAAATACCACCTGTATGTTTTTAACAATTTCCGGGTGATCTTCTACAAAAGCTCTGGAGCCGTTTAGTCCTTGTTCTTCACTGCCCCAATGACCTACAAGAATGGTCCTTTTTGGGTTAGGATAGATTTTCTTCAGAATACGGATGGCTTCCATCATCGTGATTGTACCTGTTCCGTTATCTGTGGCACCTGTGCCGCCATCCCAGGAATCGAAATGCGCAGAAAGGACCACATATTCATTTGGTTTTTCTGTGCCTTTGATTTCTGCAATGGTATTAAAAGTAGGAACGACACCCAGCTCTTTAGATCCTACATTTACGCTGATTTTAGGTTTGTTTCCTGATTCGGTAAGTCGGTACAATAAGCCGTAATCTTCCAGGGAAATGTCGATGGAAGGGATTTTAGTGGTGTTTGCACCAAAGATCTTGTTGACACCAAATCCAGCTGACCAGTTGCTGGTGACTACACCTAATGCGCCTGCACTTTCAAACGCCAGGGCTAATGCTTTTAAGTTTAGTCCGGTTTTACTAATTCTGGAGCGCCAGGCATTGGTTTGTTCGGTCCTGTCTTTTTTCATTTTCTCAAAAGATTCTGGTGTCGCAAATTCCTGCCAGTTATAATCTGGTCTGCCGGTAGGTTGGTTCATGGAAAACATCACAAACTTTCCTTTTACGCTCGGCAACCAGCTTTTGAAGGATACAGAATCGGGTAGGTCAGGGTAGATGATCATTTCTCCGACTACAGCTTTTCCTTTTGTGCTTGGGCTCCATGCCAACTGCATGCCTTCCAAAGATTTTACACGCGGATAAACCAGGTCAATATGAGAAATTCCACGTTCCCAGCCGCGCCATTCTCCCCATTGTTCATTTTTAGCAGGGATCCCCCAGCTGGTATATTTGGCTACTGCCCAATCATTGGCCTGTTTCATTTGAGGTGAGCCCACGAGTCTGGGGCCAACCATATCTAATAACTCATGCGCGAGTTTTTCCAGTTGAGAATTTTCTGTGGCTTCCTTGACGATCAGGTCAATAGTTTCCTTTTTAGTTTGTGCATAGCTGACGTTTCCAGCGATCAGCATCGCCATAAAGAAGGCAGCGGTTGCCTTTTTTAATCCATTAACAGGAGGGTTTGTTGGTTTGGTTTTCATGATTTCTCAATTTAAGTAAAATGCTTCTATCCTGTCAAAAAGGAACAAATTTGATACAATTGGGCGGTTTTAAAAAATCAAAAGGTTATCTTCGCAGAAAAAATTAAATGCTGGAAATTGTATATCAGGACGATCATCTGATTGCCATCAATAAACCTCATGGTTTATTGGTTCACCGTTCTTCTATTGCTAGTGATGCCACAGAATTTGCGCTGCAAATGCTAAGGGATCAGATCAATAAGTATGTTAGCCCTGTTCATCGTTTAGATCGGAAAACCAGTGGTTTGCTGCTTTTTGCTTTTGATAAGGAGACGGAAATCGCCATGCATCAGCAATTCCAAAATGCGGAAGTAGAAAAGAAATACCTGGCAGTTTTGAGAGGTTATGCCCCGGATAGCCTGGAGATCGACTACCCTTTGGCGAAAGAAAATGGCAATATGCAGGAGGCGTTCACTGCTTTTGTGACTTTACAGCGCGCAGAATTGGAAGTAGCCCTTGGAAAACATCCTACTTCCAGGTATTCTTTAGTGGAAGCAACACCTACTACGGGAAGGATGCACCAGCTGCGTCGACATTTTGCACATATTTTTTATCCGATTATTGGCGACCGTAAGCATGGCTGTAATAAACAAAACAAGTTTTTCAAAGAGCAATGGGAGATGACAACGATGCTGCTGCATGCTTCAGAATTGAAATTTGTACATCCGGTAACGAAAGAAACCATCCATTTAAAAGCGGATGTTCAAGACGAGTTTAAAAGGGTGATGGAGCTGATGAGCTGGACGCTTTAATCTCTTTTCGTATTCAGAATACCATACTATCTAAAATCCAATACCATGTTTTCAAAAGATCAGGCTGCGCAGTTAAAACAGTCTTTCTGGACTACCTTCGGACAATATATTGCAGCTCATCAATCCGCAGAAGGAATGCGAATCAATTGGGTGAATTATAAAACAGGAATCAAGTACCTGAATTTTAAAATGTCTGTCGACAAAAAGGCGGCTTATATTGCGATTGAAATGTCTCATCCTGATCCGGGAATGCAGGAGCTGTTTTTTGAGCAGTTTACTGCCTTTAAAACTATGCTGCACAACAGTTTAGAGGAAGAGTGGGATTGGGAACTACATACTACAGACGAGCATTATAAAACAGTCAGCAGGATCGTGAAACACCTTCCGGATGTGAGCATTTTCAAAGAATCTGACTGGCCAGCTTTAATTTCCTTTTTGAAACCAAGATTAATTGCATTGGATGAGTTTTGGTGTGATGCAAAGGATGGTTTTGATACTTTTAAATAGTTTAAAGCTTCCCGCCGTTTTATCAAAAAAACTAAACAGTTCATCTTATTTAAGAATTTCAGCATTGGGCTGTTGATTTCATCCTTTTTTTGTGTTGCCATAGCCGCCCATACCATCATGGTTGGTATTTACCTGGACTATGGTGATGTGATATTTATTTTGTGCTCCAATATGCTGGAGTACAGCTTCCTCTGCAATTTGATCTTTTGAGCGGATGGAAAAGATAAATTTTATTGATTTCTTGTGCATGTTGTTTTTGAGTATTTAATCGCTCTTTTTTGTTTAATTATTTATAATAGAAAATATTGTAATTGATTCGGCTCATTTCTGGTTATAAATAACCATTATTTCCATAATTATTTATTAATAAAATTTAATAAGGTATTATTTGTCTAATAAATATATTAAATGTCGCTTTTTGTGAAATTATAATATTAATGGTGTTGTTTCTTCTTGCTGTGGGTGATTGATTTTGTGCTGACCTAGTTTTTATGATTACCAGTAATTTCTATGTAAAACTGCTTTGATTCCCTATTTAATGCTGTTTTTAACTAAAATATTGGCAACTCTTCTATAATTAATTATTAATGTAATAATAATGTTACTTAATTTTAATTTCCTTTAATTGAAAATAACTTTATATTCGATTAATCAAATTCATGTTTATTTAATTTTAAATATTTTACTATGAAAATGGTGTTTGTTTAAAAATTCATTGACTACTCTATTTAGCACTTGCTCGTCTTTTTTCTCCATTGTTTTTATAAATCATAATGGAGCTGATAAAGGATCTATTTTCGCATCAATTGATGCATCTTCAATAGTTTAATTGGGCAACTGAAGGTGCTTTATTCCAAAAACAACTTTAATATACCTCAGTCCTTATAGATTGATTTTAATATTTTTTATTTGCTTATTTAGTAACAATCAAACCTTTAATTAAATAAATAATTCTTCTATGAAACATTACTTCAAGTACACGCTTGTCGTGTTCCCCCTCTTTTTTATACTATCCTGTAAAAAAGAAATGAGTAAAGATGCTTCCGGGGCATCAGATCCAACTTTATCCGGTAACAATTTAAAACGCTTTAGTTACGGTCCAACGATCTTCAATCTGAGCTCTTTTGATAAATCGGGTCCCAAAGGCATCATCAACAGAAAAAAGCAGAATTCCATTATTTTGATTCGGGATAGTGCCTGGGCTAATGGTTCAGGAACTACGTTTTTTTATGAATCAACTGAGGTTCCTGCTATTTTACCTGAAACACGATTAAAATTGTATTTGGGAGCCATTATTCGTGGCAATAGTGCCGTAGATGTAGAGAATTTTACGCCAATGTCTATTCCTGCTATACACAGAAATCCGATAACGATGTATGCTAACTTTCCTACCGATAGTATTTCAAGATCGGTTCTGCCAGCACCTAGCCAAGATGCAAGGTACGTTAGAGATGCAATAAAGGCCGGTACAGGGACACAAATACAGTCTTTTACTTATGAACAAAATCAGTTCAGAAAAGTGGAAGAGCTTCAGAAATCCTTTGGGGCTAGTTTTAACATCGGGAAATTACTGAAAGTAGATTTCTTAGATACGACCTCGACTGGAGCAAACAAAACAAAGGTTAGAGCGGAGTTTATTCAAGAAAACTTTTCAATTAATATTGAACCTCCTATCTATGAACCTTTTTTGAAACCGAGTTATGATATGGCCCAATTTGGTGGAATCGAGCCATTAATCGTGAGCTCAGTGACTTATGGTAGAAAAGGAATTTTTATCATGGAATCTGATTCTTCATTTGCGATGGTTAAAACGACGCTTAGTGTCGCACTTACGCTTTCCGCTGAAATGCTTGGGGTTGGTTCTGAATCGAAGTTAGGATCTGCGTTTTCGGTCGCTTTAAACACTCGTTTGACGAATGCACAAAAATCAGTAATTGAGCATTCTAAAATTTATGTATATGTAATGGGGGTGGATGGCACCTCGACTGTAAGGGCGGTTACTGGAGGTCTGGCTGGTTTTGCACAGGTAATTGCGGAGTGTGGGGGCTTCAAATCAGATTCTCCTGGTGCACCATTATACTATACTTTAAATTATTTGTCTGATTTCGGAACCTTCCGAAATCCATTTAGAATTAACGTCCGCAATTAGACACCTAAGGCCAGGTGCAAAGAGCTAAAATAATATTCCAATTTTCGAAGCAGGCCAGACAGCCTGCTTCGAACTTTATTCCATAAACATGAAATACGCCAGGTTATTGATGATGATCCCTCTATTTCTTTTTGCCTGCAAGAAAGATCGGGTAGAGCAGGGGCAAGTACAGCCGATAAAGGCTGCTGAGAATTTGTTAGCTAGTCAATTCCAACATTTGAGGATTGAACCTATGGAGCCCGTTTTTCTGGGGCTCTCCAAGATTTCCATGAAGGAGGCTATGGATGCCAGAAAGCTGGGCGCGCTAATACATTTAAGAGATAGTAGTTGGGCTGCATTTGGTAAAAGTGCTTTTTATGAGTCTGATGAGATGACGGTAACACCTGCCAACACCTCATTTATATATCCTGGTTCCATACTTAAGGCGGCTTCCATCGCTACAGATGAGCTCCTGCCTTTTGTTGGCTATCAAGGAGCACCAATTGATCTTTATTTGTCCTTTCCTTCCAGTTTGTCTTTTGGAACCGTAGCCTCACCCAGTCTTTCAAAAAGCCGTATATTTTTGAGGAATGCACTGATGGCCCCCGATTTTTCAGGAAAGCAAATCGATGATTTCTCTCAATCTATTTCCTTTTTTTCAAGGTATCAAGAGGTGAAGCTTGCTTACGGCTACAATGTAAATGAACGCCGTTTATTTGCATCTACAAATTCTTCATTCGATTATAATTCATCTGCAACACAGTATTCCACGAAATTAATGGCCAGTTATACGGTTAAAAATTTCACATTTACTACTCCTGATCCAACAGTAGGACAATTAATTGACATGGCAAGTATCACTCCGGAAGTGTTCAATGGAGTTTCACCTGTGTATATCAATTCGGTTACTTATGGAAGATTTGGATTGTTGGTTGTGGAAACTAATAATGGCGGTTCGCAAATGAAAAGCGCTTTCGAAAAAGTCGTAAAGAAAATTTTCAAACAAACCACCGAGTCCTTTACCCAAGAGGAGAAGACCTTGTTTACCTCCTGCCGGGTTACCATTTATATTTTGGGAAGTACGATGGGGGAATCTGCAATTCAGCTGCTGATCAATCCGAATCCGGAAGGCATCACCAGTTTCCTTTCGGATAATGTGGGGGTATTTACTTCGCAGGATCCAGGAGTACCCATTTCATTCAGAGCTAAATACCTGAAAGATAACAGTCCATTTAAAACAGTTTTTAAACTTGATTTTCCCTACTAACAGGAATTCATGTTTAGGGAACCAGATTTAACCTTTAAATAAAATCAAACTATGCTCCTCCTAAAAAACAATAAATTACCGAACAGCCGGCAGGCGATAATGGGTATTGCCTTTAGCCTATGTCTGCTGTTATTAATTCCTATGGGCTGTTCAAAAGATGTGCTTGAAAAGGCTGAACTGGCAAAAAAGACCAACTTCCCTGGAATGAGGCCGCCCCAGATTGACGGTTTTACGGTGAACTCGATATCTTATCCCGGTAATGATTCTCCCATGGATCAGCTGAATGGAAGAAAAAGAAATAATGTGAATACTTTGTCTGGACCTGGAAATGGCGGTGGTTTAGCCTGGGTAGAAAAAGATGGCCCTGGAAAAGCCACTGGGCCAGGATTAGATTTTCTTTACTATAATCAGGGATATACATCCAGGATGTTCACTATTTCTGATCAGTCTATGGCCTTGAATATTTATCCAGGTGCCATATTGGACGGACGAAGTATTAATGGGGCATTTAATCCAAAAATGCTGCTGGGAGTTTCGCAGTACATTAGACCGGTTACACTGTCTACCACAATGCCAGTTTCAGGTTCCGTAGTGGCTAGAACTTCTTTGCCACGTCCTATTGCGGAAAAAGCGTTAACTAATGCAGCATTGACTGATCTGGAGGCCTTAAATCCAGGAGGAGTTGGTGCTGCTTCCCTTAGGTTAGAACTGGATTCTTTTAAGGTGTACGAAGAACTAAAAACGCTTTACGGATACAACAAAAGTATTGACGTATTTCTGGTTGATGCAAACACCATAAAGAAAGGGGAGAATCATTACATCAATTCTGTATCGGCTTTAAAGCTAAAATTTTTTCAGGAAAACTTTAAGATTGATCTTGATACGCCTCCTCCCGGTCAGCTTTTTGATTCAACAGGTGCCAACATGCCGCTCATTACTGGTGGCATAAATCCAGTATATGTAAAAAGTGTAACCTACGGTCGGATGGGGATTATGGTCATCGAATCGCAATATTCTTCTGTCAAGCTTTATAATGCAGTTTATAAACAATTGGGGATTTTGCGTAATTTAATTGGTATAGACAGAAACATGACTGAGGAAGAAAAAACCATTATAAATTCTGCCAATATAAAGGTCAAATATACAGGGATTAATGCGGATGCAGATGGAATGATCAAGGTCAATGGCCTGAGTGGATTTATAGATGTAGTTTCTGCGAATAAAACTTATTCTAAGGAAAGTCCGGGAGTTCCCATAGCCTTTCAGTTGGCCAATTTACACACCCATGGGATGATTGGAGCACCCTTTAACATTAATTACGGCCCTTTTGATCGTCCTTACGTTAAATTCAGGTGGCACAATGAGAAAGATACCTACGGGCAGAATCCTTTAAAGTATTTTGGTGATCTATATGCTTATTTTTACAGGGATCAAGCTGGGACTATACCTTATAACGATGTGCCTGATTTTGTAGACTACCCATACGATATCACAAGAAGCTCAGTTCATTATCAGAATTGGGTTAGTAATCGGGAAACACGAACAGAGCGTAGTAGCTTCAAAATTACCTATAGTGGATATCGTCACCTGCTGGGTGAAAAAGAGGTTTCTTATTACGTTAAATACGGTTCAGATGCAAATACTTCAAAGACTGATTTCAGCTATCAGTTAGTTCCAAATGGTTATTTTTTCCTGGCCAATTAAATTTTAGCATAAAATGCGTCTAAAAGACCACTCTAATGAAGTGCATGAAGTTTGGCTTTCAGCTCAGCGCAGTAGGTGCTGGCTGCATGTCAAATGTATAACGGTAGCAATCCTGTTGTTTATTGTTATTGGCTTGCTGTTTTGTTCCTGTAAAAAAAACGTTCCTTTTATAGAGGAGAAAGAAGATCATCTGGGCAAACAGGCGGTATTGAATAATTTGGATTCTATCTATTTGTACGCAAAACAAATTTATCTGTGGAATGAACTGCTCCCTAGTCAGGAGCGGTTCATTCCCGGTAGATTTTATGAGGCGAATGCTGATGAGCTTAAAGCCTATAAACAGGAGATTTTTGAATTTTCCAGGTTTCCAATGAATAACCTGACCGGTAAACCTTACGAGTACAATGCATTAGACATTTCATTGCCGAAGTATTCCACGATTGTTAAAAATGCGGCGATGGGGGTTAAGGCCAATATGGCTGAATCCAGTGGTTATAAAATCAATTCTGGCTTTGGATTATCCTTTCATCATAGTGCATTGGGAACCCGGATACTTTATGTGGATCTAAATTCTCCCGCAGGAAAGTCGGGAATGAAAAGAGGTGACCTGGTGACGGCTATAAATGGGCAGTCTTTTAATAATGAGGCCTCATTTTCTGCTTTATGGAAAGTGGCATTAAGTCAATCTTTCCTCAAATTGAATACGGTAGATCGGAATGGAAAAACAAGAGAAGTCAGACTGCTGGATGGTATTTTTGAAATAAACCCTGTTTTAAAGCATCAGGTGATAAATATTGGTGGCAAAAAAATCGGTTTTATCGCTTACAGCAGTTTCACAGATGAATCCAATTCTGAAAAGTATTTAGCGCCTGTGCTGAGTAGTTTCGGTCAGGCAGGGGTTTCTGAACTGATTGTAGATTTGCGCTACAATAGTGGCGGATATCAAAATGCAGTGGTTTATTTTGCAAATCAACTGATACCTGCTAAATGGGACAAAAAACTCATGCTTACAGAACATTACAATCAAACCATGCGTGAAGGAAAGGCAGAGCTCTTGCGTCATCAGATCATAAGAGGAAATGACAATAAACCTTTATATATAGATGGTCGGATCGCAACACTAAACGATATTGATTACAGTGTTAAAGCAAATACGGTTTTGTTTGAGAAACAAGGGCCGTTAACAGATTTAAAAACGATCCATTTTATCATCAGTGAGTATACAGCTTCTGCGAGCGAATTGCTGATTAATGTTTTGAAACCTTATTTGAATGTTAAGATAGTTGGTGCATCTACACAAGGACTTCAGCAAGTGCGCAGCTATGGAAAGCCGGTAGGTTTTTTTGATATAGACATTAGTAATTACAAAATGTTCATCTCCATGTATCAGCTGCGCAATGCCAATGGGGAAGGCGACTACTTTGATGGGCTTGCCGCTGATCGTTCAACTGTAGACGATCCATCTTACGATTTTGGGATGACCGATGATCCAGCAGTAGCACTGGCTTTACAAAACAATGTGCTGGCAGCCAGGCAATCTGCTAAAAAGGTTGAAACACAGCCCGGGAAATATACATTTGGTCATCCTTCTGCTGATGGTACCTTAAAAAAGAGAACCATAGATTTTGTGTTTAAGAACTCCAGAACAAAGGTCTTTTGATTGGTTAAAAGTAAGTCAGAATATGTGAAACGATGACCGAGTTTCCTGTTTTAAAAGGATGATACGGTTATATGCTGCAGCGGATTCTCAACCGGCAATGGGAAGCAAGTGAAAATTAAGAATGAAGTATTGGATACTGAAGTTAGCGTTAGGCTGATGCGCTGGATGAATGAGGCTAAATTCTGATTCAAATAGATGTTTTTGTTAAAAAGCAAGAGTATTTTAATCACTCTATATTATTACTAATAAAGTTAGTATAAATATACTATATTTGTTAGTAAAATATAGAATCATGTCTGAACGGATTAGAGAAAAACTAAATATCCTGGCTGATGCAGCAAAATACGACGTATCCTGCTCTTCAAGTGGAGGAATAAGGAAAAACGACAATAAAGGAATCGGTGATAGCCATGCTTCAGGAATTTGTCATACCTATACAGAAGATGGTCGCTGTGTTTCACTTTTGAAAATTCTCCTGACCAATCACTGTATTTATGACTGTGCCTTCTGTGTTTCCAGAAAAAGTAACGATATAGAGCGTGCTGCTTTTACTGTAGAGGAAGTGGTTTCCCTCACCATCAATTTTTACAGAAGAAACTTTATTGAAGGACTTTTTTTAAGCTCAGGAATTTTTAAGAATGCCGATTTTACAATGGAGCGTTTATTGAAAGTCGTGAAGAAACTAAGGCTTGAAGAACGCTTCAATGGGTATATTCATTTGAAAACTATTCCTGGTGCAAGTGAAGAGCTCATTAGGGAAGCTGGGCTTTATGCAGACAGAATGAGTATCAATCTGGAGATGCCGACGGAAAGTGGCCTGAAGTTACTTGCTCCGGAAAAGAGCCATGAAGATGTAAAGCGGCCACTTGCATTGGTACAAAACCAAATCATACAGTTCAAAGACGAGAAAAAGCTGATCAAGAGTACGCCTAAATTTGTACCTGCGGGTCAAAGTACTCAGATGGTGATTGGAGCGACTCCGGAAACAGATAAAGACATTATGCATACTGCAGATGCATTTTATAGGAATTTCTCGCTGAAAAGAGTTTATTATTCTGGATACATTCCCATTAGTTACGACAATCGTCTGCCACTTATTGGTACTCAACCTCCATTAATTCGTGAGAATAGATTGTATCAGACAGATTGGCTCATGCGCTTTTATGGCTTTCACGTCAATGAACTCCTCAATGATGCCAATCCCCATTTGGATGTAGACGTGGATCCTAAATTGAGCTGGGCCTTAAGGAACCTTCAGTACTTCCCTATAGACATTAATGTGGCTGCATATAAAATGATTCTGCGTATTCCTGGAATTGGTGTGAGTTCAGCAAAAAAGATCGTACAAGCTAGAAAGTTCGGGAAATTACGCATTGACCAGCTGAAGAAAATAGGAGTTGCTTATAACAGAGCGAAACACTTTATCAAATGTTCAGACAGTCCTTATCAAATGAAAGATTATCAGGCTACGCAGATCAAGTCATTCATATTAGCGGAAAGCCAGGGCAAATATGCTAAAATTGATGTGCAGCAATTGATTTTATTTTAACACCTAGAATTGCCTATGATATATGTCATCGATGGAAGTTTAGAGAGTCTGCTTTGTGCCGTCTTTGAATGGTTTGAAAGAAAACCAGGAAAGGTCGTCCTGCAGTTAGAAAAACACCACCAACCTGATGCTTTCAGTTCGGAATTTTATGTGCATAATGATGCTAAAAAAGCGGATAGGGTGTGGACGGGCTTAAAAAGCAAACTAAATCCAGGCTGGATGAGAAGATTCTACTGCACTTTCCTTTCAGAATCTGTTCAGGCCTATAACAGTTTATTTGAGTTTACCTGTTATATCTTTTCCAACCCAGCTGGTGCAGAAGCCAATTATGGTAATGCCAATGTATTGGCGGTGGCACAAACCGCTAAGAAAGTGGAACGGGAAAAGCACAGGATGGAGGCCTTCATTCGATTTCAGTTGTCTGCAGATGGGATTTTCTATTGCGGTGTGGATCCAGACTTTAATGTACTCCCTTTAATTCTAAACCATTTTAAGAACCGCTACGCGGATCAGCAATGGATCATTTATGATTTAAAAAGGCATTATGGACTGTATTATAACCTGGAACAAGTAGAAGAGGTAAGCCTAAGTCCAGAAGAGGAGAAAAATCTGAACAGACCTACAGCAGCGCTACAGGACGGCAAAGAAAAGCTTTACGCCAGGCTATGGAAAGACTATTTTAAAAGCACCAATATTGCGGCCAGAAAAAATACCAAATTACACGTGCAGCATGTCCCAAAAAGATACTGGAAATACCTTACGGAAAAACAGGCGCTTAAGGACTAAATCAGAAACATTCGTATATATTTGAGTGTTGTGTTACAAACAAAACGCTTATGAAAATTTTTAAAGTTCCTGCTTTTTTATTTGGCTTGTTATCTTTAACAGGCTGTATGGGAAGCATGAACCCAACAGGTGGAAATTCTGCACCAGATTATCCTTATTTTATCACTAAAGAGCCTTTGGTAGTTAAAAAAATATTGGTTCCGACAGGCACAAAATTAGTGTACGATGAGCAGTTTTTTAAAGAAGGGGAACAAGATAAAATTTTGAATGAGAAAAAACTCAACTCCATAGAACTTCCGACTGGTAAAACGATAGATTGGGCCGGTGTTCCTGTCACATCGATTTCAAAATTCTTCAATTCTGAAATGCGCGGATTTACGGTGTATGCAGACTTTGATCAAATGAGCAAGGGCAAGGGTAAAAAAACTAAATTCTCTGAGCTATGGCAAAGTTGCAGTACCGATATAGGAATTACGGTGAAGGATATAAACGATTGGTCTTTTAACCCAAAAAACATTGCCGATGTGGAGAGCTGCAGTGTAAGCTACCAGCGATATTTCAAGGATAGTCCAAGTCAGCAAGGCTTTTTGGATGAAATGTATTCCGAACTTATAAAAAACGGCTCCAAATAAAATCTGAAAATAGCAGATCTATGTCTTAGTGCATAGGGTATCTGATTTGCGGAAATGTAGTATATTTGGCTCAAATCGGAGCTTTTGCTCTTAAATTATGTAGGTGTGAAGAATTTCCAACCAGAACTCAGAACTGTTAATGTGACCAGGTATGTGACCCCTTTACGCGAAGGGGGATCGATGCCTGCAATTGCAGAAGCAGATGATGACTTTTTATATGTACTCAAATTTCGTGGTGCCGGACAGGGATTACGTGCACTCATTGCCGAGTTGATTGGCGGAGAAATCGCCAGGTTACTTGGCTTGAGAATGCCGGAATTGGTGTTCGCGCAATTAGAGAAAGATTTTGGCCGGATTGAACCGGATGAAGAGATCCAGGACTTATTGAGGACGAGTGTTGGGCTGAATCTTGCCTTGCATTACCTTTCAGGAGCGATCACTTTTGATCCTTTAGTGAATCAGGTAGACGAAAAAACAGCCTCAGAGATTGTGTGGATGGATGCGCTGCTGACCAATATGGACCGTACCGCCCGCAACACGAATATGTTGATCTGGCATAAAGAATTATGGCTGATTGACCATGGTGCTGCGTTATATTTTCACCATTCCATGGAAAACTGGGAAGAGCAGGCGGTAAGACCGTTCAGTTTGATCAAAGACCATGTACTGTTGAGCCAGGCATCACAATTAGAAGAAGTGAATGCTGTTTTTAAAGAGATACTGACTCCGGAAAAAATCAGGGCCATTGTGGCCTTAATTCCAGACGACTGGCTGATCAGGGACAATACCTTTGAATCTATTGAAGCACACCGCGAAGTATATTCCAAGTTTTTAGAATTACGCCTCGCAAATTCAGAAATTTTTGTAAAAGAAGCACAGAATGCAAGAGAAGCACTTATTTGAGTATGCCGTGATCCGCGTCGTACCAAGGGTAGAACGGGAAGAATTTCTTAATGTGGGCATCATATTGTATTGCGCTAAACAAAAGTTTTTACAGACCTCATTTGAATTAGATGAGCGGCGTCTTGCTGCATTTGCCTGTAAATTGGATCCTCAGGAATTGCAGGATCATTTGCGTTCTTTTGAGCTGATCAGTAAAGGGGGGAAAGCAGGTGGAACGATTGGACAGCTGGACATGGCTTCGCGTTTTCGCTGGTTAACGGCTACTAGAAGTACCGTGGTTCAGACCTCTAAAACTCATCCGGGTTTATGTTTAGATGCAAATGAAACCTTGAAAAAACTATACGAACAGCTGGTACTTTAATACTTTATTTAATGAAGGATTAGCTATTGATGCCCATGGCGTAAAGAATGATGTTTACGCCAAATTTAGTATTGTCTTCCGCCAGGAATCGCTTGTTGCGGAAGTCGTAATCCCATTCACAGCCATAATCTTTATTACTGTACAATACCCCGATGCGGTTATTTACTGTAATGGCTTTCAGGTAATCGTGCACCAGATCGTCACCCCAGCCGTTTAATTCAAAAGAGGTCGTAGGCGGGCCATTCTCAAAATTGAAAAAGGAATGGTATATCTTATGTTGATTAGGAATTTTTTTCAGTGCTGTTGGGCCAAATAGATTACTCATTTGTGTTTCAAATGATTTGGCGAATAAGCCATCAATATCATGGTTGCAGTCGTCTACAAATACAAAACCTCCATTATTCACATATTTCTTGAAATTGGCAGCCTCTTGCTGATCAAATTGCACCAGCTTGTGCCCGCTTAAATAACAAAATGGATATTTGAAAAGGTCCTGACTACTCAATTCTACAATCTTTTCCTCCGGATCTAAAGGAATGGTTGTATATTCCAACAAGGAATTAAGCAAGTTGGAAGGCATACGCTGATCCGTATCCCAATTTCCGGATTTATACTTTATTCTCGCAAATGTAAACTTCGATCTTTGCATCGTTCTAAAATAACGTCTATTTTTATTAGAAAGAGGATTTTGGAGCAGATATCTTGTAATTTTTTTGATATTCTGATCAAGGGATAGGGAAAAATACCCGGAGAGCCTTATATTGAATTACAATCGCTTAATCATAAAAATCATTGCTTTGGAAATTTCAGAAAGTAACCTTAAAACCCTAATCCATAAAATTTCTCTGTTAAAAACAGAAATTCAAAAAGTGATCGTCGGACAGGACGTCATCATTGAAGAAATGTTAGTTGCTTTGCTTGCTGGCGGCCATTGTCTTTTGGAAGGCGTGCCGGGCCTGGCAAAAACACTGATGGTGCGCACCATGTCTCAGGCCCTTGACCTTTCCTTCAGGCGAATTCAGTTTACACCGGACTTAATGCCTACCGATATTGTGGGTACAGAAATATTGGAAGAAGACCATGTGACTGGAAAAAGATTTTTTAAGTTTAATAGGGGACCTTTATTTGCTAATATTATTCTGGCAGATGAGATCAATAGGACGCCACCAAAAACACAGTCGGCATTATTAGAGGCGATGCAGGAGTTTGAAGTTACTTATGGCGGACAAACGTATCCTTTAGATCGTCCGTTTTTTATCCTGGCTACCCAAAATCCAATAGAGCAGGCGGGGACTTATCCACTTCCTGAAGCTCAGCTAGATCGTTTTCTCTTATTTATTAAAATTGGCTACCCTACAGCTGCCGAAGAAACGAAAATACTAAGCAGTACCACAGGTACTGTTAAAAATAAGGTACAGCCAGTAATTGGTGCAGAAGAAATTAAACAGCTTCAGGCATTGACACGAGAGGTGAGCATTAGTGATGATTTGATTGCCTATGTGGCAGAATTGATCCGTGCCACCAGGCCAGATACGACTACGGTTGCCTATGTGAAGGAATGGGTGCGCTGGGGTGCAGGGCCAAGAGCTGGACAAGCCTTGATCTTAACCGCCAAAGCCAGAGCATTGATTCATGGCCGTTATGCTGTAGGCATGGAAGATTTGCAGACCATGGCTTATCCGGTATTGAGACACCGGATCTTAATGAATTTTAAAGCAGATGCAGAACAGGTAACTGCGGATATGGTGGCTGATGAACTCCTGAAAACTATTTCAAGACCGAAAATCAACATTTAATGAGCAAGTTGCTAGATCCGAAAGTGATGATGGCGATCAAAGAGCTGTCTTTATCGGCAAAGATGACGATTGACGGTTTTATGAGCGGGATTCATAAAAATACGGTGAAGGGGCCTGGATTGGAGTTTAGTCAGTATCGGAGTTATCAGCCAGGAGACGATCTTAGGTCGCTGGACTGGAAAATGTTTGCCCGTTCAGACCGGTATTACATCCGGGAATCGGAGGTAGAAACCAATATCAGCATCCGCCTGCTGATCGATGCCAGTGCTTCCATGAACCATCAGGATGGCGAAAATACCAAGATGGATTATGCACGTTACCTGGCTGCTTCATTGGCCTATTTAGGAAATTTGCAGGGCGATGCCATTGGCTTATACGTGTTTAAAGATGCCGGGATCTTTTCTATGGTGGCGAAACAAGACTTTCAGCATCTTGCGAGATTGTTTTATCAACTGGAACAGCTGAAGCCAGAAGGGACTTTCACTAAGCCCATCAACTATAAGGAACTTTATGCTGGTGCTCAAAAGCGGGAACTGCTCATCTTTATCACTGATCTTTATGAGGTAAATCAGGAGATCTTTAATTTATTGAACACCTTAAATACGCTGAAACATGAGGTATTAGTTTTTCATTTGATGTCTGGGAATGAAATGAAGCTGGATTTTAAAGGGTATACGACTTTCGAAGATCTGGAAACCGGAAAAACCATTCAGATTGATCAGGAGACTGCAAGGGCTGCTTATCAGGAAAATATGACTCATTACCTGGAGCAAACCAGGAATAAAATGCTGGACAGACGGATTTCTTACCACCTGATACAAACGGATCAACCGCTGGATCAGGCATTGAGAGATTTTTTGAACCAAAGAAACAAATTAAAGATATAGAGATATCAAGGTGCATTTACTTTATCCCATAGGTTTAATCGCGTTAGCAGGACTGTTGATCCCGCTGATCATCCATCTGTGGAAGTTGAAACAGGGGAAAACGCTGCGTATTGGTAGTATTGCGCTATTGGGGGCGAGTTCTCCATTTACTTCCAGAAGTTACCAGATCACAGATTGGCTGCTGCTTATTTTAAGGATGCTGCTGCTTGCGCTGCTTGCTTTCCTATTGGCGGAGCCCTATCTAAAAAAAGAAAAAAATGAAGGGCCAAAAAAAGGCTGGGTATTGCTGGAAAAATCGCAGCTGCCATCGGTTTATAAAGCACACAAACAGGACTTTGATTCCTTAATCAAGGCTGGTTATGAATTGCATGACTTTGGAATGGGTTTCCAGAAATTGAGTCTGGAAGATACTTTAAGGGGAAGTCATAAGGAGTTGACTGGAGCAGGTACTGAAAAGCCGGGTTCGGTCGGTCATTATGCATTATTGGGGGAACTGAATTCGCAATTACAGCCGAACTTCCCGGTGTACCTGTTTGCGGACCGGAAATTGAAAAATATGGGAGGGAATGAAGTCCAGGTTAATTTCCGTCTAGTCTGGAAGGAAATTGCAGGAGCCGATACTATGGCGACCTGGAGCAGCAGCTTTGCGCATAAAACTTTTGAGGCGACGTCCACTCCGGCAATCACCACCATTAAAAGATTGGATGAAGGCAAGGATGAAGTTAAAATGAAGGTCTTGATTTATGGCGCAGAACACCCTGAAGATGTAAATTACTTAAGGGCTGCGATTCAGGCTATTGCTCAGGAAACAAAACGAAACATAGAGGTGTCGATGCTTAATAGTCAGAATGCTAGTGGTTTGAATTTTGATGCGGGCTTTTGGATTTCGAATAAGCCAGTCAGTTCTGCCTTTTTAGCGCAGCTTTCTAAAGAGGGTCGTTTGTTTAATTATGCCGGAGAAAAGGTAACCAATATCAATTCCTGGATTGATGTAGCGCCTGGAAGTAAGGGAAATATGCCAGTCATTTCACTGAGCAAAAGAACCACTGATGTGACTGACCAAGGTACTCAAATATGGACAGATGGATTTGGGAACTCCTTATTGACCAAATCAAAAGAAAGCACATTAGCTCATTATCGCTTCTACAGCCGAATCAATCCACAATGGACCAGTTTGGTCTGGAATGAGCAATTTGTACAGGCAATGATGCCTATTATATTAGGGGAGGACGATAGCGATACGGGATTTGGTTTTGAGCAAAATCCTAATGATGAGCGAAAAAGTTTTCTTAACCCAGCACCTTCGGCTGCCCGTTCTGCAGGCAGTCCAAGGGGGTCTATAACTCCAGGATCAGCAGCAGCTGATCCATCTAGTCTGCCTGCGACAAGCCAGCAAGAACAGCCGCTTCAAAAAGTGTTCTGGCTAATCGCGTTATTGGTTTTTACGATAGAGCGCATCATTTCTTTAGGTTATAAAAATAAAGTAAATCATGGTTGAGCAGGGAGCAATAAATAGGATAGAAAGGTTTCAGAAGCAATGGACCTGCTTGTTGCTGCTCCAGAATTTGGCCTTAAGCCTGGGGCTAACCTTAATTTTCGGGGCATTAGCGGTGTACTTGTTTGACTGGTTGCTCTGGATATTTATTCCTTTATTTTTAATCTTTTTCGCTTTAATCAGTTTGTTTAAGCCGTTTTGGAAAGTCAGTTTACTCCAGATTTCCAGGCATTTGAATGCCAGCTTCCCAGAATTGGAAGAGAGTGCTGCGCTGCTCTTGAAGCCGGCACAGGAATGCAGTGCCCTCGAACGTTTGCAGCAGCATAAAATCAGTGAGGTCCTCCTTCAGATTAAACCAAAACTACCTTTTCATAAATTAGGCTGGGCAGTACTCGTATTGGCTACAGGGATTGGAATGAGCTTCGGGATTTCCTTTTTAAAGCCAATAACAGGTGCTCAACTCTCTGCTCCAATACAAGATAATGTGGTAACTGTTAAAGAAAAAGTTCTCCCAGAGATCGCGTCTTTTTCTTTGCTGATAAAATCACCCGTTTATACGGGGATACCAGAAAAGACACAAGCAACTTTTGCTTTTAAAGCAGCGCATGGTTCCTTACTGAAATGGAGCATCAGCACTACAGTACCGGTGAAAGTGTTGAAACTGATTTTTAATGATAAAGAAGTGGCGGTATTAAAGTCGCAGGATAAGGATGGAAAAAATTGGCAGTTTGCGAAAACGATGACTAAGCCTGGTTTTTATCAGCTGGAGCTGGATGGGAAAAAATCAGAGCTGTATATGATGACGGTGATTCCTGATCTTCCGGCAGTGATTAAAATAATTGAGCCTAAGCCGCATACCAGTATTGATTTTGGACAGGTTCCACAAGTGCATTTAAAAGTTTCTTTAACTGATGATTACGGCTTAAAATCTGCTTATGTTACTGCCACGATGGCCAGTGGTAAGGGAGAAGGCGTTAGTTTTACGGAGCGTAAGCTTGACTTTAATGCCCAATTTAACCATCAAAAATCGATGACTTTGACCAAGTTGATCGACCTCAAAGCTTTGGGGATGAAACCTGGTGATGAACTTTACTTCTTTGTAAATGCGATTGATAATCTGGGTCAGATGAGTAGATCGGATGTCTATTTTGTATCTATTGTCGACACTGCAGAGTTGATGAGTATGGCTGGAATGACCAATGGTGTGAACCTGGTTCCTGAATACTTTAGGAGTCAGCGCCAGATTATTATGGACACAGAAAAGCTGCTTGCCGAGAAAAGTTCCATCAGCGAGCAAAGTTTCAAAAACAGAAGTAACGACCTTGGGATGGATCAAAAGCTATTGCGGCTACGTTATGGGAAGTTCCTGGGTGAGGAGTCTGAAACAGAGATTGGTGGGGATCATGACCATAAGGAAGGGGAAGATCATGACGACCATGATCATGGCCATGAAGCAAAAGAAACACAGGGACAAAACACACAGACTTTTGGCGATGTGAAAGCAATTATGGATAGTTATGCCCATAAGCATGATGTTGCCGAAGATGCTACTTTTTTGAACCTGAATTGAAGGCGCAGTTAAAAGCGGTACTGACAGAAATGTGGAAGTCGGAATTACAATTGAGGACTTATAAAACACGTGATGCTTTACCATTTGAATATAAGGCCTTGCGTTTACTAAAGGACCTGCAGCAAAAATCAAGGGCGTATGTGGCTAAAACTACGGTAAAGGTTACACAGTTGAAGGAAGATAAGCGATTGTCCGGTGAGCTGGATAAAATTGGCTCACCCATACAGAAAAGTGATTATGAGCCTGATGAAAAGCGGAAAAATCTTTTAAAACAGGCGCTTACCGTACTGGAAAACAGAAAAGCCGATGGGTTTAAAACAGATGCGGGCCCAAAAAAAGCTGCTGGATTTAAAGACCCGGAACGAGAAGTGCTGAAAGCAACAGAGCAATACATGATTGTTGCGGCCTCAGATCAGCCCGCACTGTACTTACCTGCTTTAGCCGCAGGACGGAAGCTTTTATCGGCGAAATCGGGATCCTTGCAGGATATCGCATTGTTGCAGAAGGCCATTGTAAAGATGTTGGGTACAGCTCAATCTGTTCCTCAATTGCCAACTTCAGCCCCAGCTTCTACGTTAAGTCAGCAGTATTTTAATCACCTTAAAAAAGCAAAACAGTCCAATGGATTTTAAATACCTGGCTATCGGATTTTGTGTGGCATTGGGCGTTTTTCTCCTAATCGCTGAAACACGGAGAAAGCACAAAGCGCATTTGATCTGGCGATTGCTGGCCAGTATGATGGCCATATTGTGTTTTTATTTCCTGCTTTATCCACCAGGTTTTACCACCAAAAAGAAAGCGGGAACTCAGGAAATAAACTTACTGAGCAGCAATGTATCTGAGCTTTCATCTTTAAGTAGGTTTACTTATTCGTTAGATCACCAGGTATTTATGGATCATAGAAAGGATGGGGTCCAGTTTGTTCCAGATCTCGAATACTTCCTTAAATCAAACCCTGACTTGCAGGTGATTCATATTTTCGGAAAAGGGCTCAGTACGGAGCAGCTCCAACTGTTAAAAGGAAAACAGCTTAGCTTTCATCCAGGTCCGGCGGTTGATGGTTTAACTGCACTTAGCTGGAATGGCCAACTGACACCCAGTTCTGAATTGGTGTTACAGGGAACTTATCAGCATACGGGAGGGGAAGCGTCGAAGTTGCTGCTGGAAGGTTTAGGCACAAAACTGGATTCTATCACCCTTACTGAAAAAGGACTACAAACCTTTACGCTAAAGGCGATTCCACAGCAATCTGGGAAGGCGGTTTTTCGGATGATTGGCCTGAAGGGTAAAGACACCTTATTTACCGGCCCTGTCCCAATTGAAATTAAAGCCTCCAATCCGGTTAAGGTTTTAATGCTGGCCTCTAATCCGGACTTTGAGTATAAATTTCTTAAAAACTGGCTTTTTGAAAAGAAGTATCCTTTGATTTTCAGGAGTAGGATCAGTAAAGACAAATACAGCACCGACTTCTTAAATACTGATATCAAAGAACTTCATGCGATAACTCCTGCATTACTGAAAAAAATGGACCTGTTGATTCTGGATGAGGAAGAATTGGAGCAATTGTCTGGAGCGGAGCGTTCTAATATTAAACAAGCATTAGACAATGGCTTGGGCTTGTTTATTCGGGTGAGTAGTGTAAAGTCTGGCCTTGGAATAGCGGCAGGAAATAGTCTGTATGAATCCGAATCCCTAAAGAATAAGCCTTTAAATGCTGGTTTTACTAATCATGGGGCTATATTAAGTGCTTTACCTTTTGAACAGCTGCTATTTTTAAAATCGGGTAATGACGATCAGCCTTTATTTCAGGAAGTTGGCGGTAAGATTCTGGTAAACAGTCAGCTATATGGAATGGGCAGGCAGACGGTTTCCGTCCTTTCAGCTACCTATCAATGGATGCTCAATGGTGCTGCTGGCGATTATGCTCAATTCTGGTCGGCTATGGTCAATAAAACAGCAAGGCCTGCCGAAGCGAAGGAGCGCTGGACTATCAGCCCTGGTAGTCCCCAGGTCGGAGAAACTGTTGCGATTACCATCTCATTACCTCAGGGAGGTCTTGTTCCCGCATTTAAAACAGCCGGTTTAATGATGAGTCCATTGCAAAATAGGGAATTGGCTACGCAATGGCAATTGAACACTTGGGCTGGCCAGTCAGGATGGAATACGCTCCAGATTGCCGACCTGAACGATTCTTTTTATGTTTATCACCAGGAAGATTGGCAGCAATTGCGGGAGGCTCAACAGCGGCTGGCTACTATTAAATTCGTGCAGCATCATCCGATTCATAACCAAGTTGTAGAAAAGAGCATTTTGTTGGAGAAAAAGCTTTCTTTATGGTGGTTTTTTATACCTTTTCTACTTTCTGTCAGTTTTTTGTGGTATGAAACTAAAATGTTATAAAATTTGTTGAATATTCCTTTCTTTAATTAGTTAAATTAGGAATATTATTAACCTAACTAACTGAACCACTTGAAAAGAAAAGACTTTCTCTACCTATCCGGAATCGGAATGGGGGCATTGATGCTTCCTGACCTTTCTGCTTTCGGAAATCCTATAGATCCCCTGCAAGCGTTAGAGGGTGTAGATGTAAAAATTAAAAAAGAGCTCGCCGATGTGGCTTTGAATGCGGCAAAATCTAAAGGCGCCAGTTATGCAGATATTCGCATAGGCCGATACCTGAACCAGTTTGTTGCTACCCGCGAGAAAAGAGTGCAGGGAGTAGCCAATACGGAATCTTATGGGGTTGGTGTGCGTGTACTTGCAAATGGCTGCTGGGGATTTGCGGCAACTAATAATGTGACCAAAGACGCGGTAGCTAAGGCTGCTGAACAAGCGGTGGCAGTAGCTAAAGCAAATGCTAAGATTCAGGGGGAACCAGTACAGCTGGCAGCACAAAAAGGTTTTGGTGAGGTAAGCTGGAAAACACCGATAGAAATCAATGCATTTGAAGTTCCGGTAAAAGAAAAAGTAGACTTGTTGTTGAATGTAAACGACATTGCGATGCAAAACGGTGCGAGCTACATTAATTCGGTCATCTTTGCGGTAAATGAGCAGAAATATTTTGCATCTACCGATGGTTCTTACATTGATCAGGACATCCATCGCATCTATCCTTCTTTTAATGTGACTAGAATAGACCGGGAATCTGGTAAGTTCCAAACGCGCTCTGCGTTGAGCTCGCCAATGGGAATGGGGTATGAATACATGAATGCCCGTCCGCAGGATAAGGTTGAAGGTGTGGTGACCCGTTATAAAGGCAGGTATGATATGCTGGAAGATGTAAAATCAGCAGCGCTGAATGCCGCCGAAAAGGTGAAGGCCAAATCTGTAGAGCCAGGGAAATATGACCTGGTACTTGATCCTTCGCATTTATGGCTGACCATTCATGAATCCGTGGGGCATCCGACAGAGCTGGATCGTGTACTGGGCTACGAAGCAAATTATGCAGGAACCAGCTTCCTGACTCTTGATAAATGGAAATCCAAGAACTTCAAATTTGGAAGTGAGCGTGTAAACGTAGTTGCGGATAAAACACAGCCAGGTTCTCTGGGTGCTGTAGGTTATGATGATGAAGGGGTGAAATGTAAGAAATGGGACATCATTAAAGACGGGATCCTGGTGAACTATCAGGCGATTCGCGATCAGGCACACATCATCGGTTTGGATGAATCGCAAGGCTGCTGTTATTCGCAAGGATGGGACGATGTGCAGTTTCAGCGCATGCCTAACATCTCTTTACAAGCAGGGAAAGAGAAACTAAGCGTAGATGATATGATCAAAAACGTAGAAAAAGGGATTTACATCATCGGAAATGGCAGCTTTTCAATTGATCAGCAGCGCTATAATTTCCAGTTTGGCGGACAAACCTTTTACGAGATCAAAAATGGTAAAATTGCTGGAATGCTCAATGATGTCGCCTACCAGTCCAATACCCAGGAGTTCTGGAATTCCTGCTCTGCCATCTGCGATGCAAGTGATTACCGTTTAGGTGGTTCTTTTAACGATGGTAAAGGACAGCCTTCCCAAAGCAGCGCCGTTTCTCATGGAAGCGCAACCACAAGATTTAATGGAGTTAATGTGATTAATACAGCAAGAAAGATTTAATTATGGCCATATTAAGTAAAGAAGAAGCCCAGGCAATACTAAAAAAGGTACTCAGCTATTCAAAAGCAGATTCCTGTGAACTAAGTTTAAGTGGGTCTGATGGCGGTAATATCCGCTATGCGAGAAATGCCGTGTCTACCGCCGGACAAATCAGTGTGATGGACCTGGCCGTAAGTGCAACTTTCGGTAAGAAAACCGGAGTGGCTACCATCAATGAGTTTGATGATGCTTCACTGCAAAAAGTAGTAAAAAGAGCAGAAGAACTGGCGATGCTGGCACCGGAAAATCCGGAATTTATGCCATTGTTAGGTCCGCAGACCTTTCAGGAGTCGGCAACTTACAACGCAAAAACAGCAGCGATTACCCCGGATACGCGTGCAGAGATGGTAGGGAAAAGCTTGCAGGTATCGAAAGCCGCAAATCTAGAAGCGGCAGGGTTTTTAGAAAACTCAACGCGATTCAATGCAATTATGAATTCTAAAGGGCTTTTTGCCTATAACAAAGGAACAGATGTATCCTTCTCCGTAACGGTGAGAAATCAGGCGGGAACTGGTTCCGGCTATATTGAGCAGGGTTTTAACGACCTTGATAAAATGGATACGCTGACGCTGAGCAAAATCGCAGCTTCTAAAGCAACAGGCTCAGCAGGAGCGAAAGCCATTGAACCTGGAAAATATACGGTTATTCTGGAGCCTTTGGCCGCAAGTGATATGCTGGGGAATATGTTCAGAGGCTTTGATGCGCGCAGTGCGGATGAAGGCAGAAGTTTTATGAGTAAAAAAGGAGGAGGAACGCGTTTAGGTGAACAGCTGTTCTCGGAAAATGTGAATATTTATTCTGACCCGATGAATCCGGAAATCCCTTCTGCAACATGGACTGGAGACGGTTTACCTGTCAAAAGAACGCAATGGGTAGAAAATGGAGTGGTGAAAAACCTTGCTTATTCCAGGTATTGGGCTGGACAAAAAGGGGTGCAGCCGGTACCTTTCAGCAGAAGTATTGTAATGGAAGGTGGGACGCAGTCTTTAGAAGACCTGATTAAAAGTACGGAAAAGGGAATTTTGGTGACGAGATTCTGGTACATCAGATCTGTGGACCCGCAAACATTGCTGCTTACTGGCTTGACAAGGGATGGTACATTTTATATAGAAAATGGAGAGATTAAGTTTCCCGTGAAGAATTTCAGGTTCAATGAGAGTCCGGTGATCATGCTGAACAATGTGGAAGCACTAGGGAAGCCGGTCAGGACTGGAAGCGGGATGATTCCTCCGATGAAAATCAGGGACTTCACGTTTACTTCATTGTCGGACGCAGTTTAAACTCAAAATATATTGCGTTATAAGATCAAAAAATGAGCACAGTTATACAAGGACTGGAACCTTTGCCCGGAAGGGGGCAAAATTCCTAGGTCCTCTTAATAACCATGCTCATTTTTTGTTTACAAAGCGCATTAAAGAAGACGCATTAAAGGAAACATACTAAAGGAAACCTATTAAAGTAAATACAATACTTCATTAACATAAACACATTACATTGAGAAGAAGAGACTTTCTATATATGACCGGACTAGGCCTTGGGGCTTCGATGGTGCAGGGAATGCCGGTTTTTGGCAGAGAGATTACCGTAGAGGAGGCTTTAACGCCGGTAGATGTGCAGCTGAAGAAAAGGATGGCGGATGTGGCAATGAATGCTGCACGCGCAAAGGGGGCAACTTATGCGGATGTCAGGATTGGCCGATATTTAAATCAGGTGATTGCCACCCGGGAAAATCAGGTGCAGAATATTGCCAATTCGGAGTCTTATGGATTGGGGGTTCGTGTGATTGCTTATGGCAGCTGGGGCTTTGCGGCGACTAATAATATGGACAATGATAGCATTGCCAGGGCTGCCGAAATGGCGGTGGCCATTGCCAAGGGAAATGCTAAATTATTAACGGATCCCGTACAGCTTGCGCCACAGAAAGGTTTTGGTGAAGTGAGCTGGAAAACTCCATTGGAAGTCAATGCTTTTTCGGTATCGATTCCCGATAAGGTGGCACTGTTGCTGAATGTCAATAATGAGGCTTTAAAAGGAGGAGCAAAGTATGTGAATTCGAACCTGTTTATGGTGAATGAGCAGAAATATTTTGCTTCTACAGATGGCTCTTATATTGATCAGGACATCCATCGGATCTGGCCAACATTTACGGTGACCAGGATTGATCCGGCAGGAGGAAAGTTTGAAACCAGGAATGCGCTTTCTGCGCCAATGGGCATGGGATTTGAATACCTTACACCAAAAGATACAGAGAAGATCAAAGGTGGACCGGTTACGATGTATAAAAAGCGTTATGATATGTTGGAGGATGTGCGGGAGGCGACGTCGCATGTGGCAGAAAAGCTGAAGGCCAAGCCTGTAGAACCGGGGAAATTTGATCTGGTATTAGACCCTTCGCATTTATTTCTGACCATTCATGAATCTGTGGGGCACCCAACAGAGCTGGATCGCGTATTGGGTTATGAAGCAAATTATGCAGGAACCAGTTTCCTTACGCTGGATAAATGGGAGAGTAAGAAATTCAATTTTGGGAGTAAAGCTGTCAACATTATTGCAGATAAAACTGAGCCGGGCTCTTTAGGGGCGGTTGGTTACGATGATGAGGGGGTGAAATGCGGCAACTGGGACATCATTAAAGATGGCATCCTGGTGAATTATCAAACCATCAGAGATCAGGCTCATATTTTGGGCTTAAAGGCATCTCAGGCCTGTTGTTATGCAGATAGCTGGGAAAGTATTCAGTTTCAGCGCATGCCTAATGTATCTTTAGCACCAGGAAAAGCACCGCTCAGCGCCGCGGAAATGGTGAAAGATGTAGAAAAAGGAATTTATATGTTTGGTAGAAATTCTTATTCTATTGACCAGCAGCGCTATAACTTTCAGTTCAGTGCGCAGCTGGCATATGAGATTAAAGATGGAAAGCTGGGAGGAATGCTGAAGGATGCTTCCTATCAGTCGAATACACAGGAGTTCTGGAATTCCTGCAGCCAACTTTGCGACCAGAATGATTATCGCCTGGGCGGAACCTTTGCAGATGGTAAAGGTCAGCCTGGTCAGGCCAGTGCCGTATCTCATGGTAGTCCAACGAGCCGGTTTAATGGGGTAAGCGTGATCAATACCGGACGTAAACTGGGCTAATATTTATTGTAACTTTTTGTGGGGGAACATAGTCTGATCATTACTATTAATTAACCTTAAACCACCTTACTTTGAAACGAAGAAATTTTATTTACTTAACAGGAGTTGGAGCGGCCGCGGCCATGCTTCCAGCTATCCCCGTATGGGGCAACGAGATTCCCCTGGAACAATCGCTCGAGTACATCGATCCTGCAGCTAAAAAGCTGCTTTCTGATGTGGCACTCAATGCGGCACGATCAAAAGGAGCTACCTATACAGATGTTCGTGTAGGCCGGTACCTGAACCAGTTTGTCGTGACCAGAGAGGACAAAGTCCAGAATATAGTGAATACCGAGTCTTATGGCGTCGGAATTCGTGTGATTGCCAACGGCTGCTGGGGTTTCGCGGCAACAGACCAGATGGACAAAGACAGTATCGCAAAAGCAGCGGAACTGGCAGTGGCAATCGCGAAAGAGAATGCTAGATTACAAATAGAGCCGGTACAGCTTGCCCCCCAAAAAGGGTATGGTGAAGTGACCTGGAAAACTCCAATAGAGAAAAGTGCTTTTGAAGTGCCGATCAAGGAAAAGGTAGACTTACTCCTGTCAGTGAATGATGCTGCCATGAAAGGTGGTGCCGATTATATCAATTCCATTCTGTTCATGGTGAATGAGCAGAAATATTTTGCTTCCTCCGATGGTTCTTATATCGATCAGGATGTTCACCGCATCTGGCCAACTTTCTTTATCACCAAAATCAACAAAGAAACCGGGAAATTTGAAACTAGAAATGCCTTAAGTGCCCCTACAGGTAAAGGGTATGAGTATTTGAACGCCAGGCCAGAAGATAAAATAAAAACTGCCTCTGGAACCTTGTATAAAGGTCGATATGATATGCTGGAAGATGCGAAACAAGCGGCAACGCAAGTCGGCGAAAAACTGAAAGCGAAGTCGGTGGAGCCAGGAAAATATGACCTGGTATTGGATCCTTCTCACCTTTGGCTGACGATCCATGAGTCTTGCGGGCACCCGACAGAACTGGATCGCGTGCTGGGCTATGAGGCAAATTTTGCAGGAACCAGCTTCCTGACTTTAGATAAGTGGCAAAGTAAAAACTTCAAATATGGCAGTAAAGAGGTCAATATTACGGCGGATAAAACTGAACCTGGTTCCTTAGGAGCAGTGGGTTATGATGATGAAGGTGTGAAATGCGGGAAATGGGATGTGATCAAAGACGGCGTACTGGTCAATTATCAGGCGATCAGAGATCAGGCACATATTGTAGGACTAGATCATTCCCAGGGCTGCTGTTATGCAGACAACTGGAGCAGTGTGCAGTTTCAACGCATGGCAAATATTTCCCTGCAGCCGGGTAAAAAGCCCTTATCTATTGCAGACCAGATTAAGAATGTAGAAAAAGGGATTTATATTGTTGGAGAAGGATCTTTCTCTATTGATCAGCAGCGTTATAATTTCCAGTTCGGCGGACAATTGTTTTATGAAATTAAAGCGGGTAAGATTGTTGGGATGCTGAAGGATGTGGCTTATCAGGCCAATACCCAGGAGTTTTGGAATTCCTGTTCGGCAATCTGCGATCAGAGTGATTACCGCCTCGGGGGATCTTTCTTTGATGGCAAGGGACAGCCTATGCAAACCAGTGCCGTATCTCATGGCTCTGCAACCGCGCGTTTTAATGGAGTGAATGTAATCAATACAGCTAGAAAAATCGGATAGAAATCATGGCAATACTAACTAAAGAACAAGCCAAAGCGCTTTTAACGAAAGTGCTGGGTTACTCAAAAGCAGATGAATGTGAAGTAAATCTGAGTGGATCTGATTCAGGAAATATCCGCTATGCAAGAAGTTCAGTTTCTACCAGTGGAGGTTCCAGCTCGCAAAGCTTGGTGGTGAGTTCCGCTTTTGGAAAGAAACTAGGGGTGGCTACTATCAATGAGTTTGATGATGCTTCCCTGGAAAAAGTGGTGCGCAGAGCAGAAGAACTAGCAAAACTAGCCCCTGAAAATCCAGAATTTATGACCTTTTTAGGACCGCAGGAATATGGACCGGAATCACCTACTTTCTTGGCTTCAACAGCTGCTGTTGGGCCAAAAGAAAGAGCGGATGCGGTGGCTGCGAGTTTGAATCAGGCTAAAGAAAATAAACTGAATGCCGCAGGCTTCCTTTCCAATGAATCAGGCTATTCGGCAATGATGAACAGTAAAGGGCTTTTTGCGTACAATAAGGCAACAGATGTGGCTTTTAACATCACCATTCGTACGGAAGATGGAAAAGGATCGGGTTATGCCACCAGAGGCTACCATGATTTTAGCAAATTGGATACGAAGACTGATACGGCCGTAGCGGCGAAAAAAGCCATGGCCTCTGTGACTGCAAAAGCGATAGAGCCGGGCAAATATACGGTGATTCTAGAGCCTACGGCAGTGGCAGTTATGCTGGAGAATCTGTTTTTCGACCTTGATGCACGTCAGGCGGATGAGGGCAGGAGTTCCATGAGCAAACCTGGTGGGAAAACGAAATTGGGAGAGAAATTGCTGGATGAACGTGTGAATGTCTATTCTGATCCATGGAATACAGAACTGCCAGGCGCTACCTGGTCTGGGGATGGCAGACCTCAGCAAAAAGTAAACTGGATAGAAAAAGGAGTGGTCAAAAACTTTTACGCGTCCCGGTATTGGGCCCAAAAGACAGGCATTAAGCCGATTCCTTCACCGAATGGGGTGATTATGGTTGGAGGTGATCAGTCTTTGGAGGAGCTGATTAAAGGAACGGAGAAAGGGATTTTAGTGACCCGGTTGTGGTACATCCGTCCGGTTGATCCTCAAACGTTATTGCTGACCGGGCTAACCAGGGATGGTACGTTTTACATTGAAAATGGAGAGATCAAGTTTCCAATCAAGAATTTCAGGTTCAATGAGAGTCCGATTATTATGCTGAATAACCTGGAAGAAATGGGAAAATCAGAAAGGACAGTGAGTGCGGAATCGAATTCGAACTACCTGCTGCCACCATTGAAGATCAGAGATTTTACTTTTACTTCGCTATCAGACGCAGTTTAATTCGAGGTTTAGGCAACTGCTATGATTTGTTTTAGTCAGCCCTGAGCAGAATTGATTTAAAAAAAAAGGGCTGTTCCATTTAATTGGAACAGCCCTTTTTTCATAGGTAGCTGTGTTAATGCAGGCTTATGGCCTTACATTAGGATTGCTATCAAATTCTGTTTGCGGTAAAGGAATCAGGTAATAAGGGCTGTTAGCTGTGAATGGTTTATCATCTGGGAACCTTAATGTAGTATGTTGTTTTGCAAATACCTCTTTTGGACCAGTAGGAGTAATCACTGTCACTTTTAATGGCTGTCCATCTGGTCCTAATGCCGGTTTTCTAACCACTGTGCTCTGTGTTCTTAAAATATCTGCTATGGCAAAACCTTCGCCCCAAAGTTCTTTTCTTCTTTCAATCAGAATGTCGGCAATTAGGTCTTCTTTAGTTTTTGTACCTAACACGTAAGTATTCGCCTGTCTGGCAGCTAAAAGTTCATTCAGCGTTTCTACCGCTTTTGGTAAGTTGCCTGACCTTGCATAACCTTCTGCTGCAATCAAGGTCATTTCAGCAGAACGCATCATCACTATGTCTGCAGTGACGTCCGAACGGAATTTAAACTTCTGGTATCTTAAATAACCCTCTCTACTTGGTAAACCATCCCATAAGAAAAGTTTTGATCTGATGTCATTGGCATCAAACAGGTTTTTGAAGTTTGGATCCGCCATGAAGCTATAATAATAAGAAGAAGTGCTGCTTACATCCAAGTAGTGGAAGGAATAACTGGCATTACTTTGATCTGCCTGCTGTCCTTGTCCCCAGATCCATTCGCTGTTTTTCAGATCATTGAAACCATTTGCATAATCATCAGGAGCCATGTAAGTATAGTTCTTTTTTGCAGCTAAAGCTTGTGCTGTGGCCAGGTCCCATTTACCCATATTCAAATAGGTTCTAGCCAGAAGGCCATGAACAACGTCTGTATTGATCTTGTATTTAGTCGTACTTGGACGGGTATATTTTACCAATAACTCTTCAGCTTGTGTTAAATCTGCAATAATCACCTTGTAAACTTCTTCTAAAGTAGCCTTTGGATTCGGTTTGGAATCTGGTGTAGTTGGCGTGGTGTATAGGGGAACTGCTGGTGCCTGTGGGTTCAATTGATAATTGAATTGGTAAAAAGTAACCAGATTTAAATAGCTGTTAGCTCTTAATGCCAATGCCTGACCTTTAATTCTTGCTTTTTGATCAGCTGTACCTTCCGAAGCATCGATCCTAGTGATGATGTTGTTGGTATTGTCGATCACTTTGTATAAAAGCGTCCAGATTCCGTTTAAACGGCTTTGATTATTGGCGATCGTATAATTATAAGAATCTGCGTAACCATATTTGTTTTGTATAATGGCTACATCATTTCCCATGGCATCACTATTTCTTAAAATAGTAGAATATCCAGGATTGGCGTAAGTGAAAAAGGTTTCGTGCATATAGGCCCATGCTCCGTTAAGGACCATATCGATATTATCTGCTTTTGCAAAAACCAGTGATTCATCTACGGATGTCGTAGGGCTGGTGTTCAGCTCTTTTTTGCAACCGAGGAATGGAAGTAAAAGAGCCGTAACCGCTATATATGTGATGTTTTTGATTTTCATTGTCGTCTTGTTAAATTAGAATGTAAGGTTTAAACCGGCAGATAGTGTGCGCATTGATGGGTAACGGAAATAGGTCGTTCCTTCAATGGTTTGCTCAGGATCCATTCCTTTATGACCGTAAAACGTCAGCAGGTTTTCTCCGGTTAGGGTCAGTTTCAGATTGGCCAATCCCCATCTGTTCGCCAGGCCTTTCGGCAGACTATAACCTACAGTCAGGTTTTTCAATCGTGCATAAGTACCGCTGTATAGGAAGCGGGTAGAAGCTTGTGTCCATCCTTTGTTATCTGTAGTCAGTTTAGGAACATTTGCATTTGGGTTTTCTGGTGTCCAGTGGTCCAGGATTTCTGTAGACCATGGGCGACCAATAGAGCTGCCTGTATGCATTAAACCTACATAATCATTGTCCAGGATTTTACCACCAATGCTATAGTTGAATAATGCAGAGAGTTCAAATTCTTTGTAGTTAAAAGTATTGGAAAAACCTCCAGTTAAAACAGGAAGTGAAGTTCCCTGAACATATTGTGTAGCCTTGGCATATTCGTTTGTGGTAGTCCTGGTGCCATCATCTAGTGTTCTATACCAAAGTGGATCCCCGTTTGCTGAGTTTACACCTGCCCACTCCTTAAGGAAGAAGTCTGAAATCGTACCGCCAACCTGCATGATTTTGGTTGAAGTCTTGATCGGCTGAGGATTTGCTGGATCTTGCTGTGGCAATTCAGTAATGGTATTTTTGTAATGGGTAGCATTCACACTGATCGTCCATCTAAAATCGGTAGTACGTACAGGCACTGCATTGATCTGTACTTCGATACCTTGATTTTTCATTGCGCCAACGTTTTGATCTATAGAAGAATATCCTAGCGATGGAGCTATTGGTCGGCTAAACAGCAGGTCTTTTGATCTTCTGTCGAAATATTCTACCGTACCGCTGACGCGGTCATTCAGGAAACCGAAATCTACGCCAACATTCAGGTTTAGATTAGACTCCCATTTCAGGTTAGGTGTAGCTAATCTGGAGCTTACCAATCCATTTTCTCCAAGGTTATTCATGAAACGGTATAGTCCTTTATAAGCATAATAACTTCCGATATTGTCGTTACCCTGTGCACCATAACTGGTTCTGAAAGTTAAGGTACTCAACCATGGCGTATCTTTCAGAAATTCTTCTTCTGACAGTTTCCATGATCCACCTAGAGACCAGAAGGTACCCCAACGGCGCTTTTCTGAGAATCTTGAGCTTCCGTCAGACCTTAATGAAGCGGAGAAAAGGTATCTTTTTTTGTAGTCATATTCTGCTCTGCCAAGGAAACTCAGTAAAGCATAGTCAACAGAGTTTCCACTAAAACCAGTCAGCTGTGCAGCTGCATCTGGCTCATAAAAATCGGGTAAGGCAAAGCGCTGACGCGAACCAGAAATCACACGGTAATTGTATTTGTAGAACTCCTGTCCACCTAAAACATTCAAGTGGTGATCACCAAATGATTTGTCGAAGGTAGCAATGTTGTTCCAGGTCCAGGAATAAGTTCTGTTGTTTGATTTAGAAACACTGCCTCCGGTTTCTTTTCCACCACCTAACAAAGGATTGGTATAGTAATGGGAGTTGTAATTTTGGAAATCACCGCTATACGTGGTTTTGAATTTTAGTTCTGGTAAGATTGTTGCTTCTAAGAAGGTTCTTGCAGAAACATTGTCTTTCATGATTTCTGATTTATCCAATCCTACTGTTGCAGGAAGGTTACTTCTTGGAATGGCTGAGCTTGGACGGTACGCACCAAAATCATAGATTTTATTTCCAGCACCATCTAGTAGAAAAGAGCCATCAGGATTGTGCTGATAGATCGGGTAGAAGCTTGGGATCGCTCTTGAATATTGGATCACATTGGCCGTGTTGCTGTCTTCGGAAGTTGGATAGTCCTGAACACTATTTGACGCAGAGATATTCATTCCTGCGGTTAACCATTTTTTTGCTTGTGTGGTCAGGTTGACTCTGGCATTGTAGCGCTCGAATCCTGAACCTATGGCAATTCCTCTATCATTGAGGTAACCGCCAGAGATGAAGTATTGGCTTTTTTCGCCACCACCACTGAAGCTCAGGTCGGCTTGGGTTCTTCTGGCTGTTTGTTCTGTTGCTTTTCCCCAGTCGTCATTCCATAAAGCGGTTGCTCCAGGAACAATTTTTCCATCTGGTCCAACAGGATTTGGATAGTTACTACCATAAGGATTGATACCTAAATCACCAATGATTTGTCTGCTGGCTGCTTGTCCTGCTTGTAAATCAGAGAAAGTAGGGTTAGAGCTCAGTTGCTTGTTTTTTACGGCCAGCCAATAGTTTTCAAAATATTGGTCGGTAGTGACCTGTTTGTAATCTTTCACCGAACGGTCAGAAATACCTTGGCTGAAAGTTGCAGAGATTTGTGTTTCGTTGTTTCTTTTACCAGATTTTGTGGTAATGATGATCACGCCATTTGCACCTCTGGACCCATATAAAGCACTGGAAGCTGCATCTTTCAATACACTTATAGATTCTACATCACTTGGGTTGATGGAATTTAGGTCTCCTGAAAAAGGATTTCCGTCTACTACATATAGTGGGGCACTGGAAGCATTGATTGAACCAATACCGCGAATACGGATGGTTGCTGCTGTTCCTGGTTGTCCGCTGGAAGAAACTGCCTGGACACCTGGTGCTAAACCTTGAAGTGCTTTAGTGATGTTAGAAACTTGTCTGTTTTGAAGTTGTTCGCCATTGATGCGGGAAACCGCTCCGGTAATGTCTCTCTTTTTTGATGTTCCATAAGCGACTACAACTACTTCATCCAGATCGCTAGAAGCATCTGCGAGGCCTATTTTTAAGTTATCTCCTGCTTTTGCAGTTAATTCCTGAGTGGTAAAACCCAGAAAAGAAAAGATCAGGGTTTCCTGCTCTTTTGGCAATTGGATGCTAAAATTTCCAGCATTGTCGGTTGTCGTACCGACTTTTGAACCTTTAATCAGAATACTGACACCGGGTAGGGGAAGTTGTGTTCCTTTTTCAATTACTTTACCCGTGACTTTATAAAGTTCCTGAGCGTTTGCGAATTGAATGAAGAACAAAAGAAATAAAATAGATAATCTTGTTTTCATTTGAATAATTTTTTCTTTGATAATCGGGTTTAACATTGCTGTTTTCCTGGATGAACAGGACGGGCGGCAATGCCACAATAAAAGGATGATTTGGGCAGAAATTTTGGGCAATAGTTTTCCTTCACCGGGAATCGGTGCATTTGTCAACCAAGAAAAATTTCTACAGAATTAGGCCGGGCAGCAACACATTCGGCGCGTTGCAGGAACGGGTAAGATGAAATAGGCTAAGGATTCAGCCTGATGAAAAAATTGAAGTAGAATTTGATACATAACCGTGTCTTTACTTGAACATATAAAAGTTTCGACTGCAAATATAATTAAAAACACTACTAAATCCCTAGACTTTAAATGGATTATATCAAATGTTTGTCATAAAAATTGAAAATGAGCATTTGAAGTGATTTTAGGTGGGTTTTTGCGCTTTAAAATTTTGCTTAATCCTTAGTTTGTATCGTTGTATGGTTCTTAGGGGTAAATGTATCGGCCTTTCCTGACCTAAATAATGCTCATCTTCCTATTTTTTGTTAGGATTAAACCGATTAAAATCTATGAAAAAAGACCCCAAAAATTCAGCTGAATTTTTGGGGTCTTTCCTGGGTAAATCTGTTGGTCCGCTATTTCAAATTTTTGGACCCTGGCTTATGGTTTAATTCCAGCCACCGCCTAATACGCGATACAGATCTACAACTGCATGTAATTTCTGACTCTGATCATTAATTCCTTTCAGCTCCGCAGTCAGCAAATTTTGCTCGGCAGCGAGTACATCGGTATAGTTGGTGTTTTTGCTGTTGTTCAATAGTTCCTTATTGAATTCAACCGCCAGTGTTAAGGCTTTTAGCTGCTTGCCGCGTTTTTCTTCTTTTTGTGCTGCTGCCTGATAGGCAGAAAGTGCGTCTGAAACCTCCTGGCTTGCTTTTAATAAAGAAAGTTCGAATATATGCAGCGCTTGCTGTTGCTTAGATAAGGCAATGGCCAGACCCGCTTTATTTTGTCCTTTATTCAAAATAGGCTGTATAAGACCTCCAGCAATGTTGCCAAATAAACTGCCGCTGCTAAACCAATCTTTGAGGCTAAAGCTGGAGAACCCTCCCATAGCCGTGATGTTCAGTCCTGGGTAGAATTGAGTTCGGGCCAAATTGCTGTTTTCAAATGATGCCCTAAAGGAGTATTCTGCTTGCTGTACGTCGGGACGATGCGCGAGTAATTGCGCCGGAATTCCTGGTTTTAAATCATAAACCAGCTGCTGCTGTGCCAGCGCATTTCTTTGAATCGGTCCGGGCTTTCTTGCCAGCAATACTGCCAGTGCATTTTCCTTTTCTCTAATCTGTTGTTCCAGATCTGGAATAGAGAGTTCAGCTTCATAAAAATTTGCTTCACTTTGAACGACAGCTACTCCATTCAGGATGGAGTTTTCAAACAGTATTTTAATTGTTGCTGCATCCTGACTTCTGTTGAGGGCTGTTTTTCGGGTTACTAATAATTGCTCATCCAGGATGATCAGATCGTAATAATGATGGGCAATATCAGCAATAAGCTGCGTCTGAACCGCTCTTTTAGCAGCATCACTGGCCAATAAGTCGGCCATTGCGCTGCGTTTTGCGCTTTCTAATTTACCCCAGATGTCCAGCTCCCAATTGCTGCTGATGCCAAAATCGTACTGCGTATTGCTGCTGAAAATACCAAATCCCTGGGGATAAGATAATTTACTTTGTTTGAGTCCAGCGTTTCCTTTTAGATCTGGAAGATAGGCGGCTTTGCTTTTTCTAAATAAGGCTTTCGACTGATTGATGCGTTCAACTGCAATTTTTAAATCCAGGTTTGCTGCCAATCCTTCCGTAATCAATTCTTTTAATATCGGATCTGTAAAAATACTGGACCAGTTCATACTGGCCATGTTGAGGCTGTCTGTAGTTTCCGAACTGCGGTAAGCTGGAGGTACATTTGTAATGGGCTGCTGATATGTTTTGGTGACTTTACAGGAGGTAGTTCCGAGTGCTGCCAATAAGAGCAGCACGGGGATTTTATAAGTGAATGTTTTCATGAATGTTCGATTAATTGATTTCTGGAATAGGTCGTGGGGGATGATTTGGGATAGGCGCACCTGATATTTTTTCTTGAAGGGATTGGAAAATCACAAAAAGCACCGGGATGACAAATACGCCGAATAAGGTTCCGATCAACATACCACCAACAGCGGCAGTTCCAATTGACTTATTGCTGAGTGCACCGGCACCTGTTGCCATCATCAATGGAATCAATCCAAAAATGAAAGCAAATGAAGTCATGAGAATAGGCCTAAGTCTTGCTTTTGCGCCTAAAAGTGCGGATTGCACAATACTTCTGCCGCTTAGTCTGTGCATTAAAGCAAATTCTACGATTAGGATTGCATTTTTGGCGAGTAGGCCAATTAACATAATCAGACTGATTTGAAGGAAAATATTGTTGTCAATTCCAAACAGGTTGGCGAAAATAAAAGCACCTGCTAAACCTATCGGTAACGATAATAACACTGAGAAAGGCAGAATGTAGCTCTTATACTGTGCACTTAACAGGAAATAAATAAACAGCAGGCAGAGGGCAAAGATCATTATCGTTTGACTCCCACTGGAAAGTTCTTCCCTGGTTAATCCTGAAAATTCGTAAGTATATCCACGACTCAATGTCTGTGCAGCTACTTCCTCAATTGCCTTAATCGCATCACCGGAACTGTATCCTTTGTTTGGCACACCCGTCACCATAGTCGAGGTAAAGAGGTTGAAACGGTTAATGAATTCCGGGCCATATGTTTTCTTTAAGGTTACAAACTCTGAAATTGGGGCCATCAGTCCGTTTTCAGTTTTAACGAACACCTTATTGAGGTCTGCTTCTTTCTCTCTGAAATCCGGGTGACTTTGCATCATCACACGATATTGTTTTCCAAACTTATTGAAATCAGAGGCATAAACTCCACCAAAATATCCTTGAAGCGTATTTAAAACCGTGTTTACGGATACTCCTGCATCTTTACATCGGGCTACATTTACATTTACTTCCAATTCTGGGAAGCCATTATTGAATGGGCTGGTGGCATACATAATTTCCGGGCGCTGATTGATACCGGCCATGAATTTCCCGATAGACTTGCCAAAAGCTTCGTAATTTCCACCAGTTTTGTCTTGTAACTGTACTTCAAAGCCGTTGTTATTTCCGAAGCCCTGCAAGGTTGGTGCGGCAAAAAAGATAATCTTAGCGCCCTTTATATGTGCGGTTTTCGCAAACAGCTGATTGACTACGCTGCCCACATCCTGATTTGGCCCCTTACGTTCGCTCCATGGTTTTAAACGGATAAATAATGCACCATAAGAACCGCCAAAACCATTGATTAGGTCCATTCCTGCAAGTCTGGAGGAAAGTTCAACTTCAGGAATACTCCTGACAATACTGTCCACCAAATTGGTGATTTCTTCTGTTCGTTCCAATGTTGCGGCCGGCGGCAGAATGACGTCTCCATAAAGAGCACCACCATCTTCATTAGGAACGAAACCGGTAGGTGTAGTTTTCAAAAGCATATAAAATATCAATCCAAAAACCGCGATACCCATAATGGAAAGCCATTTTCTCCGTAACAGGAACCTTACTGCACGTAAATATTTACCGGTCAGGGATTCAAATGAAGCATTGAACCCAGCATAGAATCTAGGCATAAACCCTTGTTTTGGCTGTTCTTTGTCGGACTGATGAGGCTTTAAGAGTAGTGCACAAAGAGCCGGACTTAAAGTCAGGGCATTTACGGCAGAAATCACGATGGCCACCGCTAAGGTTAATCCAAATTGTTTATAAAATACCCCTGCAGATCCGGTGATAAAAGTAACCGGAACAAACACTGCCGACATGATTAAGGTAATGGAAACAATTGCACCGCTAATCTCAGACATCGCATGAATGGTTGCTTTTTTAGCGGATTTTGCGCCCTGATCAAGTTTTGCATGGACGGCTTCGACCACTACAATGGCATCATCTACTACAATTCCTATGGCCAGTACCAGGGCAAAAAGTGTCAGTAAATTAATAGTAAAGCCAAAGAGCTTTAAAAAGAAGAACGTACCAATGATGGCTACGGGTACGGCAATTGCTGGGATTAAGGTAGACCTGAAATCCTGGAGGAAAATAAATACCACTATGAATACCAGAATAAATGCTTCTATAATGGTATAGATTACCTTTTCAATAGAAGCGTCCAGAAATTCATTGGCATTTAGAAAGGTTTGGTATTCTACTCCCGGTGGGAAATCTTTGGAAGCTTCTTTCAAAATATTTTCACAGGCAATGATCAATTCTCTGGCATTAGAACCAGATGACTGGCTGACATCACCACCGGAAGAAACTTTTCCCTGAGTCACTAAACTGGTGGTATAGTCTAATGCGCCAAATTCTACGCTGGCGATGTCCTTTAAGCGTACCAGGCCACCTTGTCCAGCACTGCGGAGAACGATGTTTTCAAATTCCGATACCTCTTCTAATCTGCCGGTATATTTTAAAGCATACTGAATTGATTGCTTGCTGTTTTCTCCGATTTTACCAGGTGCTGCTTCAATATTTTGTTCTTTTAGGGCAGCGATCACATCATCAGGAACCAGGTGGTAACTGGCCATGGCATCCGGTTTTAGCCAGATCCTCATCGAGTACTCCTGATTTCCATAGATATCTGCTTCACCTACACCTTCCACACGTTTCATCTGTGGCATGATGTTAATTCTCAGGTAATTGTCTAGGAATTTTTGGTCATAGGCCCCATCTTTACTGAATAGTAGAAAGCTAAAGGCAGTGCTGCTCAGTTTTTTACTGGTCGTAATTCCTGCTTTAATCACCTCATTGGGCAAAAGGCTTGTGGCTTTAGTGACCCTGTTTTGCACGTTTACCGCGGCCTGATCCGGGTCTGTTCCTTGTTTAAAATAAATGGTAATGGTTGCACTTCCGTTGTTACTTGCCTTAGAAGTCATGTAGGTCATGTTTTCTACACCATTGATTTGTTCCTCCAGGGGTACAATCACACTTTTCATGACCACATCTGCATTGGCACCCTGGTAAGCTGCAGACACGGCAACTGTAGGCGGGGCAATTTCTGGATATTGTGATATTGGGAGGGAGAATAGGCCTAAAAGACCGAGTATGACAATAATAATCGATATGACCGTAGACAATACCGGGTTTTCTATAAATTTTCTTAACATCTCTTTTATAATTTTGCAGCCACAGCAGACACTTTTGCAGGTTTTGCTGTCACTTTGATTTTCATACCATCTTTTAAATTGTCCAGCCCTTCAGTAACGATTTGATCGCCGGATTTTAAGCCCTTGCTTACGATATAATCTTTTGCTGTTCCGGCATTCAGTACTTCAATTGCGGTATGGTGAACGGTAGCTTCAGGGTCTACGGTAAAGACAAAATATTTGCCCTGTAATTCGAACGTAGCAGTTTTTGGTACCATAATGGCTGCATTAAGCAGTGTTGGAATGCGCAATACTGCGGTAGCGCCGCTCCATAGCTTTCCTTCCGGGTTTGGGAAGATTGCTTTAAAATTTGCGGCACCGGTACTGGCGTTCAATACGCCGCTTAGCGTTTCGATTTTTCCTGCCGCTGGATATTCCGTTCCATCTGCGAGGATTAAAGAAACCTGGGGCATGTTTTTAAACTTATCATTTGCCTGCTTGCCATCATATTTGTTTAAGAAAGCAGTGAGTTGCTGCTGACTTAAGGAGAAAAAGGCGTAGATCTTAGTGGTATTGGCGATACTGGTTAGTGGGGTTTCAGCGCTGCTGCTTACTAAACTTCCTATTTTATGGGGCAGGCTGCCGACTACACCATTTATTGGACTTACGATATGCGTGAAGGCCAGGTTAGACCTGGCGGCAGATAGACTGGCTTTTGCCTGCAATAGTGACGCTTTTTTAACGCGTACTACATTTTTAGCGGCAGTGAGCTCAAAGTCATTCACGATTTTCTTATCTACCAGCGCTTTTGTTCTTTCTGCCTGGATGCTGGCTGTTTCTAGATCTGCTTCGGCAGCAAGTACCGCAGCCTGTTTGCTGTTCATCTCTTGCTGGAAGCTGTTGGCATCAATTTTAAATAAGGCTTGTCCCTTCGTTACCCGGGTACCCTCAGTTACATATACTTTTTCGATGTAGCCATCTACTTTCGATCTGATTTCTACCGTTTCTTCGCCCTGCAGGATGGCTGGGTATTCTACTGCGACTTCAGTTTTACTGGGTTCAATCAATAGGCTTGGATATTCAGGTAGTCCTTGTTGCTGTGCTGACTGCTGAGGTGCGGAACAAGCGCTGAAAATTGCGACTAATAATAGGGGGTAAACGAGCAGTTTTGTTTCTTTAATGTTCATTGGATGACGTTGTTGTTTGTGGATAATTTGCTGTTGTTCTTAAAAATTTGGGCATAGGGATACCTGCTCAATGAAATCTATAAAGATTGCTGAGTGAAGGGTCAGGCGATTCTGATCGCCTTAAGCAGGAAAAGCTTTAGTGTTACTTAAAGAGCACGTTCCAATAGGGGACGATATAAACAGGCAGCAGGCCTGTTGCAGCAAAAGGAATAGTCAGTGTATTATTTTGTAGCCTAATTTTCATAATCCTTGTGTTTAATATTCAATAATTGTTCATTTCCCATTTCTTGACTTTATTAAAGCATAATTATCAGTTGATGGGCTTGATAAGTTCGGCAAAGTTAGTACTTTTGTTAATATAACAAGCAAACACTTGTTTTATTAGATTATGAAGACAAACAGATTTTTAATGCTGCTAAAAACCAGGGGGGCACTCACTGCTGCTTCTATCGCGAAGGAGCTGGGGATCACTAATGAAGGGGCGAGGTTACAATTATTGAAATTTACGGAAGAGGGATTGGTGAGTTCATTTAATGAATCGACAGGAGTAGGGAGGCCTAAACAGTTTTTTAAACTGACGCCTGAGGGTAATGCTCAATTTCCAGACACCCATTCTGAATTAACGGTAAAGCTCATTGCGGGAATGCGGGATGTATTGGGGGAGGCTGCATTGCAAAAAGTTATTGATGTAACTGAACAAGCGGGAAAAGAACGTTATTTCCAGGAATTATCACCGCTTTCGGATTTAGAAGAGCGCATTGCAAAACTGGCAGAGATCAGGACTCGTGAGGGGTACATGGCAGAATATACGAAAGATGAATCCGGGTATTTACTGGTAGAGAACCATTGTCCGATTTGCGCTGCTGCAAAAACTTGTCAGGGGTTCTGTACAGCAGAGCTGAACGTATTTAAATTCGTTCTTGGAGAAAGTGTCAGTATTGATCGCATGGACCACATTGTGAGTGGTGATCGGAGATGTGCGTACCGGATTGCTAAAATACAGGATTAATTAACTGCGGATCAGCAATTCGGTATCCAATACCTTATTTTCAAATTCCGTCACCGGATATTTGCTTTCAATTAGTTTGATCAGCATTTCTGTGGCCATACGTCCCATTTCGTAAGCGGGTTGTCTGACTGAGCTTAAAGGAGATTTGAATAAATCCAATACATCGGAATTGCTAAATCCAGAGACTGCAACTTGCTCAGGTACTGAAATATTAAATTTCTTCAATACTGTTAAACAGCCAATACTTAGCCGGTCGCCAGCCACAAAGATCGCATCTGGTTTATCTTCCAGGGACATGAGTTCCTGAATGGCCTGTTCAGTTTCTTCCTGAAACATTCCTCCATGCGGACAATGTTTGATATATTCCTGCTGAACAGGAATTCCATATTTATTTAAAGCGGCAGTATAGCCTGCCAATCTTTCGATACTAATAGAAAGGTGGTCTGAGCTGGTCAGGTGGGCAATTTTCCTACGTCCGGATGCCAGCAGCTGGATTGTAGCTTCATAAGCACCTTGTTCATTATTGGCACTGATTTTATGTGTTTCAATATCTTTAGCCACCCTGTCGAAAAAAACCATTGGTAATCCGCGTTCGTGTAAACGCGCCAGATGGCTGGTATCGCTTGTTTCCGCAGATAAGGAGACCAATAATCCATCTACACCTCTGGAAGCCAAATGCTGAATATTTATTTTTTCTCTCTCGTAAGATTCATGTGTTTGTGTTATGATGACATGATAACCTCTATCGTAAGCAATAGATTCAATTCCGCCAATGGCCTGGGAGAAATAATGGTTGGCTACTTCACTCACCAATACTCCGATAGATTTGGTCCTTCTTTCTTTTAAGCTTAAAGCAATAGGGTTCGGTCGGTAGTTGATTTTTTCAGCATATTCCAAAACTACTTTTTTTGTTTCCGCACTGATTTCATGGGTGTCTCTTAAAGCCCTTGAAACAGTGGAAGTAGATAGACCCAGGGCCTTTGCTATATCTTTTAGAGTAGTTGGTTCGAACATGAAAAAAGGGGGAAGAAGTTAAAATTTGGTCTATACAGGGCAATATAAGAATTATCTTCCTAATTAAAAGCATCCGATTTTCAGGTCGGCAACGTTGTCGGGAACGATTGCGCAAATTTATCTGGCTCTACCATTACTTTATTAATAAAAACAATGTAGAATTGTTAATGGAAGGTTGAGCAACCTTTCTACTAACCAAAATAAACTAAACCACCCCATATCCTAAATCTGGGGATTCTTAACCGAACGAGTATGAAAAAATTTTTACTACTGTTTGTATTGTTGGCTATCGTAATTTTCGAGGCGGATGCCCAGAAAATTCGCCAGGTAACTGGAAAGGTCACTGATAAATCAAACAAGGAATCTATTCCTGGAGTGAGCATTTCGATCAAAGGTACTGCCATTGTGGTGAGTACGGATGATAAAGGCCAGTTCAAGATTTCTGTTCCTGACCAGGGGGAGACGATATTAATAGCCAGATATATTGGTTATGTTCCACAGGAAATAGCTGTAGGCAATCAATCAAAGGTCAATTTTATTTTACAGGAAGATGTATCGCAGCTGAATGAGGTGATGATCAATATTGGATATGGTACGGTAAAGAAAGAAATGCTGACCGGTTCAGTATCGGTATTATCTGGTAAAGATGTGGCCGATTTTCCAGTGGGGACTTTAGCACAGGCATTGGCAGGTAAAATGGCTGGCTTATCGGTAACCACCCCGGAAGGTAATCCGGGTGCCGATATTCAAGTAAAAGTGCGTGGTGGAAGTTCATTAACTGGCGATAATGCACCTTTATATATTGTAGATGGAATTCCTGTAGAGAATGCACTTTCTATTTTATCTCCTGGGGAGATTGAGTCGATTAATTTATTGAAAGATGTCGCTTCAACCGCAATTTATGGTTCCAGAGGGTCGAATGGGGTAATGATCATTACCACAAAAATTGGAAAACCTGGAAAAACCATGGTTTCTTTTGATGTATTTGGTGGTGCCCGTCAGATTGTCAATAAACTGGATGTGATGGATCCATACAATTTTGTAAAGTATCAGTATGAATTGTATAATAACAATACTTCTCAGCAGGTAAAAGATGATTTTACAAAAGCTTACGGAACTTATGAAGATTTGGATATTTATAAGAATATTGAGAAAGTAGATTGGCAGGATAAGGTTTTTGGCCGCCAGGCATGGTCAAGTACTCAGGTACTAAATATCTCTGGAGGAACGGATAAAACCACCTTTAACTTTTCACTAAATAATACCAAAGAAGAAGGGATCATGCTGGAGTCTGGTTATAGAAGAACATTTGCCTCTTTTCGTTTTGACCATAAGATTTCCGATAAATTACGTTTTGGCTTGAATGCAAGATATAGTCGCCAGCGTGTAGATGGGATTGGTACCAGCAGTACGCAATCGCAAAGTGCGAACCGTTTAAGAAATGCGGTGCGTTACCTACCTTATCTGGGTGGTGGTGATTCAGGTGATTTATTTGATGCAGATTTTCTGGCTACACAGCTAACCAATCCCATCAGTTTAGCACACAATGAATTAAAAGCTGATTACCGTAATGATTTAATCAGCAGTGCGTATGTGAGCTTTCAGATTTTAAAGAATCTAAGTTTAAAAAGTACGCTGGGGATGAACTTTAACGACCGTAATGTAGATGTATTTAATGGTCTGCTGACTGGTGTTGCCAGAAACAATGCGAATATGCCGGCCATTCAGCTGGACAATTCCAGTACTACGTCCTTTATCAATACCAATACTTTAACTTACAGACCGGATTTAGGGAAAGATCATAGTCTCGAGCTGCTAGCCGGACAGGAGCTGCGAAGAGATGATGTCAATTCCAATAGCATGACGATAAAATGGTTCCCGGCAAATATTACCCCGGATGAAGCTTTTGCGAACATTCAAAAAACAGACTTGCCAAATGGTGCGGTTCAGGATAAACCGACTTCTGCTGTAGCTGGGACGAGAAATCTTTCTATTTTTGCTCGTGCATCTTATGCTTATAAAGGAAAATACCTGGCCACCTTCAATTTTAGAAGAGATGGTATTTCCGTATTTGCACCAGAAAACCGTTATGGTAATTTTCCTTCCGCACAAATTGCCTGGCGTACTTCCGAAGAAGAGTTTTTTAAGCAAGCCAATATAAAATGGTTTAACAGTTTAAAACTTCGAATGAGTTACGGAGCCGCAGGAAATAGCAGGATTGGACAGGATTTATTCAGAACAGTATTCCTGGCAAGTTCTACAGCAGGAGGCTATGCTGTAAATGATGCTTCCGTAAGTACAGGATTAATTTCGAACAAATTGGCTAACCCAAAAATTAAATGGGAAACCAATATGTCTGCCAATTTCGGTATGGACATGGAGTTTTTCGACAGCCGTTTAACAGCGACCTTAGATCTATATCAAAACAGAACGAAAAACTTATTGCTAGATGCGAATATTTCCACCATTTCCGGATATCCTACACAACAACAAAATGTGGGTAAAACTCAAAATAGAGGGCTGGAACTGCAATTGGGATTGTTAGCTGTGAAAAGCAGGAATTTTACGTATAATACCAGTTTCAATATTTCCTTCAATCAAAATAAAATCCTTGAATTGCAAAATGGTGTGAATTCTTACCTGACCCAGTCTGGATGGGTAAATAGCCTTGCCGATGTGAAAGTAGAAGTAGGTAAGCCAGTTGGGCAGTTCTATGGCTACATTTCTGATGGCAGATATACTGTAAATGACTTCAACTATGTGCAGAATACCAATACCGGAGCCTATACCTATACATTGAAATCTGATGTACCTAACAGCAGGTCATTAATTGGAAACAGAGAGCCGCAGCCAGGAGACATGAAAGTAAGAAAACTCTCTTCTTCGGAGAGTATGGTGATTACTGAAGAGGACCGTACGGTATTGGGGAATGCACAGCCAAAGTTTATTGGTGGCTTCAACAATCAGTTTACCTATAAGAATTTCGACATGTCAGTATTCCTTAATTTTTCCGTTGGAAACAAGGTATACAATGCGAATACTTTAGAGTTTACTTCTCAGTTTAATGTGAAAGACAACAATCTGTTGAATATCATGACTGATCGCTGGCAGAACTTTGATGCTAATGGGATTAAAGTAACAGATCCTGCGATGCTTACTGCAATGAACGAGAATACAACTTACTGGACACCAACTCCAGGAAACTATGCTTTAACTTCATTTGCGGTAGAAGATGGTTCTTTCCTGCGTATTACCAATGTAACGCTGGGTTATACACTGCCTCAAAGTCTATTGAAACGCACAGGATTTATTTCTAAACTTCGTGTATATGGTACTGTGAATAATCTATTGACGATCACGGGTTATTCAGGATATGATCCAGAAGCAAATACCCGCCGAAACAACCCATTGACACCAGGAATCGATTATGCGGCTTATCCACGCAGCAGATACATTCTTGCCGGACTTAACCTTGTTTTTTAATCTACTCAGAATTAAAGAAATGAAAACGAAAATATTATCAGCGGCCATGATTGCTTTTGCGATTGGCACTTTAAGCGTGCTTCCTTCCTGTAAAAAAGCGTTGGAATTTGAATCACCTTCCACTTCTTCGCCTACAACAGTTTTTGAGAGTACGGTATATACGAATAATGCTCTGATTGGCGTGTACAACAGATTAGTGGGAGATAACGGCTACGGCAATAGATTGGCAACGATTTTAAACCTGAGTGCCGATGATTTTAAAACCTCCGGCAGTTACAGCTCTTCTGATCGCAGAGGGGTGAGTATGTACGGCGCCAGTCCAGACAATACAGAGCTTGCGAACCCTTTTGCACAATTGTATTCAGGTGTAGAGCGTGCCAATATTTGTATTAAATATATTCCCTTATCGAATATATACCTAAATGGCAGCACTAGTCAGAAAGAAGAAATGGGCAGATATTATGGAGAAGCATTGGCTTTAAGGGCTTTGTTTTACCATGAACTGATCCGCAACTGGGGAGATGTTCCGGGGACTTTTGTCCCGGCTTCTGACGCAGCAACTTTAAACTTTAGCAATAGCAACCGCGACGAAACTTACGATCAGCTCTTAAAAGACCTGGAACTGGCTGCTACGCTGGTACCATGGCGGTCTTTAACTAGCAATGACGGCAGTTTCCGTTTTACGAAAGGTGCTGTTAAAGGATTAAGAGCACGTATTGCATTGGCTAGAGGAGGATATTCCTTACGTACGGAAAGCCGTAGAATGGAGCGTAGAGCAGATTATTTAACCTATTATAAAATTGCGGCTACAGAGTGTGCAGAGGTGATCGCAGCAGCGGGCGTACATAATTTAAATCCGAATTATGAAGATGTGTTTAAGACTTTGCATGGCCAACGCTTAGATGATGCCCATGAATTGATGCTGGAAGTTGCTGCTTATGGGGCCAATGCTTCTACAGATAGCAAATTAGGTTATTACAATGGTTTAAGGTATTCTGCAAAATCCTCTTTCGGACAAGGTGGAGGAGGGATGAATGCGATTGCTACATACTTTTATGAATTTGATCCTTCAATGGATTGCCGCAGGGATGTAACCATCGGTGTATTCGAGATCAATGACAATTCTAAGAAAACACTAAATACAGCGAATACGCTGACTGATGGAAAGTTCAGAAAAGCATGGACGGCATTTAACAATTCTTCGACCTCTCAAAATTTCGCAGTAAACTGGCCAATATTACGTTTTTCTGATGTGCTGCTGATGTTTGCAGAAGCAGATAATGAAGTGAATGGAGCGCCCTCTGCGGCTGCACAAATGGCTCTGGAAAGAGTACGTAAACGCGCCTATAAAGGCTTTGAGGCATTGATTCCAGCAACTCCGCTGGATAAACAAGGATTCTTTGAGGCGATTGTAAAAGAACGATTGCTGGAGTTTGGTGGAGAAGGAATCCGTAAATACGACCTGATCCGATGGAACCTGATGGAGACCAAATTTAATGAAACCCGTAATAAATTAAGGGCTTTTATGCTGGGGCAGGGACCTTATGAGAACGTGCCGCTTTACATCTATGTAAAAGAAAATGATTACCTGAGAACAAATAGCGTAGCCGAAGTCGCTAATCTTGATCTCTATGGGGGGAGTCCAAATACTGTTTTTTACAGCAAAGGATTGGGCACCTCTGGAGCACCAGCGGGTGGTTATGTGACTAAAGCTTGGCGTTTTGCGGTCAATGATGATCCTATTTCCGGCTCTATCTCGGGTACCGCAAATGGTTTCGTTACCTACTTTAAAGCAAACGAAAGGGAGTTGCTGCCTTACCCTAGAACGGTAATGATCGAAACTCCGAATCTGATTCAAAATAATGGTTATTAAGTCTATACAATCATGAAAAGAAATATAATTACCGCTTGTCATTGCTTGATCATGGCAAGTTTATTCTTCTGCATTTCTTCCTGTAAAAAGGATGAACAAACCACTGAAGCCGCAAGAATTTTCAAGGTTTCCGCAGTGAAAGTCGTAGTATCAGAAAACTCCGCGAAGTTAACCTGGGCTGCACCTTTGTTTACAGGTAGTAATCAATATAATTATACCGTAGACTTTTCCACAGATTCGCTATTCTCTACGACTGACTTTAGTGCTAAAACAGATACTACTGGTTATACCGTAAAGGAGGGAGACCTTAAATTAAGGCTTAAGTATTTTGCCCGTGTAAAGGCAAATGCGACTGCATCACAACCGGAATCTAAATATATTGTCACCAATGGCGGATTTAAGATTGTAGGTACACAGCTGTTTCGTGATGACCTGACTGTCGCCAGAGAAAGCAGTGTTACCTTGTATTTTTCGACGGTACCTGAGGGTTCAAAAATCGTGATTACCCCTGAAACAGGACCGGCAATTACGACTGTCCTGAGCTCAGGAGATATTGCCAATAAAAAAGTAACTATTGCTGGACTAAGCAACAGCACGAAATATACAGCAGAACTATTTTCCGGAACAAAAAGCAACGGCTATACGACATTCAGCACTACAGCGGTAATTGTATACACTGTTAAAGTGAATCCTGGGGACAACCTGGCTTCCATTATTGCCAATGCGGGAGATAATGCTGTGATCGGTCTGGAAAATGGAACTTACGAATTACCGGCAGTCATCACGCTTAGCGGTAAAATGATTAATTTGAGATCAGTAAATGACAATCCGGAATTGGTAAAAGTAAACTTTAAAGGATTTGCATTATTTGGTACTGGAGCAGGCTTAGCAGTTACTGGGATTAACTTTGATGGAACGGCTTATACCGCGACTTATTTCTGCGATCTGACCAGTGCGAGTTCAAATGCTGCCGCTGCAGCCTTCAAAACTGTAAGGGCAACGAATAGCTGGATTCATGGCATCAGTACCGGAATTGTAAGGTGTGATCGAGACAGTCTGTTTACAATGGAAGATCTTGCCTTTAATAATTGTCTGATCTATGACATTTCTGGTGCAAACTACTACCTTTTCCATATGGATAAGTTAGCGTATAAGTCACTAACGATAGCCAATAGTACCATCTTCAACAGTTCGCCAGGTGTGGTGAGTTGTAGAACCGTGATGCCTGGTACACCTGCTGAGATTACTATTCGCAGCTGTACCATCAATAACATTGGCTTTAACAGCAATTATCTATTGATCAATGCAGCAGCAAATCCAGTAAACTTTACTTTCAGGAATTCGATTCTTGCCAACGGACCGCGCTCAGGTGTAGTATTAGGAGTGATCAATAGTACTGCGGGATCTTCCTCTATATCCTTTACCAATAACAATACCTTTAACCTGAAAACAGCGATAGGTGGAACCGCATTGCCTTTGCCGGGTGCATCTACGCAGGGACAAACGGTTGATCCGGGATGGTCTGCAGCAACGGTTAAATTTAGTTTACCTGCAGGATCATTATTATGGACGAGCAGTACAAGTGGAGGGCCATTGGGTGATCCAAGATGGACGTTTTAATTGATGATGATGAAAAAATATAAATGGCAGGCTGCTTTTATTTGTTTGGCTTTAGGAATGGTATCCTTTATTCCGGCTTCGAAAAAACTGACCATATACCTGATTGGGGATTCCACGCTTGCTGTTAAATCAGCAAGCGCCTTCCCTGAAACAGGCTGGGGGATGCCTTTTGCTAATTTCTTTAGCAAAAAAGTTCTGGTTGATAATCGGGCGAAGAATGGCAGAAGTACCAAAACCTTTATTTCAGAAAATTTATGGGCACCGGTGGTTTCGGAACTCCAAAAAGGTGATTATGTGTTGATTCAGTTCGGACATAATGATGAAGTGAAAACTAAGGCCAGCTATACATCAGAAATAGATTTTGTAAAGAACCTATCGAAGTTTGTTCAGGAGAGTCGGGCGAAAGGCGCTATACCAGTATTAATCACACCTGTAGCCAGAAGAAGTTTTGATACGGATGGAAAAGTTAAAGAAACGCATCAGGTGTATGCTGATCTGGTTAGAGAATTGGCAAAATCAGCAGCAGTTCCGCTGATTGACCTCGATTTGAAGAGTCAGGCTTTGTTACAGCAGTATGGAGCTGATCAGAGTAAATTGCTTTTCAATCATTTGGAACCGGGAGAACATCCGAATTATCCGGATGGAAAAAAAGACGATACCCATTTTAATGAACTTGGTGCTAGAGAAATGGCTCAACTGGTTTTAAAGGAAATGAGGGCATTGAATTTACCGGTATTATCGTATCTGGTTAAATGAGCAAAAGGAGATTTTGCTATACTTAGTTAAAAGATAATTAAATAAGCTGAATTGTAGGGTTGGTTTGTAGGGAGATGGGGTTTGGCGAAATGAAAAATAAAGGAAGAAATGATTCAAATCTCACGATTTAGAAAGTTTAAAATAGCTGCAGTTGGCATTTTGTGTGTATGCAGTGCATTTATTTCTGCCCGGAAACCGATTACTGTTTGGATGATTGGGGATTCGACCATGTGTAGCTACGAAAGCTCCAGAGCACCATTAACGGGTTGGGGGATGCCTTTTGCCGGCTTCTTTAATGCGGAGGTACAGTTTAATAATCGCGCGAAAGGTGGCCGAAGCACCAGGACCTTCCTTTCTGAAAAAAGATGGGAAAATGTGGCGGACAGTTTAAGTAAAGGGGATTATGTACTGATTCAGTTTGGTCATAATGATGAGGCTAAAGAAGAAAAGTATAAAGACCGGTATACACCTGTGGCCGATTATAAAGTAAACCTTGGTCGATTTATTAAAGAAAGCAGAGCGAAAAATGCGATTCCTGTGCTCATTACACCAGTATCCAGGATGAGCTTTGATAAAAATGGGCAAGCAAAAGAAACACATGCGGAATACACCGCTGCGGCATATGAAGTTGCAAAAATGTATGGTGTACCGTTAATTGATTTGGACAGGGAAAGTAGGATGCTATACCAAAAAATGGGTCCAGAGGCCACTAAGAAGTTGTTTATGCAGCTTGAATCAGGTGTTCATCCGAATTATCCGGAAGGGAAAAAGGACAATACTCATTTTAATGAGTTTGGCGCCAGGAAAATAGCTCAGCTTGTGCTCTTGGAAATGAAAAAACAACAATTGGCGCTTTGTAATTACATCGTACAACCTAAACCAGCAAAGAAATGAAGATGATATTATGGCTTATGGTCTTTGGTATTTTTAGCCTTGGACAGTTAAAAGCGGAAGATAAGCGACTTGTGGTTGCCCAGGATGGCAGCGGTGATTTTAAAACGGTTCAGGAAGCAATCAATGCCGTTCCAGATTTTAGAAAGGTGACTACTATCATTTTTATAAAGAATGGAAAATACAAAGAGAAGCTGAATCTTTCGGCTTCTAAGAAGATGGTGACTTTGATTGGTGAGGATGTAGAGAGAACTATACTGACTTACGACGATTACGCGCAAAAGAAAAACCGCTTTGGCGAAGAAATGGGCACTTCAGGATCTTCTGGATTTTACATCTATGGAGATGACTTTACTGCAAAGAACATCACTTTTGAAAATACAGCAGGGCCGATTGGCCAGGCAGTAGCTTTATGGGTTGCCGGTGATAAAGCCAGCTTCTTGAACTGTAGAATGCTGGGTTTTCAGGATACTTTGTACACCTATGGGCCAGGAAGTAAGCAATACTTTTACCGCTGCTTTATCAGTGGAACTGTAGATTTTATCTTTGGATCAGCCACTGCGGTATTCGAAGATTGTGAACTTTTTTGTAAGTCGCCCGGATTTATTACCGCTTCTTCCGCACCTGATTCTGTAAAACATGGTTACGTGTTTTTGAACTGTAAGCTGACTGGAACAGCAGCCGCGCAATCTGTTTATTTAGGCAGGCCATGGCGTCCGTATGCTAAGGCTGTTTTTTTAAATTGTGACCTAGGTGAAATGATTAAAGCAGAGGGCTGGAACAATTGGGGTAAAACAAGTAATGAGGAAACGGCTTTTTATGCAGAATACAAGAATAAAGGAGTTGGAAGTTCTGTTGTTAAAAGAGTGAGTTGGTCTAAGCAGCTGAATGATCAGGAAGCTGCAGCGTATACATTAGAAAAGATATTTAAAGGATGGGTGCCAGCAAAAAACTAATCTTATTGCTCTTGTTGTTTAGTATTTGTTTTGAAACGAAAGCACAGGATCAGAAAAAGGTTCAAAAGATCGCGAGATCTTTTACTGTCAGTAAAGATGGTGCTGCTGATTTTCAAACGATTCAGTCGGCCATCAATGCGGTACGGGATTTCTCTGATTCTGTAGTCACGATTCACATTAAAAAAGGAATTTACAAAGAGAAACTGATTGTGCCTTCCTGGAAAACGAAGGTTTTTCTAGTAGGAGAAGATTCCTCTAATACGGTGATCTCTAATGGTGATTATTCGGGTAAGGAGGGTTTTAATACTTATAATTCCTATACGTTATTGGTTCAGGGAAATGATTTCAGGGCTGAACGACTGACGATTGAAAATAGCGCAGGATCGGTTGGTCAAGCGGTTGCGTTACATACGGAGGGGGATCGGATGGTGGTTAAGAATTGCCGGATATTAGGGAATCAGGATACACTTTTCCCTGCTGTAGATACCAGCAGACAGTATTATCTAGACTGTTATATCGAAGGGACCACTGATTTTATCTTTGGTGCCGCAACTGTCGTTTTTGAACGTTGTCATATTCATAGTAAGAAAAACTCCTACATCACCGCTGCTTCAACCACAGCGGCACAACGCTACGGTTTTGTGTTTATTGATTGTAAGCTAACTGCTGCTGCTGGTATAGAGAAAGTATATCTTGGCAGGCCATGGCGTCCTTATGCAAACACTGTATTTATAAATACTGAGATGGGGCCCCATATTTTACCTGCGGGTTGGCGGGCCTGGAATGAGAACGATAATCACAAGTGCAGCTATTATGCCGAATATGGATCGAAAGGTCCGGGAGGGCTGATTAATGGAAGAATCGAATGGTCGAAGCAATTGTCAAAGAAAGAATTGAAAGCATACACATTAGTGAAGATATTTTCAGGAAATAGTTTATGGAAGCCGAAACAATAATTAAAAAGCGCCCTTTGTGGAGAAATGGTTTATGGATTGCAAGTTTTCTCCTATGCGGCGGAACGGTGCTGGCACAAGCTCCGAAAGATGTAAAAAGAAGCGCTGTCAACATTGCAAGCGCTGCAGGGGAAAGTTCAGTACCTTTTAAAACCAGCATCAGTAAAGTCTGGGTGGCCGACCTTGGCAATGGGAAGTATAAAAACCCGGTTTTGAACGCTGATTATTCAGATCCCGATGCAATTCGGGTAGGCGATGATTATTATATGATTGCCTCTAGTTTTGATGGCGTACCTGGTTTACCGATCCTTCATTCCAAAGATCTGGTCAATTGGTCAATCATCGGCCATGCCTTAATCCGCCAAATTCCGGAAGCTCATTTCTCGAAAACGCAGCATGGAAATGGGGTCTGGGCACCCGCGATTCGCTATCATAAAGGGGAGTTTTATATTTATTACCCAGATCCGGACTTTGGGATATACTTAATAAAAGCGAAAGATCCGCGTGAAGCATGGTCTGCACCTGTTATGGTGGCCGAAGGTAAAGGACTGATTGATCCTTGTCCGCTTTGGGATGAGGATGGCAAAGTTTATCTGGCTTACGCTTATGCTGGTAGTCGGGCAGGAATTAAAAGTGTGCTGGCGGTTAAAAGGCTCAATGAAGCCGGAGATCAGGCAATTGATCCGGGGCAATTGGTTTATGACGGGCATGAAGATGATCCAACGATAGAGGGCCCTAAGTTTTATAAACGAAACGGTTACTATTACTTATTTGCACCAGCAGGAGGTGTTGCTACGGGATGGCAGCTCGTATTGCGTTCTAAAAATGTTTATGGTCCTTATGAAAGAAAAGTCGTGATGGATCAGGGGAAATCTCCAATAAACGGCCCTCATCAGGGGGCTTGGGTAGACACGCCTGGCGGTGAAGATTGGTTCTTGCATTTCCAGGATAAGGGGCCTTATGGTCGTGTGGTACATTTGCAGCCGATGAAATGGGTTAAAGACTGGCCAGTAATCGGTATGGATGCTGGGGGAACGGGGATTGGAACTCCAGTTTTGGAATATAAGAAGCCGGCTGTGGCTAAGGTTTATCCAATTTCTACGCCAGCAGAAAGCGATGAGTTTAATGAAAATAGGATGGGCCTTCAATGGCAATGGCAGGCAAACCCTCAAGCAACCTGGGCATTTATGAATCCTGGAAAAGGGAGCATAAGGCTTTTCACACAAACGGGGCCGGAAGAAATGAACAATTACTGGGAGGTGCCCAATCTGCTTTTACAAAAATTCCCGGCAGAAGCGTTTATGGCTACGGCAAAAATTACATTCAATGCGAGTGTAAAATTGGAAGAAGAAAAAGTGGGGTTGATCATCATGGGTAGAAGCTATGCTAATCTGGCTTTGAAAAGCAACAAAGGGATCCTCTCTTTGGTGTATACGAGTTGTATGGATGCAGCTAGAGGAAAAAAGGAACAGGAGATCAAGATTGCGGACTGGAAAGAGGGATTGGCAAAAGAAAAGATGAAAGGAAATTTTATACCTCCAATCAGTCATGTTCAGGCAGAGGATGTCTATTTGCGCGTTCAGGTAAAGGAGGGAGCGGTATGTACCTTTAGCTACAGCCTTGATGGCAAAACTTTTAAGCCGATTCCGGGGTCTTTCCAGGCAGAAGAAGGGCAGTGGATAGGTGCAAAAATGGGCCTTTTTGCGGTTAAAAAAGGAAAAAGCAATGATTCCGGATATGCTGATGTGGATTGGTTCCGTGTAGAATCGATTAAATAGCAATACGGGAACGATTGCGCAGTTATTTTGAGCGCTTTTGTTTTATTCTCTCACAAAACTATGTAGAATTGTGTACCAGCTGGAAACAGCGGTCACCAAATATATTAAGATACTTAAACCTCCTTGTATGAACAAGATTAACCCTATGTTCTGGTCTTTATCTATGGTGCTTTTGTTATGGAACCCAATCGTTTCCAATGCACAAGTTTCCAGCAAAGAACAGCAATATTCATTTGACAACTTACCGACAATAAAAGGAACATCATTTAAAAAAGATACGATCAATATTCTTAGCTATGGTGCCAAAAATGATGGCATCACCTTAAATACTAAAAGCATCAATTCGGCGATCCAGGCTATGAGCAAAAAAGGTGGGGGTGTTGTGGTCATCCCTGCTGGCTTATGGCTGAGTGGACCTGTGGAGTTGAAAAGCAATGTGAACCTACATTTACAGAAGAATTCCCTATTGCAATTTACCAAGGATTTCAAACAGTATGAACTGGTGAAAGGGAATTGGGAAGGATTCCCTCAAATGCGCAATCAATCTCCAATCTGGGCAAATGACCAGGTAAATATTGCCATCACTGGTTTTGGAATTATTGATGGTGGTGGTGATGCCTGGAGAATGGTTAAGAGAGATAAACTGACAGAAAGCCAATGGAAGAAATTATTGGCTTCGGGTGGTTTAGTCAGTGAGAATAAAAAAATCTGGTACCCTTCGGCATTGACAATGAAAGGATCAACTATGAAGGATCCTGGAAAAATCAGTGCTGATAAAACCCCGGAGTTCTATGAAAGCATTAAAGACTTTTTACGTCCCAATTTAATGGTATTGTACCGTTGCAAGCAGATCTTGCTGGAAGGTGTGACTTTCCAGAACTCTCCGGCATGGAACCTTCATCCATTAATGAGTGAAGACATTACCGTTAGAAATATATACGTTAAAAACCCATGGTATGCACAGAATGGGGATGGAATAGACATCGAGTCCTGTAAAAACGTATTAATTGAAGGCAGTACTTTTGACGTAGGAGATGATGGAATATGTATTAAATCCGGTCGCGATGCTGCGGGAAGAGAACGTGGAGTTCCAACAGAAAATGTAATCATCAGAAACAGCACGGTTTATCATGCGCATGGTGGTTTTGTGATTGGCAGTGAAATGTCTGGAGGTGCTAAAAACATCTTTATCTCTGACTGTACTTTTATTGGCACTGACATCGGTTTGCGCTTCAAAACTACCAGAGGAAGAGGTGGGGTTGTGGAAAATATCTACGCTAAAAATATCAATATGAAAGATATAGCTGGAGAAGCGATTCTTTTTGACATGTATTATGCTGCGGTTGATCCGGTTCCTTTAACAGGCGAGCAACGTACAGCGCCTAAAGTAGAATTATTACCTGTTACAGAAGAAACACCAATATTCAGAAAGTTTTATATCGAGAATGTCGTTTGCGATGGGGCGGCGAAAGCTGTATTTGTACGAGGATTGCCGGAGATGAGTATTAGTGATATCTATCTTAATCATCTAGTGATGAAAGCTGACGAAGGTGTTGATATACAGGAGGCTAAAAATATACAATTGACGAATGTGCATTTGGATATACCAAAAGCAAAGCCATTATTGTATGTGCAAAACGGGAAATCTGTTTATTTCAAAAATATAGACTATACTAATGCAGAATTACTGATCCGCGTTTCCGGAGACCAGAATAAAGACCTTAAAATGTCTGGTACCGCAACTGCTAAGGCCAAGGCCCTTTCGGAATTTACGCATGATGCTAAACCAGTGGTACTGGAAATAAAGAAATAGTTAAGTAGGTAAAAAACAGCCTGCTCTTCGAAAAAGGGTTAGACTGAATTTGAATTAAAGAAACAAAATGAAAATAACCTGGATAAATACTGCAGCTGCTTTGCTACTCCTGCAGGCAAGCTGTTCTTCTGTAGCCAGTGCTCAGGCGAATAAACCGCTCTCAGCACGTATGGCGGCTACAGTAATGGAAATATGGGCAGATTCACTTAACCTCAATCCTGAGCAGCCTAAGCCTGTAAAATGGGCTTATGACCAAGGGGTGATCCTGGAAGGGATTGATGGGCTTTGGAAAAGAACTGGAAAAGGTGAATACTTTAAATATATGCAGAAAAGCATGGACTTTTTTGTAACGAAAGACGGTGTAATTCAGCGCTATAAGCCACAGGATTATAACATTGATAACATCAAGAATGGTCGGTCGCTGCTGACTCTATACAAAGTGACCGGTCAGATGAAATATTTTAAAGCGGCTACCACATTAAGGGAGCAGCTGAAAGGTCATCCTAGAACCAAAGACGGTGGTTTTTGGCATAAAAAGATTTATCCTAGTCAGATGTGGCTCGATGGCTTGTACATGGGACAGCCTTTTTATGCGGAATATGCCGCTTTAGTAGGTGATCAGGCTGCTTTTGACGACATTGCGAATCAGTTTATCCTGATGGAGAAATATAGTAAAGATCCGAAGACTGGCTTGCTTTATCATGGATGGGATGAATCTAAAGAACAGAAATGGGCTAATCAGGTAACGGGACAATCGCCTAATTTCTGGGGCAGGGCAATGGGTTGGTATGCCATGGCTTTAGTAGACGCATTGGAATATTTCCCTAAGGATCATCCTAAACGGAAAGAGCTTCAGGAGATTTTAAATAGGACAGCCATAGCGATTAAAAAATATCAGGATCCTAAAAGTGGGCTCTGGTATGATATCCTGGACAAACCGAATACGAAAGGAAACTATCCCGAAGCATCTGCTTCGGCAATGTTTGTGTATAGCCTGGCTAAAGGGGTAAGGACTGGTAATTTGTCTAGTGAATATCTTGCTGTTGCAGAGAAAGGTTATCGTGGTATGGATAAGGTGTTTGTAGAGCAGGTTTCCGCGGATAGGGTAAACCTGAGAGGTACCGTTAGTGTCTCTGGTTTAGGTGGTAAACCTTACCGTGATGGCAGTTTTGCTTATTACATGAGCGAGCCGGTCATCACTAATGACCCTAAAGGTGTTGGCGCATTTTTACTGGCTGCAAATGAAATGGAATGGGCTGAATCAGCAAAACCTGGTCAGGGAAAAACGGTGCTGCTTGACAATTACTTTAACCATGAGATAAAGAAAGACCAAAGTGGAAACGACCTTTCCTGGCATTATAAATGGGCAGAGCGCGCAAATGGCGGTTTTTCTATGTGGGGCGGTATCTTTGAAAGGAATGGTTTTAAAACCAAAGAGTTAGATGAAGGGCCGACTTTAAAAAACCTCAGCGATGCTGCAGTATACATTATTGTTGACCCGGATACCGAAAAAGAAAGCCCAAAACCGAACTATATTGAGGCGAATCATATCAAAGACCTGACCGCGTGGGTGAAAGCAGGGGGGCTATTGATATTGATGGCAAATGATACTGGAAATACGGAATTGGATCATTTTAATCAACTGGCTAAACCTTTCGGTATTCAGTTCAATAAGGACAGTAAAGGGCGGGTAAATAAGAACGAATATGAAACGGCAAGGATCGATATTCCTGCAAGAAATTCTATCTTCAAAAACTCAAAGCAGTTGTTTGTGAAGGAGTTTAGTAGTCTTTTATTAAGTAGTCCTGCAGTAGTAATTGTAAAGGATAGTGCCGGGAATAATGTCATTGCAACTTCTAGATATGGCAAAGGAACAGTCTTCGTAATCGGAGATCCCTGGTTGTATAATGAGTATGTAGACGGTAGAAAGTTGCCCGCCGACTATGATAATTTTGCTGCAGCAACAGACCTGGTTCAATGGCTTAGTCAGCAGTTACCTTCTAATTTAACAAAATGAAAAGATTAATATTCGCTCTTTTACCTGTTTTGCTGAGTTCTTGCGCAGTGGCGCAGAACCTCAGCGGGGCAGCTTCAAAACTGGACAGTACTGCAGAAAAAATGTTGGTTTATCAGCGTAGTGTAGGTGGCTGGCCAAAAGCTATTGGAAAGGTACCAATTGATTATGACCAGCCGCTTTCTATGCAGCTTCGACTAGCGATTAAAGCGGATTCTTTACATGATGATGCGACCATTGACAATAAAGCAACTACCAAAGAGCTACGCTATTTAGTGAAAGCCTATCTGAATACTCAAAATCCAGCTTACCTTGCTGCGGTAAAGAAGGGGGTCAATTACCTTTTTAAAGCACAATATGAAAATGGCGGATGGCCACAGTATTTCCCAGATCATCACTTATACCGCGCTCAAATCACCTATAACGATAATGCTATGGTGAATGTGTTGAATATCATGCAGGATCTGGCAGAGGGAAAAGAAGGGTTTGAATTATTGCCGGAAAAGGAACGTCAGCGTGCGTTGGCAGCTATTGAAAAAGGTATTTCCTGTATTTTAAAGACACAGGTGCTACAGGATGGAAAGTTAACCGTATGGTGTGCGCAATATGATCAGAATACTTTAAAACCAGCTCAGGCACGTGCATTTGAGCCGATTTCACTGAGTGGCATGGAGTCGGTATATATCGTGGAATTCTTAATGCGTCAGAAACACCCTTCTGCCGCAATCGTCACATCGGTAAAATCTGCTATAGCATGGTTTCAAAAGTCTAAAATTGAGGGTTATAATTTTGTATTCATCAAAGACCCTAATCAAGTTGGAGGTAAGGATCGCGTGTTGAAGCCGGATGCTTCGAGTGTGATCTGGGCTAGGTTTTATGACATTACAAGCAATACACCTATCTTCACGGGCAGGGAAAGTATTCCTAAAAAGACACTAACCGAGATTGAAGTGGAAAGACGTACAGGTTACGCCTGGTACGGTAAATGGCCTGCAAATCTGATGGATAAGAAATACCCGGCATGGTTAAAAAAGCTTTAAGTACAGTTGGGCTGGTCTTTTTTGTTATGGCATTCAGTTGTGCTCAAAAGCCATTTGATGTGCTAGATTGGAAGGGGGAGGCCAGCTTAAATACTTACCTCATCGCGACAATGACTGCTCAATATGAAGCGCGGAGAAGCATGTTGGATGCCGCTAAAGGGTCTAAGGATGCCACACTTCTTTATCAGGCGAAAGTGAGGGCTGGTATTGATGGTGTAATCAAAGGATTTCCTCCTAAATCGGCGTTAAATCCGAAGATCTCAGGAACTATAATACAGCCGGATTATCGGATTGAAAAGATCATTTACGAAAGTTTTAAGGACCATCATGTGACTGCAAACCTTTATCTGCCAATAGGTAAAGGACCTTTTCCGGCCGTATTGATGTTCTGTGGTCATGAAGATGCCGGAAAGGCAACTCCATCTTATCAGCAAGCTGCCATTCTTTTTGCAAAGAATGGTTTTGTTGTTTTTGTGATAGATCCGATTTCACAGTCGGAAAGACATCAATTCCTGGATGAAGGAGGTAAGCCTCAAACTAAAGGAGGAACAACAGAACATACGCTGCTCAATCAATCTGCTAATCTTTTAGGAAGTTCTGTCGCTGTATATGAGCTTTTCGACAATATGCGTGGGCTGGATTACCTCTGTACAAGAAAAGAAGTGGATACTTCCAGGATTGGCTGTATAGGCAATAGTGGTGGAGGCATGCATGTGATCTATTTTGCAGCGATGGACGCCCGTGTAAAAGTACTTGCTCCTTGTAGTTATTTGGCAAGCAGAGCGCGTACCCTAGCCATGACCGGGCCTGCAGACGGCTGCGCACAAGTGCCTGGGGAGGGCGAAGCACAACTGGAAATGAGCGACTACCTGATTGCGGCAGCACCTAAGCCTTTGTTGATATTGGCTGGGGAATACGATTTTATTGACTATCAGGGAACTCTGGAGTCTTATAGGGACCTTAAACAGGTATATTTGGATTTGGGTGCTCAGGATCAATTGAAGCTTTTTAGCTACGCAGATGGTCATGGTCTGTCTAAGCCTAAAAGAGAGGCTGCTGTGACTTGGTTTCGCCAGCATTTTTACAATGATGGTACTCCGGTAAAAGAGGGAGATATGGAGGTTCTGCGAGCAGAAAAATTATTCGCTAGTCCGAATGGATACCTCCAGTCTATCTATCCGAATGAACGAGGTTTGGCGGAGTATCATCTTTCTTTATACCATGACTTAGACTCGCAAAGAACTGCTTTTTCCAGGCAGGATCAGATGGTTAAACGCAGCAAAATCAAACAATTATTGGCTTTGCCTTCTGGTAAATTAAAAGTAGAGAGTTTTGTGGTTGACTCTTTGTGGCAGAATGGATTAAAGTTTTATAAAATAATGCTCAGAAGTCCGGGGGAAATCCCTTTGCCTTTATTGTTGCTAAAGCCGACTGGCGCGGTTAAACAGGTTTTGATTTGGGCAGCCGAGGCTGGTAAAGAAAGTCTGACGAGGGATCCTGCTTCATTAAAGCAGTACCTGGATCAGGGCTTTGCGTTGGTGCTGCCGGATTTGAGGGGGATGGGGGAAACTAAGGATAAGGATGCTTTAAATGACCCTAAATATCAAAACAAAGAATACAGAAATGCAATGTTTGCGCTGCACATTGGAAAGCCACTAGCTGGGCAACGGGTTTATGATTTACTTTGCTTAGTTCAGTTTATTAAAACCAATCCATATTTTGCGAATGGAGCTGGGGCTGCTGAGGGAGAAGCTATAAAAGACGACTCATTTGCGGCTAAAAAGATAATGATTCGCAGTAATGGCTTGTTAAATGTTCCAGTAATGCATGCTGCCTTTCTGGAACCGGCCATTGTTCAGCTTGATTTATATCAAGGGATTCCTTCTTACCTTAGCAGGTTACAAAATCCCTTACAAAAGGACGGATATAGTGAACTGATTCCGGGTGTGCTCGCGTATTATGACCTTCCGGATTTGATCCGCTGGTTGTCGCCAATACCCGTGAATTTCTTTAAATAAAGCCCTTTCTGAGGAAATGGCTTAATATATCTTGCACGATAACGTTCCCGATAACGATTGCGCAAATAATTTCCAGTCAAGCGGATCATTCCTTATAATTATTATGTAGAATTGTTTCTAACCGAATGTAATTTAACAGATGATACTATCCAAAAACACCTTAAGTGGTATGGGATCAGCGAAGCTAATCGTTCCTGATCAAAGGCATTTTAACCTTCCTGAAAGGGTCTTACAATTTGGAACTGGCGTACTATTACGTGGCCTCCCAGATTATTTTATCAATAAAGCAAACCTTATTGGTGCGTTTAATGGTAGGATTGCGGTGGTAAAATCGACTAGCAAAGGAGATACCAGCGCTTTTATAAAACAAGATAGTTTATACACGATATGTGTCAGAGGAATTGAAAAAGGAGAGAAAATAAAAGAAAACATTGTTTCTTCAGCGATCAGCCGTGTGTTAACGGCAGATAAAGATTGGGATAGTATTTTAGATATAGCGGTTAGCAAAGATTTAAGGCTCATCGTTTCTAATACAACTGAGGTTGGGATACAGTTGGTTAAGGAAGCTGTTCAGCAAGGTTCACCTAGCTCATTTCCCGCGAAATTGCTGGCGGTGTTGTATGCGAGATTTAAAGCTTTAGCAAGCGAAACAGATGAATATGATTTGGTGGTCATCGCCACAGAACTGATTCCAGATAACGGAAAAAAGCTGGAGGCGATCGTGTTTGAATTGGCCGATTACCAAGGTTTGGAAACGGAATTTGTGGTTTGGTTGAGGCAACATATACATTTTTGTAATTCATTGGTAGATAGAATTGTGCCGGGAAAACCTGATGCAGCGGTACTGAAAGAATTGGAGGAGGAGTTGGGTTATACCGATCAACTGTTGATTATGGCCGAACCTTATCGCCTCTGGGCAATTGAAGGAGGGCCAACAGTAGAAAGGTTGCTTGGCTTAACAGGCATTGACGAAGGCATTATTGTAAAACCTGATATTGAGATTTACAGAGAGCTGAAAGTAAGGTTGTTAAATGGATCGCATACTCTTGCGGCGGCAATTGCTTTTCTTTCTGGCATTCCAACAGTGGCTGAAGCGATGACAGCAGCACCTTTAAAAAGATACATTACAAAAGTGATGCAAAAGGAAATTGCCCCTGCAATTCCTTATGAGGTAGCCGTAGCGTTGTCTGCTGCTTTCGCAGATAGTGTGATTGATCGTTTTGCAAATCCTTTCATTGCACATTCCTGGATCAATATAACCTTCCAGTACACGATGAAAATCAAAATCCGTGTGATTCCGGTGTTACTGAATTACTATAAGAAGTACCATCAGGTTCCGACAAACATTGCCCTTGGTTTTGCTGCGTATCTTGTGTTTATGCGGGTAAGCAGGGCTTCTTCAAACGGACAGTACTTTGGGGCATATCAAGGTAGAGAGTATCAGATTACTGATGACCAAGTAGCTTATTTCCATGAAAAAAGTAGGTTGTCACCGGACGAGTATGTGCAGCAGGTACTGGCGGATGCCGGGTTATGGGGAGCAGATTTGTCTGGGTTACCTGGTTTAAAAGAAACAATAGCAGAACAATATAAACTGATTTTAACTTCAGGAATGAAGGAAGCATTACAGCAATCAGAAAAACATTTACAAAGCAATTAATGAAGCAAAGAATATTATTAAAGGTTCATCCAAAGGATAATGTGCTGGTGGCGTTAACAGACCTGTTGAAGGGTGAGCTATTGAGCTATGATGGTGTGGATTATCTGTTGCAAGATCAGGTGTCTGCCAAACATAAGTTCAATACGGTAGATTTGAAACCGAATGATGAATTGATCATGTATGGTGTGTTGGTGGGTAAAGCCCAAAGTGATATTCCGGCGGGTTCTCTATTGACCACTGCCAATATCAAACATGCAGCCACCAGTTTTGAAACTAATGAGGCCCATTTATTATGGAATAAGCCCGACATATCGGCTTGGAAAGACCGAACTTTTAATGGTTTTCACCGGAATGACGGCCAGGTAGGTACTGCCAATTATTGGTTGGTGATCCCGATGGTTTTTTGTGAAAATAGGAATCTGGAGGTTATTCAGGAGGCTTTATTGAATAATTTAGGCTATGGCCGCAATGAAACTTACCAGCAGCAGGCGAAAGAATTGATTTCTTTATATGAGGAAGGAAAAAGTCTGGACGAGATTCTGAGTACCCAGTTGAGTTATACGGAACAAAAAGAAAAGGCAAACCGCTTGTTTCCAAATGTAGATGGCATTAAGTTTTTAACCCATACCGGTGGTTGTGGGGGTACGAGACAAGATTCGCAGACATTATGCGGGTTATTGGCAGGCTATATCACACATCCTAATGTGGCTGGTGCAACAATCTTAAGTCTAGGTTGTCAGAATGCCCAGGTTAATATTCTACAGGAGGAGATCCAAAAGCGTGTGGTCAATTTTGACAAACCTTTATACATCCTGGATCAGCAGACGATTGGCAAGGAATCTGAGCTATTAAGTCTGGCAATTAAGCAAACGTTTGCAGGTTTAATCCAGGCGAATGCTCATGTGCGGAAACCGGCTCCATTGAGCAAATTATGTATTGGATTGGAATGTGGAGGTTCAGATGGCTTCTCAGGGATTTCTGCAAACCCGGCAATTGGTTATACTTCTGATTTATTAGTGGCATTGGGAGGTTCAGTAATTCTTGCAGAGTTCCCTGAATTGTGTGGAGTAGAGCAGAATTTGAGTGATAGATGTGTGAATCGTGAGGATGCGGCGCGTTTTTCAGACCTGATGACTACTTATAGCAGCAGAGCAACTGCTGCAGGATCTGGATTTGACATGAACCCTTCTCCTGGAAATATTAGAGATGGATTGATCACAGATGCCATTAAATCAGCCGGTGCGGCAAAAAAAGGCGGTACTTCGCCTGTGGTGGCTGTATTGGACTATCCCGAAAAAGTGACAAAGCCTGGATTGAACCTTTTATGCACGCCTGGAAATGATGTTGAATCGACTACAGCTGAGGTTGGTTCTGGTGCAAACGTTGTTTTATTTACTACAGGGTTAGGTACACCAACAGGGAATCCTATAGCTCCGGTAGTAAAAATAGCCAGTAATACCCGCTTGTTTGATAAGATGAGGGATATTATTGACCTGGACACGGGTTCCATCATTGAAGGAACAGAGCGTATTGAAGCAGCAGGGGAACGTATTTTAGAATACGTGATCGAGGTAGCCAGTGGAAATGTGGAAGTGAGTGCCTTACGCCATAGACAAGATGATTTTATTCCCTGGAAAAGGGGCGTTTCTTTATAAAATTTTATACATTTAGAAATATTATTGTGAAAAACTTTTTAGATAGCAACTTCTTACTACAGACAAAAACAGCGCAATCGCTGTATCATAACTTTGCAAAACAGATGCCCATTATTGATTATCATAATCATTTAATGCCGGATCAGATTGCAAACGATTTCATGTTTGAAAATATTACCCAAGTATGGCTTTACGGCGACCACTATAAATGGCGTGCAATGCGTGCTAATGGCATCGACGAATATTATATTACCGGAGGTGCTACAGATCTTGAAAAGTTCAAGAAATGGGCAGAAACTGTTCCTTACACCCTAAGAAATCCTTTATATCACTGGACACACCTGGAACTACAGCGTTACTTCGATATTCATGAAGTCCTTTCTCCTGAAAATGCGGAAAGGATTTATGAAGAATGCACCGCCAAATTGCAAACACCTGAATATTCTGTGCAGAACTTATTGCGCAAAATGAATGTGAAGGCCTTGTGTACTACGGATGATCCATTGGATTCTTTGGAGCATCACCAGAAAATAAAAAGAGATCAGCTCGATATCAAAGTCCTGCCTGCTTTCCGGCCTGATAAAGCGATGAATGCAGATGATGCGACTTTCTTAAATAAATACATAGACCAGCTGGCTGTTTTAACTGGCGTTGCCCTTGAAGACCTAGATGCTTACCTTTCGGCGCTTAAATCAAGACACGATTATTTTGCAGAAAATGGCTGTTCGGTTTCTGATCATGGTTTAGAGCAAATTTATGCTGAGGATTACACAGAGGAAGAAATCAAAGCAATTTACTTGAAAATAAGAAAGCAATCTACGCTGACTCCTTTAGAAATTGGGCAATTTAAATCAGCTTTGCTGTTTCAATTTGCATTATGGGATCATGAAAAGGGATGGGTACAACAATATCATTTAGGTGCTTTAAGAAACAATAATGATCGTTTATTGAGTCAGTTGGGGCCAGATACCGGCTTTGATTCTATAGGCGATTTTTCTCAGGGAAAAGCCTTGGCTAAATTCTTAAACAGGCTGGATAGTGAAAATTGTCTGGCAAAAACGATTCTGTACAATTTGAATCCCGCGGACAACGAATTGATGGCCACTATGATTGGTAATTACAACGACGGTACGGTAGCTGGAAAAGTGCAATGGGGTTCGGGTTGGTGGTTTTTAGATCAGAAGGATGGCATGATTAAGCAATTAAATACCTTATCAAATATGGGCTTACTGAGTCGATTTGTAGGCATGTTAACCGACAGCAGAAGCTTCCTTTCTTATCCACGTCATGAATATTTCAGAAGGATTTTATGCAATCTGTTTGGGGATGATGTAGAAAATGGCGAATTGCCTGATGATCAGGAATGGCTTGGGAAAATAATTCAGGACATCTGCTATAATAACGCAAAAGAATATTTTAATTTTTAATAGATATGGGAAAGGTTTTAAACTTTGGTGAACTGTTATTGAGAATCTCTCCGGATTTGGATGGGAACTGGCTCAAAGAAAACAACCTGTCCTTTTATGTAGGAGGTGCGGAGGCAAATGTGGCGGCTGCACTAGCGCTTTGGGGCGTCCCTTCGTCCTACCTTTCGGCAGTGCCAGATAATTTTATGAGTAAACAGGTGGTGAACTACCTGAATAAGCTGAACATTGACACCAGTCCGATGCAATACACTGGCGAGCGAATTGGTTTGTATTACCTGCCTAATGGCAAGGATTTGAAAAATGCAGGAGTAATCTATGACCGCAACCATTCTTCCTTTTCTGGCCTGAAAACAGGAACTATTGATTGGGACAAGGTATTGGAGGATGTTTCCTGGCTGCATTTCAGTGCAATTTGTCCGGCATTAAATGAAGGTATTGTTGCGGTTTGTGAAGAGGCTTTAATTGCTGCTTCCGAACGAAATATCCAAATCTCGCTAGACCTGAATTTCAGAAGTAAACTCTGGCAGTATGGTAAAAAACCGTTGGAGGTTATGCCCTCATTGGCTAAATACTGCAACCTGATCATGGGCAATGTCTGGGCGGCAGAGCAGATGTTAGGTATTCCGGTAACTCCTGGCTTAGCAGAGGAAAACCGCAAGGAAGCTTATCTGGAGCAATCTAAAAAAAGCGCGCAGGCCATCATGGCCGCTTTTCCAAAGTGTACTGCAGTAGCCAATACTTTCAGGTTTGATTTTAAGGAATCTGGAGTGAAGTATTACTGCGCATTGCATACTGCAGATGAGCATTTGGTTTCTAAGGAATACCGTGCGGAAAGAATTATTGGAAAAATTGGTAGTGGCGATTGCTTTATGGCCGGTTTAATTTACGGTTTTTACAAGGAGCACTCTAAAGAGGAGACGCTTGGTTTTGCCACTAGAGCAGCTTTTTCTAAGCTATTTACCCATACCGATTTTACAACTACTAAAATGCAGGATATTTCGAAGGTAGCCAAGATGTACGAGGTGGCCATTTAAGATCATATAAATAACACAGCATAAGAACCGATACAAACGACATACAAATGAAAACGAAAGAAAACTCTTTAAAGGCCATTACAGATCAGGGAATCCTTCCTTTATTTTACTTTGAAGATGCGCAGGTGAGCCTGGAGATCATCAGGACTTTATATAAATCAGGAATCAGGGTATTGGAGTATACCAATCGCGGACCGGCTGCATTGTCGAATTTTAAAATCCTTATAGAGGCACTTAAAACAGAAATGCAGGACCTTTACCTGGGTATTGGAACTATTAAAACCGTATTAGAGGCAAAAGAATTTATTGCAGCTGGTGCTCATTTTATAGTTTCTCCGATTGTGAATGAAGAAGTTGGTCAATTGGTTCATGAGCAGGGTCTGCTGTGGGTTCCTGGCTGTTTTACGCCGACAGAAATTAATACTGCACATCAGATGGGGGCTGGATTGATCAAACTATTTCCTGCAAACATTCTTGGTCCATCTTATATGGCGGCTATTAGAGATCTTTTTCCAGGGCAATTATTCATTCCTACAGGTGGTGTTGAAATTGAGCAGAGCAACATCAGCAACTGGTTTAAATCTGGCGTATGTGCCGTTGGAATGGGCAGCAAACTCATCAGCAAAGACATTTTAGAAAACAAAGACTATAACGAACTAGCGAATCTCACCAGAAAAACGATTGAACTGGTAAAAGCGGGTAGATAATACCCGTACAATCGAACCACAACCAACCAAAAACCAAATATAATGAAAGAGACTAAAATGAGTAATTACAGATGGACAATCTGTGCATTACTGTTTTTCGCAACCACAGTCAATTACCTTGACCGACAAGTGTTAAGTCTCCTGCATCCCATGCTGGAGAAAGAATTTAACTGGACAAATAGTGATTATGCCAATATAACTGCTGCATTCCAATTCGTATATGCTATTTCAATGCTCTTTGCAGGGCGTTTTGTAGATAGACTGGGCACGAAATGGGGCTATACTGTAGCCTTGATCATCTGGTCTATCGGTGCGATAATGCATGCCGTAGCCATTCCAATCGGACAGGGAGCGACTTCTGTACTTACCTGGATTGGGTTGGGCGCAATGCCGGTTTCTGTAGTCGGATTTATCATTGCCAGAGCGGTTCTTGCTTTTGGAGAATCGGCGAATTTTCCGGCAGCTATCAAAGCTACAGCTGAGTATTTCCCTAAAAAAGAACGTTCATTTGCTACGGGTATATTCAACTCGGGTGCCAATGTAGGTGCAATTTTAGCGCCATTAACTGTGCCTTGGATCGCTACGGTTTGGGGCTGGGAAGCCGCGTTTTTAATCATTGGTGCTGTCGGATTTGTTTGGCTGGCATTTTGGGGTATTTTCTATGAAAAACCTGAAAATCAGAAAAGAATGTGTGCGAATGAGCTGGCCTATGTAAATAGTGACCAGAACGATGAAGCACCTGTAGAAGTCATTGACGAAGGAAAAAAAGTACCGTGGACCAAGTTATTGGGTTATAAACAAACCTGGGCTTTTGCCTTTGGTAAATTTATGACTGATGGGGTATGGTGGTTCTTTCTGTTTTGGCTCCCTTCTTACCTTAAGGTGCAGTATAATTTGCAAGGAACAGACATTATGTTGCCATTGACTGTATTGTATAGTATGACCATGATTGGCAGTGTTGGTGGTGGTTGGTTCCCGATGTATTTTATCAATAAAGGGTATTCTCCTTATGATGGCAGGATGCGCGCCATGTTTGTGATCGCCTTATTCCCGCTATTGGTATTGCTGGCACAGCCACTTGGGCATTACAGCTATTGGATTCCTGTAGTATTGATCGGTATTGGTGCTTCCGCGCATCAGGCATGGTCCGCTAATATTTTTACTACAGTTTCAGATATGTTTCCTAAGAAAAGTATTGCTTCAGTGATTGGAATTGGCGGTATGGCAGGTGGAATGGGTGGAGTGGTGATGTCTAAACTAGGTGGTGCATTGTTTGACCATTATAAGTTGCTGGGGCATACCCAAACCGGTTATACCATTATGTTTGCTATTTGTGCTGTGGCTTACTTATTGGCTTGGATCGTGATGAAATCATTGGTTCCTAAATATGCACCCATCACTGATTTATAATTTTGAATTACTTACCTAACCGACCATATTACTATGAATTTTAATGACCAGCTCCAATCTATTTTTGTAGAGGAGCATCAAATTCCGGAGGAATTTAAATTGGCAGAAGAGGTTCACCAGCGCGAATATCTAAGCGATGGGGAGCTACGTGCATGGGATGGAGAAATACATGAAGTTTTATCACCTATCTGCATCAAAACCCCAGAGGGATTGAAGCGTAAAGTGATTGGAACTTATCCTTTATGTAGCGAAAAGGAAGCAGCAGCAGCGCTAGCAGCAGCTGTAAAGGCGTACGACAATGGAAGAGGCGAGTGGCCGACCATGAGTGTCGCCGACAGGATCAATTGTGTGGAGAAATTTACGCACCGTATTATAGAAAAGAAAGCGATTGTAGTTAAGCTCCTGATGTGGGAAATTGGTAAGTCTTATGCTGATTCTGTGAAGGAGTTTGACCGTACCGTAGAATATATTCATGCTACTATTGATGCTTTAAAAGACCTGGACAGACAATCATCCAGATTTAGCATTGAGCAGGGGATTGTGGCGCAAATCAGACGTTCTCCTTTAGGCGTTGTTTTATGTATGGGTCCGTTTAATTATCCTTTAAACGAAACCTTTACCACTTTGATCCCGGCATTGATCATGGGAAACACCCTGTTGTTTAAACCGCCTAAACATGGTACTTTATTGCATTATCCTTTGTTAGAGGCCTTTCGTGATTGTTTTCCGAAAGGAGTGGTGAATACCATTTATGGCAGAGGTAACAAGATCATTCCTGATTTGATGAAATCTGGTCAAATTAATGTATTGACTTTAATTGGTTCTAGTAAAGTGGCCAATGAACTGAAAAAGCTCCACCCCAAAGTAAACCGTTTACGTGCTATTTTGGGCTTAGATGCAAAGAATGCCGCGATTATTACTGCTAAAGCAGATGTTGAGCTGGCAGTTCAGGAAACTGTATTAGGCTCTTTGTCCTTTAACGGACAACGTTGTACGGCTTTGAAAATCATATTTGTACACCGGAGTCTGGCAGATGAGTTTTTAAAACAGCTGACTGTGGCTGTTGGGCAACTAAAATTTGGAATGCCCTGGGAGAATGGGGTATCATTAACGCCATTGCCAGAACCTCATAAGCCTGCTTATCTACAGGATTGTATTGCGGATGCAATTGCCAATGGTGCAAAAGTAATCAATGAAAATGGAGGTGCGGTAAACGAATCTTTTGTTTACCCAGCAATTGTGTATCCAGTTACGAAGGAAATGAAGTTATATACAGAAGAACAATTCGGACCAGTTATTCCTGTTGTTCCTTTTGATGATCTGGAAGAAACTATTGAGTACCTGATTGAATCTACCCACGGACAGCAAGTGAGTATTTTCAGTAATGACAATGAAGAAATCGCCTCGCTGATTGATCCATTGGTGAATCAGGTGAGTCGTGTAAATATCAATTGTCAGTGTCAGCGCGGACCAGACGTGTTTCCATTTACCGGGAGAAAGGATAGTGCCGAAGGTACCCTTTCTGTGGTGGATGCATTGAGGTCATTTTCTATCCGTTCCCTTGTGGCAACGAAACTAAATGAAAATAATAAACACCTGATTAACGAGATTGTAGACAGTAATAGTTCAAACTTCTTAAGTACAAAATACCTGTTTTAAGAAGTTTGTGTGTGAATAATAAATGATGCGACTGAAGTAAATATCAAATCATTAGAGCCGGAATCAAGGAATTGTTTTATTCCAATTTGATTCCGGCTTCTTTATAGGCTTTTAAATTTTCATCATTAGGGTCAATGTCCGTGATGATAATGTCAATATCACTCATGCTGGTGATGTAATACGGTTCTGTAGTTCCTAGTTTTTCTACAGTGGCCAATGCTATGATCTCTTTTGAAGTTTCTACCATTGCTTTTTTTACCTGGCAATCCTCATAATTGATTCCGGTTACACCAGATATCAGGTCTATACTGCAAATTCCCAGAAAACACAGGTCTGGACGAATACCACGAATGGTCTGAATTACCTCGAAGCCAGTGGTAGAAAAAGAATTTTTGTTTAACCTGCCACCTAAAAATATCACTTCTATACAAGGGTGGTCTTCGAGTATAGTCACTACGGGAAAACTGTTGGTGATGACCGTGATTTGTAAGTCTCTGGGTAAAAGTGTGGCAATTGCCAACACCGATGTACCAGCGTCAAACAACACTACTTGCCCGTTTTTAATCAATTTGACTGCCTTTTCGGCGATAATGCCTTTGTGGCTAACATCATAATGCTCACGTTCGCGAAAATGGCGAGGAATAGGAGACCTTGAAATTGCACCTCCACGAACGGCTTTAAGTAATCCCTGGTCGGAAAGTTCCTTAATGTCTCGCCTTACGGTGTCCTCAGAAACTCCCAGTAGGGTACTCAGATCGCCCAATAACACTTTTTTCTCTTTTCGAATGTGTTCTATGATCAACTGTAATCTTTCTTCCTTTATCATATTGTTGCAAATGTAAGTAAATATTTCGAGCAACATCATGCAATATGTTGCAAAATAATGCTATATTTGTTGCAAGATATTACAATAAGACATGAACGAAATCAAAAAAACAATAGGAATTGACATGGATGGTGTTCTTGCAGATATAGAAGAGCAATTCATGGACTGGTACGAAAAAGAATATGGTGTGAGAGTGCCTAGATCAGAAAGATTAGGTGTACTGGAGCCTGAGGGTTTTCCTGAAAAAGGAGCAATCAGGACGTATGTAAATACTCCGGGTTTTTTCAGAACCATCCCGTTAATGGAGGGTGCAGTAGAAGCAGTGAAAAAGTTGATGGAAGATTACGAGGTATACATTGTTTCTGCAGCAATGGAATTTCCTCAGTGTTTATCAGAAAAACATGAGTGGCTAGCAGAACACTTCCCTTTCATCAGTTGGAGAAATATCATTTTCTGTGGAGATAAGAGTGTGGTGGTTACAGATTATCTTATTGATGACCACTGTAAAAACCTGGACTTCTGTAAAGGAAAGGCAATTATGTTCGATGCTTCACATAATGTAAACCAACATCATCATGTAAGAGTGAAAAGCTGGACAGAAATTCTTGCTTTCTTTGAGCAAGAGAAATCAAGCGAGGAGCGCTTAGTGAATATCGAAACGGTTTAGTCCAGCTCTTTTAGGCCATAAGTGAGTTTAGACTCTAGTTTCTTTTATCTATATTTCAAATTCCTAAAGGAACCACAAATATATGATAGAAGAAATAAATCAAAAGTATCCTAAGGCCTATATAGCTATTGATGAAGCGACTAAAGATGCTGGTTTTTCTATGGCTTCTGCAACAATGACTTGTTCTTTGCTACAAACACTGGCTGCTTCGAAACCTGGCGGCCGTTTTCTGGAATTGGGAACTGGAACTGGTCTTTCCACTTCCTGGATATTGGAAGGGATGGATGAAGAGGCCAGTCTTTTATCCATTGACAATGATGCGCAATTTCTGGACATTGCAAAACGTTTTCTAGGTCAGGATAATCGCCTTGAGCTGCAATGTATAGAAGGCGAAGACTGGGTGCTTCAAAATATAGGTCAGAAGTTCGACTACATTTTTGCAGATACCTGGCATGGAAAATACCTGCTGTTGGGCGAGGTGTTGGACATGCTGAAGCCAGGTGCGTTTTACATCATTGATGATATGCTTCCTCAGGAGAACTGGCCTGAAGGGCATGCTGAGAAAGCCACTATTCTAATAAAAACCTTAGAACAACGCGAAGATCTGATCCTCACCAAACAATGCTGGGCAACCGGAATTGTAATTGCTACAAAAAAAGCAGTATAGGTATTTCAAAATTGGACTACCTTTAGGGCTTGGAATTGCCGGAACAAATGGAGGTTAGAAAAGAATACATATTAGCAGATTTTGATTTCTCAGAATTAACAGATTTATATATACTAAAACACGTCAATGATCGGGTGGATACGGGAGTAAAGGGGTTTTATGACCTAGTTCCGCAGCACATAGACATTGACGTTGTTTTTTTTACAGATCCTGGAAGCAGTATTCCATTTCCGGGTGTGGGAATCAGTCAAAGAGACCGTAAAACAGTCATTACCTGCGGATGTTCAGCTGTAAATCCTAAATTATGCCGTCACCAGGCTCAAGCCCTGCACAATATTTTGAACAGGCCTTCTTTACGTCTTTTCTTCGATTATAAATTGCGGCAGGAGAGGATGCTGCTGCAAGCGAAAGATTATGGATTAGAAACTGAAACCAATCTGACTGACTTTTTTGAACTGGAATACCAGCAAGGGCAGACACAAATTAAAGCTAAAATGAGGGAGTTATATCCCTTAACTGGCCAGAGTAAACAAGACCTAAAAAAAAAACTACTTCCAAAAGAAGGATTACAATTACCGGTGTCTGGGGGCTTAAAAGCCAGACATAAAATGGGGCTCGTATTCGGCCAGCATCGTTTCTACAGTCATCTAACGTTAGAGATTATTGAGGCACAAACCACACTTGAGGGCAAGTTTAAGAACCCAATACAAACCATCTGTCCTTCTGATTTGCTTTGGAAAGCAGAAGACAATGCTGCGATAAAGTTCTTTAGCGGTGTACTAAAATTTCAGAACAATTACAATGCAGATCGTGCTGATTCAGATTTGGATGCACTTAGGGCTGTGGCAAAGAATCCCCTGAAAATGGAGGTCTTTTTACACGATACCAAAGTGTCGATTAATATGACTGCTAATGCGATCATTCCAATAAAATTAAACACGCTAAATGTAGATATGGCACTTCATGTGAGTCAGAGGCATGAATTTTATGAAGTCTATGGGAAACTCACACTCAATGGAACGGTTTTTTCATTGGATCATATTCAGCTGAAATACAATTATTTTATACAAATAGACCAATGCTTGCATTTGATTGATAACCCTAACTACTTGAGGGTGATTGATTTCTTTAAGCAACACCATGATAGGATATTGATCCACCATACTAAATTCGAAGCTTTTCAGGAGGAGATTCTTGCTAAGTTAGAAAATAAAATCAAGGTGACTTATGATTACCTTAAACCTGCTACAAAAAAACAAATTGAAGAAAAAGGTTTTGACCTAGAGAATGAGCAGCTTATCTACCTTTCCGAATCTGAAGACTTTGTACTGCTGACTCCGGTTATGCGTTATGGAAGCCTGGAAATACCAGTACTATCGAGGAAGCAAATCCAGTCGAGGGATAAAAATGGTAATTTATTTACGTTGAAAAGAGATACGGAGACGGAACTTCAGTTTATTTCTAATATCATGAGGCAGCATCCTTATTTTGAGGATCAGATGGAGAGTAACGATTGCTTTTATCTGCATAAAACCAGGCTGCTGGAGGATCAGTGGTTTCTTCATGCTTTTGAAGAATGGCGGAATAAAAACATCAATATCCTGGGATTTAATAAATTGAAAGACAACAATCTCAATCCCTATAAAGCCAATATTTCTATCCATGTGATGAGCGGAATAGACTGGTTTAAAACCGCGGTGAAGTTGAAATATGGCAATCAGGTGGTTTCTTTAAGACATTTACACAAATCTATCCGCAACAAAAGCAAGTTTGTAAAGCTGGATGATGGGACGATGGGAATTCTTCCTGACGAATGGATTGAGAAATTCAGCAAGTATTTTAATGCTGGTGAAGTGGTAGAAGAGCACATACAAACACCAAGAATAAGCTTTACAGCTATAGAAGAGCTTTATGAAGCTCAGGTACTGGACGAATCGGTGAAAGATCAGCTGGCCATGTATAAAAGCCAGCTTTCTGGTTCTGGAAGTACGATCACCTCTATTAAGGTTCCGGAAGGATTAAACGCGACGCTTAGACCATACCAAAAAGAAGGGTTGAACTGGCTAAGTTTCCTAGATGAATTTAACTTTGGCGCTTGTCTGGCAGATGATATGGGCCTTGGAAAGACTATTCAGATCATTGCTTTTATTCTTGCACAAAGAGAAAAGGAACATCACAATACTAATTTGATTGTGGTGCCGGCTTCCTTGATCTTCAATTGGCAACAAGAAATTCAAAAGTTTGCACCATCTATCAAAGTAATGACAATCTATGGCGCAGATAGGATTAAAAGCCATAAAGATTTTGATCAGTATGAAGTGATCCTTACCTCCTATGGTACTTTGCTCACGGACATCCGGTTTTTAAAAGACTATAGATTTAATTACGTCTTTTTAGATGAGTCGCAAACTATTAAGAATCCAGAATCCCAGCGATATAAAACGGTTCGTTTATTGCAATCCAGAAATAGGGTAGTATTGACAGGTACGCCTATTGAAAACAACACTTTTGACCTTTATGGGCAATTGTCGTTTGCTTGTCCTGGCTTACTGGGTAGTAAGCAGCATTTTAGAGAGATTTATTCTACGCCGATCGATCAGTTTAAAGACAAAAGAGCGGCCACACAACTGCAGCAACGCATTAGTCCTTTCTTGTTGAGAAGAACCAAAGAACAAGTAGCAAAAGAATTACCAGATAAGACAGAAATGGTGATTTATTGTGAGATGGAGGCTGATCAGCGCAAAGTATACGATGGTTATGAGAAGGAAATTCGGGATTACCTGACCAATCAAACAGACGAAGAAGTAGCTAGTAACACGATGAACGTCTTAAAAGGCATTACTAAGTTAAGGCAGATTTGTAATTCACCAGCGCTATTGAGCGAGGATGAGTTTTACGGCAGTTCTTCCGCTAAAATGGAGGTGTTGCTGGAGCAGATTGAAAATAAATCTTCAGCACATAAAATTCTTGTTTTCTCGCAATTTGTGGGCATGTTGGACTTGATTAGAAAAGAGTTGAAAGACCGCGGGATTGGTTTTGCTTACTTGAGCGGGCAGACAAAAAACCGGGAAGCAGTGGTCGATTCTTTTCAGAATGATCCGGAAATAAGGGTGTTTCTAATCAGCTTAAAAGCAGGAGGAGTTGGGTTAAATCTTACCCAGGCAGATTATGTCTATTTGGTAGATCCATGGTGGAATCCCGCAGTTGAAAATCAAGCCATCGACCGTACTTATCGTATCGGGCAGCAAAAGAATGTAATTGCTGTACGTTTGATTTGTCCTGATACTATTGAAGAGAAAATAATGAAACTGCAGTCCTCGAAAAAAGACCTGGTCAAAGACCTCATCAAAACAGATCATTCTATCTATAAATCATTATCTAAAACGGACTTGTTGGGGCTGTTCAGTTAAATAGGAATGCAAACGTTTGTGTGAAATTTGATAGATTTTTCGGCTTGATGAATTGCGATTTCTGCCTAGTTTGTGCTGAGGAGCTCAAGCCTCCAAAACACGAACATGAAAAGAAGAGTTTTTTTGAAATCAGGCATGACCACTGCCGCATTACTTCATATTGGAGTGGTAGGAGAAGCCTTAGCCTCTACCGCTAGTTTTCCAGATAGACCTATCGATGAGATGCTTAAGAATGTCGATAACGAGGTAAAATGATTGATATTCCAACGGTAATGTCTCCTTATTCCGATACCATTGCGATTGTTTGGCAAACTGACCAGCCTGCCGTAGGCTGGGTCGAGTATGGTACAGATGAAAAGTGTCTTCAGAAAGCAGAATCGCAGCAGAATGGGTTGGCAGTTTTTTTCAGGTGCACAAAGTTATCCTGAAAGGTCTTTAGCCTGGGACTAATTATTTCTATAAAGCTTGTATGGAAACTCCACTCGCCCAAGAAGTCAGAGCCGTATTCAGGACGGAAGTTCAACAATTCAAAACCTTAAGTTCCAGAGCTGAAAAGATCAGTTTTGGAATCATCAATGATACCCGCGAACATCAAGGAGTGCTGGATAAAATTCAGCAGATCAATAAAGATTTTAAACCAGATTTTTTATGTTGGAATGGTGATCAGATCAATGATTCTTCTTCAGAAAAACAGATTACTACCGCACTTTTAAATCCTACAAAACTACCTTTTACGAGTGGAACCCCTTTGGTTTACGTTCGAGGAAATCACGATACGAGAGGGAATTGGGCTTCACAGCTGAGCAGGTATCTTTCCGTTCCAAACGGATCTTACTATTATCATTTTATACATGGTCCGGTAGCTTTTACCGTTCTGGATACGGTGGAAGATAAGCCGGATCAGCATAAATATTGTAGGGGAAGGACACGTTTTGAGCCTTACAGTGATGAACAAGCCATTTGGTTAGATCAGGTATTGAGTAAAAAAGAAATGAAAAACTCAGCATTCAATGTAGTGTTGTTACACATCCCATTGTTTACTAAAACTGGCTGGGACTCTCCAGATTCAAGAAACAAATGGTTGGAAATTCTTAAAAAACATAAGGTTGATCTTTTGATCTCAGGACATACGCATACTTACGAATTTGTAAAACCAGGAGAAATTATGAATTCATCAGAGTGGTTGGATTGGGAGAAAACCAAAGTGACAGCGTTACTGCCTCAGTTGATCGATGGTGGTCCTAGATTGGAAGGAGAGGAGTTTGCAACTTACATTAAAGGGGAAGCAACGGCTAAAGAATTGAAAATTTCTGTAATGGATATGAAAGGGAAATTAATAGGTACGTATTCATTTCTTACAAAAAAGAGGTAGCGGTACTTAGCTTCAGTTTTCATATAAGAATATTGTAAGTGTCCCTGTAACTTTTAGCTATTATTGAATGTCTCATTCGGATAAATAAGTATTGAATTTATTGCACCTCTTATTCAATTGTATTTCAAAATGAAACTAAAAATTGTCGCTGCTTTTCTAAGTATCGTGTCTTTAAATGCGGTAGCTCAGCAAGGAACTGTTAAAGCTGATAGTCGATTTAATGGATTAGATACTGCTTTCCAATGCGTGCTTAAAACCTGGAATGCCGCGGGTTTCGCAGTGGCTGTAGTACAGGGAAATAAAGTAATTTATGCGAAAGGTTTTGGTTACCGTGATGCGTTAAATAAGCTGCCCGTTACGCCAAATACTATTTTTCCGATTGGTTCTTGCACAAAGGCTTTTACGACCACTCTGATTGGAAAATTGGAAAAAGAAGGCAAAGTTGATATTGATCAGCCTGTTAAGAATTACCTACCTGAATTAACATTCTATAATGAGGAGATGACCAAAAATATTAATCTTCGCGACATGATGAGTCACCGCACAGGGCTGGCCAGATTCGATATGTCCTGGTATATGTTTAATACCCCTTCAGTGGATGATCTTTTAAAGCGTATTAAATATATGGTACCCACTGCAGGTTTAAGAGAAAAATGGCAGTACAATAATTTCATGTATATGGCTCAGGGTGCTGTAGTGGACAAATTAACTGGTAAAACCTGGGCGAATCAAATTAATGAAAAGATTTTTATACCATTGGGGATGACCCATTCAAATACCAGCTTGGCTGCACTGTTAAAAAGTAAGGAGGTTTCATTTGGATATGGCGTAAAACCTGATCAATCTTTAGACTTATTGGATTATTATGATATTTCCGGGATGGCACCTGCCGGTGCAATTAATAGTAATGTGAATGATATGGCGAAGTGGATGATGGCCTGGATCAATAACGGGAAATATGAAGGTAAAGAGATTATTCCTGTAGATTTTCGCAAGCAGGCGATCAGTTCACAAGCGATCTTGGATGGAGGATTACCGGAGAAGAACGCTTCAAATATATATTTTGCAAACTATGGCTTAGGCTGGTTCATGGATTCCTATAAGGGACACTATCGTGTGGAGCATGGTGGTAATATTGATGGTTTTTCGGCTATTTCCACTTTTTTTCCTGCAGATAGTTTAGGCATTGTGGTACTTAGTAATCAGAACGTTTCAAATGTGCCAGAAATAGTGAAAAATATAATCAGCGACCGCTTACTGCATCTTAAATATCAGGATTGGAATAGTCAACTTAAAAAGTCGGCGGATAAAAGAGCAACGATTGCCAAAGCTGAGAAAAAGGAAGAAACGATCCAAACTCAGGATCATCCTGTTACACATCCTCTAGCAGATTATGCCGGGGTCTATAATTACCCTGCGTATGGTACTATGAAAGTTTACATGAAGAACGATTCTCTCTATGCAAAAACCAGTGTGCGCACGGTTTGGTTGAAGCATACTAATTATGACATCTTTGAGCTATTTATTATAGACCGAAAGAAAGGCTTGAATGCTGAAAAAGGCTCCGCTGGTATTAATGTGCAATTCCATATGAATTCATCTGGTAGTATTGATGGTTTTGAAACTCAACTTGAAGGAGTGTTAAAGCCGTATTTTTTTGTCAGGACGGAGGAGGTTACAGGGAGCAAAGTTACAGAACAGTAAAAAATCATTAGAAATTTGAGTTGACCTATAGCTTAACATTAAATTTACGTATATTTAATAGGAAGCAATCCTTGGGTTATGGGCCATCTCTTAAAAATATTCGGGACTTTATCTTTAATGTTTACGCTGAGTACTAGTTATAGCCAGGGTAAGCAAGATATTTCCTTTGAATTTTATGGGGGAATATTCCATACCACACTGGATACCTCGGTTGTTGTGATTGCTCCGGAACTTTCTACGACTTCTATTAAACAGGCTTACAGCCGTTTGAACTCTGGAGATTATCAACCTATTATAGATTCCCTTTTAGCTTATAAAAAAAAACTGGAACTAAATGATTGGTTGTACTATCAATTGATCAGAAGGACTGCAGAGCAATTGAGTCCTAAACTAGTGAATTATAGCCGTTATACTTTATATAAATGGTTCTTGCTGGCAAAATCAGGTTATGATGCCCGTTTGGCATTGAGTAAAGATAAGATCATTTTCTACGTATTTAATGATGAAGATATTACTGATATCCCCTTTTTTATGGTGGATAAAAAGAAATACATGTGCCTGAATTACCATGACTATCCTAAAGCAGACCTCAATCTTGATCCGCCTGTTCCGGTAGAGATAAAGGTTCCTGAAGCTACGAAATCTTTTTCCTACAAAGTGACCAAACTGCCTGATTTCAAGCCAGAAAATTACCTGGAAAAGAAATTAGAATTTGTATATAAACATAAAGCTTACCACTTCAATGTGAAGCTCAGCAAAGATGTAGAGGCCATATTTGCCAATTATCCAGGAGTAGATTTTGAAACTTATTTTAACATTCCTTTAAGCAAAGAAACGTATGGCTCTTTAATTCCCTTACTGAAGAAAAATACAAAGGGGATGAGTCAGAAGAAAGGTGTGGATTACCTGATGCGTTTTACCCGTTATGCTTTTCTTTATCAGGATGATGAAGAGAATTATGGCGCAGAGAAACGTCTTTCACCGGAAGAGACATTATTTGCAAGCCATAGTGATTGTGATGACCGTGTGGCCCTATTTTTCTATCTTGTAAAGGAGATCTACAATTTGCCAATGATTGCGATGCTTTATCCTACACACATCACTATGGGCGTTCAGTTTGATCAGCCAATTGGCGATGCAATTGTCTATAAAGGAAAGTTGTATTCCGTGTGTGAACCTACGCCACAAAAGGAGGATCTGCCGATTGGTACAATTTCGGCTAAACTAAAAAACATTCCTTATCAGATTGTTTACCAGTATGATCCAAGCCATTAAATTCTTATCTTAATAGCTGAATAATTTCTGAAAATTTATGAACAAGGTGCTTTTGTGTTTTTGCAGCAGTTTGCTGTGCAGTATAATTATGTGTTATGGGCAAGTAAAATCATTGGATGACGGCAACTATATTCAGCATAGAGCTGGCTTAATTCATGCGGTTAAAGTTTTTCAGCAGGGTAAAAAAGCCAGGGTTGCCTTTTTAGGTGGATCTATTACTTACAATCCAGGTTGGCGAGATAAAGTATCGGCAGACCTACAAAGCCGTTTTCCGGAAACCCAGTTTCATTTTATCGCGGCTGGAATCCCATCATTAGGAAGTTTGCCTCATGCTTTTCGCTTGAAGCAAGACGTACTTGATTCTGGGAAGGTCGATTTACTATTTATTGAAGCCGCCGTAAATGATGAAGTTAATGGGACAGACAGCCTCACTCAAATCCGCGCTTTGGAAGGTATAGTTAGAAATGCTAAACTACATCAGCCAAAAATGGACATTGTTCTGATGTCTTTTGCAGATCCTGATAAAACAAAAGCTTACTCTGAAGGAAAGATACCAGTATCGGTACATAATCATGAACTGGTGGCCTCACACTACGGTTTACCATCTATTAATCTCGCAAAAGCAGTGAGCGATAGGTTGGCAAATCATGAATTTAGCTGGGAAAAAGATTTCAAAGATTTACATCCTTCGCCGTTTGGACAAGATCTTTATTTTAAAGCGATACAACGTTTGTTAAAAGATGAGATTGGCTTAAAGAAAGGGCTGGCAACTAAATTGCCTCCCTCTTTAATCGGTGACAGTTTTGAAAACGGTCATTATGTAGGTGTGGAGAATGCAAAACTCTCCAATGGCTGGTCGGTAAAAAAGGATTGGAAACCAGATGATGGAGCGAATACCCGTAAAGGTTTTGTGCACATTCCTATGCTGGTTTCCACGCAGCCTGGATCGGAATTGACACTTGATTTTAAAGGAAATGCCATAGGTATTGCTGTTGTTTCTGGTGCTGATGCCGGCATCATTAATTATTCAATTGATGGTAAACCAGAACAGAAAATTGATTTATATACCAAATGGAGTAAGTCTCTTCATTTGCCATGGTATCTTGTGTTAGGCAATGACTTAGCCCATGGGCATCATGAACTTAAATTAACAATCAGCGGAAGTAAAAATGAAAACAGTAAGGGGAATTCGGCTCGTATTGCTCACTTTCTCGTGAATTAAGCACAATTTTTAAATTAACCACCTTTTATATAAGCTTAGGAGAGTTCCAAATTTTGGATTATTTTAGCGCCACACAAATGAACTATGAACAGAAGATTTGCCATTAAACAGGTATTAATATTTGCAGGGGGAATGGCACTATTGCCTTCCTGTTTTAGAGAAGGAGGGAAAGTCTCTATCCAGCTCAAAAACCTCGATATTTCTGCCGCACAAGAAAGTCAGCTTGCAGAGATTGCCGAGTTGATTATTCCTAAAACTGATACTTCCGGAGCTAAAGACCTGAACCTCCATTTGTATGTACTAAAGATGCTTGACGATTGCTTTGGCCCAGAAAGGCACCAGCAATTTATGGGGGGCTTGAAAAATTTTGAGGGATTGGATAGCAAATCACTTGCTCAATTGGTGACGGATGCCAATACTGCTAAAGCCGGGCTTTCAGAAGAAACCATTGAGTTTTTCAAGTTTATGAAATGGAAAACGATTGATGGCTATCTCAATTCTAAATACGTGATGAGCAATCTTGTGATTTGGGAACTTGTTCCAGGCAGGTACAATGGTTTTTTTCGGGTTAAATCAGCTTAATTAATAGCAAAGAAATGTCAAACTTAAACATAGATAGTATTAAAGAACATACCTATGATGCCATTGTAATTGGCTCTGGGATTAGCGGTGGCTGGGCAGCTAAAGAATTTACAGAAAAAGGTTTGAAGACCTTGGTTCTGGAAAGAGGAAAAGATGTTAAACATATCATAGATTATCCGACCACGAATAAATACCCTTACGAATTTGAACATCGTGGAGAACCTACTTTTGCGATTCGTGAAGCAAACCCTGTGGTTAGTAAATGTTATGCCTTCAGAGAAGATGCAATGGATTTCTTTGTCAAGGATCAGGAGCATCCATATGTGCAGGAGAAACCTTTTGATTGGATTCGTGGCTATCAGGTGGGTGGTAAATCGCTGCTTTGGGCTAGACAGACTCAACGTTGGAGTGATTTGGATTTTGAAGGACCTTTACGTGATGATTTTGCTGTAGATTGGCCGATAAGATATAAGGATCTTGATTCCTGGTATACTTATGTGGAGCAGTTTGCTGGAATTTCCGGTAATAAGGATGGTTTGGCATCACTGCCAGACGGTGATTTCCTTCCAGCTTTTCCACTAAATGCTGTAGAAGATTATTTCAGAAATACCATGCGGGATAAATATATAGGCCGTCATGTGATCAGTGCCCGCTGTGCACATTTATCTCAACCTAAACAGATTCATTTTGATCAGGGCAGGGCGAAATGTCAAAATCGTACTTTATGTCAGCGAGGTTGCCCATTTGGTGGCTATTTCAGTAGTAATTCCTCTACTTTACCATGGGCAGAAAAGACAGGGAACTTGACTTTAAGACCTTTTTCGGTAGTAGAATCAATCATTTATGATGAGAAATTAGGGAAAGCGTCCGGTGTTCGGGTGATTGATACGAATACCAAGGAAGTTCGGGAATACTTTGCGAAAGTGATTTTTGTAAATGCAGCTGCCATCAATACGAATTTGATTTTATTGAATTCTACTTCTTCGCGTTTCCCGAATGGATTAGGAAATGACAGCGGGAGTTTAGGGAAATATGTAGCTTTTCACAATTACAGTGCAAGGATCGGTGCGGAATACGATGGATTAAAAGAATTTACTACTGATGGCAGGAATCCCGCCGGTGGTGGATATATTCCGAGGTTTAGAAATTTGCTGAAACAAGAAACGAACTTTAAACGTGGTTATGCCGCTGGATTCTCTGCCTATAGAAATACGGAAAGAGATACTTCTGGGTTAGGTACAGCTTTAAAAGCACAATTATTAAGTAAAAATTTGGGTCCCTGGCAAGTTGGCTCTCACATGATGGGAGAAACGATTCCTAAAGAAAGTAATTATGTGAAATTACATGCGGATAAAAAAGATGCCTGGGGTGTTCCATTGCTGAAAATCTCTGTCGATTATGACGATAATGATGCAAAAATGAAAAAGGATTACCTCGAGCAGCTAACCGAGATGTTTACGGAAGCTGGATTTAAAAATATTCAGGTAAATGATGGCGGACAAGCCCCAGGTTTAGATATTCATGAAATGGGTGGTGCCAGAATGGGGCATGATCCTAAGACTTCTGTACTCAATAAATGGAATCAATTACATGATTGTAAGAACGTATTCGTTACTGATGGGGCATGCATGACCTCTACGTCAACACAAAACCCATCATTAACTTATATGGCGCTTACAGCGCGTGCGGTTGATTACGCGGTTCTTTCGATGAAGAAAGGGGATCTGTAAGCTCTTCTTCCATTTTTAAATATTCTTTTAACAGGGCGATTTGATTTTTTGCCCTGTTAAAATTATGTCCTTCATATTTAGCACCATAGTAAATATCATTCTGTAGGTGATCTGCAAGAAAGCGAATCGCTTGCATATAGATGATGAACTTTCCTGCATAGCTGAAATATTTTTTTTCAGTGTTAGTCAATACATCAGCCATTTCTTCCATATAACCTTCATAAATGGCTTTAAAGAAGTCTTTTCTGATGCTGATTTTACTCAAATCATTTTCTTCTTCACTTGCAGCACATAAATAGGTTCTCATCATATCACCAATATCACTGATGAAATAACCCGGCATTACTGTATCCAGGTCAATCACACAGATGCCTTTATTATGTGTATCAAAAAGTACGTTGTTGATTTTTGTATCGTGGTGAATTACTCTTAAAGGAACTTCTTTATTCGCTACCAGGTCCATATAGGTATCAACGATACTTTTGTGTTCGTTGATAAATTCCACATATTCCTTTGCTTGCTCCAGTCGTTCCGGATTGGCATTGGCGCAGGCTGTTTTAAACTGCTCGTACCTTAAATTCAAGTTATGAAAGTCAGGAATAGTGATGTTTAGTTCTTCTGCATTAAAGTCTGCGAGTAGAGCGGAGAACTTTCCAAATTGCTTGGCAGCTTCATAAGCTTCTTCTCTTTTTGTGAGGGCATTTAAAGAAATAGAACCTTCTACAAATGGCGTCATTCGAAAATATCCATCAGGCGTATTCAGTAGTGATGCTCCTGATAGAGAGTTTATAGGTGAAACGAATAGATATTCCGGATCTTTCTTATTTAAAAAGTCTTTTAACAGACAAAGGTTTTTATCAATATTTGAGGGTTCTTTAAATACATCAGTATTTACCTTCTGCAGGATATAGCTTTGCTCAGCGGCAGTTACTTTCCATGTATGGTTTATTAGGCCATCGCCAAATAGGTTAACAGTCGTATCATCAGAATTCAGGCCATACAATGGTAAGATATTTTCGAACATGCGTCTTTTCAAGATTGGTTACAGATTCAAACGTAATTATTTATGTGATTAAACCATTGAGCAAACGTTTGCGCAAAATTACTTAATATTTGAAATAATCAATTCTGATTCCACAACTACGTTAAAATAAGCCTGTTCCGTTCCTGTTTCATTTTTCGGTCTGTTGATCAGATCAATTAGAATATCTGCTGCCTTCTTTCCTTGCTTATATGGAAACTGTTCAACAGAGGCAATCGGCGTATAATCCATATAGTTAATGATGGGCAGATTTGCATAGCTGACGAAGTCAATTCCTTCCAGCTCCAGAGAACGGGTATGTCTCATCGCAAATAAGGCAACGTAATCATTAAAGGTTACGATGGCCGTCGGCTTACGTCTGTGGTTGAGCATGGTATTCATTACTTCAATTGTGCCGCTTTCAGAAAGATCACAGCTAACGATTAAAGATGGGTCGAATTTCAAGCGGTTAGAAATCATGGCTTTAATATAACCTTCCTTTCTCTCATGACTGGCTACCAGTGTGGTAGGTCCATTGATCATCCCGATAGTACGGTGTCCTTTCTTTAGCAGAAAGTTGACCGCTTCATAAGTGCCATTCTCCAGATTTGAAGCCACATAGTGGATGTCTTTAATAGGGGGAATCCGATCGAAGAATACCACTGGGATGTTCAGCTTTTTAAATATCTCAAAATGTTCGTAGGTACTGGTTGTTTTTGAAACAGAGACCAATAGCCCATCTACACGCTGTGTTTTCATTTTTTCTACCAACAGCTTTTCGCGATCCGCATCATCATGTGATTGCGCAAGTAATACCGTATAATTTCTCTTATAGGCAACATCCTCAATGCCGCTAATGGCAGTAGAAAAGAAAGATTCAGATAATTCCGGTAAAATCACACCTATAATATGTGACTTTCCCTGTAGAAATTGTATCGCTTTCTGATTTGGTTCATAGTTTAACTCTGTAGCGAGCTTCTTGACCCTCATCTTTGTTGTTAAACCGATACTGGAATGATCATTTAAAGCCCTTGAAACGGTAGAAACCGAAATCTTGAGTATTTTGGCTATTTCTTTTATCGTGGTTGGTTTATCAGACATGATGTTCAAATATTGGCATAAACTTTCAATAACCTTCAATTATTTTTAAAAAACAATTCATGTAAAACTCAATTGTTTGATGCTTAGGTCTAAAATGTGCGCAAACGTTTGTTTGAAAATACAAGCCTGAATTCATGTTTAAGCGGACATTTTTTTAAGGTCAATATCGTTTTTTTGAGCTTCATAAGCGTATTTTGGTGAATTGTGTAAGATTAGTCTCGTAAAACGATCATGAAATTGTTACAAATACATTAAAGGACTCTGTTTTTTAGGAATTCTCTTTTTTAAATTTTATAATATTAAAATATCAAACGTTTGCGTGTATTTTTTGAAGGGCGATGTGCAGGGGTTTTGGATATAGTCTATACCTTGTAATCGGATAATCGTGTATGGATATCATAATACCGATTCTTTTGAACCGAACATATATAATGAACTGAATATTATGAATAGAAGACAATTTGTTAGAAATAGCGGGATTACTGCCGCAGCTATAACTGTTTTACCTGAGCAATCTATTTTTGCGAGTGCTAAAGGTGAAAAGATTAAGGTAGCAATGATTGGAGTGGGAATGAGAGGCCAAAATCACCTTGATCTTTTATTGAAAAGAGATGATGTGGATTTAGTAGCGATCTGTGATGTAGACGAAAGAATGCTAAATTCGGCTAAAGCTCTGATTGCAAAATCAGGTAAACCAATGCCAAAGATTTTTACTGGTGATGAGCATGCCTGGAAGAAACTTTTGGAAACAAAAGGATTAAAAGCGATTGTAATTTCTACACCATGGGAATTGCACAAACCGATGATCATCAAATCTATGGAGGCTGGTCTTAAATATGTAGCTACTGAGGTAATGTTAGGGATTACGCTTCAGGACCACTGGGATGTAGTACAAGCAGCAGAAAAACACAATGCTCATGTGATGATGTTAGAAAACGTTTGTTATAGAAGAGACGTATTAGCTGCGCTAAATATGGTACGTCAAGGTGTATTCGGTGAAATTATGCACTTACAAGGAGGATACCAGCATGACCTTAGAGAGGTTAAATTTAACGATGGTAAGGGGCCTTATGGTGGTGGTGTAGAATTTAATGAGAAAGGTTTCTCTGAAGCAAAATGGAGAACAAACCACTCAGTACACCGTAATGGTGATTTATACCCAACTCATGGAATCGGCCCTGTGGCACAATGTATCAACATCAACAGAGGTAATAAATTCTTAAAATTGAATTCCTTTGCTACTAAATCAAGAGGCCTACATAATTATATCGTAGAAAAAGGTGGCGAGAGTCATCCAAATGCGAAAGTAAACTTCCGTTTAGGAGATATTGTAACGACTACTATCGACTGTGCCAATGGCGAAACCATTATTTTACAGCATGATACAAATCTTCCAAGACCTTATTCACTGGGTTTTAGAGTTCAGGGAACTAAAGGCCTATGGATGGATGTGAACAAAAGTGTCTACGTAGAAGGAGTAAGCAAGCCCCACCAATGGGACCCTGCCACAGCCTGGTTAGATAAATATGACCACCCACTTTGGAAAAAATATGGCAATGATGCACAAGGTGCAGGACATGGCGGAATGGATTTCTTCGTAATTCATGCTTTCATTGAAGCAGCAAAAAGAAATGAACCTACACCAATGGATGTTTATGATGCTGCAGCATGGAGTGCAATTACGCCATTAAGTGAGCAGTCTATAGAATTAGGAAATGAAACAGTTGATTTCCCTGATTTTACTAGTGGCAGCTGGATGACTAGAAAACCAATTTTCGCCTTAAACGACGATTATTAATCTAATTGAACTTTAGTGTCAATTTTGGAGGATTTTTAAGCTGAATTAATTTAGTGTCAAAATTCTCCAAATTTACTAAATCTTCAATCCTCATATTTTCATAAAAGGAGCAAGTGATTTTTTTACGTTTGCTCCTTTTTTCTGATAAAAAAATAAAGGAAAACGTTTTTCTTAACGTTAACTTAACATTGGAAACGCATCTTTGTATATGTTTTTAACCATTCTTGCTTTAACCTTTTTATTGTTCGCTTTAATCGCGGCTTTTAAAATGGAGTCTTTTTTACAAGGATTCCTATTTATTGTTGCTTTAGCCGTCGTTGCTGGGATATTATATTTGTTTATTCTTTTTCCAGGATTCTCAGGCTTAGCAGTAGCCTTAATGTTGGGCGCTTTTATCTTCAGGCAGACTAAGAAGTAATTGGCTTATCTGGCTACTGTGCAGTGATTTACCTGGTAACTAGTCAGGGATTTCCGATGTTTTTTTATCTTTTGTAGCGTAAAAAAACACCGGGGATTTTACTCCTTTTAGTAAGTTTTTTTTGCTAAAATGTTTAGTTTTAAAAAGCTGTTTCAATTATTAATTTCAAAATTTTGTAATAATATGATAATATTATATTTAATATTTCTTAAATTTATTTCAATTAGGGGTTATTAAAAAATAATAATATTCATTATGAAAACATTAGGGGAGAAATTTAGAATTTTACGTCAAAAAAAAGGGGTCAACCAAAAAGCGATGGCCGATCTGTTGGATATCTCAATTCCAGCATACTCAAAGCTAGAAACCAGCATTACTGATCCTAACTTCAGCCGCATCAATCAGATCGCTGAAGTTCATGGATTGAGCTTGAGAGAGTTTCTAGATGTAGGGGAAGAAGGCGTAAGTGAACACATCCAGATCATCGAACAATTGAAGGAAAAAATCAGTCAATTGGAGAGTTCTGTGATTCGTTTACAAAGTAAACTGATTGATTTATATGATAAAGAAGATCAGCGTAATAAAAACGCTTAATCTTTAGCGAATCTGGAATTATCAGTGTTTCTATTTAATTGATAGGTGTCTGATTGCTAGTAATTTATATTAACGATTAGTGTTTTTTGAATATTTTAGGAATACTGATACTTCAGAAATTTATCTACAGTTTTACTACAGAATAGGGGTCTACATTTGACCATATTTATATGGTGTTATGAGCTTTTCTTTTCTGTTTAAATCGAGGTACAGTGTGCTTTTTTCTTATGTAGCAACCTTCATTGCCGGGTCGTTCCTGATTCGTCTTGGATTGATGGCTGCTACATTGGAAAAAACTGATTTTTCCTTTCTTTCTATCCTGCGTATTTTTGGTCAAGGTCTCATTTACGACTTTGGTGTGGCCATGTTCCTGGTTTTGTTTTACGCCATCTACTTGTGTTTTCTTCCTCAACGATTTCTAAAATCCTGGTTCAATATTTTCCTCAGCTATTCGGTTTTATTTTTAATGATATTGATTGCTATGTTTTCTTTTTTTGCTGAGCTTACTTTTTGGCAGGAATTTGAAAGCCGCTTTAATTTTATTGCTGTTGATTATCTGGTTTATACGTACGAAGTCATACATAATATCAATGAATCTTATCCTTTACCCTTTCTAATCGGTGGAGTGATGCTGATTAGCTTGCTGGTGTTGTTTGGTCTCGTAAAAATCGGTTCATTTAAGCTTCATTTTCAATCAGATACTTCATTTAGGAAACGTGGGGCGATCTCTGCTATAATCATATTGATCTCTGCGATTTATGGTTTTTTTATCCCCAATTCATGGGCGGAAACAGGTCCCAATCGCTACCATAATGAATTAGCTAAGGCTGGAATTTATTCCATCTTTTCAGCCTTTAAAAACAATGAACTTAATTACAATCATTTTTATAAAATGCTAGATAAGCAGGAGGCTTTTCGGGTGATTAGGTCTGTTCTTCAGGAAGATAATAGTCGGTATTTAATGTCTGGTAATGGTATAAAAAGGGAGATCAAAGGAACTGGGAATACCGCTTACAAACCTAATGTGATCATGATTACTGTGGAGAGTTTAAGTGCAGACTTTATGTCCCATTTTGGAAATAAAGAAGGTCTAACACCTATACTGGATTCTTTAGCCTCCACAAATTTGTTGTTTACTAATATGTATGCTACAGGAACAAGGACAGTAAGAGGAATGGAAGCACTTTCGCTGGCTATCCCACCAACACCTGGCAGCAGTATTGTTAGACGTCCTGACAATGACAGTCTAACCACTATAGGAAACATCTTTGAAAAAGCAGGTTACCATCGCAGTTTTTATTACGGAGGAGATGGATACTTCGATAATATGAACCAATATTTTGGTAGTAATGGTTATGATATTACTGACCGAGGCAGAAAAGTGATGGCCGGTGATCACTATCTGACCAGGCGAACTATCATTACTGATGATCAGGTACATTTTGAAAATGCCTGGGGAATCAGTGATGAAGATCTTTATCGTGCGGTAATTAAAGGATCTGATCATCAATTTGAGGAAGGAAAACCGTTTTATAGTTTTGTGATGACCACCTCAAACCATCGTCCATTTACTTATCCGGCAGGAGAAATTAACATTCCGTCGGGAACAGGCCGAAATGGTGCTTTAAGGTATACAGACTATGCCATTGGTAAATTTTTGCGTGAAGCCAGCATCAAACCCTGGTTCAAAAATACGGTTGTGATAATTGTGGCAGACCATTGCGCCAGTAGTGCGGGTAAAAATGAAATCGACATCAGCAAATTTCATATTCCTTGTATAGTATTAAATTTACCTGCTGCTAAAAGACGTGAAATTACTCCCTTGTGTTCTCAAATAGATCTTTATCCAACTTTATTTAATTTGATGGACTGGACTTATGAAAGTAATCTTTTTGGTAAAGATGTATTGGCTAAGTCTTATGTTCCAAGGACTTTTCTAGGCACTTATCAGAAGCTTGCCTACCTTAAAAATGATAGCTTAGTGGTACTGAGTCCTCAGCAAAAAGTGGAAACTTATTTATACAACCAGAAGAAAAATGAACAGCTTCCTCGAAAATTCTCTGGGGAAATAGTAAAAGAGGCCATTGCGAATTACCAGACTGCCTATGATCTTTTCAAGAATGGTGGGCTTCATCAATAATAATTATTAACTTAAAAGCCATCTAGCAGACCTTATTTAATGAAATTACTATTAATTGAAGATGAGCAATCGCTCCGCGAAAGTATACTTACCTATTTTAGCGCAGAGGGAAATATCTGTGAATTGGCGGTCGACTTCCAATCTGCGATGGATAAAATTAGCCTTTACCAATATGATTGTATCTTATTAGACCTTACCTTGCCTGGAGGCGAGGGCATGGAGATTCTGCGTGCACTAAAGAAATTGAACAAGAAAGATGGAGTATTGATCATTTCTGCAAGGCACTCATTGGATGATAAGGTAGATGGTCTAAATCTTGGAGCAGATGATTATCTGGTGAAACCTTTTCATCTTTCAGAGTTGCAGGCGCGGGTAACTGCCATTGTGCGCAGAAAAAGTTTTGATGGTAATAATACTGTTGTATTTAATGAAATTAGCATTGATACGCTAGCTATGAAAGCGATGGTCAAAGATCGTGTGTTAAATCTGACCAAGAAAGAATTTGACCTGCTCATCTATTTTACCTCTAATCAGCGGAAGGTGATTACCAAGAACGCAATTGCGGAACATCTATGGGGAGATGAGATTGACTTGTCAGATGATTTCGATTTTATCTATACCCATATTAAAAATCTTCGTAAAAAACTGATCGAAGCCGGCAGTAGAGATTATATCAAATCAATGTATGGGGTAGGATATAAATTTGAGAATATATGAAACTTTCCAGTCGATATAATCGGGTAAATATATTGGTTTCTCTACTGGTATTACTACTTACCGGAGTCATTTATTATCTGGTGATTCATTTTATATTGACTGAGAAACTGGACCGCGATCTTCGGATTGAAGAAGAGGAAATACGCGCTTATGTTCAAAAATACCATAAACTTCCATTACCAGGGGATTTTCATGACCAAAAGGTCAGCTATCGAGTAGTTAACCCATCAGATACTGCAGGTCGAAGTTATACGAATAGTATATATGTGAACGAAAAGGAGCATGAGAAAGAACCAGGTAGAAGTCTGAAAACAGTTATGAAAGTAAATGATCAGTTGGTGGAGGTTACCGTGGTGAAATCCAGACTAGAAGCGGAAGATTTGGTGCGTATTATTTTTCTGATCAGTTTATTAATCATTGTTTTGCTGTTGGTCACGCTCTTTCTGGTAAACAGGTTTCTACTGAATAGTTTATGGCGACCCTTTTACCATATTCTAGATCAGATGAAGGCTTTTAACCTGACTGGCAAAAATGAGGTTAAAGTAGAACAAAGTAAGATTGACGAATTTGTAGAATTGAATCAAGCTGTTTTGTTAATGTCTCAGCGCGTAAAAGAAGACTATAAAGAGCTAAAATCTTTTACAGACAATGCAGCTCATGAAATGATGACACCACTGGCAGTGATCAATTCGAAACTGGATACCTTACTGCAAACCGCAGGTTTTAGTGATCAACAAGGAGAATTGATCGAGGATATTTACTTAGCTGTAGGCCGGCTATCTCGCTTAAATCACTCTTTGCTGCTGCTGGCTAAGATTGAAAACAATATGATCAAAAATGAAGAGCCAATTTCGCTTAAAGCTTTGATCGAGCAGAAACTAAGACAGTTTCAGGAACTGCTGCAATCTGCAGAGATTGAAGTTGACATAGACTTACAGGATAAAGAGGTACTGATGAGTAAGTATCTTGCTGATATTTTGCTTAATAATATGGTTAGCAATGCTTTGCGTCATAATATCAGGCCGGGAAGAATTGAAATTGTGCTGACAGGGGATCAGTTAATTTTTAAAAACACTGGAATAGATCTATCTTTAGATGGAACCAGAACTTTTGAACGATTCAATAAAACAGCTAGTTCCGAAGGAATGGGCTTGGGCCTAGCAATCTCCCGACAAATATGTCAGCACTATGGATTTACAATGACCTATGCTTATGCTGATCATTTGCATGTTTTTTCCGTTGTTTTTAGGATTTAACTCCAACTCATTAAGATTGTTCTCATATTTCGGTCAGATTGTATAAAAACGCAATCGTTATCGTAAATATTTAAGGGTGTTCGCCGGTATTCAATGTTAAATTTCCTTAACATTGGTTGAAGTATTTAACCTATATAATCAGAAAATATGAACGGCAAAGATCTGTTTTCATTGGAAAACAAGGTGATTGTAATTACCGGAGCCACCGGTGTGTTAGGCGAGTCATTTGCACTGGCTGTTGCTGCTGCAGGTGCGAAGGTTGCCATTTTAGGCAGGAACGAGGAGAAAGCTAATGAACGCGTCAAAGCAATCACGATAAATGGTGGTGAGGCCATAGCCGTCATCACAGATGTGCTGGATGAAAAAGCATTGATTTTAGCAAGAACACAAATTTTAAACGCATGGGGAACTATTGATGGTTTAGTTAATGCTGCTGGAGGTAACATTCCGGGGGCAACTATTGGTCCAGATCAGAACATATTTGACACTAATATTGCAGATACTCAGAAAGCTGTAGAACTTAACCTTTTTGGTACAGTATTACCTACACATGTATTTGGTCGGGTAATCGCAGAAAAGGGGAAAGGATCAATTGTGAATATCTCTTCGCTGGCTGCACAACGCCCTTTAACCAGAGTTTTGGGTTATACCTTAGGAAAAAATGCGATTGAAGGCTATACGAAATGGATGGCAATAGAGCTGGCACAACGTTATGGCGATCGGGTTAGAGTTAATGCACTTGCGCCTGGTGTGTTTTTGACGGAGCAAAATCGTTCATTGCTTACCCATCCAGATGGGTCTTATACAGATCGTGCACAACGTTTTGTAAATCATACCCCTTTTGGTAGATTAGGGAAACCCGAAGAATTGAATGGAACATTAATTTATTTATTGAGCGACGCTTCGGCTTTTGTAAATGGAGAAACAATATTGGTAGATGGTGGATTTAATGCCTATAGTGGTGTATAAAAATGGATAAAAAGAATCATAAATTATTACAGACATGGCGCTGGTATGGGCCATCAGATCCGGTGAGTTTATCGGATGTGAAACAAGCAGGTGCAACAGGAATTGTTACGGCTTTACACCATATTCCCCATGGGGAAGTATGGCCGGTTGCGGATATTTTAGAACGAAAATCAATCATTGAGGCCTCTGGATTACACTGGGCAGTTGTAGAGAGTGTACCTGTTCATGAGTCGATAAAAACCAGGCGTAAAGATGCAGATGTATACCTGGATAATTACAATCAAAGTTTGAAAAATCTAGCTTCTTGTGGGATTAAAACGGTATGTTATAATTTTATGCCGGTATTGGATTGGACGCGTACACAATTGGACTTGACGATGAATGATGGTTCTAAAGCGTTATATTTCAACTGGACAGATTTGGCCATTTTTGATCTTTTTATTTTGAAAAGGGAGGCAGCTTCTGAGGATTATTCTGAAGCGATCAGGGAAAGAGCCAGGTTGAGACATTCGGAGATGAGTGCTGCCGAACTCGATTTATTGAGAATCAATGTTTTGATGGGCATTCCTAATGAGAAGGAAATTGAGCTGGAAGCTTTACGCAATAGTATCGATGAGTATAAAGAAATTGGAACTGCTGGTTTAAAAGAAAATCTGACTTGGTTCCTGAATGGAATTGCTGAAGTATGTGAGTCGGAAGGAATCAAAATGACGATCCATCCTGATGATCCACCGTATCCGATTTTGGGTCTTCCCCGCATAGCGAGTACGAAAGAAGATTTATTATATATTATTAATAGTGTAAATCTGGATTTTAATGGCATTTGTTTTTGTACAGGTTCATTGGGTGCAGGTTTAAATAATAACCTGCCTGAGATCTTTGAAGCAGTAAAATCAAGGGTTCATTTTTTACACCTTAGAAATGTAACAAAGGATGAAGAAGGTAATTTTTATGAAGCAGACCACCTGGGAGGTGATGTAAATATGTATGAGGTAATGAAAGCAATTGTAGCAGAAAATATTTCCAGAGCATTTCCAATACCTTTTCGCCCGGATCATGGTCACCAGATGCTGGACGACCTTGCCAAACATACAAATCCGGGTTATTCCGCAATTGGCCGTTTACGTGGCCTGGCAGAACTACGCGGATTGGAATTAGGAATTAGTGGGAATTACTAGTGCTTTGAGTAGAAGCTCTAAACATGATTTGTGTATCCATTCTTATGGTTTCAAAATCTACTTCCCGGTGTTTTTTTTCAATTAATGAAATTAACTTTTCAGCAGCAAGCTTTCCGATCTCAAAAGCTGGTTGATGTATGGTACTCAAAGGAGGGTTCATCGCATCAGCCAGTTCTGTATTTGTGAAACCAATCAAGGCCAGATCCTGTGGGATTTTGTAACCAAGCTTATTTAATAAAGAAAGACAGCGCGTTGTAATCTGATCTGTAGCGGTAAAAATCGCATCTGGAGGTTCTGGTAAAGTCATATAATACCGAATTGCTTCTTCTAGATCATCATTTAATTTGTAGGTGTCCGTATAATCACAAGAGCGGAGATAGGTAGGGTTGAAGGTGATGTTTTGATCTGAAAGCGCTTGTTTATAGCCGTTTAATCGGTCTGTAGAGATGCTTAGTTTGGTGTTAGTGTTCAGGTGAGCAATTCGCCTAAAGCCATTGTTGATCAGGTGCATAGTGGCATCATAAGCACCTTTAAAGTTATCTGCACCTACTTTATGAGTATTAATTTGATCTGTAAGCCGGTCAAATAAAACCATTGGCAGACCAGATTCCTGTAAATTTTTAAGATAACTGAAGTCGGTAGTTTCACAAGCAGGGGAGATGAGCAAGCCGTCTATGCCTCCTGAATACAGCAGGTCGATACAGGCAATCTCTTGTTTTTGCGATTCCTTACTTTGCATAATGATGATCTGGTAGGATTTTTCAGTACTGATTTTATCAATACCATCTAACATCTGCGCCACAAAATTATTGTCCAATGAACACACTACCACACCAATTGAACGGCTTCTGCCTTGTTTTAAGCCTTTAGCCATACGATTTGGCACATAATGATGTGCTGTCGCATAAGCAATCACCTTCTTTTTTGTCTCTTCGCCAATTTCATAGCTATCATTTAGTGCTTTGGAAATTGTAGAAGTAGATAGGTTGAGAGCTTTTGCAATATCCTTCAATGTGATACTGTTGTTCATACCAGTTTATATTTGGGGACTAAAATGCAATTATTAGAGGAGATAAGGGAATCTTTTTTTATTAATCGACCTCAAAATGATGCTCGATCAAAGGATTTGTGATGTTTTTTTGTTTTCAGCTGATCTTTGATATCTTTAAGAAAGAAATATCTAATTCCTATCCAATGAAAATAACGCTCGGTTTAATTACAGTTGTTCTGTTTTTGGGATCCATGAAAAATGATGATTTGAAAACTGAAGTTTTGAAAAGTAATCTCCAGCCTCAGAAAAAGGTGGTCATTGGTTATGTAGGTGGTTTCAGAGGACTAGTGAATACAGATCGAATCTCCCCAGAAAAACTAACCCATATTAATTATGCTTTTGTGGATGTTCAGAGAAATCGCGCTTTCCTGACCAATGAACGAACAGATACAGTAAATTTCAGGAAACTCTTGCTGTTAAAAAAGAAGAACCCTGCACTTCAGGTTCTGATTTCAATTGGAGGTTGGGCATGGAGTAAAAATTTTTCTGATGCCATGCTAACAGATACTTCGAGGGCTGCTTTCGCGACAAGTGCAGTAAATATTATAAGAAAATATAAGCTGGATGGGGTTGATATTGATTGGGAATATCCAGGACAACCAGGAGAGGTTGGCAATATCTATCGTCCAGAAGATGGACGCAACTTCACTTTAATGTTTGAAGCACTCCGAAAAGAATTGGATGTTTTAGAAAAGAAAACTGCTCAAAAGAAATTACTGACTACTGCTGTTGGTGGTTTTTCAGACTTCTTGCTGCATACAGAAATGAATAAGGCAGCAGAATATCTCGATTATATAAACTTGATGACTTATGATTATTATTCTGGCAAAATAGCAGGGCACCATACTAATTTGTATTCTTCTAAGCTTTATCCATCGGCAAACTCTGCAGATAATGCAATTAGAGCTTATGTAAAAGCAGGTGTACCTATTTCGAAATTAGTGATGGGTATCGCATTTTATGGTAGAAATAGCAAAGTAGGACCGGGAACGTCAACAGGGTTAGGAGCAAATTACATTAAAGGTGAATTTGGAAGTGGCTATACACAGATAAAAGATAGTTTAGTAAACAGAAAGGGATTTAGGGAATTTAAAGATGAGGCTGCAAAGGCGTCCTACCTGTACAATGCAGCTACTCAAACTTTAATTACCTATGATGATGAGTGGTCGGTCAGGGAAAAATGCAGATATGTAATAGACCAGAATATGGGAGGTGTTATGTTTTGGGAATATGCCTCAGATCCAAAGGAATACCTGTTAAATGAAGTGATAAAGTCTTTAAAATAAAGCGACATCAAAAGGCTCTTTATTTCATTTGATAATCAACCGGGCCTGTAATTTATCAAATTATTAATAGTAAATTATATCTTTGGGAAATTATATAATTAATTATGGTTACAGGGAATATGTTAAGGAGAAATGCAAGGTGCTTTTTATTAATACTAGTTTTATGTGTTTTTTCCTCCTGTTTTCAGATCATAGAAGAGATTAATGTAGCCAGTGATGGTTCAGGCACTGTTAATTTAACCCTTAATTTAAGCGCGAGTAAAACTAAGGTGGCCTCTTTAATGCTGTTAGACAGTGTAAATGGCTATAAAGTTCCCAGTAAGCAGCAGATTCAGAAAGAGATGGAGGAAGCTGTAGCTTATCTGAAAAACTCTCCGGGGATTACTAATGTCAAGAAAACTATCGATTTTGAGAATTATATTGCTACGGTAACCTTTGCTTTCAAAAACATCTCGAATATCAATAATGTTAACCAAAACGTGCTGAAGAAGCTAAAAATCAAAGCTATTAACAATTCTTCTTATAGCTTTAGTCCGGAGACCGGGGTTTTTCAACGCAGGTACCTGCCTACAAAGGAAGCATTGGTAGAATATAATAAATTGAAACCAGAGGTTAAAAACGTCTTCAAAGAAGCCACTTATACCAGTATTTACCGTTTTGATAAACCAGTTGCTCTAACAATGAATCCCTTAGCTAAAATCTCAAAAACGAAGAAAGCAGTGATGCTAAACGCAGGGATAATGGGTTTGATTAATGGAAAAACTAATATTTCTAATCAAATTACACTCACAAAGTAAATACTTTTAAATCTACTATCTATTTAAAACACCTATACAAAAACATGAATTATTATTTTAAATCCGCAATTGCCGGATCTTTTTTATTGAGCACACTTGCAGTAAATGCCCAGAACCTTTCTCGTAAAATTCCGGCAGATGCATTAGCTGTTGCGACTATTAAGGGTAGCAATTTAACACAGTTGATGTCTGTAACTGAATTTAATCAAAGTTTTTTTGGAAAAAAGCTGCTGGGAGAATTAATTAAAGAGCAGCAAGCTGATTTTCAGGGAATAGAAGATTTCGGTTTTAATCTATCATCTGATTTCTATTATTACAACCAAAGCAACGATAGTGTAAGTTATAATTGTTTCTTATTCCCTGTTAAAGATGCATCCAAAATTGACCTTTTCTTTTCAAAACGAGGTAAGAAGTTTACACTTAAAGACCAGGTAAGGTCTTACTTTAATATAGATTCTACAGAGATGGTTCATTGGAATGGCGAGATGTTATTGTCTGTAATTCCAACTGAAAAAACAGCTTATTTTAACCGTCCTGAAGTTAGAGAGCGATTTGGTTTATCAAAAATTGATCAGATTAGTTTATCCCCAGTTGCTGCTACTGACTCTACAGTAGTCATGGAGGCTGCATCCGCAACCGAAGTGGTAGCGGAACAGGAAGAGATCGTAATTCCAGAACCCGTTAAGAAAAAACATTTAATTCCTACTAAGAATCGACCAAAAAAGTCAAAGCTTAAAGGTAAAAAAGCAGTTGCAAAAAAATATAAGAAGAAGCCTGCAGCAAAGAAGGTTATAGCAGCACAAGAAGAAACAGTTGAAATGGACACGGCCATCGATATGATTGCTATTGATTCTGCTTATACTGAAAATGATGAGCTAGGGGATAATTCTTTCTTTTATGATATTAAATTGAAAAAAGGAGTACTGGCTAAATGGACAGCAAAAATGAGCGATGATTTTTTTGCAGGTCAGGGTCAGGGTCAGGGTCAGGGTTCAATTTTAAGCAATGCGGATTTCACTAAAAGCGTAGACCACAATGCAGAAGCGACCATCTGGATCTCTGGAGTAGAAAAGCTGAGTAATGCTTATCTACCTTTAGATTATTTTAAAGGAGTTAACTTTATGGGTGGATATGGTACAGCCAATGCTAAATTATTCCTGGAAGATCAGTCGATTAAGATGAGTTCTGCAATGACATTTAGCGATGATATGGGCAGCGTTTTGAGAAAAGTACATCAAAGAAAGTTGAACAAGAAATTTCTTAAATATGTAAATGAAGATCAAATGATCGGTTACATGGCGTATGCGATGGATACTAAAGCATATCTGCAAGAATATCCTAAATTGATTTCTAAAATTTACGGTTCTGTATACGCAGATGAAATTGGAATGGCTACCGACTTGTTTTCTTTGTTATTGGATGAAGAAGCAATAGCGAAAGTGATTAAAGGGGATGGAATCTTCATTTTTAATGGTTTGTCTCAAAAAGAAGTTTCCTATAAATCGTATGATTATAATGAAGACAATTTTGAGACTACAGAAGTGATGAAGACAAAGAAAGAAACTTTACCAGATTTTCTGATGATGATTTCTACAGAAGATACACGTTTGATAGACAAACTGATCGCTTATGGCGTAAAAAAAGAAGTGGTAAAAAATAACAATAGCTATTATGAGATCTCTATCCCTAAAAGCCCTATGGCATTGTATTTTACTATTAAAGATGGGGTGATATTTTTGAGCACGAACGGAAAGGAAATGCAGCAGATTGTAAACAATACTTTCCAGGCAAAACTAAATGCCAAACATAAAAAAGCATTGATGGGCAATAATTATGCTGCATATTTCAGTCCTAAAAAGCTAGCAGGTAAAATACCAGCAGAAGAACTTGGTAAATTGGCAAAAGTGGAGAAAACCAATAAAACACTAAACGCAATGGGTGATATTTATATTAGATCTTTTCCTATGAAGGCGAATACGTTTTCTGCTGAAATTAGTATGGATCTTCCTACTGGTCATAAAAATGCTTTGGAATACTTATTATCTATTACTGAGGATCTTCAAAAATAGTCCTATACGAATGAAATTAACATTAAAAATAGCAGCAGCAATAATTCTATTGCTGCTGTTTTCTGTTTACGGGTATTTGCAATTTCGGGAATCTCAATCTTATCAGCAGCAAGTGGCCAAAAATGCCAGTGTGGTTTATAAATTAAATGTGGATGGTTTATTGAAAACTATGGCTGCTGATTTTGCTGGAAATCCAGGGTACTATTTGAAATATAATAAAAAAGGGAAGCGCAGGCCCGACTTTTCTTTACCGGCTAATATATTTGCTTATTCGCTGAAAACAATGTCGCCAACGACACTTTTTTCAAGCGTAGCTTTGTCTGATACGATTGGATTATACGCTTATTTAAAACAGGTTTTGAAGGTTAAAGATTTTACTGTTATCGCCTCAAAAGATATAATGAGTGGTTCAAATGTGACAGGTAGGACTATTGGTACTTCCCCAGATCAAAAGCTAACCGTTGCTTATGATGCAAAAGTACTGGCCATCGCTTATTCTTTCAAAAAAGAAGTAGTCATAGAAGAGCTAAACGACCTTCTTGATCATAAAAACAGAATAAACGCTACAGCTCCGCTAATGCTTGCTTTGAAAAAAGCAAAAGGGCATTTGAGTTGGACAGCCATAGGATATAGTGGCCAGGTTAATTTTAAAGATGGAGAAGCTGAAATGGAAGGAAGCTTTCCAACGGAATATTTAGACATTCCCGATCATCCTAGAGTATCTGTTGAATTTGCCAATGATGCTTTAATAAAGATCTGGTTAAATGTGGGGGTTAAAACGTCAAAACTGCCTAAATTGACTGTTTTTAAACCTGATGTAAAACTCAAGGCACTGGAAATGTTAAATATACTTTCTTTAAATGGAACCCGGCTATCATCAGATAGTTTGTTAAAATCATACCTAGGTTTCGCCGCTTTTGAAATGGGCTCAGGCATTACACAAACCGATTCAGTGATTGCTTATGAATATAATGATGATTTTGAAAAAATAGCTAAGCTTCAATTGCGAAAAGTAACAGTACCCTATTTAAAATTAAGTCTTGCAGCCAAGACTGGAGATTTGCTGCGTTATCTCAGTACTAAACAGGTAATCACTAATCCGCATAAAATAATCGGGGAGAGCGAGGATAATGAAAATAGATTAAATAAAGAGCTATTTCCTTTATATCAGGTGTTTAGTAGCCATAAAAATAACGTATGGCAGTTGAGTACGCAAGAAAACGACCCTATAAAATTCCTGTCTTTACCGAGTTCAAATTTCTTTTCTGCATCATTGGATTTGAATCGCATCAAAACACAGCAATTATTCCCATTACTAAATAACTGGCTTAAGCCCTTTACTCATCTGGAAATTGCGGCAGCCAAGTTAGACAGTGGGTGTGCTAAATTAACTGGAACGTTGAAATTTCAAGAACAAGATATCAATGCTTTTTTCCAAATGTTGCGCTAAGTCATTTCATATAATTTGAACAGCGGTTTGCAGACTGAAAAAAATCAACTCTTAATTGATGTTAAAACTAGTTTTTTAGTATTTGACAAATTAATGATGCGATTATCAAGACAACTATCTACATTTGTTTAACAGTGTTAAATTATTTACACTATTATATTTTCTAAAAACATGGGCAGTAAAGAACGCATACAACGATTAAAAGAGGACACAAGACTCAATATATTGGATGCTGCACTCGAAATCGTGAAAGAAGATGGTTGGCAGTCGCTCAGTATGAGAAAGATTGCTGATAAAATTGAATATACCGCACCCATTATTTATGAGTATTTTGCTAATAAAGAGGGGATCTTACTGGAATTAACCAGAAAAGGATATGTGATTCTTTTACAGGAATTGAAAGCAGCAAACAATCAGCATGAATTGCCACAAGACCAATTAGAAGGAATGTGGATGGCTTATTGGGATTTTGCCTTTAAATACAAAGAGCTGTACCAATTGATGTATGGTGTAGACATGAGTTGCTGTGAAGTGATGAAAGCGTTTCCTGAAGCAGAAGCGACGACAAATATTATCTGTGATACCATAAAGGAGCTCATGGTTGCTGATCCTATAGATGATGATTTGGTTTGTAGGAAGTATTTCACTTTTTGGTCTGTAGTACATGGCTTAATTTCTATCAATTTCGTTCGTAAGGGGACGGATAATACCACAAATCAACACATCCTAAGAGATGCGCTCAAAGGAATTATAAAATATGTTAACGATTAAAATCTCGGTTTAGAACTTAGTCATTAAATTACGAAAACACAGAAATGTTTTTCTTTCAACACGATATAGATATAAATGATAATTTGTGATTAGGAAAAATTAATGTTTACTATAAAAGAGTAGTAAATACCACATTAGCAAAATAAAAAACATATAAAACAAAATCGATGTTGCGCCATTCGGGTTTAATTTAATCCGTTTTTTTATCTGAAGTTACTTAACGCTGTTAAATCACTTATGCCTGTTATTTGGCCAAAAAAATAGGCTTGAATGGGAGAATTGAACCCTATTTTTCATCACTTAACACTGTTAAATAACTTATAATCATTAATTACCATTTAATCAAATAAATATGAAGCATTTACCAAATAGCCAAAATTACTTAACACTGTTAAATTACTTACGTCTGTTATTCAGAATCTAAATTAAATCCATCATGAAATATAACCCTCCATCCATTAACAACTCGGCAATCAGTAATTCGTTGCCAATTAATAAACATTTTAACCACACTATGAAATCTATACTTTTACTCTCAACAGCAGTATTTTTATTCGGATGTGCTGCTGAACCTGCCACAGAAATTGCAGCTCCTGCACCATCATTACCAGTGATTTCTATTAGTCAATCTGCGGAAACGACTTACTCTGAATATCCTGCATCATTACAAGGTGCGGTAGATCTAGAAATTCGTCCTCAAGTTGGAGGTGCACTAGAACAGATTTATGTAAATGAAGGCGCACTGGTTCATGCCGGACAACCTTTATTTAAAATTAATGCACTTCCTTTCTTAGAACAGTTAAACAATGCCAAAGCAAATCAGCGTGCCGCAGAAGCAGCAGTACTAAATGCACAGCTGGAAGTCGATAAGCTAATTCCTTTGGTACAAAATAAAGTAGTCTCTGATTTTCAGTTGAAAACAGCTAAGACGGCTCATCAAATTGCGCTGGCTAATGTGGCACAAGCAAAAGCCAGTGTGGGAACAGCTCAGATTAATATGGGATATACGCTGATTAAAGCCCCTGTGAGTGGTTACATTGGACGTTTACCAAAAAAACAGGGCAGCTTAGTTTCGCCAACAGACCCTTTGCCTTTGACAAATCTGTCTGATGTGCATGAAATACGGGTTTACTTTTCTCTAGGGGAGGCTGATTTTATAAACTTTAAAGCGAAGTACCCATCGGCTGCTGCTGCTGGAAACCTTAAAAACTTAGCTCCGGTATCTTTGATTTTATCGGATAACAGTGTATATGCACAACAAGGCAAAATTGATATGATCGACGGGCAGTTTGATAAAAACACCGGGTCTATTACACTTAGAGCAAGCTTTCCAAATTCCGCTGGACTATTGAGATCTGGGAATACAGGAAAAGTAAGGTTGAGCCTGGAGCATAATGATGCCATGCTGGTTCCACAATCTGCCACAGTAGAAGTACAGGACAAAGTATTTGTATACACAGTGGATCAGCATAATAAAGTAGCCAAACAGCCGATTAAAGTAATCGGCACCAGTGGCACAAATTACCTCATTATAGATGGATTAAAATCGGGCGATCGCATTGTTTCTAAAGGATTTGAAATTCTGAAAGATGGAGATGCCATTGTTCCGGAAGCATCCACTGAAAAAACACCAAAAATTGCCGCTAACTAATAACAGTCATGTTTAAGATATTCATACAAAGACCTGTCCTAGCCACAGTAATCTCTATTCTATTAGTGATTTTCGGGCTGCTTGGACTTTCGAAATTACCATTACAACAGTTCCCTGATATCGCACCACCTGCAGTTCAGGTAACTGCCCTATACCCTGGGGCAAATGCGGAAACCGTGTTGAGGGCTGTAGCACCATCACTGGAAGAGTCTATTAACGGGGTGGAAGGCATGAGTTACATGAGTTCTACCGCAAGTAATGATGGCTCATTAGTGATCACAGTTTACTTTAAATTGGGAACAGATCCTGATCAAGCGGCTGTAAATGTACAGAACAGGGTAGCACAAGCCACTAGCCAGCTGCCTGCAGAAGTAGTTCAGGCAGGTGTTTCAACTGCAAAACAACAGAATAGTTTGATTATGGTGCTCGATATGTATACGGATAATGAAACCGAATACGATCAGACTTTCCTGGCTAATTACGCGCAGATCAACCTGATTCCAGAGATCAAAAGGATTCCTGGTGTAGGTTCTGCCAGTATTTTCGGTGGAAACAAAGATTATTCGATGCGTATCTGGCTGAATCCTTCGCAAATGGCGAGTTACAATCTGATGCCTAATGAAGTGATGGCTGCCATCCAGAATAAAAACGTAGAAGCTGCTCCAGGAAAATTTGGAGAAAGCAGCAAAAATGCATTTGAATACGTTATTAAGTATAAAGGGAAGCTGAATCAGCCAAAAGATTATGAGAACATGGTGATCCGTTCAAATGCGGATGGTTCGATTTTGAGGCTGAAAGACGTAGCAAGGGTTGAATTCGGCGCTTATACTTATGGAAGTTTAACACGTATCAATGGTAAACCTGGAATTGATGTTGGTATTTTACAATTGGCAGGGTCCAATGCCAATGAAATTCAGATCAAGATTCAGGATTTCATGAAAAAAGCGGAGAAGGATTTTCCAAAAGGAGTAAAATATGATGTATTGTATAGTACGAAAGTATCTTTAGACCAATCCATTGATCAGGTAAAGCATACTTTGATCGAAGCTTTCATATTGGTGTTTATTGTGGTATTTATCTTTCTTCAGGATTTCCGTTCGACGTTGATTCCTGCTATTGCGGTTCCGGTCGCGATTATTGGAACATTTTTCTTCATGCAGTTATTTGGTTTCTCGATCAATTTACTGACTCTATTTGCATTAGTCCTGGCAATTGGTATTGTTGTGGATGATGCTATTGTAGTAGTGGAAGCAGTTCATGCCAAGATGGAGCAACAGCATTTGCCCCCAAAAGAAGCAACTGCCTCAGCGATGCAAGAAATTACAGGGGCTATCATTTCAATTACTTTGGTGATGTCGGCCGTATTTTTACCGGTAGGTTTCATGGAAGGTTCTACAGGGGTCTTTTATAGACAGTTTGCTTTTACACTTGCCATTGCCATTGTCATTTCAGCAGTAAACGCCCTGACTTTAAGTCCAGCATTGTGTGCCTTATTTTTGAAAGATAATCATTCAAACAAAATAGAAGGAACTAGGAGAACATTTTCAGAGCGTTTCTTTTTGGGGTTCAATACAGGTTTTAATAGCTTGACTAGTAAGTATATTGGTAGTCTTAGGTTCCTGATTCGCTTTAAGTGGATTGGTTTAGTTGGACTTTTGTTGATCACGCTTTCCACAGTATGGATGGTAAAGAAAACACCAACAGGATTTATTCCTTCGGAAGATCAGGGATTTATTGCCATAGCTTTATCAATGCCAGCAGGTGCTTCTCTAGAACGTACTACAGAAGCACTTAAATCTGCAGAGAAAATCTTAATGCCATTAGAATCTAACCGTTTGCTGAATGTACTTTCTGGTTTCAACATTATGACGCAAAGTACCAGTCCTTCTGCAGGTGTAGCCTTCGTATTGTTAAAACCAACAGAAGAACGTGGGAAATTGAAAAACATCAATGATATTATGAATGATATCAGAACCAAGTTAGCCAGTGTGAAAGGTGCCAGCTTCTTTGTCTTTACTTTTCCAACGGTTCCTGGTTTCAGTAACGTAGACGGATTAGACTTGGTATTACAGGATAAAACCGGTGGTAAACTGGATAAATTCAGCGGAATAGGCTATAACTTTATCGGCGAGTTGATGAAACGTAAGGAAATTGCAGTAGCCTTTACCACCTTTAAAGCTGATTATCCTCAATTAGAATTGAAGATTGATGAGGAGAAAGCAGAACAATTAGGCATTAATGTAAAGGATATCCTGCAAACGATGCAGGCTTATTTTGGTAGTACGCAGGCCTCAGATTTCAATCGTTTTGGTAAATATTACCGGGTAATGGTACAGGCAGATATTGCAGATCGAGCGGATGCTTCAGCAATGGATGCAGTATATGTTAAAAATAAGCAAGGGGAGATGGTGCCGATTAATACCGTGGCCACCTTATCCAGGGTATATGGTGCTGAAACAGCATCGCGATATAATTTGTTTAATTCAATCGGTGTAAATGCCATTGCTAAACCAGGTTATAGTTCTGGTGATGCAATTAAAGCAGTGGAAGAAGTGGCAAAAAAACACCTTCCTTCAGGCTATTCATTTGAGTTCTCAGGATTAACAAAAGAAGAAATTTCTTCGGGTGGACAGTCGACTGTCATCTTTATGCTATGTCTCATCTTTGTTTACTTCTTATTAGCTGCTCAATATGAGAGTTATATCCTGCCTTTAGCAGTAGTACTTTCTATACCAGCAGGCGTATTCGGTGTATTTGTAGCTATCGGTCTTACTGGAATTGAAAACAACATTTACGTTCAGGTGGCACTGGTCATGTTGATTGGTTTGCTGGCGAAGAATGCGATTCTGATTGTAGAATACGCTGTGCAACGTAGAAAAGCTGGAAAAACCTTGGTTTCTGCGGCATTAGAAGCAGCTAAGTTACGTTTACGTCCGATCATTATGACTTCATTGGCCTTTATCGTAGGATTAATTCCGATGATGAGTGCGACGGGTCCATCTGCAATGGGTAATCATTCGATCAGTATCGGCGCTGCCGGAGGAATGGTATCTGGGGTAGTATTAGGCTTATTCATCATTCCGGTATTATTTGTCATCTTCCAGTACTTACAGGAAAAAGTAAGTGGAAAACCTCCATTGGCAGAAGAAATAAAGAATGGTGTAAGTATTAAACCAGACGCAACAATCATTTATTCTTAAGCTATTCTTACCATCAACAGCTTAACGCTTCAATTGAAGCGTTAAGCTGTAAAAGATAAATCAAAATGAAAACACCAATATATAAACTAACAGCACTGATGCTCCTGGTATTTCTCGGAGGCTGTAAAGTTTCAAAAGACATCGTTTTACCTACTGCAAGCATTCCTGAATCTTTTAGGAATACCCATGTAGGTGCTGAAAATAGCATTGCTGAACTATCTGTAAAACAGTTTTTTACAGATGTTATCTTAGGTAAACTTCTTGATACCGCTTTGTTGAGAAATTACGATTTGCAAATTGCCATGAAAAATATGGATGCTGCTCAATTGTTGTTTAAACAATCGAAATTGGGGAATTTACCACAATTAAATTTAAACATCACTGCGAATAGTAGCAGACCCTCAGACAATAGTTTAAACGGTCTTAGTGCAGGTCAGTTTTTGAACACCAGGCACATCGAAGATTACAATGCAAACCTGGGACTTAGCTGGGAAGCAGATATCTGGGGAAAGATCGGAAGTCAGAAAAAAGCAGCATTGGCTACTTATTTACAAAGTGCCGAGGCAAGGAAGGCAGTTCAAATGCGTCTGATTGCGAATGTGGCCCAAGGATACTATAGGTTATTGATGCTGGATACGCAGATGTCTGTAGCCAAAAGGAATTTAGCCCTAAATGACAGTACGCTAACGATGATAAAAATGCAGTTTGATGCCGGACAAGTAAGCTCTTTGGCCATTCAGCAAGCAGAAGCACAGCAATTAGTCGCCGCGCAATTGATTCCTGCTTTGCAGCAGGATATTAGTATTCAGGAAAATGCATTGAGTATTTTAGCTGGACAGCTTCCTGCGGCAGTTATTCGCCAGGGAAGTTTGGATCAAGTTGTTTTTCCAGCGCAATTGTCGGCCGGAATACCCTCCGCTTTATTGGCACAAAGGCCGGATGTACGATCTGCCGAGCTTGCTTTGGATCTGGCCAATGCACAGGTAGGTATAGCCAAAGCAAGTATGTACCCTAGCTTGAACATTACGGCAACAGCCGGATTAAATGCTTTTAAAGCTAGTAATTGGTTCAATGTGCCTGCTTCATTATTCGGAATAGTTGCTGGCGGAGTAACTCAGCCACTATTTCAACGGAAGCAGTTGAAGACTCAGTTTGAAGTGGCAAAGATAGAAAGGGAAAAAGCCGTATTACAATTCCGACAATCGGTATTAAATGCAGTAGGAGAAGTTTCTGATGAACTTTCGAATATCGAAAAGCTTAAACAACAGCATGCGATTGCCCAACGTAGGGTAAACACGCTAAAAGATGCAGTTAAAAATGCAGGTTTGCTATTTAATAATGGAATGGCAACTTACTTGGAGGTCATTACTGCTCAAAGCAATGCTTTGCAAAGTGAGTTGGCGCTGGCCAGCATAAAAACAGCCGAACTACATGCTACAGTGGCACTTTACCGTGCAGTCGGTGGTGGGTTTTAAGCAATGAAATTGATGAGTATGTAATTTTTATAGCCTCTCATGATAAAATTAATGTTTTAATTATTTAACATTGGCCCTTATTCTGATCTTTTATAAAGGCTATGTTTTCTAACAGACCCGCAGGGTTTACCGAACAGGAATTGTTGGAGGAAGTTGCAGGGGGCAACGAATCCGCGTTTAAACTGCTATATGAAAAGTATGCAGGAAAGGTGTATACCATGGGCATGAAATATCTTAAATCCCCTTTTTTGGCCCAGGATGCTGTCCAGGAGGTTTTTGTGAAGGTTTGGAAAAACCGAAAGCAACTGACTAGCCTGAACAGCTTTCCTGCATGGCTAACCATTATTACCAGAAATCAATTGATCAACGACCTTCAGCGTCAGATCCCGATGGATTCTCTTGAGACCCTTCATCCAGATATGTTGGACTATCAGCGGGCCAGCGCTGGTCATGACGTTGATTTTCGTGAACTGGAGAAAGTCATTAAAATTGGTATTGATCACTTTTCTCCCCGCCAGCAGCAAATTTATAAATTGAGCAGGGAAGAAGGCTTGAGCCATAAACAAATTGCTGCTCAGCTCAATATCTCTTACGATATGGTGAGAGAACACATGAGCAATGCCCTCAAAAATCTCCGTAAATTTCTTGAAAATCACTATACCCATTTACTACTTCTGTGGCTGTTTTCAAGATATAATTAAAAAAAATAAAGAGTACCCCCCACAACATTTCATTTACACTGTCTATATTATTGTAATGACACCAGAAACATTTAAATCACTTTTAAGAGGTTATCGTTTGGGCACTTTAAGTCCAGAAGAGCAGCAGCAGCTACAGGCTTTGTTGCATGATCCAGCCTATCGTGAACAACTGGAAAATCTATTTACGGAAGATTTGTCTGCTCCAGATTTTCCAGTTACTACTGGAAAAGAAACGCTGGATATGGTTTTTGAGCAGGTTAAATTACAAACTGAGGAAATTAAGGTCATCTCTTTCCGGCCAATGCGCTGGGCAGCAGCAGCTGTAGTGGTACTGGCCCTTGGAATAGGCGGTTATTACCTGAGTTCAATGCCCGGATCACTGCAAGGCAATGCCATGAGCAGCGCTACCAAAAAGGGAGAAAATATTCTTCCTGGTGGAAATAAAGCGGTGCTCACCTTATCTGACGGTTCAAGAATTTCACTCGATGATATGGCCAATGGCGAGATAGCTAAAGAGTCAGGTGTGAAGATCACAAAAACTGCAGATGGCAGAATATTATACAGTGTGAGGAAAGGTTTATCTCACGTAAAGCCATCCTATAACACCATTTCTACCCCTAAAGGCGGACAATATCAGATAGCTCTGCCGGATGGAACCATTGTATGGTTGAATGCAGCCTCTTCTTTGAAGTATCCTTCTTCCTTTACTGAAAAAGATAGGTTGGTTACCCTAACTGGTGAAGCATATTTTGAAGTGGCTAAAGATAAAAAAAGACCTTTCCGTGTGAAAACAGTACAGCAGGAGGTGGAAGTTTTAGGTACACACTTTAATATCAACGCTTATGATGACGAGGAAGTGGTTAAAACGACCTTAATTGAAGGTAGCGTAAAGGTCAAATTGCCTTCTTCTAATCAATCAACAGTACTTAAACCTGGGGAACAATCTTCAGTTTTAAATGAGATTAAAGTAAATCAGGTGGATGCAAATTCTGCCATAGACTGGAAGCAAGGGTTGTTCTGGTTTAATGATGAAAGCATATACAGTATTATGCGTCAGTTTTCGAGATGGTATAATATAGATGTAGAATATAGGGGGAATGTAAGCAATATCCGTTTCGGCGGACAAGTTTCCCGGATGAAGAATTTATCACAAGTACTGCGCATTATGGAGCTTACTAAATCAATTCAATTTAAAGTGGAAGGTAATAAGATCATTGTAATGCCGTATGTGATGTCAATCACAAACCAGACAAAATAAACAATTAATGACAACAACAGAATTAACAACCGACCGCTGTTTATCTATCGACCTCGCTAGTAAGTTTAAGCATTTATGGCACTTAGTAGGCAATACGCCAATGCTAGAACTGCATTATCAATACAAAGGTAAGCCGGGTAAAATCTATGTGAAATGTGAACATTATAATCTGACTGGAAGTATCAAGGACAGGATGGCGCTAAATATTATGTATGAAGCGTATAATTCTTGTGCGATTAAACCAGGTGATACGATTATCGAGGCCACCAGTGGCAATACAGGAATTGCATTTGCAGCCATAGGCCGTGCTTTAGGTCATCCGGTAAAAATTATAATGCCGAACTGGTTGAGTCAAGAACGTATTGATATCATTAAGAGTATGGGGGCAGAGGTTGTTTTAGTAAGCAAAGAAGAAGGTGGGTTTCTTGGAAGCATTAAGATGTGCGAAGAACTAGCTAAAAGTGGTGATGTGTTCCTACCAAGACAGTTTGAAAACCGTTACAACGAAGAAGCACATGAGAAAACAACTGGAATGGAAATCTGGGAACAATTAAAATCGAGCGGATTAATGCCGGATGCTTTTGTTGCTGGAGTAGGAACAGGTGGTACCGTTATGGGTGTAGGTAAATGTCTGAAAGCAAAGCAACCTGCGATTAAAATTCATCCATTGGAGCCTGCCGAAAGTCCAACTTTAACTACCGGATACAAGGTTGGAAGCCATAGAATTCAGGGCATTTCTGATGAATTTATTCCAGAAATAGTTCGTTTAAATGAGTTAGATGAGGTGATCCAGGCAAATGATGGAGATTCTATTATTATGGCGCAAAAGCTGGCTAAAGAACTTGGACTTGCGGTTGGAATTTCTTCAGGAGCCAATGTGATTGGTGCAATCAAATTGAAAGAGAAGATGGGTGATAATGCTGTGGTGGTAACTTTACTTTGTGATAGTAACAAAAAATACCTGAGTACAGATCTGGTTAAAGAAGAACCAATTCAATCATCTTTTATATCGACAGCTGTTGAATTTACGGGATACCATCCAATCTGCCGCCTATAAATAACTTTAAGTTAAAAAAAATAACCAATGTATATCTATAAATATATAAGTTCGTACCACACATAAAAACAATAATATGAAAAATCTATTTTTATTTGCATCTGCCTTACTTTTCAGTATGACAGCGAGCAGTCAGATTCTAAAGCCCGTAAAATGGAGTTATGCCGCAAAAAAAACTTCTAAAACAGAAGCTATTTTATATATAAAGGCAACAATTGATGAAGGGTGGCACCTTTATTCTCAAAATATACCTGATGGTGGGCCGGTTAAGACCTCTTTTACTTTTACACCGGCAAATACTTATAAGCTAAGCGGAAAAACTATTGAACCAAAACCGATCGTTAAATTTGAGAAAGCCTTTGATATGAATGTTGGTTATTTTGAGAATTCAGCAATTTTTCAACAAAAAATCAAGTTAACAGGAGCAAATGCTACGGTTAAAGGAACCTTGGAATATATGGTTTGTGATGATTCACAATGTCTTCCTCCAGAAACTGTTCAGTTTTCGATTCCAGTAAAATAAGCTAAATATGATGATGAAATTTGATCAGACAAGCATTAAAACGCTTGTCTTGGGACTCTTATTGCTTTTTTGTTCGGTAACTGCAGCATTTTCACAGGAAATCGACAGTACAATGGAGGGCTTGGAATTTACTGAAATTAAAGCTGATACTACGGTAAAAGACAGTGTTACGGCAACAATTGTTGCGACAAGTAAAAACAACAATGCAGGAGCAACAGAAAAAATGGTTGTTCCTGAAAAAGAAGAACAAGGGCTGACTGGGATATTTATCGCTGGTTTTATTGGTGGATTAGCGGCTTTGCTAATGCCTTGTATTTTTCCTATGCTGCCTTTAACGGTTAGTTTTTTTACTAAGGGGAGTCAAACTAAAGGTAAAGCAGTAAGCCGTGCACTATTTTATGGCCTGTCTATCATCGTTATTTATGTGGTGCTGGGCTTGTTGGTAACGGTTATATTTGGTGCCGATGCCCTGAACAGTTTATCAACCAATGGTATCTTCAATTTCTTGTTTTTTATCCTACTATTGATCTTTGCAGTCTCCTTTTTAGGCGCATTTGAAATCACCCTGCCATCTTCATGGGTAAATAAAATGGATGCGAACTCTGATAAAGGTGGTTTGGCTGGCTTGTTCTTTATGGCCGGGACATTAGCACTGGTTTCTTTTTCATGTACAGGGCCAATTATCGGAACTTTATTGGTTCAGGCAGCTACAAGTGGTGCTTTACTAGGACCGGCGATTGGAATGTTTGGCTTCTCTTTCGCCTTGGCAATTCCTTTTGCCTTATTTGCTTTGTTTCCATCCTGGCTGAGCGCTTTACCTAAATCGGGTGGTTGGTTAAACAGTGTTAAAGTAGTGCTTGGCTTTTTGGAATTGGCTTTAGCCATGAAGTTCCTTAGCAACGTAGATCTGGCTTATCATTGGAACTGGTTTGATCGGGAGGTATTTCTGGTCCTGTGGATCGTCATCTTCGGATTAATGGGCTTATACCTTTTAGGGAAACTTAAATTTTCTCACGATAGCCCGGTTAATTTCATTTCTATTCCGCGGTTAATGATCGCTGTAATTGTACTTTCTTTTACTGTATACATGATACCTGGTTTATGGGGTGCACCATTAAAATCGATTTCTGCATTCTTACCTCCGCAAGCAAGCCAGGACTTTGATTTGTATACACCTACTTTAACTGGTGGTAATACTTCCGCAATGGTAAAACATGAGGAGGGGCCACATAAATATGCGGATATATTTCATGCACCATTAAACCTAAATGTTTTCTTTGATTATGATGAAGGAATGGCTTATGCTAAAAAGGTTAATAAGCCGGTCATGATTGATTTTACAGGACATGCCTGTGTGAATTGCCGTAAGATGGAAGCCAATGTATGGCCAGATAAAAATGTTTACAGTGTCTTAAACAATGACTTTGTGATTATTCAGCTTTATGTAGATGATAAAACCGAATTGGCACAAGATGAAAAATTTACCTCGGCATTTAGTGGTAAGGCCGTAAACACAATAGGAAATAAATGGAGTGACTTTCAGGCCGCAAAGTTCAATTCCAACTCACAGCCATATTATGTGCTTTTAGGACACGACGAAAAGTTACTGGTGCAACCTACAGGTGCAAATTATAATGCAGAGGAATACCTTAAATTCCTCAATAGTGGCTTAAGTATTTTCAATAAATAATTGAAAAATTAGGTTAATAGTTAATAGTCTGAATGATGGCCTGTGGATGCAGGTCATCATTTTAGTTAAGAAACATTCGATTCGGCTGGTAAAAAAACTGTTAATCTCCGTCTCCTATGGCAGATCATCTTATAAAAAAGATACTTTAGAAAAATATAAACCAATTACTAAGAATGAAACAATTAAGTTTGATTACACTGGTGCTGTTAGGTGCCGGAGTTCAGGGTTTTTCTCAACAGAAAAATCCTAAAAAAGGACCTATAATACCTCCAGGGAATCCAAATCCAGTAACCCGACCAATTACAAATGGACCTAAGCCTTATACAGAGGTGATTACTGCAAAGGCAAAAACAGACAAAGGTTTGTTTAAAGTACATACAATAGAAGATCGTTATTTCTTCGAAATTCCAGATTCTTTAATGGATAGGGATATTTTAGTAGTCAACAGAATCAGTAAAGCTGCTGCTGGAAATCGTTCTCAGATGATGGGCTATGGTGGTGATCAGATTGGTGACAATGTGATTTCATTTCAAAAAGGCCCTGCAAACAAATTGTTTCTAAAGAGTATTTCTTATACTGAGCGTTCTCAGGACACAACGGCACAAGGCTTATATAAGTCTGTCATGAACTCAAATTTACAGCCATTAGTGGCTTCTTTTGATATTAAAGCCCTAGCAAAGGACTCTGTGTCTGGTGCTAAGGGAGTAGTGATCGATGTAACCGAATACATGAATGGTGACAATGAGATTTTCTTTTTTGATCCAAACGTGAAAAAAGCCTTAAACTTAACCGGTTTAATGCCTGATAGAAGCTATATCAAAGAAATCAAAGCGTATCCGATGAATATCGAGATTCGTACTTTGAAAACCTATATGAAAACTGGTGCATCCTTTCCTGGAATGTCCGGACCTCCAAGTGCTACGCCAGCAACTTATGAATTAAACAGTTCGATGGTATTGCTGCCGGAAAGCCAAATGAAAGCCAGGTATTTTGACCCTCGTGTAGGTTATTTTGCAACTGGATATGTAGATTTTGATGCCAACCCTCAGGGGGTAAAAAACCTTTCTTTGATCACAAGATGGAGATTAGAGCCAAAAACAGAAGATATTGAAAAATATAAAAGAGGAGAGTTGGTAGAGCCTAAAAAGCAAATCGTTTACTATATTGATCCAGCCACACCAAAAAAATGGGTACCTTATCTGATGCAAGGTGTGAACGATTGGCAGGCTGCTTTTGAAAAAGCAGGATTTAAAAATGCGATTGTCGCTAAAGAAGCTCCTTCAGATCCATCTTGGAGCATTGAAGATGCCAGACACAACGTAATTGTTTACAAACCTTCGGATATTCCTAATGCTAGCGGACCGCACGTTCATGATCCACGTACTGGCGAAATTCTGGAAACGCATGTCAATTGGTACCATAATGTAATGTTGATACTGAGAAATTGGTATCTGATTCAAGCCGGAGCAGTTGATCCTGAGGCTCGTAAAATGAAGTTTGATGATAAACTGATGGGTGAGCTGATACGTTTTGTATCTTCTCATGAGATTGGACACACGCTTGGCTTACGTCATAACTTTGGTTCATCTGCAACTGTACCTGTGGAAAATCTTAGAAATAAACAGTGGGTAGAGAAAAATGGTCATACACCATCCATTATGGATTATGCACGTTTCAACTATGTAGCGCAACCAGAAGATAACATCAGTTCCAAAGGGATTTTCCCAAGAATCGGTGATTATGACCTGTGGGCAATTGAATGGGGTTATAAATGGAAGCCTGAGTTTAAAGGTCCAGAAGAAGAACTTTCTGCTTCCAATAAAGAGATCATCAGCAGACTTAAAAACAAGCGTTTAGTTTTCGGTACGGAATCTGATCCTAATGATCCACGCAATCAGAACGAGGATTTGGGTGACAATGCGATGCTGGCTTCTGCTTATGGCATTAAAAATTTGAAGCGGATTCTTCCAAATCTGTTGAGTTGGAGCAAGGAGCCAAATGAAGGCTATCAGAATGCAAGGGCACTTTATGGAGAATTAATTGGACAGTATGGCCGTTATATGGGGCATGTTACTAAAAATGTAGGTGGTATTTATACTACACCAAAAACGGTAGAAGAAGCTGGAGCGGTATATGTTGCAGTGCCTTATGCTACGCAGAAAGAAGCAATGACTTTCTTAAATACCCAGTTATTTAACAGTCCTACATGGTTAATCAATAAAGAATTAATAGAACGCACAGGATATAATGCTGTTGATGTTTTTCAGGGTGTTCAGAAAAGCACATTGAGCAGATTATTGAGTGCAGCAACTATTGGCAAATTGATCAACGCGGAGGTAATGAGTGGTGCCAAAGCCTATACCTCGGACCATCTTTTTGCCGACCTTAAAAGCGGTATCTGGTCTGAGTTATACAGCCATAAACCAATTGATGTTTATAGAAGAAACCTTCAGAAAGCTTATGTAGATAACTTAAGTAAACTGATGGTGGCCCCTTCAGCGACTAATGCAGCAGGAGGTTTCCCAGGCATGAGAACAATAGACCCTACCAGTTCAGATGTATCCAGTATTGCACGTGCTAACCTGGCGGCTTTAGCTAAGGACATTCGTACTGCTATTCCTACGGCTACAGGGTTGAGCAAATACCATTTACAAGACCTTTTGGTGCGTGTAAATAATATATTGAATCCAAAGTCTTAATCATTCGGGATACACATTTTTAATAGGCTACCCAGGATGTTGCTAAAGCAATATTCCGGGTAGCCTGTTTTATTTTATCTGTTTTCTAATGCAGGTTTTAAATGTGTACTAATCGCGATCCTGTTCCAGGCATTGATAGTGACAATAGACATGATGATCTCCGACAATTGTATTGCTGTAAATAAGCCTGCCGCACGTTCATAGGTTTTCTCAGAAACACCTGAGCTGATTAAAGTAACTTCTTCTGTTAAAGTGAGTATGGCAATTTCTTCTTCAGTAAAGAATGAAGTTTCTCTCCATGCACTTAACGTATAAATTCTTTGTGGGCTTTCTCCATTCTTTAGCGCATCTTTGATATGCATGTCCAAACAAAAAGCACAGCCATTGATCTGTGAAGTACGAATTTTGATCAGCTCTTTGTGGCTTTTGCTAATGGAAGTAGTTGCCAAAAAGCCTTCCAATGCAAACATTGCCTGATAAGCTCTGGGATTGATTTCTTGAATATTGATACGGTCTGTCATGTATGTATATTTATTTTCTGAATCAAAATTGCAAAATAGAAAGCCTAAAAAACTTAATCTGGTTTAAGAAATAGGTCGATCCTTCTTTGCTCGGATCTTGCTTAAAAACTCGGGCGTAAAGCCAAGAAAGGAGGCTAACATATATTGTGGGATGCGTTGCACGAAATGTGGAAAAGATTTGCTGAAATGGCGATAATGCGCTTCTCTGGATAAGTTGTGGTTGTATCTGGCAAGGTATTGACTGGCGGCACAAGCACGTTTAAAAATTAGCCTGAAGTACCGCTCTAGCTTTGGTACCTCTTTAAAAAGTGTGTCTTCAGCGCTGTTTTCAAGGAACAGAATCGTGCTTTCTTCTACGGTCTGAAGGTAAAAATCTGAGGCTTTTTGAAGCGTCAAACTGGTATAATCACTGATCCACCAATTTTCAATTGCAAACTGAGTCGTCTGTTCTACGCCTTTGTCGTCAAAAAAATACATTCTTAAACAACCTTTTGCTACAAAATAGTTGCCTCTGCAGATTTCTCCAGGTTTTAAAATCAGCGCTTTCTTCTTCAGCTGTAGCACCTTAACATGCTGAGCTATGACTTGCTGTTCTGTTTCATTTAAGAGAATGTATTGTTGGATGTGGTGAAGAAGCTCAGTATACATAAACCTTTGATAAGTATGCAAAGATAAGAATCCAAGCAGGATACTAAAGGAAAACTTCAGGTGATTTTTGCTTCACCTGAAGTTGTTTATTTTATTGTATATTAGATTGTTAATGGATTATCTGGTAGGTTCGTGTGAGGAGGGATGGCAATATCATTAGCAGCAAACATCGCTGCAACATGCGTATTTAAATACCTAGAAGTGTAATATGGATCGCTTACATTGATAAACAAAACTGTTCCCCCTTCAATGGAGTTGATGACCTGATTGGCAAGTTCTGGCGCTACTGCAGGGCAACCCTGACTACGTCCTAATCTTCCGAGTGCATTGATAGTACCCTGGCTTACATAATCTGCTCCATGAACTACAATAGAACGTTTGCGGGCGTTAGAGTTAAATCCCTCATCCATTCCATCCAATCGCAAAGATTTGCCATGTTGTCCTCTATACACTTCTGCAGTTAAATAGAAACCAATGCTACTCTGAAAGGAGTCATTTGTATTTGAAAAACGGGTAGCTTTGTCATTCCCACTGCGCTGTCCATGAGCAACCCAGGTATTGAGCAATAATTTTTTCTTATCGAGATCGATAATCCAGAGCCGTTTTTTAGTACTGTTCTGATCAAAATCTGCAATAGTTAAAATGTCTTTGTGTGCAGCAAGTTGTCCTGCCTTCTTTAGGTTATAAAAGCCTGTAACAGCTTTTTCAAATACAGATTCTGTTAATCCGCTTTCAGCAAGATGTGCTGATTGATACAACTCAGTGACATGCCTGTTGTAAATACTGTCTGTAGTCAATTTTACAACTGTAGTCGCCGAGGCTATTGGGGTACTTACCGATTCCCGGTTCACCAAGGTTAGGGCTAGAGATATAGTAATCAATCCCGCTCCACCAAAAAGGTATTTCATCATAGAATTGGGTTTTATTATTTAAGTCTGGTTCTCTCTATAAGCGCTTATTTTTTTTTACAAATGTATTGATTAATTGATGTTTAGGTGAATATTTTTTATTTTTTTTGTTTTAAAATGACGGTCTGGCTACAAGTTAGATAAGCTGATTAACGCTTAATTGACCTTGAATAAGATAAAAGGTTTAAATCTTAACTTTTGTCTTCGGCAAACATCTTTCGCGTAAGCCCAGGGCTATTTGGTGTAATAGATTAGGTTCATTTCTAAATGTAAAGGAAATTGTAAGAAGAAAAGATAAAATAATTAGTTATGGATGTAATATTAAATATAAGCCCTGTAGTACTATTGAGAATTCCGGCATTTTCAATGTGCGATGAATTAGTTGAAGTTTGGGAGGACTTAAAGTGTGCTATCTGTCACTCATCCAGTGATTTTTATGAAAAAATAAAACATGTTCCTGCTGCTGGAATTACAGATTTGGATACCCGAACACAATATACCATCTGGAAATATTATAATCGCTCTAAATACAGGGGTACCCCATTCGGTAATTTTGCAGGCTTTGCTGTTGCTGGGTTAGGAGAAGTTAAAGAAAACGTAATTTTCTCTAAAGAGCAGCATTTACATCGTTTTAAGGACTGGTCAAGATATAAGTCGGTAGAACTGCATGAAAAGGAATTGAATGCCTCAGATCGCTTGTATTTCTCAAATTCCAGCCATTATACCGTTGCTGATCATATTCGTTTTATTTCAATGGGAGATCAAGTGTTCGAGCTCTCGGAGATTGTATATAGTAGATTTATCCAGGAGCTGCTGGTTCTATGTGCTGAAATAGCAAGCTATTCCAGTATACTCGAATTTGCAGGCACAAAAGCGGTTACTGAAGAAGTATTATTAAGTATCCTGAAAGCAATGGTTGACGCCCAGCTGTTATTTACTGAGTTAAATGCGAACATTATTGGACCAGATTATTTCGGTCGTATCCAAAAGGAACCCCATCAGAATGAACAAGGCGATTACTTGATTGCGGAAAGGAAAATGATTTCCGGTAAGTTATCAAAAGCGGTTTTAAAACATCTACCATCTTGCATAAATACTTTACTTTCTTTGAATCTATCAAAAGCAAATGAGGAGCTTAAACGATTTTCAAAAGACTTTCAGAGGCGGTATGAGGGGCAGGAAGTCCCTTTACTGAAAATCCTTGATCCTGAACTAGGTCTTGGATATGGTCAGTTTACCTCAGCTGCCAAGGAGTATGACTTAGCTCAGGAGCTCAGCAGTCATTCTGTAAAGAGAAGTCCTGTCATGTTGCCCTGGATCGGCCTCAGCAATGAACTATTGAATGCGATCCTTAAAGATAAACCAGCAGTGCTGCAGTTGAAAGATCTCATGAAAACAAAACTGGATGAAGCGGATTTAAAACCAGCGAATAGTTTTAGTATACTGGCAAGATTTGCTGGCGATCTGTTGGTGCTGGATAACGTTGGAGGATGTACGGCAAATGCGTTATCAGGCCGTTTTACATTGGCTAGCGAAACACTTACCAAACATTGTAAATCGATTGCAGCCGCGGAATCAAAGGCTAATCCGGAGGTCATTTTTTTTGACATCGCCTATATGGCTGAGGGCAGAGTGGATAATATCAATCGTAGAAAGCAAATCTACGAGCATGAGCTGCCCATTTTAAACTACTCCTGTAGTGAGCAGTTGATTGCTTTGCAGGATATATTGGTCACTGTCAAGAGGGAAGAAGTGATACTTTTCTCTAAAAAGTATGGGAAAAGACTTATTCCACGTTTGGCTTCTGCTTATAATTATACTAGGTCTGACCTTTCTGTATATCGATTTTTATGTGATCTTCAGCACCAGGGTATCCAATCTCAATTGTTATTTGATGTTCAGGAGCTATTGCCAGGATTAGATTATTACCCTAGAATTCAATATGAAAACTTAGTCTTATCAACAGCAAAATGGAGGATCAAAGGAGTAGAGATGAAAGGGAAGGATATGTTAGGAATATTGGATCAACTTGGAGTAAGTCGTTATTTCTCAGTTGGGGAAGGTGACCAGACTTTATGTTTTGATAGGACTAAGTTTGAAGACCTTTCTTTTTTGAAACACTATGCAAACCAATATAACGATTTCGTTGTAAATGAGTATATTGTTTCAGATAGTCAGCTGTTTATTGATGACAATAAGAAGTTTTACTTCACTCAAATTTTGTTGGCTATCGGTCATGAGGAACAGCTGTATCCAGGATATATTTCCAGTGCTGCAGCTGATGAATCGCAGATAGAAACTATCATTATGCCTGGGAAAGATTGGTTGTCATATGAAATCTATTGTCATCCCGACAGATGTGAATTCCTATTGTCAACGCTTATTTCAGCATTTATTGCAGAGCATGCTGCTGCTTTTAAAACCTGGTTTTTTATCAGATATAATGACCCTGGTCCGCATTTAAGGTTAAGGTTCCAATTGAAGGATCGGCAGACAGGTTATTTTTACATGACGAGACTAATGGAGTTGCTTGCAGCAGATCTTCAGGAAGGCTTAATAAAAGATGTACAAATCAAAACCTACTACCGTGAGGTTGCACGTTATGGTGTAGAGCAAATGGTACTAACAGAACACCATTTCAGGAAGGATAGTGAGTATGCCTTGGAGGTTATTGCACATCATCTGGATTGTTTTTCTATTTACGCGAATTGTATTGAGCTAATGAAAGCTGCACTTGGCCTATTGTCTTTGGAAAAGAAAGCGGAACTGACCTTTATCAAGGGGATACAAAGAGCATTCGAAAAGGAGCATGAGCTAACGAGTGATGATTTTAAAATGGTAAATCGGGAATGGACAAATTTTAAAAGGCTGGTTCAATCCAATGACTCTACGCTGGCTTTACATTTACAGGGGCTCCAGCAGTCCTTCCTGGATACGCTAAGAGCTACCGCCGCAGACCAAAGACCAGCATTGTTCTGCAGCTTATTTCACATGCACATCAACCGACTTTTTTCTGAGCAGCAAAGGGCGCATGAGCTGATCATTTATAGTTTTCTATATAAGCAGTTACAGATGCAGCAGCAAAGGCTCTTAGTCGTGTAGCAAATTGTTAATTATCCGATATCAGATTGATTTCGAGCAATGCTCGAAACTGGTCATCTTGTTGAAATGTATGGAGTGCAGCGCGCTCTCCATATGTTGCCTTTAATCGTTTTTTTACATTTTCCAGCCCAATATGGTGGCTTGGCTGTGTTTGCTTTTTGCTAATGAGGTTATTCGTTTCAACTTGCAGCATGCTGGCATTGTACCTCAGTATGAGTGAAGCAGGATAGCCCTCCTGCAATAAATCACCATGCTTAAACATATTTTCTACAAGTGTCATCACCAGTAAGGGGACGATTTCCAGTTCTGTGACCTCCTCATCATATTCCATGGTGATATAGAGATTTTGATGTGATTTAATCTTATGTAATTTAATTAGATTTTCTACTTGTTCTAATTCTCCAGCAAGTGGAGTATTGGAATGACTGACTTCTTCAATAGAGTACCTCATCATTTCTGATAAAGCTAATATGGCTTCGGCTGCCTCCGGTGTAGTTTTCCGCGTGCTAGTATAAATGAAATTTAATGTATTAAACAGAAAGTGCGGATTGATTTGTGCTTTCAGGTGTGCGTGCTGGGATTTAATCAGATCAGCATAAATCCTTTGGTTCTCAATGATTACCAGTAACCGCTCTTTTTCCTTTTCTTCTACGAGTTTTCTTTCTTCAAAATAACGTAGGATATAATAATAAGCACTAGAGAATAGGATGAAATAGACAACCCGATAAGACATTCCAATATAGGCATCCATGTTAAATGCAGGTGGACTCAGGAAAGTGATATATCCTTTTTCATGAAGGAAATTTGAAAGGTTAAGTGTAATGGTGATATAGACGACCACCTCTATTGCAATGAATGAAGGTAGCCTCCAGAGTGCTTGTGCCGTCTTCATCTTTGCAGCAGGCATGACGAAATGTGCATGAAAATAAAACAGCAGAATATTAAAGATGTAAAAGAAAACATAATTCCCTAATGGAGAGAATTGCTTTCTTATTAAGCCCATAATGACTACTTCGTAGAAAATAAAGATAGACCAGCCGATGAAATGGATCTTGTATTTACGTAGAAAGTTAATGAACTCGGTAGGGGTAAATTTCATTTTGTGTAATAAAAAAAGGCGTTAACGTAATACTTTTTTAAGGGGTATTGATCCTGGCTAATTTTCATAAAAAAACAAACATTATGAAAAAAGAAATCATCTCCTTCGACCTTAAAAAAAGTACATTATTTTTATTCAAATCTAAAAAGAGCAGATCAGGATTCACACCTACTGTTACCACTACTGATCCCACGAATGGAACTGCAACTTCACATACCAGTTCTGTAATTACCTTCCCTGCTGGATAAATCTGCATTATGCGATGAAATCTATTCGGAGATGCTTCGGTTAGATTTCATCGTTTTTTCAGCCAGAAACATCAGAAATTGCTTTTTATAAGTTGTTCCCAAAGGAATCTCCATCTTATTACTCAATACAATCGTATTTCCTTCGACTTTCTGGATGTAATTTACCGCTACTATAAAAGAGCGCTGTACACGTACAAAATTATTGATGTCCTGAAGTTTATACTCCAACTCCTTCATCGTTAGATAAGCCACATGTGTTTCTGAGCAGGTGTGAATCTTTACATAATTGTTTAAGCCTTCGATCGTAATGATGTCCTTAATATTGATTTTTGTGTATTTCTGGATCTGATCAGTTTTGATAAAGAAAAAATCATCCACAGCGGTCGTATTTTTAATTGTATTTTCTAAACTAAGCAGTCTCTTTATCATGAGCGCAAATTTACTCATGGAAATGGGCTTCAGTAAATATTCATTCGCCTGTACGCCAAAAGCTTCATAAGCATATTTGGAATGGCCAGTAGTAATGATTAAGTATTTTGTTTTCGCTCTGATGGCTACAGAAAGATCTAACCCTGATATACCCGGCATATCCATGTCCATAAAGACAATATCAATATGATCATCTTCGGAAATATCCATTAATGCCTGTAATGGATCAGTAAAATACTTTAGCAGCTGTAGATTAGGCATAGCGTCAATATAATCTGCCAGGAGTTCTACAGCATGCTTCTCATCGTCAATAATGACACAGTTTAATTTCTTATCCATTGATCTCCTCCTATAATTCAAATACTTTTAATAAATCTAATCAAAAAAAATTCGCAACGTAAAAACTACATTTGGCGTAATACTTTTTTTTGTTTCATGAAATTTATTAAGGATCTGTAAAGATAAATCAAATTTGGGGATAAAACTATATTTTAAGCGCTAGGGAAAGGTTTTTTAAGGTTTGATAGGCTTTAGAACAAGCTAAGGCCGTTTTAAATAATATTAAAATCATTAACCACATATTTATGGGCATTCACCACGTAGAGGTGGATATTGGCGTAAAAGAATTCTTGAATCAAACTTCCTTGTTTACTTTTAAACATCCCCCCTATAAAACAAGATTCCTGGTGCATGGAGGTGCATCAGGGATTTTAACAAAAAGATATCCATACGCGCTCAAATTATTATATAAGGGGGTCATTCCCCTTATTAATTGATTACTCTTTACACCTTTTCTAACTTTTAGTTATGTCCCTATTAAGAATAGCGATGAATTTACTGCTTTTCTTATATTTGAAATTAAATATATGAATATGCAAAGTGAATGTTTTCAAATTGAAGCAGAAATGCCATGGGAAGATCTTGGCAATGGGATACAAAGACAAGTATTTGGCTATAATGATCAAGTTATGTTGGTGAAAGCTAAATTTGAAGTTGGCGCCATTGGAACTTTACATGAGCATCACCATACTCAGGTAACCTATGTAGACAGTGGGATATTTGAAATGACAATTGGTATAGAACAAAAAATTATCAGAAAAGGGGATGGATTTTATGTCCCGCCACATACAATCCACGGTTGTGTATGTATCGCGGCAGGCACATTGATTGATGCTTTTAGCCCTGCAAGGCAGGATTTTCTGGAGTAGGCCTATCTACTGACTTCATAAACTTGTATAAGTAGGCACAAGCCAGTAAAAGACAGGTCAGGATGAACCATAACGTATTATAGCCATGGTGTTCGGCAATATAAAATCCTGCTGAAGGCCCAACAACCTGGGCAACTGACCATACCAGCATATATCCAGCAGCGTATTGTCCTCTGTTAAATTCGTTTGCTCTACTCATTACAAAAGTGTTGACAAAAGGTAGAGCAAACATTTCTCCGAAGGTGAAAAGCACAATACACAAAACTCCAAGTACAAGCGGAGAGCCAATAGGTGACATCAGTACAAGAAAAGATCCTGCAATTAGCAATACACCTAAGGTGATAAAAAATATCGATGATTTCTTTCCTTCAATCTTATGGATCATCACCATTTCAAATAATGCAATGATTACCCCGTTAAGGCCTAAAATCAAGCCGATCATAAACTCATCAATTTTCCAGGATTCCTTGAAAAATACAGGAACCACCCTAAACATCAGGAAAAAGCAGATGATAAAAATTGTACTCAGTAACAGAAATTTGATGAATAAGACATCTTCCCATGGTTTTCGTACCACAATCCCTTTTACCTTTTCTTTAATTGCTTTTCTATAACCTCTTATTTTCGGCAGAAACCATAAAATGCTCAGCCCGGCAAAAATCCCAACTGCACCATCTACATAAAATAACAGCCTATAATTATAGGACGCGATTAATCCCCCCATACTTACTCCAAAAGCCCATCCTATATTTGTAGCCAAACGATTCAAAGAGTAGGATCTGGTTTCCAATCCTGGTTTCGCATAAGCTGCAATTGCTGCAAAATTTGCCGGACGAAAGGCTTCTGCAAAGAAACTAATCACGATTGCCAGCACACAAAGCGTTTCGAAATGCGTTATGCTGGCAAAAAATAAGAAAAAGCCACCACCTATGACGGCAGAAATAATCTGAACAGGTCTGAAACCAATTACATCAGTCAGTTTTCCTCCTGCAGCAGAACCCATAATTGAGCCTATACCAAACAAGGTGATAATCAATCCTGCATCAGAAGCAGAGCGATGTAAGGATTGAGTGACATATAAGCCCATAAATGGGACTGCCATGTAACCACTTCGATTAATGAGCATGACTATGCTCAAAATCCAGGTTTCCCTGCTCAGTCCAGAAAACGATCGTTTATAATTCGCTGCAATATCTTGAAGTAAATTCATGATTTTATTTTATTCCGCCAAAAGCTGCAAAACATAAGTTTTTATGCAATACTTCTACGTGTTTAAAACCTATTTTCTGCATCAATTCCAACTGATAATTGATGGATCTAGGCGTGTCTTCGTGTTCGATATAATCCAATACTTTTTGGCAATATTCTGGTCCACCCAATTCCTCCAGATAATCTGCATAACGCTGCTGAAATAATAAATTCAAGTGTGGGGCATCATGGCTGATCAGGTCTGAAATCCAAAAACAGCCCCCAGGTTTCAATGCACGGTAAATTTTATTGAAAACAAGATCCCAGTCTTCATCCCCACGAAGATGATGTAAGGTCGCAGCTGCAAAAATAATATCATATTTGTCGGCCTCCAATTCTAAAGCCCTCATGTCCATTTGGATGGTGCGAACTTGTCCATTGGTAACTGCGCTTACACGTTGTTCCGCTCTTCTCAGCATTGGTAAACTCAGATCATTTAAAGTGCAATTTAAATGCTGAATTTTCCCCAGCATTTTCAGAGTGTAATTTCCAGCACCACAGCCAATATCTAAAAGCTCTTTTGCTTCCGGAACTACATATTTTGCAGCCTCTGTACATAGTTCCATTGTCAATGCAGCATCAAGGGTAGTCAGCTGACCGGTATCGAGATTAGAAAAACGTTCTACATCCTGGTCAAATCTATGTTCGATTTCCTGGTTACTTGCTTTAGCTGAATAGTCACTTTTCATAATAGATGTAATATTTGTGCCAAGATAAATAAATAGAATTGCGATTCTTATAAAACATCCTAACTTTAAAAAGTTCAAATGAAGAAAATATGGCAATTAACTTACGTAAAGGCGAAAAGATTAACATTGGTCTCACTAAAATAAGTGTAGGCTTAGGTTGGGATCCTAATGAAGGGACAGGACATGATTTTGACTTAGATGCTTCTGCATTTATGGTAGATGGAAGCAGGATGATTCCTGCGGAAGAGTATTTCGTTTTTTACGGTAATGATAAATCACCTGATGGTGCATTGTTCCATACAGGTGATGATCCTACTGGTGGCAATAGCGCTACCGGAGATGATGAAATTGTGAAAGTAGACCTTTCTCTGGTAGATGAGCGAATTCAGGAAATCCTGTTCGTGGTTACTATTCACGATGCACAAGTCAGGAGGCAAAATTTCGGACAGGTACGCAGTTCATACATTAGAATTGTAGATGATACGAATGGCGAAGAAGTGGCGAAGTATGAATTAGACGAGGATTTCTCCATTGAAACCGCTATTGAATTTGGCAGACTGTATAAAAGAAATGGCAGCTGGAAATTTGAAGCTTCTGGCAGGGGATACAAAGAAGACCTCGCTTTTTTTCTAGCTAAATATTATACAGGGGAAATTATCAAATAAATTCCCCTGTAATGATGCTATCGTAAACTAAGTATGGTAGGTGGGCTATTTACCGGGAGAAGGATGTGAAATTTAGTTCCTTTTCCTGGTTCACTAAATGCTTGAATAGTGCCGCCGAGATCTTCCACCTGAGTTTTTACCATGAAAAGTCCCATTCCTTTTCCATCCACATCTACATCAAATCTTTTATAAAGACCAAACAGCTGACTGCCATATTTCTTTAGATCAATCCCTTTTCCATTGTCCTCAAATATAATATTCAAATGCTTTTCTGTCAGATAGGTTTTTATAATCATTCTTGGTGAAATTTCCGGCTGCCTGTACTTTATGCTGTTGAGGATCAGGTTGTAAAAAATACTGTATAGATAGCCCCTTACGGTATAAATCTTTTCTTCTTCCAGCTGATATTCAAAAGTCATATTCTCACTTACAATCAGGTTATTAATACTGTCTTTGATTTCCTCTACCAGAATTTGTATGGTTACTAGTTCTTTAAGTCTTTCCGGAGCGTCTTTTTTTACGGTCAATACATAATTCAAGTCTTTAATTACCGTATCCAGATTCTTAATAGAACTACGCAATCCATGGATCAGTTCCCTGACTGAAGATGGATCGGCTTCCACTTCACTGAGTAAATCACTGATGCCAATAATATTGGCTACAGGTGCGCGTAAATTATGAGATACTACATAGGTGAATTGTTCCAGATCTTTATTTCTTCGAATGAGCTCAGAAGTCATATTATCCTGTGCTTTTGCAATGTTTTTTTGTTCGGTGATGTCTTTGATAGATAGAATGAAACCCCAGTATTGATGATCATCATCATTTACTGCAATCCATTTTAGTGCATACCATTTTTCCGAACCATCTTTTTCAATGACATTTGTTTCATAAGACATGTTTTTTCCATTGATCACATCATCCACAATTTTTTGAAGTCTTGCTCGCTTATTTTTGGCAAAATAATCTAAAATGCTATTTCCATCCAATTCCTTATAATGTCCTCTAAATTCAGCAATTTCCTTGGCCATTTGACTATAAGAAATGATCTTCAACTGTTGATCCACTAATATATAAGCGGCATCAGTATGGTCTAATAATGTGCGGAGGTTAGCTTCAGATTTTTTAAGCGTATCTTCTGCTGCTTTAACGGAAGTGACGTCCTGTAAAGTCCCAAACAACCTGGTAGTTATACCTTCAGCATTAAACTCAATCCGGTTTTCTCCTTCCAGTATTTTTACTTCTCCTGCAGGATTCCTAATCCGAAAACTGGTTTTCATATTTTTTCCTATACGAATCAATTTATCCACTTCATATTCTACGCGAAGTTTATCGTCAGGATGAATAAGGTTATCAAAATACTCATTGACAGGAACCAGGGATTCATCTCCCCAATAAATCTCTTTCAACGCATCAGACCAAGTGAGTTCTTGCTTAATCAGGTCGAAATTCCAATTGCCAATCTGTGCCATCTTTTGTGCTTCAGAAAGTACGGCTTCTGCCTGTTTGATTTTTTCCTCCGTTTGTTTCCATTGGGTAATGTCACTGATCACGCCCTCTACAGAATATATTTCTCTATTCAAATGATGCGGAACTGCCTTTATTTCAATCCAGCGAATGCTTTTATCTTTACGGATAATCCGATATTGACTTTTTGTTTGTCCACCTTTTTCCAACGCTAATCCATCTCGTTCTGCAATATGGCGATCTTCCGGGTGAATAACGTCGTACCATAGATTGGGGTTTTCATGGAATTCCGCCAAACTATAACCGTATATTTTAGCACAGCCAGCTGACAATTTTAGGTAACGGTTACTGCGAATGTCTTTCAGGTAAAAACCTTCATTTACGTCATCTAGTAATTTTTCAATTTCATGGCTAACCAGGTCTTTTTCTTTTCTGTACTGCACTTGTTCCGTGACTTCCTGGCCAGAGAGGAGGAGCCCCTCAATAGTTCCATTTTCATCGCGTAAAGCTTGTATAGCAAAATTGAAATATGCACCATGAAAGCTGGCGCTGGTGATTTCATTGACCATACAACTGATACCGGTATTATAAACAGAATCTGCTTTTTCATTTAGAAAAGCAAGTGCAGTATGCGCATATACCTCTTGTAAATTTTTATTTAAAACATGGCTTTCTCCAATTTTTTGTTGAAAAAAACTATTTACAAAAGTGAAAATATGTTGCTTACCCATCAGAATCGCAATCGCATAGGGCATCTCCTGAAGCACAGCGAAGTTTTTATCAGGTCCATTTAATGCGGAATTATTCAGTGCTTTTAAAATAACATCGGGTAATCTGAGTAAGCGATCAGACAATAAGTAATCTGCAGCACCAGAACGTAACAATGTTAAGGCCTGTTGCTCAAATTCTGGTGGGCTGATGCAGATAAAAATAGAGGCATAACCACTTTCTTGCAAGAGCTCAAAAGCTTTATGTCCAGTGGAATTTTCAGCACCGCAAAATGCAAGTATAACATCTGGAACAAAGCGCTGTAAAGTAAGTTGAAAATCAGAAATTGCCGTTATTCTTAGTTGTTGAAAAGGGAATTTTGATGGATCTAAGATATTGGTTATTAAATTACTATCATTAGCTGGATCTCCAAAAATAAGGATTCTCAGAATGTTTCTCATTAGTTAAACGTGTTTTTATGATGTAGGTAAAGGATAATATAGACATAATTTTAAAATCCTTACCAATATTTTGATAAAAAACAAAATGCCCTCATAGAGCGTCTAACTTTTTGAGGGCATGGATTATGAAGATGTTTCGTTTTCGTTATGAATAAACTTCCTAAGGCAGTTGTTTGAAAATGTTCTGCACTATTTTAGGCAATTCATTAATTGCTTTTTGTGGATCAGTCAATTCACCTTCGGCCCAACCTCTCCAGATTACTTTTGAGCTGCTGCGTTCGATAATATCAATCATGATGTTTCCTTCTTTGATCGGCATTTTTCGCTCTCTACTGCCTACATATACTGGGAATGGATTGTCATAAACGTAAAAAAATCTTGCCCGACCTTTGTAATAAGCCACTCTAGGACTTAACATTGGTGGCTGATTATAATAGATTGGCTCATCGTAAACTTTCATACTATTACTTACAATAGCAGAATAGCGGATGAGCAAATCAGGGTTTTTACTGTCAAGCGTTAAACCTTTTTTAGCAAGTTCCGTTTCAGTAGTCTCTACTATTTTATCCGTTACGATATCATTGTTGTAAATACTATTTGTTTTTTCATCTACTGGAGGAAGCCATGCGTATGTTTTGAAGTCGGTTCCAACAGGCTTACTACCAACGGCGTAGTAATTGTAAGGAGAGCAAGCCGACAGCATCCCTGTGGCTACTAGTAAGAATAATAGTTGTCTTTTCATGGTAAACGGTTTTTAGAGTAGAATAAAATTATGTAGGTTACCATAGTTCTGGTTTTTATTTAACCTAATAACAGTATTACAATAAAAGCTCTAAAATGTTTAACCAATTTTAAAATAAATGAAAATTAATTTTTACTGATACAACAAATCCAAAAATAGATGGCGTTAAAATTTAACGCGCATCCCTATTCCTAATTGAAAAATATCTGCAAGCGTGAGCGCAGAAGTGTTTTGAAAATAGTTTACAATATAATAATCATTAGTATTCATTTCCGAGTATAAACTGATGGCTTTAATCCCAGAATCTTTCCAGATCTTTTTCATATTGAACTCAATTTCATTGCTTATAGACAGATTAGGTCGTAGTGCTTCAGACCAATAATAGTAATTATCAGGATATCTGTGCTCACTGAATTTATAAGATAACGAAGGATGAAAAGTATAACTTGCAAAGAATCCTGGGTTAAACGGATAGAATTTACCCCAGTCTTTAAGTTTTATTTCATAAAATTTATAAGCGAATTTTGCAGTAACAATATGCAATTCTCCACCTTTACTTGCAGGAACATACCCATAATTGAAATCCAGAATCCCTTTTTTATTCTTAAAAAGGTCGTAGCCAGCACCTACACTAAAGTAGCCGATACTGCCTGCAAATTGTACAATTGCATTATCAGGAACCAGGAACTTGAAACTCTGAGCTGATGCTTTACCCGAAAAAATAATCAGGAATGCCAATACTATATAGATGCGCTTAAAATGATATCCGTTCAAAACTTATTTTATGATTAATGATTTCAACTAGTAAAAATTCTTCATTGCCCATAGCACTTGTGATGACATAAGGGATCCCTGAATCGTCAGGATAGTAAAGGTCATACACATGGGTATGGGCATGTAATGAAGCAAGAAATCCTGGTGTTTCCGCAAAAATCCCCGTATAATCTTTGACCAGATTTTGGTCAAAATCTGAATTAATAGTAGGAACATGTGATACCGCCACATAATTACTAATACCTTCCTCCGGCTGAAGCTGAGTTTTTAACCAGGGAATACTTGGAACCTGGCCATTAAAGTTGTACTCTCTGCTATTGGTATCATGGCAGATAAATTTTGTTCCCCCGTATCTGAAGGAATAATTTAATGCACCGAACATTCGCTCAAAAACCTCTCTTCCGCGTGAAGTCAGATCATGATTGCCAATAACACCCATATATGGGACATTTAGCTTAGATAAGCTTCTGGCAATCCATTCCATTTCTTTTAATACACCAAATTCAGTAAAATCACCAGCAACCAGCACAAAATCAATACCTGGCATACCATTAACTTTTTTAACAAAAGCAACAGTCTCATCACGTGAACGCTGAGTATCGCCGGTTAAAATAAACCTGATATGATCATCAGTTTTGCCATCCCCAAGCTGCTGTAAACTTTTCGAATTAATGTCTGTAGGGGAGTTCCTGTCAAAAATCTGATTTGGGCTATATTCAAAACGGTTACAGCTCAGCAAACCAGCACTTAAAATAAGCCCTAGAATTATAAATTTGTTCATTGAAAATTCTGATATTTTCACAAACCTAAGCTTTAAACAAAGAGTTTAAACATCTAATAATGGCTTATGGCATTAGTATAACCGTTAAATGGCATTAATTTAACATTTCTGTCAAACTCAGAAAAACTATAATTCTGGAAAAATGCTGAAAAGCAGGGTAACTGCCTGAGCCTCTTTTACTGCAGTCTGAAAGAAGGAGAGGGGGATGAATTTCCAGGTAATTTGATGATCTTCCGATACTTTTAATACTTCGATGGCCTGATTTATTAAATGCTGCTCAAAAAATAGATATTTACTGGAAGCCCAGGCTTTTGGGTCACCTAAATTTGCTGGCCAAGTGTACAGTTTATGAGCTTCTATAAGTTTTTCTTCAATCAGATGAGTAGATCTTTTAGAAATCAAAAGACTGATATCATATTCTTGGATGGAGGCAGCAACTCCCAATTTATTATTGGGAATGCCAATCGCTTTAGCGCTAAAGCCGGCAACCATCACATTTTGTCCTTCCTGTTGTACAGGCTTTCCAAAAAACAAATATTTTCCTGTGCTTAATTGCTGCAGTTCTGTGGCCATAATTATTTTTTGCTAAAGCTACATCTTATTGAGTATGCTTTTCAACTTTAGTAATAGATTATTAAATAATAACAAAGGAAAAAGGGCCGGATTTCTCCAGCCCTTTTTAAACATACATTATATTGTTGATTTTCGGTTATTGAATGATCTTTCCGTCAACACCGATTTTGATCGCTGCAGTTTCTGCATCTTTCTTCACCTCAATTTCATAGTATTGTGTTTTGTCAGCATTAGTAACCAGCGATGCTGCAGTTGGGGTCCAGGCTTTTACTGGTTCTGATTGCAAAGTTGTTTTAACTGCCTCTGGAAGATCTTTCAATTCAACCGGAGTTTTTGTAGTACTATCTTGTTTTACAGTAATTGCTACTGGACTTTTCACTTCTGATGCGTTTACTGCTGTCATTCCTGCGAAAGCTAAAAATGCTGCTGATAAAATGATCTTTTTCATATCTTATGTATTTCAGTTAAATATTCTTGTTAATTATATTTAATAATGATTCATAATGATGCCATAAAGCATGTTTCTTGGCATAACGCTGGTATTCATGATGTTATAATGGTTGGCTGAATTTTAACTGTAGAGATGTTCTACACTCTGTGGCTTAATGATGCGTTTTTAAATGAATTCTTAAATATTATTTGTGTCTTTGTCCCATAAGATGGATTTTATCGAGCCATTTTTGTCGCTGTTTCAGACTAGCGGTTTTAATAATCCCAATAGTGCTTACTTTAACGGGCTTGATGCCACAAAATTCCAGAGTGCTTTTTTTTAGCTGGCGGATACTTGGACTCCCATATACCAAACGGTAGTACCATCCAGGCTGATCCATAGTAGTAATGATCCTGGCTGTTTTTCCAGTTAATAATCCATCCCAGAAAAGGGAATTTTCACGATATTGATAAGTCAGACCTGGTAAAAATAAGCGGTCGATAAAGCCCTTCATGACTGCAGGCAAACCTCCCCACCAAACCGGGTGTATCCAAACCAAATGGTTAGCGGCTTTGATTTTTTCTAAGCTTTCCAATAAATCCGGCTCGAGATCGATCCTTTTAGTGTAGCCATAAGCAAGATTTGGATCAAAAATGAGTGCTGAAATATTAATCTCAGTGATAGATGCCCCCGTTTTTAAAGCACCAGCTCGGTATGCTGCTGCTAGTGCATGGTTGAAACTATCCGGATTAGGGTGTCCATTTATAATAAGTATGTTTTTCATTTTGTACAATTGTGAAATAGTAGGAGTACAAAAGTAAGGAGCAGCAGCGCCCTGATTTAGGACAAATGTCTAAAAAGAAATCTCCTTTCTCAGGCGACTGAGGTGTCTTGAGGTGATGCCTAAATATGAAGCCAGATATTGTAGTGGTATTTGCTGCACATAAATTGGTTGATGCTCCAGCAGATCCAGATATCGCTTTTTTGCTTTCTCCTGTTGGAATTGGAAAACTCTTTTTTCTAATTCCAGGTATTGCTGTTCGGCAATAAGCTTTAAAAATTTGCTCCAATTGGGATTGGTGCTCGATAAATGGTCTAAATCACTTTTTTGGATCAGCAGTATTTCAGTAGGTACTAAGGCCTGTATATTTTCTAAGGTGGGTTTAGCAGTGATAAAAGAGGAATAAGCAGTCATTAATGCTCCTGGAAAAGTAATGCAATAGGTCGTTTCTTCCCCGGATTCCGAACGAAAGAACGTTCTCAAAATGCCATTATTTAGAAAAGCAACTTCCTTACATATTTTTCCTTCTTGAATAAAGAAATCGCCTTTTTGTAATTTTTTTGGCCTCATCAGCGCTATCACTTGGTTAATTTCTGCTGGACTGAAAAGTTGAAATGAGGTTAAAAATTCTTGAATCATCTGTATTGAAATACATAGCTAAAGGAGTACAGGCATCAAATATATCATAAAACAGGAAAAACGCCAGCAAATGATACCTGAATAATTGCAAATAACAAAATTTGTCTGACGAACCACCCTAAAAGAATACGCTAACGAAATTAGTACTTCGTTTATAAAAACAACCGCAAAGAAGAAGCCGGAGTAATCCGGCTTCTTCCTGTAAAAATATTGCTTCAATTATTAGGTACCATTGCTGGTATTATTGTTTAACGGGCTTACCGTCTTTATCTAATTTTACTGCGGCAGTTTCATCACCTTTTTTAATATCGATATGGTAATAACTTGACTTATCGGCATTAGTTACTAGAAATGCTGCTGTTGGTGTCCATTGTTTTACTGGTTCAGTTTGCAAAGTTGCTTTAACCGGTTCTGGCAAGTCAGCCAACTCTACTGGAACTTTAGTGGTACTATCTTGTTTAACTGTAATCGCTAAAGGCTCTTTTACTTCTGTTGCGTTTGCTGCTGTCATTCCTGCGAAAGCTAAAAATGCTGCTGATAAAATGATCTTTCTCATATCTCTTGTGTTTCAGTTAATATTCTAATGAATTACGCTTAGAGTAAGTTTAAAAATAAGGCCGTAAATGATGAATTGTGGCATATACCTGAAAAACAGTGTATTATGGTTTTATGTGCAATAGTTTACTGTAGCATTATTCCACAGTTTGTGGGATATAGAAGCAGTATGTAGTACATCAAGAGATAACCGGGTTTTTCTGATTAATAAACAGGCCTGCTTTTGAAAAAAGCAGGCCTGTTTATTAAAAATGTAAATGATTAAGTAATTATTTATTTCATGTCATTTTCCACTTTTCTAGCTGTACTCCTGCCAGGTAAATAAATTTGGAAACCAACACCTAAACTTAAGGTATGGCTATAAGCACTACTTCCAAAACCTACGATTCCATTGTATTTTAGTAAAGTTTCTAATCCAATAGAGCGGGTTACAAAATAGGTAAAGCCAGGGCCGAAGCTAAATCCAAGACCATTAGTAGAGCCTCCTGATCCTGCCGGGTTAATTCCGTTTACCCCTACAGTAGCCTCTCCAAAGAATTTAGAGTTTTTAACTACCTCATCTGTACCTTTTGACCCATAATACCTTCCCAAAGCACCAATACCATAAGAGATGCTCGTTCCTGCACCTTTTGCCGTAGCAAGCCCAAAATTAACATCTCCACCTAATGCCAAACCATCCTGTATAAACCAGGCGGCTTTTGGGTTGATATTTAAACTGAAGACATTTGGTTTGTCTAAGCCAAATTTGATGTCGGAAATGTTGGCACCCATCATTACATTTCCTTTTTGTATCTGTGCCGATGCTCCATAAAGCAGGCCGATAGTTAAACTAATTGTTAAGCATAATTTTTTCATGATATAGGATTTAAATGTATTTAGGTAACAATATATAAAGGGTTTGGTTTTTAAAAACTCCTATTAACAAGTACTTTATGGAAATTGTTGATCTAAGTGTTTTGTTCAAAAAACTTGATTTCCTTGATTCTGGCTCATATAATAGCCTTCGTAAAATATCTTAGTACCTTTGGAAGTAGAAATAAATCTTATTCTAATGAAATTACCTTTTGGAACGGTCATTCAAGACCAACCTAATTACTTTGTTGAAAAAATATGGAAAGGTTTAATGAATCTGTCCGACCATATGGAGGGTGACTATTACCGCTACTTACAGCGTCATTTAGAAAAATTCAACAGAAGTTGGGATGGAGATCAGTATACTGAATTTCTGGAACCAAAAATACATACCATTCGCAGAGATGCAGATGATCTATGGCATTCTGGAATGGAAATCACCATGGTAATTAATCAGGATAGCGCTGAAGAATTTCAATTTACTCCAGTTTTAATTTGTCAGCATATTCAACATATTGAAATTAAAAAAGAAGAAAATAGCCCCTTCAGACTACGCATTGATGGACAGCTATTCACCGACTCAGTCTTGCAGGAATTTGCTGTAAACGACGGTTTTTCGGATGCTGCAGCATTGTTCGCTTATTTTGGTGGAAACTTTAAAGGAAAGCTGATTCACTGGACTCCATTTAAATATTAACCAGCTGTATGATGATTACAACCTATCATATTGAAGATTTCAGCTCCCCTTGTACGATTCCGAATCAGTTTATCATGGATAGATTTGAAAACGTTGGGCGGCCTATAAATATGGCATGGCCGCATAAACATAGTTTCTATGAAATTTTATGGCTGGAAAAGGGACCATCTTTGCATACTATAGACCAGCATTCTTTTGAATTGTCCCTGGATTCGATCTTCTTTATCGCTCCAGGACAAATTCACGAATTGGAAAAAGAAGAAGATATAAAGGGGTATAGCGTGATGTTTACGGAGGATTTCTTAGCCTTAGGCAATGGTGGCCAGGATGTACTTAAAGGGCTCTCTTTTATGGAAAACACTTACACTAAGCCGGCTTTCACATTGGTTGAAAAAGAATTAAATGGACTTTTTGCCTCTCTAAATATGCTCCATCTGGAAACCGCAAGAGCGGACCGTTCTGCACATGTAATCCGTCATTTACTCCTGACCTTCCTCTTTCAAATCAAAAGAATGGTTGCTGAAACACCTGATGCAGTAAAGGATAATCTACAGGTGATCAGGGTTAAACAATTTAAAAAACTGGTAGAATGCCATTATAAAGAGGAAACTAGGCTTTCCTTTTTTGCGGACACCCTGTTTATCACAACGGCGCAGCTCAATGAATTGGTAAAAGTAATTACCGGAAAAACAGCTGGTGAAACCATAAGAGAACGCCTGTTACTGGAAGCCAAAAGAATGCTGATCCATGGTCACCTGAGTATAGGACAGATTGCTGCTGAACTAGGATTTACTGACTTTTCTTACTTCTCCAGACAGTTTAAGAAGCAAGAAGGCTTGAGTCCAGCTGCTTTTCGTAAGCTGAAAATGGATTAGTTGTAATTAAAAGTGCCAATAAAGGCTCGCATTATCCTAAAATTTGAAATGTTTTCGAGATACCTTTGCAAATAAAAATTAAGCGATAAGATAGCATGGAAATTAAGCTGAATACTATTCCTGAAGCAATTGAAGCATTAAAAGCGGGGAAAGTGATCATTGTAGTAGATGATGAAAATCGGGAGAATGAAGGTGATTTTATCAGCACCGCGGAAAATGCAAGTCCAGAAGTTATCAATTTTATGGTCACTCATGGCCGTGGATTAGTTTGTGCACCCTTAACTGCCCAGCGTTGTGATGAACTTGAACTTCATCAAATGGTTAAACAGAATACTGCCGCTTACGAAACCAGTTTCACCATTTCTGTGGATTTATTAGGTAAGGGCTGTACCACCGGGATTTCTGCTTCTGATCGTTCCAAAACCATCCGTTCCTTAATCGATCCTGAAATTAAAGGTTTTGACTTGGGAAGACCGGGGCATATTTTTCCATTACGTGCTGCAGAGGGCGGTGTATTGGCCAGACCAGGACATACGGAAGCTACAGTAGATCTGGCACGTTTGGCAGGAATGAATCCAGCTGGCGTATTGGTCGAAATCCTGAAAGAAGATGGAGAAATGGCACGGATGCCAGATCTGATGAAAATTGCAGCAAAATATCAATTGAAAATCGTTTCTATCGAAGACCTTATTGGTTACCTACAGAAGCAAAAAAATCGCTGAGCTAAAAAACCCGCCCCGCATTTACAAGATAAAGGGTTTTTAAGGTAAATAGGTTTGATCAGATAATCTTTTTATCATTTGAGAACTCTGTTCACGCCCATGCTCCAACCGATCTTTGAAAAACAGCTTGGCTTGATCGAAATGCTGCTTATAACCTTCCATATCCCCATAACCAATAATAGAAGTCCATTCGCGTACTGCGGAATGAAATTCGAGGTCGTCTGCACGTATGCTTTTATCGAATAAAGCCGCAGTGATCGACTCCTCCAACAGTTCTTCATTGCGGAAAAGGTATTCTACAATCCCAAGTCGCAGGCGAAAGGGCGGAGTCTGGCAGATCAAATTGTCATAAGGGTTGGTATTTAAATGATACCAGGCATCTGCCATACTCAATAAACTAAGGTGGGAATTTGCTTTTCTAACTCCTGGACTGGCAGAAAGGGAGAACTCCCTCATGATTTGATCATCCAGCAACAATGGTTTTCTGCTTTCATGGAAAACAAAATCCCGTACTTTATAAAGCCTGGTTCTGAAATCTTGTTCTTCTTCCATGATCATCATTTTGAAAAGCTCAGATTCCGACTGTGCATATCGTTTTACCTGCTGACGCGCAAAAGGGTTTAATATGGCGAGTCCCGCATAAATATGTGCTTTATAACTAAAAATTCTCAAGGTAGTCAGAATTTTCACATTGTCTATTCCGCCCAGATAAGAAGCATTTTCCCAAGGAAAAAAACCTGCACCAGCCCAGGCAGTACCCATACTTTCAAAGCCAACATGCGTAGCTGCCTGCGTATCAGCAACAATACGGTCGTGATCTTTATAATCCTTCATTTCAACCATTTCTGAGCCTAAACAGGAGAGGAGGTCCGTCATTCGCTGGTAAGCTTCCGCTGTAGTCCTGTGTGGGATCACGATCATTTTTTGTCCAGCAGGATCAAAGCCAGGGCCATGAAGGGAGTGACAGGTGATGATATGTACATCTTTCGGCAGGTGCTTTTCAAATGCCATAATCTCAGGGTGCTTTACAGAAGTTTGCCCGGCCACAATAGCTCCATATTTCGTAGAACTGCCGTACCATCCCAGTACTTCTTCAATCCGTTCAGATTCTACCGCATAAAAAATCACATCGCAGATGCGTGACACTTCTTTGCCATCATAAAGGATGGAAATGCCTAAAGGATTCAATTCTTCTTCCAGTTGTGTCCGCCTTTGCGGGAGATCTGAACCATATACGGAATATCCTGCCCTGGCAAAACCTCTGGCATACATTTTCCCCATATCGCCCAGACCAATGATTCCTACATTCATAAAATTTTTTCTTGATACAAATAACCGAAATTCCGATGGATTACAAAATGACGCACATCACATGTCTTTATTTATCGTTAGTAAACAACGATTTCATCACTAAACATAAATCCTTTTTTCTCATTTTTTGCGGTAATCCGAAGATAACGTGCGGTGTGGCCTTTAAGGTCAAAAATGAAAGTCTTAAACCTTAATGAATCATCCGTATAAGGCACGTCGTTATCTATCTGTGGAAGTGCTTTAAAGCTGATTCCATCATTGGAAAGTGCTACTTTAACGTAGGCAGGCATGTATACGCCTGGTCCGGTCAGCTGCATATACCTCATTTTCAATTGCTGTAATGCCTGAGGATTTTCCAGGTCTATTGTTACATCCAGGTCCCCTAAAAAGCCTTGCCACTGTCCGTCTCCATAAGTTAAATCTCCAGTTTGCCCGTTTACCAATGTGAGCTCCTTTTGTGCCGGATAATTACTGCTGTATTTATTATTGTAGGTTACTTTTTTTCCGATCGCTTTGTGCAGATCTATTTCCAGTTCTTGTACTTTCCCTATAGGAAGCTGGTCCTTGAAAATTACTGCTTTTACAGTTCCACTATGGTTTAAGGAAATACCATCTTTATATATTGGTGAATTGACGGTCGGTATACTGCCGTCTATTGTATACCTGATTTCTGGCTGAAATTGCTCTGAATTGATGGTCACCCGTGCTAATTTACTAGCCATGTCAAAGCTGGATAGGATACTCAGGTTATTCGATGGCGGATAATAATTGACATTAAATTGCTGTAATAATCGATAATGTTGCTGTAGACGGGCCTGAAAATCATCCCAGTTTTTACGGCTTTCTGGAGTCCAGGCTACTTCCGAAAGTGCAATTGCTCTTGGGAAAACCATATAATCTACTTGATTGGAAGTTGGCATATATTCCGCCCATACATTGGCCTGAACGCCTAGTATGTGTTTTTGTTTTGCAAGCTCAATTTCCGCTGGAATAGGCTGGTAACTGTATACCTTTTTCAAAGGAAGGTAACCACCGATGGATTCCGGCTGACCGATTGGGTTGGTCTGATAAGAATCCAGATAAAGGTGCGAACCCGGTGTCATGATCACATCATGTCCTGAATTAGCCGCCTCAATACCGCCTTTTTCGCCTCTCCAACTCATCACTGTCGCATCTGGGGCTAAGCCACCTTCTAAAATTTCATCCCAGCCAATTAATTTTCTTCCTTTCTTGCTCAGGTAAGCCTCCATTCTTTTGATCGCATAACTTTGCAGACCATGTTCGTCTGTCAGGTCAAAATCTTTGATTACTTTCTGGCATTTTGGACATTGCTTCCAGGCTGTTTTATCTGCTTCATCTCCACCAATGTGAATGTATTTAGAAGGGAATATTTCCAAAACCTCATCCAACACATTCTCCAGAAACTTAAAGGTATCTTCATTACCAATACAGAATTCTGAATTTTTATAAGGAAGACCATAACATGATAAATTAGGGTAGGCAGCAAGTACCTCTTCACTATGTGCCGGCATTTCAATTTCAGGAATCACGGTGATACCTCTTTTAGCAGCATAAGCAATCAACTCTCTTGCTTGTTCAGCAGTATAAAAGCCACCCGAAGCATTTGGGTTCCCCATTTCAACGTATTTCCTGCCGTTGTTCCACCAGTTTTTCCAGCTGGCATCAGTCCTCCAGGCTGCAAATCGAGTCAGCTCCGGGTATTTTTTTATCTCTAGGCGCCATCCTGCACCATCTGTGAGGTGCCAATGAAAAGTGTTTAACTTATATATAGATAAAAGATCAACATATTTTTTTAAAAAACTAAGGGGTAAAAAGTGACGCGATACATCGAGCATTAATCCACGGTAGCCAAAAGCAGGTCGATCCTCAATCCATACTGCAGGCAGAGATTTAGTGTCTTTTCTGGTATAGGCTATCTGACGTAATGTCGATATGCCTTGAAGTAATGCTTGCGGCTGATGTGCAGTAATCACAATTCTGTATGGTGTAATTTCCAGGCGATAAGCATCCTGGGCTAGGGGATCATCTTTAGCAGCTTTCAGTAAAGCAACGCCTTGTTTTGGTAGGTGCTTACCATTTTTAAGTATTTTTACTTCTTCAAATTTTAGGTAAGGATGTTCCTTCAGCAGTGCTGCCGCTTCTTTAAAATCGGGATTTGCAAAAACGTCTGTATGGGTAGTATATATATAGTGTCCTTTTTTAGCTAACTGAACAAGTGGTTTTGGAATGATAAATAAAGAATCCTGTGCGTAAGTAATTTGCGGTGTTAAATATAATGTTGCAGCAAAAGAAAGGGCTGCAGCCCATTTAGTCGTATTCATGATTTTTGGTTTCAGGTTTGTGTATTCCAAATTTACGGATTATAAGGACAAAAGAAACTGCCATTAAATTTAGTTTCGATAGAAACCATCAAATTTATTTTATTAATTTTAAAAGAAATAATTATATTTATATAACCAAAAATTACACGCTCATGGGTTTCTTATCGTCATTTTTTAGAAAAGGCAAGTCAACAGGAGGAGAAAAAGAATTTGGTCTCGGGTATATTCCCAGAGAAGCTGCTGAGCTGAGTTGGGCAACAGAAAAAGCAAGATTAACACTGTGGTATTTTGAGGAACACCTGAAAAGACCAACCTTAGGTCAGGATTATTTTTCGATAAAAGTAAAGGTAAAGGATGAGGGGCGTGTAGAACACCTATGGCTATCAGCGCCAGATTTTGATGAGGAAGGAAACTTTTATGGAAAAGTGGGCAATGAACCGATTCAGGTGAAAAACATAAAATTGGGACAGGAAATTGGAGTTGGCAGGTCTTTAATCTCTGATTGGATGATTGTAGAACAAGGCACTTTACTTGGCGGATATACCATTCGGGCAATTCGCGATGGACTGCCGCAGGTAGAAAAACAATTCTTTGATGAGTCCATCGGTATTGCCATAGATGCCGGAGCAGATCATTTTATCCCGGACTTTAATACACCGGAAGGAGCCATCACTGCTTTAGAACAAGCTTACACAAACAAAGATCTCCAGGCAGCAATTATTTGTAAAGATTTCCGGGAAGAAGCGCGCATGGTTTTGGGGGAAGTCAATATGGCTGATTTTGACCTGATTCAGGAAACGTCAGAAGTGCTGGAGGCCGCTTATATAGAAAGTCTGCAGAAATGTGGAATGCCAGATTTATCTCATGCAAAGCGTGCATTTACTAAAAGGGAGCAATTTAATGAGGATGCCTGTATCGTGACAGAAGTCTGTACTTTTCCTAATGGAGTAGTGAGTACACAAAAACTGCTGACCATTAAAACCAGCCAAGGTTGGAAAGTGATAGGAGTGTACGATAAAAACATTGCTTCCTAAAATACTAGAAAGCAATGTGTAAAATATAACTAATGAGGATCGCTTGTATCTACAGGTCTTTTAATAAAGGATAGATAATATGCGGACACCATAATGATCACCACAAGCGAAAGTAAGAAAGCTACCATACGTATTGCTATTTAAAGTTGATAATAAAATATGGTATGAAGGTAATGATTCTTTTTAATACCCCCGACTGATATCGTTACTGTTTTTTTTACATTCCGAATAACCGACTCTTTTTCATTGCCTTATCTTGGTTTTGTCCGCTGTATCTCTACCAGCATCACATTCTTTATAATTGGTATAGGAATAAATTGCTTTTACAATCGTAAATTAGCCGCGCCTAAACCCTTAATCCCCCAATTGAATATGGCCTTAAAGAGAGTATTAAAAGTCGGTTTAGACTCTGCCGCACCCTTCCCAATGCACTCAGACTATAATTCTGAAAGATTTGAAGGTTTTGAAGTAGATCTGCTTAGCGAAATTGCCAAGCAACTTGATTTTGAAATACAGTATGAAGTTTCTTTATGGAAGAAAATCCTTGGGAAATTATTTAAAGGTGAATTGGATTTGATCTGCTCTGCAGTAACGATGACTGCTACCCGTAAACACATCCTTGAATTTACAGAACCTTATTTACACTTCAGGTTATGCGCAGTAGTGGCTGCTGCTGATGTGCAGATCAATGAAGTAAAGGATTTTAAAGAGAAACGAATTGGAGTAAGGATTGCGGCAGAAGCAGAACGTCATGTGCATACTAAATTTCCTGAAGCAAATATGGTGCACGCTGACACCAATAAAGAACTATACGAACAATTGGAATCTGGCGAAATTGATGCCTTAATTGATGATTCACCAATTGCCAATGGTTTTCTGCAAAACAATGAAAAGTTAAAAATCGGACTGTTTTTACCAGGTACTGATTCACAATATGCCATTGCTATGAAAAAAGGAGACCTTGAATTGAAAGACCAGCTCAATGAGGCTTTGAAATTGCTTAGAGAGAACGGAATTTATGATCAACTTTATCAGAAATGGTTTTCTGGTATGGAATTCTAAAGTTTTGTTGCACAATATTTACAGTATTTAGCATCGTCATCGTGGCCTTCCCGGCCACAACCCGGACAAACTTCATGATGAAAACCCTTCTTTCTGGCGGCAACAGCCATCTCAGTGGTAATAATCCCTGTGGGTACGGCAATAATGGCATAACCAGTGAGCATGATTAAAGAAGCTACAAATTTCCCCAAAGGGGTAACAGGTGAAATATCCCCGTAACCAACAGTAGTAATGGTCACAATTGCCCAGTAAATACTCTCAGGGATGCTGGAAAATCCATTCTCACGATTTTCTACCAAATACATAATAGAACCAAGAACAACCACAAGAGCCAGTACTGTAAGCATGAAGATGCTGATTTTTCGCATACTTCCCCGGAGTGCTACGGTTAGGAATTTCATTTCCGAAAGGTATCTTCCCAGTTTGAAAATTCGGAATACACGAAGTAACCTTAAGGCGCGAAGGGCAAGGAGAGATTGTCCGCCAACAAAAATTACACTCAGATAGGAAGGAATCAGTGCCAGTAAATCCACAATTCCCAATGGGCTTTTGATGTAATTAATAGGATGTTTGATAATAATGAGCCTCAGGATATACTCTATGGTGAACAAAACAGTGAAAGTCCATTCTATAATAGAGAATAACCCACCATACTTTTGATGATAGCCGTTTACGCTATCCAGCATCACAATCAGAATGCTGGCAAAGATGGCAATCAGTAAGGCGACATCAAATGCTTTACCGGCATAAGTGTTAGACTCATAAATAATTTCATGGAGCTTTTCCCGCCAATCCTGTTTTTTCTGTTTCTCCATATTTTGTTCCTCTTTCAAGGATTTAGCTGAAAATTCTTAAAAAGTGATTCTCCAGGTGATTCCGCATCGCATTTCTAAATAGTTCTGGAGAGCCGTTCTCCAGGATATCCACAAGGCCTTTGTGGGAAACGAATTTCTTGATGGTTGCCTGTTTCTTTAATAATCCACTATTATGTACGTAATCAAAAACTGGAAGTAATAGCTTTTGGAACTTCTTTAAAGTTTGATTTCCAGTGATTTCATACAATTTCCCATGAAAGGTAATCTCATGATCTATATGAAAAACGTAATCTTCGGAGGTGTCAGGTTCATTTTTAACGATTTCCTTTAGCTCTTTAATGTGTTCAGGGTTGATGTTTTGAAAGAGAAAATCAGCCATGCCTATCTCTAAAACAAGACGCATTTCAAAGATCTCTTTTAAGGTTTCCTGATCCAGTAAATGTGGATCCATGGATTTACCTATGATGCTGAAAATATCTGGGCTGGTAATCACAGAGCCCTTCTTTTTTTTCGTCTCTATTAGCCCCCTCATTCTTAATCTCAATAAAGCTTCGCGGGTAACGGTGCGGCTTACGCCAAGATTTTTTGATAAATCTATTTCTGTAGGAATGACATCTCCGATTTTCAACTTCCTGTCTACCAGTAACTGTACAAGATTGGCTTCTACCTTATCTACCAAACTGCTGGTATCCATCTGGATAAATGTATTCACTATGCTGCTGTCCATATTATGTATAATAATAAATTGTGAGAGTATACCTCTAAATTAACACTAATAAAGCGGTTTATCAAAAATGCCAATAAAAAAATCATAAATAATTCTTGCTTTCAAATAATATTTATCTCAACTTAGTGGTATTATGTATAACATAATGCTAACCAAAAACCAATAGTATGAAACAGTTTTACCTAAAAACAGTTGTTTTAGTGTGCTGCCTATCCTCCTTTATAGGCGCATTTGCACAAAACAAAAAGGTAACCGGCACGGTTACTGGCGAAGATGACGGACAAGGGATTCCAAGCGTCAGCATTTCAATAAAAGGAACAAAATCGGGTGGGCAAACAGATGTCAATGGAAAATTCATCATCGAAGCTAGTTCAAACGACATACTCGTGTTTACTTACGTTGGGTACCTAACTCAAGAACAAAAAGTAGGCAATAACACCAATTTAAAAGTAGTGATGAAACCAGCCAATGCCAATCTTGATGAAGTGGTAGTGGTGGGGTATGGTACGCAAAACCGCCGTACCGTTACTAACTCTATTGCAAAACTAGATAAAGAAGTGCTGGCAAATGCTCCACGTGCCAATGTGGGCTCCGCTTTACAAGGTACCATTGCCGGCGTACAGGCAATTAGTAAAAGCGGACAGCCAGGTGTTGGTCCAACTGTATTTCTAAGAGGCGGTGCTTCTATCAATTCTCCAGGAACTCCATTAGTGATTGTAGATGGGGTAATCAGGGATTACGATGACATTTCTTCTGAAAACATTCAATCAATGGAAGTGCTTAAAGATGCAGCTTCAACCGCAATTTATGGTGCCAGAGCAAACAACGGCGTAATTCTGATCACCACCAAGACAGGGTCAGCAGGTGCTGCAGAGATTAAGTATAAATTTACTGGTGGTTACAATGTGAGAAGAGAGGGCTATAACTATTTAGATGCTAAAGACTATATTTACTATACCCGTCTGGGGTACAAGAATGCCGGTAGAACATTGGCACAAGTGAATGGTTCTAGAGGATTAGGCCTATTAACCGATGCAGCCAATCTGGCTAGTTTCGACATCAGGTCTTATACTCCAGGCACTACTATATTGCCAGCTGGATGGGAAGTGATGAATGATCCATTTGCTGAGGGCAATCAAATCATGTTTAAAGATCATGGTGGTGAAATTGAAGACTTGGTGTTCAGAAATACTTATACTAAAGATCATTACATCAGTGCAAATGGTGGAAATGACAAAGGTAAATTTTTTGCCGCTTTTGATTCTTATAATGAAGATGGTGTAATCGTAGGTTCTCAATACAAACGATACACAGCTGATATCAACGGATCTTATAAAGTCAAACCAAACATCGAAATTGCTGGAGGTACTACACTTTCTACTTCGTCTCAAACGGGTACAATTGGTGGTGAAGTTAATTCACTATACAGAAGTATGGCAATCTGGCCAACATTTAACCCATGGATTGATGAAGCTAAAACACAGCCAAATCCTGGAAATAGTGCCAGTGATGGTAACCCATTATACTGGTTGGGTAGACTAGACCGACACAATGAGGTGAATAAAGTAGTGGTAAATGGTTCTGTGAAATGGGATTTATTACCGGGCTTATATTTCAAAGGAACAGCAAATGCATACCTTTTAGATAGAAAAGATGAGTCTTTTCAGAAATCTACACAGCTATATACCAATATTTTCGCTAGTCCGCAGTCCTTAAACAGCAGCAGCAGGGACGCGATCAACAAGTTAAGAAGAGATTTTCAGACTCAATTTAACGGTATTTTAAACTATAATAAGTCCTTAAATCAACACAATTTTACAGCGATGACTGGCGCGGAAACCTTCCAGATTAAAACCAATAATTCTCAGTTGTATGGACAGAATGCTCCAACAGATGAAATTCCTACCATCAATGCTTCTACCGTTTTTCCCGCAACAGTAAATGGAGAAAAAGCAAATTACAGTGATAAATCCGTTTACCGCATCAATTCCTTCTTCGGAAGATTTGCGTATGATTTTGATCAGAAGTACTTATTCACAGCAGTAATTCGTGCAGATGGCGCTTCCAGCTTACCTGATCAACATAAATGGGGTTATTTCCCTGGTGTCTCCGCAGGATGGAATGTTCAAAAAGAGAATTTCTATGTGAATTCAGGCATCAATAAATATGTTTCTACTTTAAAACCTAGATTGAGTTATGGTGTGAATGGTAACATTGCTGGTTTGGGCAGATACGAAACACAGGGTGTATACACTTCTCCAGCAAATTATGATGGTGCTGGTGGATTCTTCCATGATAAATTAGCCAATCAGGATCTGAGATGGGAACGCAGCAAGACTTTAGGCGCAGGTTTAGACCTTGGTTTATTACAGGATAGAATTACTTTATTGTTTGATTATTATGACCGTAGAACATCAGATTTATTAACAAATCTACTACTGCCTGATTATACCGGTTATCCGCCACTAAAAACAAACGCTGGTACCCTACAGAATAAAGGATATGAGTTTGCTGTAAATGCAAGGGTATTGAGCACTACAGCCGGTTTTACGTTAAATCTGGGTGCGAATGCCAGTTATGTGAAAAACAAGGTGTTGAAACTTCCTTTCAATGGAAATGAAAACAACAGACAAGGTGGTTTGCAGGTGTATGACGCTAAATCTGGACAATTGAAATGGGTAGGAGGTCTTCAGGAAGGTCAGTCAATCGGTGATATTTATGGCTTCAAACAGGTATCTATCTTTAAAGATCAGGCAGAAGTAGATCGCATTGCAGGTAATAGAACTGATGCCATTGCGAATGTTACCGGAATAAACTTACCAAAAGGCAGTGCCGGATCAGGTAGAATTGAACCTGGTGATGTCAACTGGCTGGATGTAAATGGTGATAATATTATCGATTCAAGAGATCAAGTATATTTAGGAAATACTGCACCAAAATGGACTGGTGGTTTTAATGCGACTGCAGCTTATAAAGGAATTACTTTATATACCAGATTTGAGTTTGCATTAGGTCATACGGTTTACAATGACCTGTTAGCCCGTACACTTGGAAACTATCAGGGAACATTTAACTATACGGATTTGATCAAAGACGCATGGAACCCAAATAATACTGTTACTGATATTCCTAAGGTGTATTATGCCGATCAGGTACAAGGCTCTAAACAAAATTATACAAGAGCAAATAATGCAGCGGCTAATTTGAATGGAAACAACTCCTTGCTGTATGAAAAAGGTGATTATCTGGCGCTGAGAGAATTGACACTTTCTTACAGCCTGCCAAAATCACTAATGGCAAAATCTAAAATCTTATCACATTCAAGAATTTATGCGACAGGAACTAACCTTTTCTACATCACCAAGTTTACTGGATCCTCTCCGGAAGCACCTTTAGATGCCGATAACAAACTTACCGGCGTTTATTTAGGCGCGTATCCTACTGCAAGATCCTTTGTGTTTGGCTTTGAAGTTTCCTTTTAACTAACCTAGATGATAAACATCATGAAAAATAACTATAAAAATATAATTGCAGCTGCCTTACTTGTATGCAGTCTTGGAGCTTGCAAGAAAAGTTTGGATTTAAAACCAATCAGCAACCTGAGTGATGATACTTTCTGGAAAACCAGCGACCAGTATGATGCTTTTGTAGCAGGAATTCATAGTAAATTCCGTGGACACAGTAAGAATTTTATGTTTCTTGGCGAGATGAGATCCGGTATATTCGGGAACGATCCAGGCAGCAGTGCTTCTTTTACTGGTGAAGCGTCACAAGGATTAGAACGTATGTGGCTGCAGACTTTAACGCTGGATGCCGCCGGAGTGATTACTTACGGTACTTTCTACAGCAATATCAATCAGCTAAACCTATTGATTCATAGGCTTAATACCGGAAATGTAGTCACTGAGGCGACTAAAAAGTATGAATTGGGCATCGCTTATGGAATGCGTGCTTATTATTATTATCAATTGTACCGCAGTTGGGGAAACACAGTGATCATCACTGATTTTATTGATGCGGCTAACCTGGATCTTTTTAACCTTGCTAAAGCAGCTTCGCCTGCAGCAGATGTGATGAAAATGATTAAAGAGGATATAGATTTATCGATCCAGAACTTTGGTACAGATTATTCGATTAAGCACAATAAAGGATACTGGTCTAAGCCAGCGACTTTAATGCTGAAAGCGGATGTTTACCTGTGGACTGCACACAGAACTGGCGGTTCGGTGGATGCAACTACTGCAAAAACAGCATTAACAGACATTCAAACCAATGTCCCAGCTTTAAATTTAGTGACTGTTTCTAGTAATTCTGCGCTCAGCCCCTTTGCAGATCTGTTCTCTACTAAACCTAATGCTGAATTTATTCTGGCCAGTAAATATGCCTTAAATGAAGCAGAAATGACTTTTATTCCAGAATCATTTACTCCTCAAACGGGCTTAATTGCAAATTATTATGATTCTCTGGCCAATAGAAAATTTAATGTCACTACCGATAATTACACTGGTCAGTTACGTGCACCTATAAGAATTGGTGTTTATAGAATGTTCAATGATAAAGACACCCGTAAATTGGCAACCATTCAAGCCGCTTATAGCAAGCCCCTTACCGGAAATTATATTATGGCAGGTGTTTTCCTAAAGAAATTCCAGGGACAGCAAGATGCCGCCAGTAGAAAATATACCAATGACTACCCTATTTATCGTTACGCAGATTTACTGTTGTTACTTGCTGAGGCTAAGGAAGTGTTGGGGGAAAGCCCTGCTGCCGAAATTAATGCGGTAAGAGCCAGAGCTTATGGTGTAAATTATAATCCCGCTGTTCAGGGCTTCCCTAACATGCCTGGTGATGCGAATATTAAACAAGCAATTCTACAAGAACGCTTATTCGAGTTTATTGGAGAAGGCAAGCGCTGGTACGATTTAAGACGTATGGGAGATAGTTTTGTCTATGCAAATACCGCGATAACAGCGGCCGATGCTTATAAGTTATTATGGCCTGTAGATCGAGCTACATTAACCAACAATAAAGCCTTGGTTCAAACTACCGGCTATTCACAATTCTAATAAATATTTGGTGTAGGAGTGGAGACCGTAATGGTCGACACTCCTAATTATCCTTCCCTGATTTCTATTCTTTAAACCCTATATAAAATGACTATTCAACACTTACAAGGCCTGATTGCTGCTCCATTTACGCCAATGGATGAAAATGGACAATTAAATGTGGCCTTGATTCCAAGTTATTACCAATTTTTAAAAGCTAACAAAGTAACCGGCGCATTTATATGTGGTTCTACTGGAGAGGGCGTATCCTTAACCAACACAGAGAAAAAAGAAGTCGCAAAGGCATGGGCAGATTGCACACGTGGCGATAAGGATTTTAAGGTAATGATGTTTCTGGGGGGAACCAGCGTTGCCGATTGTAAAGATCTGGCCTTATATTCTAAAGAAATTGGTCTTTATGCCATCTCTTTTACTGCACCATTCTACTTTAAACCTGCAAATGTAGAAGTCCTGGCCGCAATATGTGCTGAAATTGCAGCAGTAGCACCAGAGATGCCTTTCTATTATTACCATATTCCAGTACTGACAGGTGTAGGATTTGCCATGTACGACCTGTTGCAGGCTATCGATGGGAAGATTCCTAATTTTGCAGGAGTAAAATACACGCATGAAGATTTCATGGATTTCCTATCTTGTATCCATTTTCGAAATGGTAAATATGATATGTTGTGGGGCCGTGATGAGAATATGCTTTCCGCATTGGTTTTAGGAACTAAAGGCGCAGTAGGAAGTACCTTTAATTATGCAGCTCCTTTGTACTATGATATGATCGAGGCTTTTCAAAACAATGATTTGAAAAAAGCACAGCTGTTACAGCAGACTTCAATTGATATGATCAGATTATTAGGTAAATACGGCGGTATTGCCACTGGAAAGGCCTATTTAAAATTAGTTGGTGTAGATTGCGGTGAATTTAGACTGCCTGTAAAAAATATGACTGCAGCACAATTTGAGAGTTTTAAACAAGATGTAGCCGCTGTTGGTTTCGATAACTTTAAATCAAAAGCAGCTCATTAATCTATTTAATGTGATGAGCAAGTACTTATTTTATCTATCAGTCCCCCTTATGTTGACAACAACAGCCGTTTTCGCTCAGAAAACTACTGCTGAGCAGATCGAATGGTCTATTGCAGCTAAATTACAAACTTCCGATGGGCAAACTTCTATCGGCTTTGCCGGAGCAATCAATGCCGTTCTTGAAAATCGCCTGATTGTTGCTGGTGGCGCCAATTTTCCAGGCAAAAAGCCTTGGGAAGGTGGAAAAAAACACTATTCAAATGAGATTCACTTATTAGAGCAAAATGGGAATTCATTTTCCTGGAATATACAAAAAGCATTTTTGCCGGAAGCGATCGCCTATTGCGGGAATATCAGCACCAAATTTGGAATTGTGTACGCAGGTGGGGAGAATGAAAAAGGCTTATCTAAACAGGTTTTCCTAATCAAATGGGATCAGGCGAAGCAAAGTCCTGTCGTAAAACCTTTAGCCAACTTACCTGTCGCATTAACAAATGTTGCCTTGACCAATATTGGGAATCTGGTATACGCGATTGGTGGAGATCAGGAAAAGGAAACTTCCAAAGCGGTTTTTAGCCTTGATTTAAGCTCAGCTGATGGACTTTGGCAACTATTGCCAGAGTTGCCAGTTGCACTGGCCAATTCAGTAGTTGTAGCGGAGAAATCCTTAATTTATGTGATTGGCGGGCGTACAAAAACACCCTCAGGCATTAGCGATCTTCATTCCACTGTATTTATTTATCATCCTGAAAAAGGCGTTTGGAAAAATGGTGCAGCAATTAGTGATGGTAAAGAAGTAACAAACTTTTCTGCAGGAACAGGTCTGGCTTTTGGAAAAAATGAGATTCTAGTCTTTGGCGGTGACAATGGAAAAACCTTCCACCGGATAGAAACGTACCTCTCCAGAATCGCAAAAACAGAAGACCCAGCTGAAAAAACAAAATTAACCGCTGAAAAGAACCAGTTAAGTATTCAGCATGCAGGTTTTTACAAAGGGATTTTACGATACGATATCCTAAAAAATACCTGGTCAAAATTGGGCGAATTGCCTTTTCCTGCACAGGTGACGGCCATGGCCACAAAATGGAACAATAATATCATTATTTCCAGCGGAGAGGTTAAGCCTGGTGTCAGGACACCAAACATTACGCTTGGAAAAATTAAAGATTAGAAAATGAAAAACACAAACAGATATGCCTGGGTGGTGGTTGGATTATTGTGGGTGGTGGCACTATTAAATTATATGGACAGACAAATGCTGTCTACCATGAAGCCGGCAATGCAAATCGATATTCATGAACTCCAATCTGCCACAAACTTCGGATACCTGATGGCTATTTTCTTATGGATCTACGGTTTCATGAGCCCAGTTTCTGGAATTATTGCCGATAAATTCAATCGGAAATGGCTGATTGTTGGCAGTTTGTTCGTCTGGTCTTTGGTCACTTATTTAATGGGTTACGCAACCACCTTTAACCAAATTTATTGGCTTCGGGCATTGATGGGCGTGAGTGAAGCGTTATATATCCCTGCGGGATTGTCGCTAATTGCTGATTTTCACTCCTCGAAAACCCGGTCGCTGGCCATTGGAATCCACATGACTGGCCTTTACATGGGCCAGGCATTGGGAGGTTTCGGCGCAACAATCGCCGACAAATTTTCCTGGCAAGCCACCTTTCATTCTTTTGGAATTGTAGGAGTGGTTTATGCATTAGTGCTGGTTTTTTTTCTTAGAGAGAAAAAAGCTAGCGAAAGCGTACAAATGGATGATGAGATAACAATGAAAGCAAAGCCTTCTATTTTTAAAGGCTTTGCTATTCTCTTTACTAATATTTCTTTCTGGATTATCCTGTTTTATTTTGCCATTCCAAGTTTACCAGGCTGGGCAGCAAAAAACTGGTTACCGACACTTTTTGCTCAAAATCTGAACATCCCAATGTCCACAGCTGGTCCTTTATCGACCATTACAATTGCTTTTTCTTCTTTCGTAGGCGTGATATTTGGCGGAATTCTCTCGGATAGATGGGTGCAGAAAAATATTAAAGGACGAATTTATACCAGTGCAATTGGTCTGGCTTTAACGATTCCTTCTTTACTCTTTTTAGGATTCGGTCATTCTTTGTTTCATGTAATGGGCGCTGCACTTTGCTTTGGACTAGGCTTTGGAATGTTTGATGCCAATAATATGCCGATTCTTTGTCAGTTTGTTTCCTCAAAATACCGCGCAACAGCTTATGGTCTAATGAACATGACCGGTGTGTTTTTTGGTGCATTTATTACCGATCTCCTGGGGAAATCTTCAGATGCAGGACACCTGGGACAAGATTTTGCAATGCTTGCCGGAATTGTTTGCCTTGCGCTATTCGTACAGCTATACTTCCTTAGACCAGTAGCCAATGATTTTGCCGATGCCTAATGATGGGGATGAAGCAGCTAAGCTATAATTGATAGCGCCAACAAGAATAGGCTGAGCTCCTGGAGCCATGGCCAAATCATAAAATAAGATTTTAACTATAAATGCCGATACCAAGGAACTGAGCTAATGACCATTATTTAATAGCCGAAACTTTTTAACACGATAAAACTAAACATGATGATTTCACAACACTACAAATGCGCCGCGCTTTCTCTTTTTTTATTAGCCACTGGGTTAACCGCCAGCAGCCAAAAAGTGCAATCCAATTCGATTGATTTAAAGATCAGCGCGAAGCAAACCATAAACCCAATTCTAAAAAGGAAAGCGATCAATCCGCTGTGGCGCATGGAAATTGAAGTTCCGATAGAAGGACTAGCATTTAAAACGCTGTTAGGTACGCTAAATAAATCAGGTTTGAAGGATCTTCAATCTTTGGAGGCTTATCTAAGTACGGAGAATAAAGAGAAAGAACAAGTGCTGGATGCGAAGAAAAAGATTGGCGCTGTAGTCGTGTCTGGAAAAAACTTCCGCATTCCTCTTGATGGTAAATTAGCTCCAGGGAAACAAGTGATCTGGATCAGTGCTACTTTAAAACCAGAAGCAAATATCGACGACCGTGTGGAACTAAAGGTTTCAGATTTAATAGATGTTGCCAATGTAAAACATAAAATCAGTATCCAAGGGCCAGTTGTGGCCAAAAGATTAGGAATCGCCATCAGAAATCCTAATGATGATGGGGTCAATTCTTATCGCATTCCCGGAATTATCGATACAGATAAAGGAACATTGATCTCCGTTTATGATGCACGTTATAAAAATAGTGGCGATCTGCCGGGTAATATTGATGTGGGAATGAGTAGAAGTAAAGATGGTGGCAAAACCTGGGAACCCATGAAAATCATCATGGATATGGGGGCTCCTCATGAAAATAATGGCGTTGGCGATCCTTCAGTTTTATTCGATCCCGTTACAAAAACCATTTGGGTAGCTGCATTATGGAGCAAAGGCAACCGCTCTATTGCAGGTTCTGGCCCTGGTCTTTCCGAAGAAGAAACCGGTCAATTTGCGCTAACCAGCAGTACCGATGATGGCTTAACCTGGACAAAACCATACAGCATTACCACACAGGTGAAAAATCCAATATGGAGACTGTTTTTCCCTGGCCCGGGAAATGGAATCGCAATGGCAGATGGTAAAATTGTATTCCCTGCACAATATTGGGATGAAAATAAAATGCCGCATTCTACATTGATTTATAGTGCAGATCATGGTAAAATCTGGAACGCAGGAGTGGGGGCCAAATCAAATACCACAGAAAGTCAGCTGGTAGAAACTACACCAGGAAAAATTATGCTGAATATGCGCGATAACCGTGGGAAATTCAGAAGTGTAGCGACGACTACAGATATGGGCTTAAATTGGGAAACACATCCTACTTCTGTGAAAGCATTGATCGACCCGGTGTGTATGGCCAGTTTTATTAAAGCCCGCGTGAAAGTAAAAGGGAAAATGAAAGATGTACTGTTCTTCAGTAATCCTAACTCTTCAAAAGATAGAAAAGACATGACCATTAAAATGAGTCTTGATCTTGGAGAAACCTGGGAAGATGCCAGTTTATTGGTAGACGAAAGAGATGCTTTCGGGTACTCAGCACTAACTAAAATTGATGAGGAGACTTTAGGTTTGCTATATGAAGGTGTACGTGATTTATACTTTGTACGCATCCCGGTTAAAGATCTTTTAAAATAACGAATCACCAACGCATCCAGGAAACCCGATTACCTGGATGCGTTTCTTGCAGTTTGAGGCTGCTGAAATGCTAAACCATGCTGATCAATCATCAGCAAGAAAATCAACAAAACAGAATGAGAACCACCATAAAAATCATCGTTGTCTTTTGTTTATTGTCACTTTCTTTACAAATTAACCTGTTTGCGCAGAGGAAGAAAATCAAAGTAGCCTGCATCGGAAATTCCGTTACCGCAGGTTATTTACTTAATGATCCAGTTGCTGAATCCTATCCATCCGTACTGCAAGGCTTACTAGGCAGCACTTATGAAGTAGGAAACTTTGGCCTCAGCGGCGCAACTCTATTAAAGAAAGGACATAGACCTTACTATAAGACTAAAGAATTTACCAAAGCCCTTGACTTTAATGCAGATATTGCCATTGTTCATCTTGGGCTGAATGATACAGATCCAAGAAACTGGCCGGAATACCGCGATGAATTTCAGCAGGATTATGCCTGGCTATTGGATACCTTAAAAAAGAATAATTCGAAAATCAAGATATATGTTTGTCGGTTAACACCGATTTTCAGTGAGCACCCAAGGTTTAAATCAGGAACCCGCGACTGGTACTGGCAGATTCAAAAAGAGATTCCTTTGATTGCTAAAGACAATCAGGCTTCACTGATTGATTTGAATGGTCCGTTAAATAATCGTACAGATCTATTTGCAGATAATCTGCACCCAGATAAGGAAGGCGCTGCCATCATTGCCCGTACGATCTATGGAAATATTACCGGCAATTTCGGAGGATTAAAATTGCCTTTGCTGTTTACTGATCACATGGTACTGCAGCGCGACCAGGTGATTCCAATATATGGAACTGCAGATGCAGATGAACCCGTAACCGTAGTTTTTAATGGGATGAAGAAAACAGCGCTTAGCGGAAAAGATGGTAAATGGAAAGTGGTGTTTCCAGCAATGGCTCATGGAGGCCCTTATCAGATGAGCATCAGTGATAAAAAAACGAAGATCATTTTAAAAGACCTACTGCTTGGGGATGTTTGGCTGTGCTCCGGCCAGTCAAATATGTATTTCAAGCTGGCCCAATCTGCCACAGGAGCTGCTGAATTAAAGCAATTTCCTGCACAGCCTAAATTAAGATTGATGAAGTTTAATCCGGTTGCTGAAACTGATGGCGTATCCTGGGACAGTACCACCTTGGCAAAATTAAACCACCTGGACTATTTCTCGGGAAATTGGGAGCTGGCAACTTCAGTTACTGCCGCAGGCTTTTCTGCCATCGGGTATTATTTTGGGCAGCAGCTGGTACAGGAAGAAGGGGTTCCAATCGGCCTGATCCAAATGGCGGTTGGTGGTTCTACACTGGAATCCTGGATCGATCGTTACACATTAGAGCATGATCCTCAGCTGGTAGATGTACTCAGCAATTGGCGGAAATCAGATTTTGTCCAGGCCTGGGCACGTGGACGTGCAGATTTGAACCTTAAAAATTCTTTGAATCCCAGACAGCGTCATCCTTACGAACCGGCCTATAATTATGAAGCTGGAATTGCTCAGCTGATCGGATCTCCAATAAAAGGAGTGATCTGGTATCAGGGAGAAAGTAATACTCAAAATCCAGAATTGTATGCCCATAGCTTTCCGCTGCTGATCAAGAGCTGGCGGGAAAAATGGGGGATGGATTTTCCTTTTTATTATGTACAGCTGTCTGGAATTAACCGTCCTTCATGGCCGTACTTTAGAGCAATGCAAACTCAGGTTCAACATCAGGTTTCTAAAACTTATATGGCGGTTAGCTCAGACTTGGGGGATTCACTCGATGTTCATCCCATCAGGAAAAAAGAAATTGGACAACGCCTGGCCTTTCAGGCACTCCAGCATAGTTATGGTAAAAAAGTAGTTGCGGATGGTCCGATTCCAGGAAAAGCGGTGTTGAAAGACCATACGATTGAGATTTCCTTTGTAGCTGGAAGCCCGCTCGCAGTAAAAGATGCTCAGCCATTACAGGGATTTGATGTAGTGCTGGAAAAAGGAATCATCCTACCAATTTCTGCAAAGTTGATGAACAATAAAGTGGAACTCCAGCTTCCTAAAGAAATAAAACCAGAAAAAGTAAGAATAGTACGGTACAGTTATGCTCCTTTTAGTCGGGCCAATCTGATCAATCAGCATGGTTTACCGGCTTCAACCTTCACTATACCCCTTAACTAAAAATATAAAGAAATGAATTATACTAAAGAAGACCTTCAGCAATTACAGCAATTTTATAACGATCAACTTTTAAATGATACGGTTCCTTTCTGGTTTCCAAGATCTGTAGATACCGAATTTGGAGGCTATTTATTGATGAGAGATCAGGATGGGAAGCTGATCGATGACGATAAGGCAGTATGGATACAGGGGAGGGCAGCATGGCTGCTTTCTACACTTTACAATACGATTGAACCAAAAGAAGAATGGCTATCTGCAGCAAAATCCGGAATAGATTTTCTGAATAAATACTGCTTTGATGAAGATGGACAGATGTTTTTCCATGTCACGCGTGATGGTCAGCCCATTAGAAAACGGAGGTATTATTTTTCAGAAACCTTTGCTGTCATCGCCAATGCTGCTTATGCAAAAGCAAGTGCTGATCCAGCAGCGGCTGAAATGGCAAGATACCTTTTTGGGAAATGCATTGAGTATTCAACAACTCCAGGGATTTTGCCGCCAAAATTTACCGGAACCAGACCAACAAAAGGAATTGGCGTGCCAATGATTATGATGAATACCGCTCAGCAGCTTAGGGAAACAATTGGAGATCCACGCTGTGACGAATGGATCGACAAATGGATCAACGAAATAGAGACTTATTTTGTTAAAGATGACATTCGCTGTGTAATGGAACAAGTGGCTCCTGATGGTAGCATTGTAGACCATATTGATGGAAGAACACTAAACCCTGGTCATGCGATAGAAGGGGCATGGTTTATTCTTCATGAAGCTAAATACAGAAATAATGACCCTAAACTGATTGCATTGGGATGTAAAATGCTAGACTATATGTGGGAACGTGGATGGGATAAAGAACATGGCGGAATCATGTATTTCAAAGATGTATACGATAAACCCGTACAGGAATATTGGCAGGATATGAAGTTTTGGTGGCCGCATAATGAGGTGATCATTGCCACCTTATTAGCTTACACCATCACAGGAGATGAAAAATATGCAAAATGGCATAAATTGGTTCATGATTATGCCTACGGACATTTTCACGACAAAAAGAACGGTGAATGGTTTGGTTACCTGCATAAAGATGGAAGTTTAGCACAAACGGCTAAGGGAAATCTCTTTAAAGGACCTTTTCATTTACCACGCCAGGAATGGTACTGTGCCGCTTTATTAACAGAACACCTAAACAAATAAATACTGCTATTCCTGAATTATAATGATGTTTAACCGAAACTTTTTAATACTTATCATCTTGTTGCTCTCCATTGATATGTTGTATGCTCAGGTCCCAAAGCTGAAAGAGGACCAAAGGGCAACCCCTAGTTTAATACCGCTTCCACAACACATGGAAAGGAAATCTGGTGTTTTTGAACTTAAAAACTGCCGGTTAATTGTAGTTCAGGATGATCAGTTTATTCCTGAAGCTAAACTGCTTCAAAAAGCACTAATAAGCCAAGGAATAGAGGCTAAAATTGGCAAATTGCCTGTCGATGGTTCTCCATGCATCATAATTGCCAGGGATGAAATGCTCGATGCCGAATTTAAGGACGAAGCCTATCGCCTTGAAGTAAGTCCGAATAGGATTACAATTAAAGGATTGCACAAAAACGGCGTTTTTTATGGCATTCAAACATTGAAACAACTGATTTCAGTAGATAAAGAACTTCAGTCCTGTGAGATTGTGGATTGGCCTGCATTTTCATGGAGAGGCTATATGGTGGATGTAGGTCGAAATTTCCAATCCCTTGCCATGTTAAAACAACAAATCGATGTCATGGCGGCATACAAGCTCAATATTTTTCATTTTCATGCCACAGAAGATATTGCCTGGAGATTGGAAAGTAAGCGCTATCCACAGCTGACCGCGCCAGAAACAATGCTACGCAATAAAGGTGATTTTTATACGGTAGAACAGATGAAAGATCTGATCGCTTATTGTAAGGAAAGGCACATTACGCTGGTACCAGAGATAGATATGCCTGGTCATAGTGAAGCTTTTAAAAGAGCAATGAAAACGGAAATGCAAAGTGATACAGGACTTGTTATTGTTAAAAATCTGATTAGGGAGTTTATCAAAACTTATAACCTTCCTTATTTACACATTGGTGCAGATGAGGTTAAAATTACGAATGCAAATTTCCTTCCGGAAGTGACAAAATTGATAGAACAACTCGGTAAAAAGATTATTGGATGGGAGCCAGGAGGAAACTTTACGGAAAGTACCCTTCGACAATTGTGGATGGAAGGTGCAACAAAAATAAGTAAGAATAAAAACATACAATATGTAGACTCCCGACACCTTTACCTGAACCACATGGATCCTTTAGAAAGTGTGGTAACCATTTTTAATAGGAAAATTTCGAACCTGGATAAAGGAAATGCCAATGCTTTGGGTGGCGTGATTTGTAACTGGCCAGACCGGAACATTCACAAACAAGAAGATGCTTTAATTCAAAATCCGGTTTACCCCGCTATGCTGGCTTTCTCTGAACGCAGCTGGAAAGGTGGGGGAATACCCGGCTGGATGGCTAAAATCGGGCAACCTGAATCTACGGAGGCAATTGGCTTCTCTGAGTTTGAAAACCGCTTAATGAAGCATAAACAACGCTATTTTTCAGGCCTGCCATTTCCTTATACCACACAGGCAGGTATTACCTGGAAACTGATTGGTCCTTTTGCTAATGGAGGTGATTTAACGGCATCATTTGAGCCCGAAGCAGCTCATGTAAATCTGGATAGTCTGCCGCTGGCCTTGGAAGTGATGGGTGGGACAATCGTACTCAGACATTGGTGGACACCACAAGTGACCGGTGTGTTAGATAAACCTCAGGAAAACACCACTTGGTACGCTTATCGTAAAATATGGGCTGATGCCGATGAATCCAAGGATTTCTGGATCGGTTTTAACAATATGTCCCGTTCTTATGCTTCTAATTCACCTGAAAAAGGAACCTGGGACAACCGTAAAAGTAATGTTTATGTGAATGGAGTCCTGATTGATCCACCAGTATGGAAACAGGCCGGTTTATCTGGAAACATGGAAATCCCATTGATCGATGAAGGCTATGAATTCAGGGCAGCTACAAAAATCGCCCTAAAACATGGATGGAATGAAGTGTTGATTAAATTGCCAATCGCCAGTTTTAAAGGAGCAGATTGGAAAAATCCACAGAAGTGGATGTTCACTTTCGTAGCCCTGGATGCTTTATAAAATAGGTTTTAACTGCAGCCATACATTCTCTGCAAGGATTTTCTGTCCTTCTGCAGTAGGATGGATCCCATCTCCCTGATTCAGTTTTGGCACTCCACCAACGCCCTGAAGTAGGAAAGGAACCAATACCAAATCGTTTTTTCTGGCCAGCTCAGGGAAAAGCGATTTGAACTCAGTGGCATAATCGGCCCCCATACTCGGTGGGATCTGCATTCCCGCAAGTACAATTTTCACTTCAGGATTCTTTTTCCTGACTTTGTCAATAATCTGCTGAAGGTTGCGCTTCGTTTCTTTTAAAGGAAGACCTCGCAATCCATCATTAGCCCCTAATTCCAAAACTAATATAGCTATCGGCTGTTTCAATAACCAGTCGATCCTGGTATTCCCGGCAGCAGAGGTCTCACCGCTTAAACCCGCATTAATCACTTTATAAGGAAGTTTCGCGTCGTTTATTTTCCGCTGTATTAAAGCTGGAAAGGCTTCATCAATGGTTAAACCATAACCAGCCGTAAGACTGGTTCCAAAAAATAAGATGTTTTTTTCTTTCGTCAGGTCTTTTTCTGTACCGCTGGATTTCTGCTGCCCCTCAACATTTGTTGATGGTTGATCAGAGGCTGATTTTGCTGCGTCAGCACTACTGGATCCTTGATTTTCAGTGCAAGCAGTCAATAAGGACATTATAGAAAATAGAGCTATTAATATCCTGGAACCTTTAAAATTAAGCTGTAACATATATAATTATTATGAATCAAAATATCGTGAATACTTGTTAAAGGCAGTATATTTAGCTGTTTACCGTATTGAAATGTCGATGTGGCTGTAGATTATCACCTCGATGACTATCAAAATTCTATTTTCTAAAACTAAAGCAAGATCTTAATTATATCGCCTTGGAACATATCCTTAACATTCGAAATGTAAGTAAAATTTACGAAAATGCAGGTCATAAATTGACAGTACTCGATCAGATTAATTTTTCAATTCAAAGAGGAACCACTGTTGCCATCACCGGGCCTTCTGGAAGTGGAAAGACCACTTTACTAGGTTTGTGTGCAGGATTAGATCGTTCCAGTTCAGGGACAGTGTCCTTGAATAAGATTGATCTGGATAATTTAACAGAAGACCAAAGAGCCTCAGTAAGAAACCGCTACGTAGGTTTTATCTTTCAAAATTTTCAGCTTTTACCAACCCTTACTGCCCTGGAGAATGTAATGGTGCCCTTAGAATTGAGAGGGGAAAAGAATATAAAGCAGCATGCGATGGATTTATTGGATAAGGTAGGCCTTGCCGACCGCTCTGGTCATTACCCGATACAACTATCTGGTGGAGAACAGCAAAGGGTTTCTCTGGCGAGAGCCTTTTCAAACCAGCCAGCCATATTATTTGCAGATGAACCCACTGGAAATCTGGATGCTGAAACCAGTGATAAAGTGATAAAACTAATGTTTGACCTCAATAAAGAGGCTGGAACAACCTTGGTTATTGTGACGCATGACCTGGATCTGGCGGCAAAGACCAATAGGATGATCAAATTAAAAGGAGGTGTAGTAGTTGCTGATTTAGAATTGAACCATGGCTGATTTTCCTTCAATTAAAAGAACCATCAATTTTTCCTGGTTGATAAAAATGGCTTGGCGTGATAGCAGGAAAAATCGTTCCCGGCTGCTGCTGTTTATGTCTTCTATTGTTTTAGGAATTGCAGCACTGGTGGCTGTTTACTCCTTTAAAGCCAATTTACAGCGTGACATCGACGAACAAGCAAAGACCTTGACCGGAGCTGACCTGATTGTAGAAAGTCGCAGGCCCCTGAGTCCAGCTGTTAAAGCTTTACTGGACACCTTAGGGAATGAACGGGCTTTGGAAAGAAATTTTGTCTCCATGGTCTACTTCATTAAAGGTGAAGGCAGCCGATTGGTTCAAATCAGGGCTTTACAAGGAAATTACCCCTTTTATGGTACTATAGAAACACTTCCTGCTGCTGCTGGGAAAAGTTTTAAAACTGGTAGAAAGGCACTGGTAGACCAAACACTAATGCTGCAATATCAGGCAAAACCTGGCGACTCAATAAAGATTGGCAGTTTAAGCTTTGCTATTGAAGGGAGCCTGGAAAGTGTTCCTGGGCAAACTGGCCTCGCGAGTACAGTCACACCCGTAGTCTATATCCCACTGGAATACCTGCAAGAAACCGGCTTAACACAGCTGGGCAGCAGAATCCAATCCCGTTATTTATATAAATATAAAACTGCTGCTGCTGTCGATAGTGATTTAAAGCGTCATCGGAAATTCCTGGACAAGGAGCAGCTGAGTACCGAAACTGTGGCTACAAAGAAGGAAAGTACAGGTCGGGCTTTTAAAAATCTCAATCAGTTTCTGGCCTTATCAGGTTTCATAGCCTTGTTATTAGGTTGTATTGGTGTAGGAACTTCTATTCAGGTATACATCAAAGAGAAATTGAGTACCATAGCTACTTTAAGGTGCCTGGGTTTAAATGCCAGTGAAGCTTTTCTCATCTATCTGATTCAGGTAGGGGTTATCGGTCTGTTAGGTGCATTTGTGGGTGCTTTTTTAGGTACCGCCCTGCAGTTTTTACTTCCTGTAGTATTGAAAGACTTCATTCCTCTGGAATTGTCAATTGGCATTTCCTGGTCGGCGATTGGACAAGGACTGGCAACGGGGTTGATCATATCTGTATTATTTGCATTGCCATCCCTGATTTCGGTTCGGAATATATCGCCTTTAAATGCCATCAGGGCTTCTTTCGAAGCAGTAAAGCCAAAAAGAGACCTCCTCAAGTGGTTGGTTTACCTGCTGATAATGGGCTTCATTTATGGCTTTACTTATTTGCAGATGAACGATGCAATTCAAGCCATCGCTTTTGTGCTCGGTATATTGCTAGCCTTTCTGTTGCTGCTGGGCCAGGCTCAGGTACTGATGTTCGCGGTAAGAAAACTGATTCCTGAGCGTATGGCTTATGTATGGCGTCAGGGTTTTGCCAATCTGTACCGTCCCAATAATCAAACTATGGTACTCAGCTTGGCGATTGGCTTATCTACGATGTTCATTGTGACACTTTATTTGGTTCAAGGGGTGCTTTTAAATAAAGTTGAAGTATCTGGTGAGGGGACGAAATCTAATATGGTGCTGTTTGATATTCAGCCTGCTCAAAAAGAACCTTTAGCAAAGCTGCTCCAGGCAAATCATTTGCCGGTTTTAGGGCAGGTGCCTATCGTGACCATGAGGATAATTGAAATCAACGGGAAGACAGCCGAACAGTATGGAGATACCACGTCAGCCAAAGATGCGAAGAAGTCAATTGTCAATGCCTTTAAAGGGGAAGTCAGAGCCACCTATCAGCAAAAGCCAAGGGCTACAGAAAAGATTACTGCTGGCAACTGGACCGGAACCACAGCAGAAGGTGGAACAGTTTTTATTTCTTTAGAAAATGGATATGCGGAAAGACTAAATATAAGGATTGGCGATTCAATTGTATTCGATGTTCAGGGAATGCCGGTTAAAACAAAAGTTGGCAGCTTAAGATCTGTGGATTGGAATACAGTACAGCCTAATTTTAGGGTGGTATTCCCTTCAGGCGTACTGGAAGAAGCACCGCAGTTTTATGTCTTTATGACGCATGTTGCCGCCGCGGAAAAGTCTGCTCAATTACAGGCAGACGTTTTGAAGCAATTTCCTAATGTTTCAATAGTTAATTTAGATATGATTATTAAAACCATTGATAATCTATTGAATAAGATAAACTTTGTGATTCGGTTTATGGCTGGATTTAGCATGGCTACAGGTTGGATTGTGTTGCTTTCTTCCGTAATGAGCAGTAAAGGGCAGCGATTGAAAGAAAGTGTTTTGCTGAGAACCATGGGAGCAAGCAGGAAGCAAATCCTAACGATTACTGGCCTGGAATACCTAATCTTAGGTTTTATTGCCACCGCTGCAGGAATTATTCTGGCGGTATTGGGCAGTTGGGCCCTGGCCGTATTTGCGCTCAAAGGTAACTATGCCCCAGAAATTTTACCTTTAATTGTATTCCTGGTGCTGATTCCTTTATTGGTGATGTTTACTGGACTTTATAGCAGTAGAAGTGTATTGAATCATCCCCCTTTAGAAATTTTAAGAAAAGAATCCTAATGAGTTTGATAGCGCTGGACTATTTTTATACGCTGATCCATTTATTAATTATAGGATTTAATCTCTTTGCATGGGCATTTCCCACTACCAGACGGCTGCATCTATATGGTGTAGCCATTACTTTAGGCTGCTGGCTGATCTTAGGAATCTGGTATGGTATCGGTTATTGTCCGGTTACCGATTGGCAATGGCAAGTAAAAGAGCAATTGGGAGAACAGAACTTACCAAATTCTTTTGTTAAATATTACGCTGATAAATTAACCTGTTCCAATATCAATCCCGAAATTATTGATGGGTTAACACTTGGTTCTTTTCTGATTTCCATCTCTATTTCTCTTTATCTTAACTTTTTCAGAAAAAATACCAAATAAAAAGATAGGTGTAAATGAGCACTGTAACAGCCCTGTTACTCTGTTATTTAGGTGTCAATAGGCTTCTGGTTAGCAGATTATTATAGTAATGTACCTGTATAATCCGGTAAATTTGGTCCTAAATCCCTACTTTTAGAAGTTTATTAGTAAAAAACACATTTTATTATTGCCTTGTTAATGCAGTTATGATTATGAATAAATACCTGATAGTTCCCCTTTTTTGTGTTGCCACCATTTGGAGTTCCTGTTCTTCCCTATATATGCCCAATGTCCCTAACACTCCTATGTTGAGTGAAAAAGGTGAGCTGAGCGCAGGGGTACACATTTCGCCAAAAGGAAATGCGAGCATCAATGGCGCTTATGCAGTTTCAAATCATTTTGGCGTATTATTTAGTGGCTCGTATATGAAGAATGAGCGCAGCACAAAAGATTTTCGACATAAATTGCTGGAAGTTGGCGGAGGGTATATCGACACTTTTGGGCCAGACAATAACCGGATCATAGAGATTTATGTGGGATATGGTGGTGGAAGTGCCGACCGTAATTATAGATCCTATGATGATCATAAGGTACTGACCAGTAGTACTCAGGAGGAGATTACCTTTGCAAAAACATTTATACAGGTAAACTACAGTTCTAAAAAGAACAGTTACCTGAAACTGTTTGGAAATAGCTACGCCTTAAATTATGGTACCGCAATTCGCATTAGTCATGTAGGGATGAATACTTTTCTGATTAACAATATTGGGCAGCCTAAAGAAGACAATATGTTCATTGAGCCGGTATTCTTTACGCGCATGAGGCTGAGTGATGCCGTACAGCTCCAGTATACTTCCAGCGGTAATTTTGGACTAAAAGACAGAAAGTTTATGACGGCTGGAAATTCCATTTTTACCATCGGTGCAGTCGTTAATTTAGGCGGGAAGAAACCAGGTTCAAAATAAAATAGGAACGATTCATTAAAATAAGCAATTATTAAATAGATAGCATCGCTTTTAAATTTCTAAGCTTGGTCGTTAAACTGCTGCCGTTTTTTAAAAAGGTAGGGTAACCTTTTAAGGTTTTTATAGACTTCACTGCTTCATAGCCTAAAGCGAAGCTTCTGATCTTATTCAGGAGAAAAGTATCGTCTTTAAATAGATCCGCTTCCTGAAGAAAACCGTTTCTAAGAAAATCCCTGATGAGGACTGCCATCTGTTGGTTGGCATAAAGGTGCAGTGGAAGCTCAAATACCTCTTTTTTTAGCCGTTCATATACTTCATTAATCCAATTTACCTGTTCTTCATTGGTCACCACAATCCGACCTTCTTGTATCCTGATGTGCTCCAGGAACAACTTAGCAGCTGGCCTGTTGATCAATCCTGCATGGAGGGCATCTCTAAGGGTGTAATCTAACCTATCTGCACAGAGATCTGGTAATGGCTGCTCCAGCAGCGGAAACGTTCCATCGAGGATCTGATCCAGTTGATAGCCATGTTTCTGCAGCACTGCCGGGATATCTGAATTCATCAGTATCTCTGCAAACATTTCCTCATGATAATTCTCCTCCTTATTTTTAAAGACATAATCACCAACATGTGAAAAGGCAGTATGGGAGGCATCGTGGAGCAGGCCAGCGATCTGTTCCAATTCTGAGCCTCCAAGCTTCCTGATCAATAGCATTACACCAATAGAATGTTCTAATCGGGTATGACAAAGCTCTGGGTTAACCAGGAAGATGGCACCGCTTTGGTGAACACCACCCAGCCTTTTTAAAGCCGGGCTGGCCAATAAATCATCAAAAACCGCAGGTAGTTCCACATTTCCGTATAGCAAATCATTTACAGTGATCATGTCTTTTCTAAATTAGAGTATATTTAAAATTACCACCAACAAAGTGTTGTTGAGTGTACAATTATACTAATTATTTTAGTTTTATCATGACATTTACTAATATAAATAGATTATCCGTTGATAATTTCACCACCATTGGGATGCAATACCTGTCCTGTGATATAACTTGCTTCTTCAGAAGCCAGGAAAACATAACATGGAGCGACTTCATTAGGCTCAGTAGCTCTTTTTAAAGGAACATCAGATCCAAAGACGGCAACTTCCGCCGCAGTAAAAGTGGAGGGAATTAATGGTGTCCAGATAGGACCGGGAGCGACGCCATTGACTCTTATCTTTTTGTCGGCAAGCGCAGTGGAAAGCGAGCGGATAAAACCCACAATCGCGCTTTTAGTGGAAGCATAATCAATCAGATGGTCGCTGCCTCGATAAGCAGTAACTGAAGTCGTGCAAATGATGCTGCTTCCTGCTTTAAGGTGCTTTAACGCAGCTTTGCTCAGATAGAAATGCGGGAAAACATTGACACGAAAAGTCTTTTCCAACTGTGCAGCACTGATTTTTTCCAGACTTTTTTGTGGATACTGTACCGCTGCATTGTTCACGAGGATATCTAATTGCCCGAATTCTTTAATCGTTTTACGGACTAAAAGCTGACAATGTTTTTCACTAGAGATGTCACCCGGCAGCAATATGGCCTTCCTGCCATGAGCTGCAACCGCCGCCGCAGTGACTTTTGCATCTTTATGCTCATTTAAATAACTTAAAACTACATCTGCACCAGCTGCTGCAAATGCCACCGCCACAGCCCGTCCTATGCCGCTATCACCACCGGTAATCAAGGCCACTTTTCCAGCCAGTTTTTTTGTAGAAATCAGTGGTTCAAACGCTGGCGCTGGACGCATCAGCTTTTCAGATCCAGGCTGTTTCTTTTGATGCTGTTTAGGTCGAATGGCTTTTTCTTTTGCTTTCTTCATCGTAGGGTCTTTAGAAAATGATAAGGCTTCTTGTATTACAGCTTAAAAACAAGTTGGCGACTAAAACAGTTTTTCTATTACCTTTGGCGCTTCATTCATCATTTGTCCATGCAGCAATCTTCCGGTTCTATTTATACTTTTCAATTTGGTTTAGTCTGTTTAAGCTCTTTTCTATTTTCTGCCAGTTTTAACATGCTCATTCCTGAACTGCCTGCTTATCTAACAGCAATGGGTGGCGCAGAGTATAAAGGGTTCATCATCGCGCTATTTACACTTACTGCGGGCATATCCAGGCCCTTTAGCGGGAAACTAACAGATACCATCGGAAGAGTTCCAGTAATGGCTGTAGGGTCTATAGTCTGCTTTTTATGCGGGTTTTTATACCCGATGCTGACTACCGTTGCAGGCTTTCTATTCTTAAGACTGATTCATGGCTTTTCTACCGGGTTTAAACCTACAGCTACGGCAGCTTATGTGGCAGATCTTGTGCCTGTTAACAGATGGGGAGAGGCCATGGGCGTACATGGTGTCTGTTTTAGTACCGGACTGGCAATTGGCCCCGCAATTGGAAGCTTAATTACCGATCATTTTGACATCAATATCCTATTTTACTGCTCCTCATTATTTGCTTTATTGTCTATCGTGATTCTGGCAAACATGAAAGAAACGCTGCCAAATAAAGAGAAATTCAAGTTTAAGCATTTAAAGATCAATAGAAAAGACATTATCGAATGGCGCGTGATCCCTTCGGTAATTATCATTTTCATGACGTATATCAGCTATGGTGCTATCCTTACGGTGATTTCCGACTGGAGTAAAGCCTTGGGAACTAGCAATAAAGGGATGTTCTTTATGGTATTCACTTTAACTTCTCTTTTGATCAGATTTGTAGCAGGAAAGGCTTCCGATAAATACGGCAGACCAGTGATCTTAAAAATTTCTTTGGCACTGCTGGCATTGTCCACTTTTTGGATTGCAGTTGCAGATAGTTCAGTGATGTTGATGTCAGCTTCAGCACTTTATGGTGTCGCTACAGGGATGCTATCGCCAACAGCAACTGCCTGGACAGTGGACCTGAGTGATCCACATCATCGCGGAAAGGCTATGGCCACCATGTACATCGCCTTAGAAGCCGGAATTGGACTGGGTGCCTTGTTAGCCGGCTGGTTATTTATCGATGATCTGGCGATGATCCCCGTTACTTTTTATGCCTGCACAGGAATTACCCTGCTGGCCTTGCTTTATCTGCAATTTATCTATAAGCCAGCAGCATTAGATACCGCACCGCATATGAAATAATAGGCGCATTTGGCCTCAACTTAAATTAATTTGCTTTTTCTGGTATTTTGTGAAAAGTTATGACAAATAAATTTATATTTTAGCCAGCTAATCAACATTTAAACCACAATGAGCGGACTTCACAAATACGACTACATCGTATTTTTTATTTACTTCATTATCGTATCTTCTTACGGTTTCTGGATTTACTACAAAAAGAAAACTGCAGCAGCAGATTCCAAAGATTATTTTTTAGCAGAGGGTTCTCTAACCTGGTGGGCCATTGGGGCCTCACTTATTGCTTCTAACATCTCAGCCGAGCAAATGATTGGAATGAGTGGTTCAGGTTTTAAACTTGGATTGGCCATTTCCGCTTATGAATGGATGGCTTCTGCAACATTAATTATTGTAGCAGTGTTCTTTATGCCAGTCTATCTAAAGAATAAAATCTTTACCATGCCCCAGTTTCTAAGTCAGCGCTACAATGAAAAAGTAGCGATGATCATGGCGGTATTCTGGTTGATGTTATACATCGTAGTGAACCTGATGTCTATTCTTTACCTTGGGGCCCTGGCCATCAGCGGTATATCCGGACTAGACCTGACGGCCTGTATTTTAGCATTGGCTATTTTCGCAATTTTCATCACCCTTGGTGGGATGAAAGTAATTGGATATACAGATGTGATTCAGGTGTTCTTCTTAATTCTTGGAGGATTAGTGGCTACTTATCTTGCCTTAAACCTGATTTCAGGAGGAGATGGGATCATCAAAGGTTTCGGTATTCTAAAATCAGGCGCTTCGGAACATTTCCATCTGATCTTCAAAAAAGACAACCCGAATTACATGGACCTTCCAGGTTTAAGTGTATTGATCGGTGGGATGTGGATCGCCAACTTAAGTTACTGGGGATGTAACCAATACATCACGCAAAGAGCATTGGGCGCTTCTTTACCAGTAGCAAGAGCGGGACTTTTATTCGCAGCATTCCTTAAAATGCTCATGCCAGTGATCGTTGTGATTCCAGGTATTGCAGTATATTTTATTGTTAAAGAAAACATGGGCGGGATCAAAGCCAGTGATTTATTGACTGCCTCTGGTGTAGAAGATCCAAATAAAGCATACCCTGCCTTATTAGGTCTGTTGCCTATCGGCTTAAAAGGACTTTCTTTTGCCGCTTTAACCGCAGCAATTGTAGCCTCTCTTGCTGGAAAGGCCAATAGTATCGCCACCATCTTTACCCTGGATATTTATAAAAAAGCATTTAATCCAGGTGCAGCAGAACGTACCATGGTGAATGTAGGTAAAATCACAGTTGTGGTCTCTATGTTAATGGCAGTAGTGCTTTCTCTGATTGTGGGTGATGCCCTGATGGGAGAAGGAAAACAAGGTTTCCAATACATTCAGGAATATACCGGATTCGTATCGCCAGGTATCTTTGCCATGTTTATCCTTGGATTCTTCTGGAAGAAAACGACTTCAAATGCAGCTATGTTTGCTACTGTAGGTGGTTTTATTGTCTCAGTACTCCTTAAATTCCTACCTGGATGGGTTGATTTATCTTCTTTACATGAATATGGATGGGCGATTGCCAATTCAAGCGGTGTATTTGAGATTCCATTTATGGACAGAATGCTCATCGTTTTCGCAGTTTGTATTTTAGGAATGTACATCATCAGTATTTACGAAGGTAAAAAAGGTGTGGTGACCAATGGATTGGAAATCGACGCCAAAATGTTTAAAGTTTCTACTTCATTTGCCATAGGTGCCTTAATCATTTTCGCCATGTTGGTAGCTTTATACTCCGCCTTCTGGTAGGCCATTCAAATATATATTTAAAGCGGCTTCTTTGTATAAAGAAGCCGCTTTTTTTTGTTTACACTCTATTATTTCTTCCAATTTATACTCCTTTAAGGTTTATTAATCCGACAACCATTATCTCTAATTGTAATTTAATTGATGATAAATTCTGTAATATGTATACATTTATATAATAATTGTTGATGTACAAAATATTTGTTCGTTGTAAGCTTGTTTAAATGGCGCTTACTGGTTAGCTTAGTACTCAGGTCTTTTATTCGATAGACTTCTGAAAATACAATAGGGATTCCATGAGGAAAGGATTGGTTTTAGTAAACGTGTTACTGAGTTTCACTTTGCTGTGTGATGCGCAGCAAAGGCCTCAGTATACTCAGTATGTTTTTAACAATTACATTCTGAACCCCGCCATTTCTGGAATCGAAAATTATACAGATGTAAGATTTGGCTATAGAAACCAATGGAATGGGATTGATCAGTCCCCAATTACAGCTTATTTTTCGGTACATTTCCCCTTAGGGAAGAACTACCTGACCGGTAATTCTAATTCCTTTTCAGAAAATGGAGAGAATCCCATGAAACGTAGTCTGGTACATACCTACATGGCCTCAGAGCCACATCATGGATTAGGGATGTTTGGTGTACTAGACCGTACCGGGCCCATTACCAGTTCAGATTTTAAGCTGACCTATGCTTATCACCTCGGTCTAAGCCCCAAAATTAACCTGAGTCTGGGCGTAGCAGCAGGTATATCAAGGCTCATGCTCGATATTTCTAAAATCACCTTAGAGAACAGTCTGGATCCGGCAATTTCCGCAAATGCCAACAATAGGACGCAGCCAGATCTGGGCGCAGGTTTATGGCTCTACGGGCCTGACTTCTTTGCCGGGGTTTCTGCCCAGCAATTACTCAACAGACCCATTACTTTTACTGAAGAAGCTGGATACAACACAGGAAAGCAGGTGCCGCACATTTTTGTGACTGGTGGCTACAAGTATTTCCTTACCGAAGATATTGCCGCAGTTCCCTCTGTGATGTTTAAATATGTGTCACCTACACCTTTATCTACGGATATTAATTTGAAATTCGCTTTCAAAGATAAGTTTTGGTTAGGGGGAAGTTACCGGACTAACGATGCAGCAGCGATCATAGCTGGCTTTAATATCAATGCGCTATTTGTATTGGGATATTCCTATGATTTTACGACTTCCGAACTTGGAAAAGTCAGCAATGGAAGCCATGAGATCGTACTGGGTATTTTACTCAACAACAGGTATAAAGTCTCCTGCCCGCAGAGAAAATGGTAGGTAAAAAACCCTCTTAGTATTTCCATAGTGACTAAGAGGGTTTAAAAACCACCTGAATTCAGGCGCTTAATTTATAAGTTGTATTTCGGCTCCCAACGTTCTATTTGCTGTCCATACATCGCTTTATTAGCCAGGTGCACACAAATTGCTGTAGTGGCACCGGTAATCACATTAGAATCCGGTTGTTTCTTTTCCAGAATAGAAGTGTGAAAATCCTTTAATGCGTAATAAGTGCCGTCTTTGGCTGGTAAATCTGTTTTAATCGGAATTCCACCATTTTTATCCCAAACAATTTTAGTTGCCCCAGTAACACCATCTACCGTTTCCAACTCCTTCTTATGCGTTTTTTCTGGATAAAAAATAGCTTCATTGACCAATAATGAAATCGTTCCTTTTGTGCCTTTCAGTTTAAAAAGGTAACCATCTCTTTCATTTCCTAAGGTCGTTCCTAAATTACCAATCATATCTTTATAACGGAACATCACCTGAACATTGTCGTAGGTTTCCCGGCCATCTTTATAAGTGTCTATTCCACCTGTGGCCATGATTTCCTGAGGATGCGTTTTAAATGCCCAATTGATAAAATCTATCTGATGTGATAATAATTCGGCCATCAATCCGCCTGAATATTCTTTATACATTCGCCAATTTACTTTTCTTTCTAAAGATGGATTGGCGATGGGGCGTCTCCAGTTGTTATTTCTATCCCAGCGACTTTCAATCTGGCTGACCTTACCCAAATACCCATTATCGATCATTTCTTTAACCTTATAATAAATTGGGGCATAACGGTATTGATGTCCTACCTGAAGGGTTTGTTTGGGGTGTTTCTTCATCAATTCTACCAATGCAAAAGCCTCAGGAATATCGTAAGTCATGGTTTTTTCCAGATAAACATGCTTTCCAGCTTTTAAGGCATCACTTGCAATGGGAAAGTGCATGTTCAATGGCGTAGAGATAAACACTGCTGTAATTTGCGGATCATTGAGTAAATCCCGATAATCTGCATACGATTTTACGCCGGCAGCACCTGGCTGCTGCAAAGTCTCCTTAATTCTAAAATCCAGCATATCCGCAATACCCCTCAACTCAAATTCTTCGGGCAATTGCTGCGCGATATGGATTAATCCTTTTCCACGGTCTCCGCAACCAATCACACCTATTTTAATCTTGTTTTCAGGGGCCGAAAGGTCAAAGCCAGACAGTTGATCAGCAGCAAACCCAGTTGCAGGCAATAATAAGCCTCCAGCAAGAATGCTGCTGTTTTGTATAAATTTCCTTCTGAACATGATTAATATTTGAAAGGCTTACCATCTACCATTACTTCTTGCTTCAATTCATCAAATACTGCTTTTTTACCCGTTCTTGCCGCCGCATTGGTCATAATATTGGCGATGGAGTGGTAGTAACCAGCTTCAACAGGGGCATTAGTCTGTTGTCTGCTGCGCACACATTCCATCCAGTTTCGCATGTGGGCAGAAGTCAGCTTATCACCCCCGGTATTGGCAGAAGCCGCCACTTTCTCTACCATATCCGTCAGTTTCAATTCTGGTAACAAATTAGGCTGCATGTTCATGGCACTCGCTGCGCCAGCTTTTAAACCGCCTCTTGGGGAAACAGAATTGGTGTTCAGGTTGAGCTCCCCACCATTTGAATAATAGATTTCTGCCGGATTTTCATCACCGTTGTGCATGCGGGATGTGAACACCACCTGAAATCCTTTTTCCTGATTGTTTTCCGGACCATAGTCAAATACTGCGGTGGTAGTGTCCCAGTTCCTGCGGCCGTCCTTCCATTGGTAGATGCCTCCATTGGCCACCACACTTCTAGGGTGTTTTAAGCCCGTAAACCAGTGAACTGTATCAATCTGGTGTGACATCCACTGCCCAGGCATTCCAGAAGAATAAGGCCAGAACAATCGGTACTCCAGGTATTTTCTAGGATCCCATGCTTCAAAAGGGCGGTTGATCAGAAAGCGTTTCCAATCGGTATCTTCCTGTTTGAGTTTAGCGACCAGTTCAGGCCTGCGCCATCTTCCAGGTTGATTTACATTCCAGCTCAGCTCTACCATGGTGATGTCGCCGAACTTGCCATCCTGAATAAACTTTGAAGCCGCCTTATAATTTCCGCCACTTCTCCTTTGAGAACCAATCTGAACAATCTGCTGTGATCCCTTTACAGCTTTTAAAGCTGCTCTGGCATCCTCCATTGTTTCTGCGAAAGGTTTCTCGCAATACACATCGCATTTTGCTTTAATGGCCTCTATCGTATGTACAGCATGTTGGAAATCGGCTGTACTTACAATTACGGCATCAATATCTTTTAAATTGTATAATTCTTCATTATTGCGACAAGCGGTAATGTCATGACCTAATTTTGATTTTAATAGATCCTGACCTAAACCTCGCCGGTGATTCCATAAATCTGACACCGCTGCAATGTCAAAATTGAGTTCTTTGTGATGATTTAGGAAACTTGGCAGGAGGGAGCCGGCAAAACGATCCGAGAATCCAACCACACCAACCCGTACACGGTCGTTGGCGCCAATAATATTTCCATAACTTTTTGCGGATAGACCCATTGTTCCCATATAGGTTCCTGCGGCAGCAATCGCCGATTGTTTAATGAATTTTCTTCTTGAAGATAACATAGGGAAGGGATTAAAGTGCTTTCAATTTAAGACTTCTAAAAAATACCTGATCGCCATGATCCTGCAACAGGATATGACCTTTGGCTGCCATTCCGAAATCCTTCCAGTTTTTATATTTACTGTCCGCCACCAAAGCAAGGAATGCTGCTGAACCTCTCGTATATTCCAGGATTTTATAGCCATTTAACCAATACTCGATCTTATTGTCTGGATAAACACGGATCAGACCTCTGTTCCAATCTCCGATTTTTCGCTGCGCATTTGGAATCTTTTTGCTGGTCATCAGGTCATACAAAGAACCCAAAGTACGATTCCCATCTTTTCCAAGTTTTGCATCCGGATGTCTAGCATCGTCCAGGATTTGATATTCTGGTCCAATTGCAGATCCTTTATTTCCTTCCGTTAAAGTCACAAAATATTTTACACCGCTGTTTGCACCTTCTGTAAGTTTAAAATCAAACTTAAGCTCAAAAGCACCATACTGTTTTTCAGTTACAATATCACCACCATTGGTAGACTCGGCACCATTCGATTTCTGTACACTCAGCTCGCCGTTATTGATCAACCAGCCACTCTCCGGGAAACCCGGTTTATAAGCACCTTTCCATCCTTTACTCGTTTTTCCATCCCATAACAACGAATATCCTTCTGCCTTTTCCTGTGCAGACAGATCGTTTGGCACCATATTCACTACAAAGATCTGGTCAGTTTTTGAAGGCTTTAGATTTTCCGTCTGAATGCGGATATTACGCCAGCGGATTTGTTTTCCAGGCACATCATTTTTTCCAATGGCATGAACCTGTAAAGCAATGAAGCCTGAAGGAGTCATCGCATCAACCACATTGGCTGCCGGAACCCCATTCACCCAGGTGCGAATAGAGTTTCCTATACATTCCACCCTATATTTATTCCATTGCTGATTTTTAAAGGCCATTTTTCCTTTTAGATTGATGTCCATTGGGTATAACCATCCTCTTCTGGACTCATCATAAATTCCTCCGCTGAATTTCCTGTCGGATGGGTCAATCTCCACCTGATAACCATGGACTCTGCCATTTAGGTAATCTGCTTTGCTTTCGCTTCGGATTTGTACACCAGAATTCATGGAATCATCTACTAACAGTTCAAGTTCCAAGATAAAATCACCATAATTCTTTTCGGTAGTCAGGAAAGAATTGGGCTGATCAGGTACAGTTGTACCTACGATCTCTCCATTTACAACCTCATATTTTGCTTGTCCATTGAGCTGTTTCCAGCCCTGGAGGTCTTTGCCATTAAATAAGCTTTGCCATTTTTGAGTCTGTGCCTGTAGTCCAACAGGGCTCCCTGCCCATAGCAAGGCAGCTAAAAGTAGTACGGGTTTGGTTTTCATTTGTGTGGTTCTTATTAGGTTTTAAAGAGTAGTTTATCGATGAAATTATTTTTGGTTAAAATTTTTGCTGAATGCGGATGCCTGATCGTTTAAAACATCTGCACCTGGTGTTTCATCGGAACTGACAAGTACACGATAGCGAAAAGTAATAGACTCACCAGGGGCTAGACTCAGGTTCAGGCTTTCCTTGCCATTGCTAAATACTTGCTGGCCCATGGGATTCGCAGCGAATAAACCATAGTCCCGCGCATGCCAATAGGTGGGATATCCTGGGTTTTTAGGATGATCAATAATGGCAATAGCAACTTTCTGCTGCTCTTTAACGCCTTCCAGCAGGCACCAATTGGCTCTTGTACCCCAGGCATCATTTCCCTTTTTTCCAGCACTGGTCAGGTAATTTCCATTTGCCCCATTGCCGGATGCTGAAACCTTGGTCCGGTTTCCATAGCTGTCAATGAATTCTGTAGTTTGATTCGAGGGCATCTCCAATTCTTTGGTGACCCGAACTGCAATCATGCCGTCCTTAACATCTTTAAATTTTACGGTGTCTTTAACTGCTGTAAGCGTAGTGATGCGGTCTATAGTCCGGGTATGATCTGTGCCGGAAAAAATAAAAGAAGTTTGTTCCTTTAGTAAAACCTGACGATCCTGTCTTTCCCAATTTGCAGTATAGCTCAACTCTCCCTTTTGAGGACCCGGTTTTAAAGCCGTAACTTTTACGCTTCTGATCCAGCCATATTTGTTTTTCTTTTCTTTTGGGATATTATAGGAATTGTTCCAAAAATCAAGGCCATTTACACTTTCATAGTTGAGCCATAATCCCACATGATGTGGATGATCTGTACGTTCCTGATCTCTGGTGTTTAGTGGAAAACCACGGGTCAAAGTAAGCCCACTGGCCGTATTAATTGGGTATAGGATAGGTTTTTCTAAACTATCAGGGTACATAAAACTGCTGAAGAACTTTCCATCCACCATTATATCTACCTGTTTTCCTTTCTTTTGCGGTTGGAAACTCACGCGTTTGGTCTGCGCATTTAATTGCAGGCTAAACCCACAAAAGGCAAGAATCAGATATTTATTCATACTTGGTTAGGTTTTTTATCCGGCTAAACTGTAAAACAGGGAAGTCGTGATAAGCTAATATACTTTTCTTCCTGCAAAACCGCTTTAAAGAAAGACTTAATCACATATAAAAATTACGAAAACGATGGAGTAGATAGAAAGTATTTCCCCAATTTGACTTATCATTGCAGTACGCCAATCTAGGAATGGGCAATACAGGTTATGAATAGGAAACATTTTCTCTCTTCCATGTTGACTGCAGGATTAACCATTCCTGTTCAGGCTGCTTTTGGATCCGGTGCTGAATTTCTAAATGATGCGGTAATACAGCCAGCTTACTTGAAAACAGGAGATACCATTGGCATCACCAGTCCGGCCGGATTTATAACCACTCCAGAAATTTTACCGGCTATTGCAATGATAGAAAGCTGGGGCTTTAAAGTGAAAATTGGGAAAACAATAGATAAAAGGGATTTTACGATGGGAGGGACAGATCAGGAGCGGGCTGCTGACCTTCAGGAAATGATGGACAATCCAGAAATTAAGGCCATTATGTGTGCGAGAGGGGGCTATGGCCTGGTTAGAATCATTGACCTGCTGAATTTTGATCGCTTTCGGCAAAAGCCAAAATGGATCATTGGCTTTAGTGATGTAACCGTTTTACACTGCCATTTAAACCGCCAGTACGGAGTAGCTTCCATACATTCAAAAATGTGTAACTCTTTCCCTACAGATCCAGCGCTGGCAGATGCTGTACAGCTGGAAACCATTTCATCGATCAGAAAAGTCCTTAAAGGTGAAAATCTCCAATATCAAGGTCCATTCCTGGAGATCAATAAACCCGGCAAGGCTTCCGCTGAGCTTGTTGGTGGAAACCTCAGCATCATTGAAACGATGGCCGGCACGAAATCGGACCTCCAGACTGCCGGTAAAATTCTATTTGTAGAAGATACAGGAGAATACCTATACCGACTGGACCGCATGTTCTGGAACCTCAAAAGAACCGGTAAATTAGATCAGCTGGCCGGTTTGATGATCGGAGGCTTCAAAGTAAAGCCCGATGATCCAAGGGAAGAATTCGGAAAGACGATCTACGACATCGTATTGGAGAAAGTAAAATCCTATGGATATCCAGTAGCTTTCGATTTTCCTGTAGGACATCAAAAAAACAATTTCGCCCTGAAATGCGGCGTAAAACATAGCCTGGAAGTAGGGCCTAATGGAAGCCGTCTGGCGGCTTTAAGTTAAGCTTTTGGCTTTTTCTTAAACCATGATTTTACTCTATTAAATAAAGAACTGACTTTTTCTTTTGGCTTCTCCGTATACTTATGGACAAGATATCCTGGGCTAAACTGATGGATATAAGTTTTTAAATCCCGTTTGATGGTTTCCTGGTATCGATCACCATCCAACAATAATTCGGCTTTCTTATTTTTAAGATCTTTTAGATTGTTAATGTCTTTGTAATTGTAGTTTTTTCCCATCGAATCCCTCTTTTTCTATCTATTTCCTTTTTAATTGTCCTGTTAAACATGCTCCACATGATCATTAAAGTCGTCCTTTTCAAAAGTATTCATCAAACGCTTTTTAATTTGATCCAGATGCTGGATTTGTTTTGCGCTGAAATCCTCAGTTTGATGTCCGCGATCTGCCGCAGCATTAGCATGGCCATTCAAATTTTCATTTTCCTCTTTAGGGGCTAATAATAAGCCCAGTGCAGCACCAGCTGCCAATCCTGCAAATATGCCTAGTAGTATTTTCGTGTCTTGATTCATGTCCTTATTTAAAGCTTCGTTGCTCCATTATAAACTATCAAAGAGTTGATTTGGTTTTAGATTTCCTAACTTTAGGCGATAATCACACATATAATAGAACACTTGAGCACCATCCCTTCCATAAAACTGTCCGAACTAACCCGCCAGATTCAACAGGCAATTGATGGTGTTTTTGGACAGCAGACTTTTTGGATCATCGCCGATATCACCAATTATACGTATAAGCCACAAAGCAATTACCACTATTTTGAGCTGGTAGAAAAAGACAAGAATGCAGCAAGGATCCTGGCAAAAGTTGCCGGAAGAGCCTGGGGGAATGCTTCGCTGAATATTACCAATTTTGAAAAAGCGACAGGGCAGAAATTCAAGAACGACATCAATGTATTGGTACAGGTATCTGTTCAATACAATCCCGCATTTGGATTACAGCTCAACCTGCTGGACATCGATACGAATTTCACACTCGGCTTATTCGAGCAGCAGCGTAAAGAAACACTCGAGCGCCTGCTTCGGGATAACCCCGGTTTCATCCAGAAAGCAGGAGACCGATACCTCACCCGAAACAACAGTTTAACGTTCAGGCCGGTCATCCAGCGGATTGCAGTGATCTCTTCTGATACTTCCGCAGGATTTCAGGACTTCAGACATAGTCTGGAGCACAATCCCTTCGGCTATAAATTTGAAATCGACGATTATTTTGCCTTGGTGCAGGGCGATGGCAATGCCAAACAATTCCTGGCTCAGATTATCGCCGTTTATGAATCTAAAAAACCTTACGACGCCTTAATTATCATTAGAGGTGGCGGTTCACAGACCGATTTCCTGCTGTACGACAATTACGAATTGAACCGTGCGATCGCTAAATTCCCGATACCAGTCATCACCGGAATCGGACATCAAAAAAATGAGACGATTGCTGATTTAATGGCCCACACTTCCACAAAGACGCCTACTAAAGCTGCAGAGTTCATCATCTCGCACAACCGCAATTTTGAAGACCGCTTAACTGATATTCAAAAGATGATCCTGATCAAGACTTATCAAATGATCAACCATCATAAAGACCGACTGGTGCAACTGAACCAATCCACCATTAACACCAGTCGCCAGCTCATACATGGACACCATAACCACATCCTGCAATTGTCTGGACTGATCCTGACCAACCCCAGGATCCTGATTTCAAATAAAAGAAAAGACCTGACCAACCTGAGTCAAAATATGCAATCCTATAGCAGGATGTATTTTTTGAACAAAACAGGCAACATTGCCCATTTCCAGTCTGTCATGAGAATCATGAGCCCGCAAAATATCCTGAACAAAGGTTTTGCAATCTTAAAGGTAAATGGGAAAATTACCAGTAATGCTGATCTGATCAGCGTAGGAGAGGAATTGACCATTCGATTGGCCGATTCAGAAATCAAAACAACAGTAAAATCAAAATCAGCATACGATGAAAACGAATTTAACTTATGAGTTAGCTTATAAAGAACTGGCAGAAATTGCACAGGAAATAGAAACTGAATCCGTTTCTGTGGATGTTTTAGCAGAAAAGGTGAAAAGAGCATCAGAACTCATTGAATTCTGCCAGAACAAGTTGCGTGCAACGGAGACAGAAGTAAATAAGATCATTAAACAAATGGAACAACAAAAATAGTATCTTAGTCACATTCGTAAACCATTTAAGTTTAAACAATATGTCTACACAAGGGAATTTTAACGCCGAACAAGAGGAAGAGTTTTTCAATAAGATTGACCAGGTTTATGATTTAACGGAGGCTTCAAACTTTGATGCCGCGGAACAATTGTTAATGGAGATCAATGGTTCTATTAGAGGACCTAAGGAAAACAGTAGTGTAGGAGGAGTAGTGCTCGACAGCATTTATTCTTTTTATGAGCAAACGGGAACTTTAGAAAAGGCCTTGCCTTTCTTCCTTGAAGAGACCGAGTACCTGAAAGAAAAGATGGCCCATGAAAAAATCCATTCCACACGTCATTTCCTGACTACCGGAGCAATTTACTATGCTTTAAAAGATCTGGACAATGCCAGAGCAAACTTTTTAATTGCTTATGAGAAAGATGGCAGTAAGATTTTTATTGATGAAAATTCTGACTACCTGAAGATCGCTTTAATGGATGATCCGGAATTCGTCGCTTTTAAGGAAACTTTCGTTCCTAATGAAGACGAAGAGCAATTGGAACTAACGGAAGAGGAAAATGAGCTGCTGGACAAGTACTGTGAAGAAGGAAACGCAGAGATGGACAAGGAAAACTATGCAGGCGCAATTGCTGCTTTTACCAAAGCATTAGAAGTATTGCCAGCACCAAAGGACGAATGGGAAGCTACGGCATGGATTTCAGCTTCTATTGGTGATGCTTACTTCTCTGAGCAGAAGTATAAAGAAGCATTAGACCATTTGCACCGTGCCTATCAGATTTACGGTGAAGAAGATCCGAATTCATTTGTATTGCTGCGTATGGGACAAAGTTACCTGGAGCTGAAGGAAGAAAAGCATGCTACAGATTACCTGCACCATGCTTATAGGTTAGAAGGTAAAGAGTTATTTGAAGATGATAAGAAATACCTTAAATTTTTAGCATCTAAAGTGGCACTTTAAATTCATGTACCACTGTATAAAACTATAACCAGTTATTATTTTTATACCAGCTGACGGTTTCTATTATTCCTTTTTCAAGGTTATAGATGGGTTCAAACCCCAAATCAGCTTTTAAATGGCCGATATTACATGCCCAGTTAATGGCAGTAAGCTCGGCCATTTTCTCTTTGTTTAAAGTTGGGGTGTTTTTGCTCCCCGCATAGAAAATATCCATCATATTCGCCATAAAAGCTACAACAGCAACCGGCAAATGAAATTTTAACGTTTTCTTGTTCAAGACTTTTTTTATCACCTCTGCCAAAGCATAGCGATCATATATATGGCCGTCAGAAACATTATAGCTTTTTCCAATCAGTGGAGAAGAAAGCGCCTTGACAATCACCGAGGCCAGGTCTTTTACATAAATGAAGCTCAGCTGCTGCTTAAAACTTCCAATATGTGGCTCTAAGCCCTTGTTAATCGTATTAAACAAGATGAACAGGTCTTTTTCCCTTGGTCCGTAGACTGCTGTTGGACGAATCACCAGCAAAGGGAGGTTGGAGATCTCCGACAAATACTGTTCTGCCAGTAGCTTGCTGGCACCATAATTAGTCACCGGCTGACCGGGAGAATGGTCTTGGATTTCGGCTGATAAGTCTGTTAAAGGACCTATTGCCGCCAAACTGCTCACAAATACAAACTTATGCAGGTCAATATTCGCAGTACTTGCTGCAATTGCCAGGTTTCTGGAAAATTCTGCATTCACTTTATTGTAAGCTTCCCGGGTCTTTGCTTTGGTAATTCCCGCAGCATGAATGATGTAGTGGTATTGCTGCGCTTCTAAAGCGATTTTAAGTCGATCTACGGAAGTATAATCCAAAGTAGTGTATTGGATGTCAAAATCTTTCAAATGAGATTTATCAGTACTCGGACGGACTGCTGCATGCACTTCCAGTCCGGCTCCTAATGCTTTTTCTATCAAATGATAGCCCACGAATCCTGTTGCACCGGTAATTAATACCTTTTTTATCATATTGATTTTTCGAAAATCCTGTATTTTCTGTAAAGCTTACCATTGATTTGCTCAATCGCACTGTTGACCATGGTGTTGTGCTCTAGGGTCCAGGAAGCTTCTGCATAGTCAAATTTCTTTTCCTGGAAGGTTTTAATGGTCAATCCGTAAAGACAAGCTTCGATGCCCATTTTACGGTAACCATCTAACACGCCTAAAGCCATGATCCGCAATCCTTTAATTTTGCGTTTGTACCATAACAATTTGAAAATACCAAATGGCAGTAAACGGCCTCTTTTGATTTTAATCAACGCCTGGTTAATGTCCGGAATAGATAAAGAAATTCCCACCATTTTACCTTCCTGTTCTGCAACATAGATAAAATCTGGATCTACAATCATTTTCAAATCCTTTGCCAGATAATGAAATTCCTTATCTGTGGCCGGAACGAAACCGGTATTGTGATCCCATGCCCCATTATATACCTCGCGTACTTTCACCACCTCATTCCAAAAATCGTTCATATTGATTTTTCTGATGATGATGTTATTGCGTTTCAAGCGCTCACGAATCGCTTCGGTCAGTTTTAACGAACGGTCATTATAATCACCGGCAATGAATTTATAAGCCCTTAAGTCTACCTTTTTTGCTAAACCCGTATTTTCCAGCAATTGCTGATAATAGGGGGCATTATAAGGCATCATGGCCACTGGAGGGCCATCAAAACCTTCAATTAACAAAGCACAAATGTCATTGGTAGAGAAATTAACCGGACCAATCATGCTGGTCATATTTCTTTCTTTAAGCCATTTCGCAGCGGCATCTACCAATAGCTGAGCAGTCTCCTGGTCATTTATGCAATCGAAAAAGCCAAAATGACCTTCGGTTGTTTTATTGATATTATTGTGGTTGTTATTTTGAATAGCGGCAATTCTTCCAACGATTGTATCCCCCTCATAAGCCAGAAAAAGCTGTAAAGTAGAATGCTCATGAAAAGGATGCTTACCTGGGGTAAGCATATCCTGTTGTGCGATAAAAAGTTCAGGAACATAGTTCGAGTCATTTTTATACAAGTCGTGCGGAAAATCAATAAAAGATGCCAGTTGTTTCTTGTCGTTTACAGCAACGATGTTTTTCATATAGCTACTTGAGATGGGGTGAGTTGCACTTCTTTAGCTGCAAGGGCGATTTTCTCTACCGCTTCTTCAATCTGAGCAAAAGTATGTGTCGCCATCAATGAGAACCTAATCAATGAAGCATCTGAAGGTACAGCAGGAGAAACTACAGGGTTCACAAAAATTCCGTTATTGCTTAGAATATTGGTGATCATGAAAGTTTTGTCGTTATCTCTGATGTATACCGGAATGATTGGACTATCGGTATGACCGATGTCAAATCCAGCTTCTAGTAATAGTTTTTTAGCATAGTTCGTATTTGCCCACAATTGGTCAATACGCTCAGGTTCGGCTTCAATAATATCTAAAGCTGCGATGACACTCGCTACTGCCGAAGGAGGCATACTTGCGCTGAACATCAGTGAACGTGCTCTGTGTTTCACATATTCAATCGTTTCTTCTGTACCGGCGATGAAACCACCAAGAGAAGCTAATGATTTACTGAAAGTACCCATAATCAGGTCTACCTGATCAGTTAAGCCGAAATGTGAAGCAGTTCCTGAACCATTAACACCAATTACACCTAAACTGTGTGCATCATCCATCATGATATTTGCACCAAATTCTTCGGCAATTTTAACGATTTCCGGTAATTTTACTAAGTCACCTTCCATACTGAAAATACCGTCAGCAACAATAAGTTTTGCGGCATCTTCTGGTAAGCGGCTTAATTTCTTACGAAGATCGTCCATGTCATTATGGGCGTATTTAATAGATCTTGAAAAAGAAAGACGGCTGCCATCAATGATAGAAGCGTGGTCATACTCATCCAAAATCAGGTAATCATTCCTGTCCAGCAGGCAAGAGATGACCCCAAGGTTTACCTGGAATCCAGTACTAAAAAGTACGGCAGCTTCCTTACCCACATAAGCAGCAAGTCGTCTTTCCAGTTCAATGTGAATATCTAATGTACCGTTCAGGAATCTTGAACCAGCACAGCCAGTTCCATATTTATCAATTGCAGCTTTTGAAGCTTCTTTAATTTTTGGGTGATTAGTTAGTCCCAGATAGGAGTTGGAGCCAAACATCAACACCTTTTTTCCATCAATAACCACTTCTGTATCTTGTCCTGATTCAATGGCTCGGAAATAAGGGTATAAGCCTCTTTCCTTGATTGCTGTAGCGTCTTTAAAAGCGGCTATCCTATCGTGTAATTTTTTGCGCATGCTAGTACTGTATGTTTAGATCACGGAGCTTTTTGTTGATGTTTGTCGGTTTGTTCGAAAAATCATTAGCTCTGTATTTAATAATTTCTCCCGTAAAGTCGTCTGTTCAATTTGACAAATTTGTCAAATAATGAAAAACTTCCCAAAGCTAAGATCATAAACACAGAAAACAAAACTTGAGGTCCTACAAGTTTGAATATATTACTTTTTAAAACAAAAATTACAATTTTCTTATAAATTATGTGATTTTGGGCCACGAATAAACTGTCTGCTGCTTTATGATTTGCAAGCAAGGATACAATATTGATACCAAAAAACAAAACTTAGTTAGGGCTAAACATCATAAAAACCTAATTTAAGCGTTTGGATCGAATAATATCCCGTATAAATGACCGGGTTTCTACCTGATCAAAAGATTTTATGTATTTTTGGAAAAAAAGATTACATGAGCACTATTAATGTTATACCAACGTTCGAAAATTTCACTGATTTTTATAAGCAGGCTGTTGAGCCTTTAAAGCAAGCTAATATTGCCCACATTAGACTAGATGGGAAATTAAAAGGAAAAACCAGGAACGTCTTTGCCTACTTCATGTATAAAGATGAAAAATGGAGAGTAGATGCCGATACTTATATCGATAGATTAAAACTGGCTTATGAAGCCGCACAGCAATCAGAAGAGCCCTTTGTAATCAAAGCCACCAGAAATGATAAAGGGGAATCCTTACACATTAAAGGGCAACCCGTTAGAAATGATAAATTCAACGTTTACCGCGTAGGTTAATTCCACCCGATTACAAGCAAAAAGACAGGCTGTATCATAAACATGATGACAGCCTTTTTTGTGTCTCCATTTTAAGCGGGAAATATAAAATCTTAGGTGGAAATAATTATTTCGCCATCAGCTGTTCTAAAAACAGAAAATCCCATCACCTCATTTGTAAGCCTTTCAGTTCGTCTAAAAATAATCCTGATTTCAGCTGGGAATACAGCGAATACTGAACGGCTTTTCAAGCCTATCTGTTTTGCTATTGTTTTGCTCCTGTTTTGCCTTTTACTTGCTATGGTTTTATCTGAAGCAAAACAACAGCAAAAGCAGATCAATGGAAATTCAATAGAAAAACGATACAAAGCCCGGTTAACTCCTGGTTAACAGGCGAGCTGAAAACTGCTGCTCTGCAATAAAAAAGCGATCGCGTAAAAGATGATTTTTTACACGATCGCTTCTGATTTTGGGTTTAGCAATAAACCCTTCGGATTAACCTTCTTTTTTACATAGGTTTTATTTCCGTTTTTGTTGATATAGTATTTCCCACCTCTTGGACCTGTTAAAATTTCTTCTCCATTTGGTCCTTTAAGGCTTCTGTCTACGGTAGGCTTGTAATCTTTTACCGCAGTGGCCGCTTTAGCCTGTGCTGCTTTAGTAGTCGCTGCTGCCGTTGCCGGAGCTGCTGCAGCGGTCGTTGCTGCTGCTTTATAACGTTTATCGGGAGTACCGTCTTTTTTCAGTCCTGGTGTGCTTGCAGTTACTGTTTTTACCGCAGCATCTTTTTTAGTCACTGCTGCCGCTTTTGTTTCTGCTGCAGTTGTTTTTGCCGCTGCTGAATAACGCTTATCAGGGGTGCCGTCTTTTTTCATTTTAGTTCCAGCAGCTGCTGCTGTTGCCGCATCCGCTTTAGCTGCTTTTTTAGCTGCTGCTGCTTCTTTCTTCGCCGCCGCCGCTGCTGCTTTTGATTCAGCGGCAGTAGAACTTACTTCTTTTTTAGCTTTTTGTTTAGCAGTTGTGGCAGGAACTGCAGTTTGAGCCATACTTAAACTTACACAGAAGCTCAGCATGGTTAATAGTGAAAGTACTTTTTTCATGGTTTCTTTTTTTGATACGAGGTTAATAATTAAGATTGATCTACAGGGAGATACAAACATTAAACCAATTTAAATATTTATACAGACAAGTTCTACGAAAAGCATAGGATATTTTCATTAATTTTCTAAGGACCAGTGTAATAATGCCATTTTTACGCTTTAAATAACGTTTTTAAACCAAGAAAAAACCTATATTGGATTTAGTTTTACTTACATAAAATAAATCACCATGGATCAAAGAATTATCAACCTTTACGATCAATACACACATAGCGGCATCAACAGGAAAGATTTTCTAAAAAAACTAGCACTTTTAACAGGGAGTACGGCCCTTGCACTGAGCGTTCTTCCTCTGCTGGAAAACAACTATGCCGCTGCTGCAATGGTCAACGAGGATAACCTGAGCACAGAAAATATCACTTACAAGGGTGTTAAGGGCGATATGAAGGGCTTTTTAGCGCAACCAAGAGGTAAAAAGAACTTAGGAGCGGTACTGGTGATTCATGAAAACCGCGGCCTTAATCCACACACCATAGCGGTCACTAAAAGAGTCGCTGCTGAAGGTTTTTTAGCACTAGGAGTAGACGCATTGTCTCCTTTTGGGGGCACTCCTGCGGACGAAGATAAAGCCAGAGACCTGATCGGGCAGCTCAACCCGGAAGATAACCTTCAAAATTACCTTTATGGCTTGGATTATTTAAGAAAACACCCGGATGGAAATGGAAAAGTTGGCTGTGTTGGCTTTTGCTGGGGTGGAGGGATGGCCAATAAATTAGCCGTAAACGACCCAACGCTTCAAGCCGCTGTTGCTTATTATGGTACCCAGGCAAAGACTGCTGATGTTCCAATGATCAAAGCAGACCTCATGCTGCATTACGCAGGCTTAGATGAAAGAATCAATGCTGGGATTCCTGAATTTGAAGCGGCACTGAAAGAAAACCACATCCATTATCAATTGTTCATATATGAAGGCGTGAATCATGCTTTTAACAACGATACTTCCCCAACAAGGTATAATGAGGCCGCAGCAAAGCTGGCCTGGGAGAGAACAATAGGACTGTTTAAGAAAGATTTAGGATAAAGGGATCCGGATAACTACAAGGGTGCCATGTTCAGGTTTTCTTGTGATTTCCATTTCCCCATTATACAGCGAAAGTTTGGCCCGGATATTCTCCAGGCCAATACCAGAGGAGCGCATCGCTAAACTGCTGTCAAATCCCTTTCCGTTGTCATCTACAATAATGCGCAGCTGACCCTGCTCTGCAACCAACTCAAGGTAAGCATTGGATGCTCCAGCATGTTTTATGATGTTGTTCAGTAATTCCTGAATGATCCGGTAGAGGTTGTTGAGCAGTGCAAGCGGATAATCTCTGCTGGATTCAAAACCAATGACTACATATTCCAGTGCAGTTTTCTCAGAAATATTGATCTGATAGAGAGTCGGCTGCTGCAGGGTATAAATAGTCATTTTTTGAGCAGAAATCTGGGCATGAGCAGAGAGATAAGCGAGGAAAATGCCTATAATTAAGCAAAAACCAAGGAGCGGAGGCCTGCAAAATTGCATATGATTGAAAAGAAATCAGCTTCAATTTGAGGGCTAAGATTAACTAAAGTATTTAACATTCAAAAATTAAATGCATTTTTTTTGGTTTGGAAAAAATCTTCTTCTACACACATTATGAGTAGGTTGACTTTTCAGAATCTTCATTTCAGTGTCATGAACGCTATAAATCCAGTTATTTTTCTAAAATCAGAAGGCCGTTTAAAACAAAAAATAAGGATTAGCTGTTTGAAAAGTAATTAGATAATTATACTTATAACTGACACTAGCATTGGAATTTAAGCTAAAAATGCTTAACTTTGTGCAAATTTTTAAACATTAATGAAGATATTTATTACAGGCCTTCCGTTAGAAGTAGGGGAAGATGAATTAACAGCCGTTTTTGGTGATTTCGGTCAAGTAAAATCACTTAGAATTATCAAAGATCGCGAAACTGGTCAGAGTCGTGGGTTTGGTTTTGTGGAAATGCCAGTAGAAGAAGAGGCAAAAGAAGCAATCAAACGCATGAACGGTGGCGATTATAATGGTAATAGAATTAAAGTTGCTGAAGCTCAAGAGAAACCAGGTACTGGTGGCGCTGGAGGCGGTGGTGGCTTTAAACGCAATAACCGTACAGAGAAAAGCTATTAATAGCTTTTTTCTTTTTATAGTTTATAAACTCTATTTTTAGAGGTATCCATATTAGGACAGGGAATATAATGCAAATTATATTCCCTGTTTTTTTCCCAAACTAAAATCATCCATTCCCTTCTTAACCAAAATAAACGCTCGGTTTATAATTAGTTGCTCAGTATTGCCTTAACAGTAAAGCTTTTATCGTCTATTTTATTAAATTAGGTATATGAAAGTAGATTATATAGCATTGTCTGTCCCTGCGTTTTTCATTCTGATTGGAATTGAACTCGCCTGGTCGTTTTATAAAAAGCTGGACTATTACCGCCTCAATGATTCCATTTCTAATCTGAGCCAGGGGATAGGGCAGCAGCTCACCGGGATCTTTATGAAAACGGCCCTGTTTTTTGGCTACATGTATATCTATGAGCATTGGCGCATGTTTGATCTGCCGCAAACCATCTGGGTTTGGATTCTTTTATTTATCGGAGTGGATTTCTTTTATTATTGGTTCCACCGGATGAGTCATCAGGTGAATGCATTATGGGCAGCACATATCGTTCATCATCAATCAGAAGAGTATAATTTAACGGTTGCACTGAGACAATCCTGGTTTCAGGGATGGTTTTCCTGGGTATTCTACTTGCCTTTGGCATTCCTGGGTTTTGAACCTTTAATGTTCCTGACACTAAGTGCTTTTAATACGCTGTATCAATTCTGGATTCATACCAGACTCATTAAAAATATGGGGCCATTGGAATATATTCTGAATACGCCATCACACCACCGGGTACATCATGGCTCTAATCCTAAATATATCGATAAGAATCATGCAGGTACCCTGATCATCTGGGATCGGCTGTTTGGGACTTTTCAAAAAGAAGAAGAGGAGGTGTATTATGGGATTACCACTCCACTTGCCAGCTGGAACCCTTTATGGGCAAATGTTCATTATTGGGATGAACTCTGGAATACGGCCAGCAAAAGCCCGAGATGGGTCGATAAGATCAATGTATTTATCAAACCTCCTGGCTGGTTCCCGGCGCATCTGGGAGGCTTTAAAGGCGCACCGGAAATAGACCCTGTTCGCTATCAGAAATACAATCCGCTGTATCAGAAAAGACTGGTGCCTTATGTGCTTTTCCAATTTATAATAGGCCTGATCGCGGCCATACCTATTCTATTTTTATATCATAAATTGCCCGCCATCGCAGTGGGAACCGGCGTCATTTACGTCATCTTAACCTTACTCAGCTGCACCGCCTTGCTCGAAGAAAAGAAATGGCAGGTAAAATTCGAATATGCTCGTCTGGTAATGGGGATTTTGATAGTTTTGCTTCAAGATTTCCCTATCGGATATCAGGTCATCCTTGCTGGTCTGAATATCTGCTCGGCAGTCTGGTTTTTTAACCTTGAAAAAAAGAACAATAATGCTGAAGAAATACCTGAAATTTAACCTCTTATTTGCGCTGATCTTTATTTTACAGCTCATCGCAGAATTCCAACAAATTACCGCATTAAGGTATTTAATTAAACCGTGTATCGTCATTTCCCTAATGGTGATGCTGTATCTGAGTACCAATTTGCAGGGCCGTTTCCACAAACGCCTGTTTACCGGTCTTTTTTTCGCTTTGGCAGGAGATGTTTTACTGATGTTTGCCTGGCAAAGTCCAAACTATTTCATCTATGGTTTAATCGCTTTTTTATTAGGTCATATCTTTTATATCAGCGCATTCTACCTCGACTTCCGCTCTGCACAGGAGCTGGATAAAAAAGGAGCGAGGCTGGCTATTATCTTATGCGCAACTTTTAGTATTGCTTTCTATTTCTATTTAAGACCACATTTAGGCAGCATGAAGCTGCCAGTCATGGTGTATACCTTTGTGATTAGTTTAATGATGATGATGGCCGCTTTCAGAAATCAAAGAGTGAACATCATTAGTTTTAACCTGATCCTTTTCGGAGCCTTGTTTTTCCTGATCTCTGATGCCAGTCTTGCTTACAATAAGTTTGTGAAAGGCTTTGACTTTGCAGGGGTTTTAATTATGGCCACTTATATGATCGCGCAGTACCTGATTACCATGGGTGGTATCGAAAGAAAACTACGCCAGCACGATTAATCTTTTTCTTTGCTGAGGATCGTAAAGGACTGTACCAGTCTTTCCCCAGCTTCGTCAACAAGCGTCAGGGTGTGTTTCCCTGGCGCCGGATTCAATGCCAGCTGGTGAAAATTCTTCGTTGTACCCACATACTCCTCATCAATGTGCCAGTAAATTTTTGCGTTGGTACTGCGGTGAGAAACGTTGAACACCACCTTACCTCTGGTACCATCTAACTCCAGGGGAATGTAAATCTGCGCATTTGGCTTAGGATAAATCATTTCCATCACAAAATTACTTCCCGCATCTCCACATCCAGGCATAAAGGCAGGCAGTAGTTTGTAATCACTGTGTTTCACCTTGTAGTAGTATTCCATGGCAGGAGGAAGGATAAACCAAGGCTGATGCTGCATCATGGCCGTCGACTCACACTCATCTGTAACGCGGTAAGCACCCGTTCTGTCCAGATGGATTAGCTTATGGTAAGGACAAATGCTGGTCTTTTCCGCTGCCGGCGGCACCAATTCTTCTATGACCTCCCTGCAATATTCTCCGGCCTTATAACCACTTTGTTTACAAACCCGCATTTTACGCAGTTGATGTTTAGGCGTGGTAAACCATTTCTCATTGGGAAGTTCCCTGAAAATATCGAATAAAACCGGCGCCGCAATATCTACACCAGTTAAACCAGGTCTGCCTTCACCATCGGCATTACCTACCCAGACGCAAACCACATAACCAGGGGTCAGGCCAACGGCCCAGGCATCTCTGGAACCAACGCTGGTGCCCGTTTTCCAGGCTACTCTTTGCGAAGAAGAAAACTGCTCCCAAAGTCCTTCTTCCCCAGGTCTCATCAGCTCCTCCATGGCATTAAAAGTATTCCAGATCGAAGCATAATCTAATATTCCATTGATTTGAGCATCTTCCTGGGCCAAACGGGGCTTTGCTGCCGTTTGCTTAATATATACTGGTGCGTCGTAGTCTTGTGGGTTATAGCGCCCCTGGTACTCATTAAAATGATTTAAAGTCCTGGCCATGCCCATATAGGTTTTAGCAAGATCCCACATCGTGACCTCACTTCCGCCAAGGATGATAGACAGGCCGTAATGGTCTGCGGGTTTATTCAACGTTTTTATACCGAGCTTTTTCAGCTGGTCATAAAAGCGCTGATACTTGTAGTTTTGCAGCATTTTAACTGCCGGGATATTTAAGGACCGACTCAGGGCCCGATCTGCTGGAATGGCACCATCATAGCCCAAATCATAATTTTGAGGTGAGTAGCCATTGATCTGCGTAGGAATATCAGGAATTAAGGTACGCGGTAAAATAAAGCCGTCGTTCAGCATACTTGCATAAAGTAAAGGTTTCAGCGTACTGCCCGGACTTCTAGGCGCTTTAATCATGTCTACATGGCTTTGCAGTTCTTTATGCTCCGGCTGATAGATATTGCCTACATAACTTTGAACTGTACCTGTCTTTACGTTCAGGACCAGTGCTGCAATATTATGGATGTCGTTGGCCTGATACTTGTTTTGATAGCGTTTGAGCAGGTTGCTGACTTTCAATTGCAGGTTGTAATCCAGCGTGGAAGTGATCCGTGTGACTGGGATTTCCAGCTGGGCTCTTTCTACTTTAAATCGCTGCAAAAGATGGGGTGCATTTTGCGGTAATGCCAATGGTTTTCCAGGAATAGGTTCTAATTTTGAAAGATTGGCGGTCTCCTGATCAATGATTTTTAATGCTGCCAGTTTATCCAGCAGGTCATTTCTCTTTTTGATGAGTTTAACGGAGTTTTTACCTGGATGAACTAAAGAAGGACTATTTGGAAGCACGGCCAGGGTAGCCATTTCTCCCCAGGATAAACTTTCCGGACTTCGGGCAAAATAACGCCAGGCCGCCGCATCCAATCCAACCACATTGCTTCCAAAAGGAGCATTGGCGGCATAAAGTTTTAAAATATCTTCTTTTGAGTTGCTGAATTCCAGTCGGGCAGCCATGACCACTTCCACTATTTTCTGCCATACCGTTCTGCTTTCTCTTCTGGACAAACGGATCACCTGCATCGTTAAGGTGCTGCCACCGCTCAGCACTGCTTTGGCTTTAAAATTCTGCTGCATGGCTCTGGCCATCGCCAGAATATCCACACCGGGATGCTGATAAAACCGCTGGTCTTCAAAAGCGACAATACACTGCTGAAATTTTACAGGAATGGTGTCTGCAACCGGAAATCGCCATTGGCCATCCTTTGCAATAGCCGCACTTAACAACTCGCCATTGGAGGCTTCAACCACATAAGAAGTGGGACTTAAAAATAATTTTGAAGGCAAAAGGAACCAAAACCAGAGCAGCAGAAACAAGCAAAGCAAGTCGCTGATGAATAGTTTTGGTTCGTAAACTAATTTTTTAAACATTTTATTTAATTACCTGCACCCATTTCCCTGCTGCTGTAGAACTTATGTTGTTGTTGTACATCGCTTCACACTGCACTGCAGATAAATAATATCGGCCAATATAAGCCGCATTCAGCAATACTTTGTAAGTCACCGTTTCATTTTCCCTCAGGTTGAAATACGTAAAGACACGGTCGTCCCTGATGTCTCTGTAAATATACGGAGAGGAAGCAATCGCACTTTCCGTATCACTGATTCGGGTATTGATAATTTCCCATCCTGAAGGGAAGATTTGCGTCAATGCCATCTGCTCATAGTAGCCCATTTTTCCAGGATTCTTCACCGTTACTTCCGCATAAAAATCTGTGCTTTGTTTCAGGACAGCTGGATCTATGGGTTTGCCATTTAACAATTTGTAGCTGATGTTCATTTCCAATGCTTCCGGATTGTTTGGCAGGAAGGTGTTCTGATCAGCTGCAGGCTGACCTTGTAAGATCAGACGTGCAAACAATACCCGGTTTCCTGTATTCGTGACCGATACTGTAGGGTTTTTAAAAGTCAAAGGAATAGCGTTGAGGAAGTCTTTCGAATCCTTGCTTCCTTTTCTTCCATCAATCAGGTAGCTATATTTAAGGTTATTGGAACTGGTATTGGCACCACAGAATTTGGCAATTGCCAATAAGCTATAGGCCGTAGTTTGTGTGCTATACCATTCATTAGTCCCCAGTTTAGCAGCTACTGGCTGCAATAACTTCGCTGCTTCAGCTTTGCGGCCTAATAAAGTCAGCGTTTCCAAAATCATAGCTTCATCTCTTAAATCAGAACCATAAGTTCCGCCGAGCTGCTGATAAGGCTGTACTTCAATCGCCAGGCCTTTAATCAAACCATTTGCTGCTACGGCTTGTCCGGCGAGCTGATAACCTGCTGCCAAACGCCATTTTGCCGCTACCGACAAGTATTGGAATGCCTTCAGTCTATTCATTGCCGCCATTTCAGGCTTTTTAGCTAGCGCAAGGACATATAACCGGTAAGCTTGAGTAAGATCAGATCCGTAGAAATTGCTGCTGTTAGGCGCCCAATTTGAAGCTTTACCTTTCAGGTAACGCAAAAGCTCCTCTAATAAACCGACCGGCAGACTATAACCTGCATTTTGTGATTCAATCAGGAAGTGCGCGCCATAAATACTGCCCCATTCATCAGCGCTGGTTGCACCTGGCCAGTAACCAAGGCCACCATCACCAGTCTGGAAGGCACGTAATTTATTGATCCCAACTTTAATATTTCTTTCTGTCGTGGTCTTTTGCTGCTCGCTCAGTGGCGTTAATTTATTCAAAAACAGCTGTGGGAACACTCCAGATGTAGTTTGCTCTACACAACCATGTGGGTATTGCATTAAATAACCCAATCTTTTTTTAAGGTCAATCGGAGGGATAGCCGACAATTCCAGACTTCCGGAATTACTTCCTGCCATGCCAATCGGCGCATAATTCATTCCCCAGTTTTTTCCAGGTTCTATCATTGCCGAAACTACATTACTCACATAAGGGTTAGGATTACGAATATCCAGCTCCACATCGTAAGCAATTTTCTCATTGCCACTTTGAGCGATCAGTTTAACTTTCGCAATTCCAGTCATTTCAGGAGCCTTAATTTCAAAATAAGCCATTTGTTCACCCGGCTGTTTAAATGCCAGTTGCTGGGTTTTGCTACCGATAACATCCAGATTACTGGCTTGCAATTGTAAGGTTACGTTTTTCAGGTTTGGCTCTGTCGCGAATACGGTAGCAGGCAGGGTAAAGCTTTCCCCCGGGCCAATCACCCTTGGAAGCGTGGCCAATAACATCAATGGCTTTTTCACCAACACGCTTTTTTCAGCAGCACCATAAGCACCATCCTGACCAGCAACTACCATTGCCCTCACGGCACCAATGTATTGCGGCAGTTTGAACTTATGGGTATTACTGCCACCTTTAGAAAGGCTGAAAGGGCCCATATATTTGACCACTGGCACAAAGCGATTCGCTTTAGCAGGGTTTAGGTTTTTGTTGATGCTGCCATCACCACCGATGCTGAGGATCCTTTCAAGATTTCCGCCCCAGGCACCCAGGACATAATCAAACAGATCCCATGTTTTTACACCCAGACCTTCTCTGGCATAGAAAACAGGATGGGGGTCAGGAGTTTTAAATCGTGTTAAGTCAAGTAAACCTTCATCAACAATGGCAACGGTATAAGTCATTGCTTTTCCATTCTGCTCAGAAACAGTGATGGTGCTTTCCGTTTCAGGTTTCAGCTTATCCGCCATTTTGATCTGCGGTTTCAGTATGGTTTCAGGGTCTTCAATCAGCAAAGGAATAACGCCATACATACGAATAGGCAAATCATTTACGGTTTGTGCATGGGGCTGTAAAAGCGTGATATTGGCAAACACATTTGGTGTCATGCCTTTTTCTGCTTTGAATTTAAACTGCGTTTGTCCGGCTTTTGTATCCGTCCAAAAGGTTTTTATAACTCTACTGCCGTTTTCAATAGAGATCAGGGCTTTGCCATCCTGACCGGAAGGAATCGTCAGGACGATTTCTTCTCCCACTTTAAATTTGGTTTTATTGGCGGTAAAGGATAGCATAGCTGCTTCGGTAGGGTTATTACCTTGTTCGCGCTGTGCCCATCCTGGCCAGTCAATATAAACTGATTTTCCAGTCACGTGACCACTTTTACGATCTCTAACCAATAGCAGGTAACGACCCCATTCCGGTTCATCAATGCGTAAGATCCATTTGCCTTTACCATTATTCAAGGCTACCGTTTCTTTAATCACCAGCTTATTGTAGGAGTTTTGAGTGAAATTCGCATAAGCGTCTTCCTGTTCGCGTTCCCACCACCAGCGCCATTGCACTTTATATAGCTCCACATCTACGTCCTTGCTGCCTGCCAGTAATTTTCCATCTCTGTTTACATTGATAATGTCAATCTGATGGTCTTTACCTGTGAGCAGCATCCCAGTTAATTTGTCGCCAGCAGGAGTTTTTATCCCATAATAATCCGAATACACATGGTAGGGAATGCTAAAATTGTCAATACTGAAATTACCGCCAGCTTCGAATACTTTAATCGAGAAATTGGCTTTCAGCATCCCAGGTGCTGTATTATTCTCATTCAGATTGGTATTTACAGTAGCCGTTCCATTTTCATTTAATGTTCCTTCAAAAATGGTTTTCAACTGCGATTCGAAAACCACTGTAGGGTTGTCGAAGCTATAATCTTCATATCCTTTAAACGTCGTCTTCATCGTATTCAGACTGACATCTACTTTTGCTTTTAAATGCTTGCCTGGTGCACCAAACAACCAGTTTGCGGATAATACCGCTGTAGATGGTCCGCCAGAACCTAAGTAAGGGCGATTACCATAATTGAAACTGATTTTAAGCCTGTTTGGCATCACCGTCTCAATTTTAATCGTTTTGGAGAATACAGCGCCGCCGGCTTTTACTTTTGCCAGCCAGTTGCCCGTAGGGGCAGTACTCTCTGTAGCTGTTCTAAAAGCGTAGAAACCATTTAAAGGTTTACCATTTACCGCTCTTTTAACCAGCTGTCCTTTAGGATTGTATAATTCGAAAGTAACCGGATAAGCACCAGGTAGTCTTTTAAGCTTGTCTTCCAGAATGAAAGATAAAAACAAAGAATCTCCTGGACGCCAAACACCGCGTTCTCCATAAATAAAGCCTTTTAAGCCATGTTGTACCTGATCACCAGCGACGTCAAATCTGCTCAGTGGCAATGCATTTTCATCATTAACCTTCAGGTATCCACGTTCGTCGCCCATTTTGGCCACCAATAAAAATGGCTTTCTTTTGTTGTCAATGGTCACCATACCATCGCCATCGGTTTTAACCGTTTCAATAACCTGTCGCTGGTAATCCTGTAATTCTATCGATACACCACTTAGGGGCTTGGCGGTTAATAAATCTGTGGCGATGATCAGCATACTGCCATCATTACCGCCTTTGGCAATTAAACCAATGTTGGAGGCAATCAAATTTCGACTGGCAAATCTATCAGTTCTGTAATAGGATGGGGTACAAGGGTTGTCTCTATCTTCCCAGCTATAGCCACTAGGATAATAATTATCATACCTCAGCCAGAAATCATCGAATTCATCCAGCTTCTCCCTGCTGTAATTTTCAAATTCATCCTCACTGGAATCACCTTCTTTTGAAGACCCTTCTGCACATTTGAAAAGATTATAAGCGCTTCTAAAGCCAATGGTCACACGGTACATGGCACCAGGTTCAGTACGAATGATCTTGTCTAGGTCTAAAGTAAAGCGGTTTTTCTTATGTAGGTTGAGTGATTTATCCTCATCCAAACGAATCGTTTTCTGAACAATCGGTTTACCTACACGTCGCAGTTCCTGATTGCCATCAAATCCATTGGTCTGGAAAAACTGAGGGATATTGTTCTCATAAATCTTGATGATAGTCACATCCACCGCTTTCAAATTCACCGCATCAAAAGGCAATACCAATTTCCCTGAATTGGGAAGGATCGTTCCTTTTCCGGAAATCTCTACCGATGGAAGTTTGTTCTCAAAGATAATATTGGCTGCTTTTGCCGCAGTTAGTGTTTTGTTATTGATATTCTCTACGCCTTCATTTACGGTAAACTGGTAATTACCTTCCAGTTTATCAGGGCTATATACCTTCACCTGACTGGCATCAATGGTAAACCGCAGGTTTGACAATTGCGACAAGCTGATCAGTCCATTGAGATCCTGACCTACATTAACCGGTTCAGAAAATTGCACCAATGCAAAATCTTCCATATCCTGCACAGCTTTCATGTTCATGATCTTAAATATTCCTTTAGCAGGAACGACCAATTCTTCCTGTCCTCTTCTTCCTGCTTTAATTGGATCGCCATCCCAGGCTAAATTCAACGGAGTTTCGGATTTCCCCTTAGGAATACTGTCTATGGTAAAGCTGGAAGTGTTTTTTGCTGGTGTGTGCTGCCATTTTACTTTTAAAGCGCTTGGGAAATCAACCTTTAAACATTGTTCAATCAATTTAGGATCTTCCTGATCGGCGGTGTTGATTTCTCCTTTGAGCTTCATGTAATCCAGCGAAGTGTTGTTCTGAGAAACCAGACCTTCCTGCGTTAAATCCAGCCCCGGATTGATGACCTTAAAGTCGAAATCAAAATCTCCCAAACCTTTCTCTGTTTCTGTCACTTCATCGAGGTGGAAAGTCACATCATACGTTTCGCCGGACTTCAACGCTTCATCCGGGCGAAATTCTAAGGTTTGCGCATCAATCCAATAAGTTTTTCCCTTAATGGAAGGGGAGCTGCTAAATAGGTCCCTTTGATCAGCTACACCAATATCGCCCATGGTTTTCACCTGACTGGCCAATCTGATTCTAATATTGCTTTTTTTGGATACGGTACCAGAGGTATAAGCTTCTATGTATTTAGCATAGGCCTGATTGTCTTTAGTGGGCTTCTTTTTTAGGAGGAAGAAGGTAGTAAGGCCGATAAGGACGAGCAAAGCTCCGCCAATAAAAAATCCTTTTTGCGTAATTTTCATGAAATCTGTTCTTATAGGTAAAGATCATGGAAATTAACAAAAAGGATTGAGATCGGGAATTAAACCGAAATTATTTTATCATTACTCCTGGCTTGTTCACCAGTGGAATTCGGATTAGGTTCTCATCTACAATGCTTTCAGGGAGAAAAATAAACTTTTTATCATAGATCACATTATTTATATAATAGCTCAACCAGTATTCGTTTGTTAAGCCCAGTACTTCTGGAGCAATCGCTTCTACACCGGCAAAAGATTGTGGCATTACATTTCCCAAAGAGTGGCGCAGCACAGAAGTCTGCACTTTTCTACCGTCTTTTTCTCCATATCCCTTTGAACTGATCATGACATTTTCCAAAACCTCATTTTTCAGGTTAATCAGATATACTGTCCAGTTTTTAAACTCCGGACTTTCGCTGGTCAATACCACCGCAACGGCGATATCTTCTACTATGTTTTCTGGGAGATCCTTTTTCATAATTACGCTTGCAGGGGTTACCTGCCTTCTATTTTTTCGCTACTGTTTTCTTTTTTGCTGGTGCTTTTGCCGCTTTAGCAGTGGTTTTAGCTGCTGCTTTTTTCTTCGTTGCTTTAGGCTCAAATGCATTTGGAACCTGCTCAACGATTAGTTTTTTCACTTCCTCCAAAGAAACGGATGCCAGATCCTCAGGTGTGTATTTTTCACCTGTAGCCGGGTTTTTACCCAGTTTCAGCATGTCTTTACCGAAGCGGATGAAAGGTCCCCATCTGCCGTTTTCAATCGCAATTTTCTCCTCATTCCACTGCTGGATGAATCTGTTGGCTTCTTTTTCCACCTTTTTGCCAATCAATTCATTGATATCTGCGGCCGAAAGTTCTTCAAAGTTATATGCTTTTGGTACGTTGATGAACAAGTCGTTCCATTTGATGAAAGGACCGAAACGGCCTTTTCCTTTTGTCACCGGCAAACCTTCGTAATGTGCAACAGGAGCATCAGCAGTGATTTTCTCCTGAATAATTTCTATCGCACGGTCTCTATCTACTGATAAAGGCTCTTCGTTTTTAGGAATGGAGATGTAAGCATCTCCCCATTTCACGTAAGGGCCAAAGCGGCCTACACCTACAGAAACTTCTTTACCTTCATAGTCTTCCAATTGGAAAGGCAGTTTAAACTGCTCTAAAGCGTCTTCAAGTGTCACTGTGGCCACCGACTGAGATTTTGCCAAACTCGCATAACGCGGTTTTTCTTCATCATCATTCTGACCAATTTGCACCAATGGACCAAATTTACCTACTTTAGCATATACGTTCTTTCCAGAAACTGGATCCACACCTAGTAAACGTTCTCCGTTTGCACGTTCCGCGTTTTCTAATGTAGTTTCTACTTCCTGATGGAAAGGGGTGTAGAAGGAGTGGAGCATTTTCGTCCATTCCTGTAAACCTTGTGCGATCTCATCAAATTCCTTCTCTACATTCGCTGTAAAGTTGAAATCGACAATTCCTTTAAAGTGTTCTACCAGGAAGTCGTTCACTACTTCACCTATATCTGTTGGGAAGAGTTTTGATTTCTCTGCACCCGTAATTTCTGTTTTAATTTGTTTTTTAACTTCACCATTCGCCAATACAATCGAGGTAAAGGAACGCTGACGACCATCACGGTCTTCTTTCACCACATAACCACGGTTTTGAATCGTAGAGATCGTTGGTGCATAAGTAGAAGGACGACCGATACCCAGTTCTTCCAGTTTCTTAATCATACTGGCCTCTGTATATCTTGCCGGCGGACGAGAGAAACGCTCTGTTGCATTCATTTCTCTTAAGCTCAATTCCTGGCCTTTAGCCAATGGAGGCAGCATGTTGTTGTCTTCAGAATCTTCTGCTTCATCGTCATCGCTGGATTCCAGGTATACTTTTAGGAAACCATCAAATTTCAATACTTCACCTTCTGCAACTAAATGCTCTTTTCGGGTACTGATGGCAATCTGTGCAGTTGTTTTTTCAAACTGCGCCTCAGACATCTGAGAAGCGATGGCACGCTTCCAGATCAATTCATACAAACGCTGTTCTGAACTGTCGCCGGTCACGGTATGGTGATTGAAATAAGTAGGGCGGATGGCCTCGTGAGCTTCCTGTGCGCCTGCAGATTTCGTTTTATAAGTTCTTTGGTGATGGTATTTCTCGCCCCATGCAGAATTAATTTCCGCTGATGCTGCCTGTAATGCAGTTTCCGATAAATTCACGGAATCGGTACGCATATACGTGATACGTCCACTTTCATACAGTCGCTGAGCGATCTGCATCGTCCTCGACACCGAATATCCCAGTTTACGGGAAGCTTCCTGCTGTAAAGTCGAAGTTGTAAATGGAGGCGCTGGGTTTCTTTTTGCAGGTCTGGTCTCTAAACTGGCCACGCTGAATCCTGCCTGGATACTGTCATTTAAGAATTTCTCTGCATCTGCTTCTTTTTCAAAACGCTGTGGCAATTCTGCTTTCACCACTTCTTTACCTTTTCCAGTACCGAATTGTGCAGATACCTTAAATGCAGCGGTTGCATTAAATTTATTGACTTCTCGCTCTCTATCTACAATTAAACGTACGGCTACCGACTGCACTCTACCTGCAGATAAAGATGGTTTGATTTTTTTCCACAATACCGGAGAAAGTTCAAAACCTACCAATCTATCCAATACACGGCGTGCCTGCTGGGCGTTGACCAGGTTATAATCGATGGTACGTGGATTCTCTATCGCCTTTAAGATGGCAGGCTTAGTGATCTCGTGAAATACTATACGTTTAGTTTTATTTTCTTTTAGTCCTAATGTCTCATATAAGTGCCAGGAAATTGCTTCCCCTTCACGGTCCTCATCGGACGCTAGCCATACCATTTCGGCTTCCTTGGCTAACTTCTTAAGCTCGGCTACTACATGCTTTTTATCGGCAGGGACCTCATAGGTCTGGGCGAAATTATTGGCTACATCGATGCCCATATCCCCCTTAACCAAATCCCGGATGTGTCCGTAACTTGATTTAACAAGGAAATCTTTTCCTAAATACCCTTCGATGGTTTTAGCTTTTGCAGGTGACTCAACTATTAATAAATTCTTCGCCATTCAGAACGTTTTTCTGCAAATAAAGCTATAAATAAGGCTAATTTCAAAATCCGATATGATTTTTATAGTAAATAAATTTGAAAAAGCCTCATTTTATTAGCTATAAAGTGGTGATTATAGCTGATTTATGGGGCTTATCCGGGGTAATGTGTTTTTTTGATAAAAAAATGGGGATATGCTAAATAGGTTTAAAGCCGTAATGTATTTCAAGTAATTCGCCTAATTATGCAGGAATAACTTCGATTCTACCTTTATAGCGAGCAAATATTTCTTTAATACTTTATAAATAGGAGGGATTGTCTTTTTCAAAATCGCCTATTTCAATATAGCGGTATCGGAATGTTTAAGCCGCCGGACATTTCTAGGTAATAAATGAAGTTTTTTTACTATTTCCAAGCTTCTTTTAGGTTCAAACAATCTTTTTGTGCTTAACTTCGTTTATACATTTAAAAATATCAAACTATGAATACATTATTAATATTACTGAGCCTGATCTTTACCCCGCCGGCAAAAAGTATTTATGATTTCAACTTTAGAACCATCGATGGTAAAGTGATGAAAATGTCGCAATTCAAAGGAAAGAAAATCCTGATTGTGAACACCGCGTCGAAATGTGGGTATACGCCTCAATATGAAGACCTGGAGAAATTGAGTAAGCAATATGGTAAAGAGGTGGTGTTGATCGGATTCCCAGCTGGTAATTTCGGCGGACAAGAATTAGCGACTAATTCTGAAATTCAGGACTTCTGTAAAAAGAATTTTGGGGTTACCTTTTTATTAAGTGAAAAAGTGAGTGTTAAAGGTGATGACATTAACCCATTGTTCAAATATCTGACAACTGCAGCAAACCCAGATTTCACTGGTGACATCAACTGGAATTTCGAGAAGTTCTTAATCAATGAAAAAGGAGAATTGGTACACCGTTTCCGCTCTAAAGTGAAACCTTTAAGCGAAGAGCTGACTAAGAACCTTTAGTAGTTAACTAAAAAACTAGTTGAACCTGTTTCTTTTGAGACAGGTTTTTTTATGGAATTAAGTGAAAATATCTGGATGTAGTTGTCGTGTATATTATATTTGTGACAACAAAAGTACATCAGATGAGAAAATTAGCATACTGGATCATTGTGGCATCGAAAGATCATGTTAAAACCGGGCTGGCAGAGGGGATTGCACAAGCCTGTCATGGAAAAATCTCGCCTTTGAAAAAGATGCGTAAGGATGATTTCATTATCTATTATTCAGGAAAACAAACTATGGGAAGACCTGAGGCCTGTCAGGAATTTACCGCTATAGGAAAGGTGATGGATGACGAAATATATCAGGTTCAAGTGTCTGAAGACTTTTGTCCCTCAAGACGTAATATTGAATTTTTGCCGAGCCTGGATGTTTCCATTTTGCCCTTAATTCCCGAACTGGATTTTATCCCCAACAAGAAAAGCTGGGGCTATCCGTTCCGTTTTGGTTTCTTCGAGATCAATCAGCATGATTTTGAATTGATTTCTTTAAAAATGCTACATAAAGACCATGTCTAATAAAATTGAATTTTATTTTAAAAAGCCCGAAGACAGTCCCGGTTATCTTCTAGGGCAGTTAACAATGCTATGGCAGAGGAAACTAAAGCGTGTTTTAGATCCTTTAGACTTGACGCATACCCAGTTCGCGCTGCTCTGTGCACTAGCCTGGTTATCCAGAGAAAGTGATAAAGTTACACAGGTTGACGTCGCCAATCAAAGCAATACGGATAAAATGATGGTGTCAAAGGTATTGAGGACGCTGGAAGATAAGAATTTTATTACCCGTCATGAACATCCAACAGATACCAGGGCTAAAACCATCATGTTGACTCCAGATGGAGAAAAGGTCTTACAAAAAGCCATTATATGTGTAGAAACTGCCGATCTATATTTTTTTAAGGAGTTAGGAACAGACCTGACCAGCTTTAATTCAAAGATGGCAGCATTAATTAAACAGCATACTAAAGAAGTGTAAAGCCTTTACAAAAAGTAATTTCTCCATTTTGCAATGCCACCTTTTAGACTGTAGATCTGCTTGCCTGAGCCCTGTTTATCATGCAAGGCCTCTGCCGCCGCAACACTCCGGATTCCATGCTGACAAATAAAAACAATGTTTTTTTCTTCAACAGCAGTATTCAGAAATTCAGCGAGCTCAGACATGGGCACTTTTTTGAAGATTTCGCTATCAAGGACGGGTACTTCATGGCGTTCTCTGACGTCTATAAGCAAGATAGATGCTTCTTTTTGAAGCGCAGTCAATTTTGTAATGTCTATTTCAGTGTAAGCTTGCATGATTTGAGTAGAATTGTGGCGTTCGATTTCCATTTTGCAAATTTACCGTTAAAATGTGGCTTTGTCGAGGTTTTTTGTAAATCACATGGCCAATCCTAATTAGGTTTATCGGGGAGCTTTCGCTTTGGATGCGGCTGCAGTTGTAATTTTAACTTTGTGCTAAGTCTGCTTTTGCTAATAGCTCTGGTTGACTTCTTGTTATGTTCTGGTCTATTAAACGCAATAGGTTCTTGTTTTTTAATGCGCTTAATTTCTTTACTTTTCAAATCAGTTTTCTCTATGCTGCCCACATAAACACTATCTGAAATTTCGGAACCATCCTCCCTATATAGGCTTCACCGGTTATTGCGTGTTTTTTATGGTAAGAAACCGCCTTGTTGTAGTAATTCCTGTCGGAATTAACAACCTTAAGCTGAAAGCCTAATTTAATAAATTGATGAATGGGTTTTAGAAACTTATTGACGATCGTTATGCGGTTGCAATTGATCATTCTGGCAGGGCTGAGGGGTTTATTGCTTTTACCAATTGTTCTGATAATCGATTTTCCGTTCAATACATAACCCACTAAATTGCCTACACGGCCATGAAATCCACCAAATAGTTCATTTTTTAAACTTCCAATAATAGTTATTTATTTTAAGTTACTGATCTACAATGTTTTTGATGAAATTAATGAATGGTCAAATTAAATTCGGTTATAATTAAATCTAAATAAGACATTATTTACTACTTATGTCATAGTTAAAACATCATTTAGATCAATCATGGATTAATCAACCATTAACGATTGAATAAAGACCTGTTAAATTTCTACTTATTTCAAGTTCAAATTTAGATGGTTAAGGGAAAGAGATGTTGAACCTATATTGGAATAGTTTGATGAATTAATGCTTTTTCACGAAAGCGTAAAACAATTTCCTGCTTCAGCTAGTTTATGGTCATTGTTAGATCTTGGGTATTCATTTACTACTAACATTTTCAATTTAAGTGTAAAATAGCATGGAGAAGGAAGCTTTTAACATTCGGGTCGGTTACGGCAAAAAGGAAGTCACCTTGACGATCCTTAAAGAGAAGGATTATTATAAGGTGATCTATTTTGGGGGTATTATGGGCGCTGTTCGTCATGACAGAAACGAATGGGTGTTGATGAAAACGACAGAAATTCCAGCCGGAGATCTTCCAATATATACCCCAGAATTAAAAGGGGAGCGACTAGAAATTGTATTTGATGAGCGTACAGCACGTGCTATTGGAAAGGAAATTGAGCACATCATCGACTAAGCAATTGTTGAAACTACTTAAGGACCAAAGGTTTTTCAGATTTGAATTTTGGCTCTGCGGCACGTGTGCCATTGTTACATTTACCTAACATCATATAAATTAAAGCAAATATGATAATTGTAGACAAACAGCCGCCGCCTAATTTTTTTGCTCCCCAACCAGCAATAATGGTTCTAAAAAAGTTATTCATAGGTTTAATTATTTAAGATAAAAGGTTTGAACACAAACATAACACTTGTGAGTATCATTAGGTTTAAATCAAATAGAACAATGGCCTAAAATGTGTGTTAACAGGAGTAGTATCCTTTATTAAAGAAATTTATGACTAAAAATCTTGCTGAAAACCAAGCATTCGAATGGATTGACCTTACTGCCCCGACAACAGAGGAGCTTTCTAGCATCGCTAAAAAATACAACTTGCATCCCGCCCTCGTTAATGACTGTCTTCAGCCAGATCATTTGCCAAAATATGAAAGGATGGAGGACTATGCTTTCATTATATTTAGAATACATACACAAAAGAATGTCGCAGAGGCGGACACTGTCCAGGAGCTTACCCATAAAATTGCGTTCTTTTACTCCGATAAATTCCTGATCACTGTTCATCGCAGGACACATGATTTGATTGCGCCAATAGCGAAGTTGATCAAAAATGAAAAATGTAGCAACACCCTTGATTTATTGAATCTGTTGATCAGTGCCTGTTTAAACACTTATACCGAACCATTAAATAAACTGGCTAAATCCGTGGATTATTATGAAGAGATTGTTTTTTTAAGACCCAAAAAAGCACCATTGCTGAAAGGGCTGTACTATTTAAAACGGAAGATTGATTTATTGAAAAGAATGCTGATTCTTTCTTATGACATTATTGATGCCTTGGATGCGCAGGAAGGAAATGTGAATACTAGGGATACCAGGGATTTATATGTGAAACATCAGAGCATGCTGGACTCACTTGCTGAAAACATACATCAGCTGTTAGCCATTTATTTCTCGGCATCTTCTCAGAAAACAAATGAAATCATGCGGGTGCTGACCATCTTTTCGGTATTCTTTATGCCCTTAACGTTCATTGTTGGAATCTATGGAATGAACTTCGAGTTTATGCCGGAAGTGCATTGGAGAATGGGATACCCGGGAGTGATGGGATTAATGGTGGTGGTGACGGTAGCTATTTACTTTTGGTTCAAAAGAAAAGGTTGGCTTTAATCACCTAATCTTATTTTTTTATGAGTTGATATGAATGCCGGCAGTGCTTAGACTACCGGCGGAGAGAGGCTACAGATTTGGCAGTTTTACTGCCTTTATTGTCGCTATAATTTAACCTTCGGAAATTTTTCATGTATTAAAGAAGGGAAGAGATTCATTAAATACTTGGGACAAACATACAAGGCCAGAAAACATTATTTCCCACCCGAATGGGTGGGTTTCATAATTTAAGAGATTAAAATCAACCTACCCATTCGGGTAGGTTGATGAAACACACTTTATATTGAGTTGAAATGCAATGGATTGCGGCTGTATTGTTGTTTTTGGCAATCAGTATCTAAGTTTCAGGAAGAGAAGAAAACTCAAATTATACAAGGTTATTACAATGAGCTCAGCAGAAAAAGATTAGTTTTGAGTTCTATTTTAGCCGTTTCTTGTATAAATGAACTGTTTTCAACCTACTCAATACCGAACTTTTTATCCCCGAATCATCATTCTGATACTGCTGTTATTACCGGGTGTTTTTGTGAATGGACAAACTGCTGATCGCAGCAGCAGTTTAGAAAAAGAGATCTCAGGTTTGATTTTCAAACCCCTCAAAAAAGCACCTTCTTTTAGTTTTGCAGAACAACCAGGCCCAAAGAAAGAGCAGACTGCCTACTGGTTAAAAGGTAAACTGGATACGCATCAGCTGAATCAGCCTTTATCTTTACAGATTTCTTCTTCGCACCTTCACCATACCTCACTTTATAGTTATAAAAATGGGCAGTTCATTGAAATAAAGGAACAGGAAAATCTAGCCAGATATGATCAGTTTAACTTTCAAACAGATAGTAATGTCTACTATTTGAAAAGTTCAGATGCACTGTTGAAACAATTGCCTTTAGTGCTGATGGATGCGCAGTCCTTCCAGGAAAAAGAGGGGAAGAGGTTGCTCAGAATTGGTTTTTATTACGGACTTGGATTGATGTCCATTATATTCAATTTTGTATTCTTCCTGATCTTCAAAGACAAGCGGTTTATTGCCTACTGCTTTTTACAGATTGGTGTTTTTGTGGAGTTTTTCTATGAAGACGGAATGTTTTATTACTTGTCCTCCGGAGAATTAGTGATGAATAACCTATTGGTTTATACCGTGCCATTTACCGCTGCTTTTGCCTGTGTTTTTTCTTACTATTTCCTGGATTTGAAAGATACGCATAAGAACTACTGGCGTTATGTGGGCCCGGTGATCGCCCTGGCATTATTGACCTTGGTTTTATTTACCATTTTCAAATGGGAGGCCTTCCTTCCGATTGTAGATTTGCTCAGTTTTTTAAGCGCCATAATCCCTATCAGTATTGCCATTTCCAGGTTTAAGAAAGATGTCTATGCCCGGTTTTTAGTCTTAACTTTTGGTATCATCGTCATTTTTGGAGCTGGCTATGTGCTCAACATGAATTTTAACCTGCCTTGGTTAGCTGCATTTGATATGGATGCCTTGAGAATGGTCAGTGCTTTTGAAATTATCTCTATCGGCTTTGCCATCACCTTTAAAGTTAGAGCCCTACAGGAAGAGAAGGAGCATTACCGTACTGAAATCAACAAATACCTGGTGGAATTCAAAGAAAGTGCTTTAGTAGTACCTGGGATTTCCAACCTTCCGCTGAGTAATGAGGAGGATACCCTGATGATTTTACAAAAGGATTTCCTGCTGACTGAGCGCGAAACAGAGGTGCTGCAAGGGATTTGGGAAGGTCTAACCAATCAGGAACTGGCGAATAAACTGTTTATTTCTCCAAATACGGTGAAATATCACATCAGTAATTTATATGTGAAGCTGGATGTAAAGAGCAGGACACAGGCGCTAAGGATCAAAGATAAGGTCAATGTATAAGAATCGTATATCAGAAATTGTTCCATACCGTATTGTAGTATATTAGTTGGAATAGTGTTAACTTGAACTAATCACTTCTTGCCATATGACAAGTCGTTTTCAGTTTTAATCGTTCAATTTTGCACCACTAAAAAATTTAAAGAAATGAAAAAATCAGCTTTAATTACAGGGGCAAATAAAGGGATAGGACTTGAAATAGCAAAGCAATTGGTACAAAAAGGGTTTTATGTTTACCTCGGAAGCCGGAATTTAGAAAAAGGACTGGAAGCCCTGGAACATTTAAAAGCCCAGGGATTGACCAATGTTGAAGTTATTCAATTTGACGTAACTGATAATGATTCCCTGAAAAGTGCAAGAGCAGAAATAGGTAAAAAGACGGATATTTTAGATGTGCTTATCAATAATGCAGGCATCAGCGGCATTCCTCAAAATCCTTCAGCAGCTAGTATAGATAATTTCAAGGAAGTATACGAAACCAACCTTTATGGAGTAATACGGACTACACAAGTATTTATTGACTTATTGAAGAAATCTAATGAACCTCGCATTGTAAATGTAAGCTCTAACATGGGATCCCTTACCTTTCAAAGCGATTCAAACTATGCTGCTTATCATTATAAAGTACTTGCAGCGTATGCTTCTTCAAAATCAGCAATGAATATGTATACGGTGCATTTGGCTTACGAATTGCGTGATACAAAATTTAAAATAAATGCAGTTTGCCCCGGTTATACCAAAACCGATTTTACAAACCATCTTGGAACTGGCACAGTCGAAGAAGCTGGTAAACGCATTGTAAAATATGCTTTGATTGATCATAATGGACCAACTGGTAAATTTTTCAGTGAGGAAGCCAATCCGCTAACAGCTGAAATTCCCTGGTAATGAAATTCATGAAAGCACTATTTGCTTTTTATTTTTATGGTGCTTTCATGATTATAAACCAAATTGTTACCAAGTCCCATGTGGTTAAAAAACGTCTTGACTAAATTTGCAAAATGAAAGAGTTTTTAGAATATGTATTACAATTTTGTTCGCTGAACCAGCAGCAAATCGCATTGATTTCAAAAAAAGCGGAGCTATTGTCACTTGGTAAAGATGAATATTTTTCTGAAGCAGGAAAAGTGCCAAAACAAGTCGGCTTTATAGTGGAAGGCGTGATGCGCGGCTGCTATTACAACAACAAGGGGGAAGAAATCACCCGCTTTTTTATCAATGAAAATAACTTGACCTTTGACTACATCAATTTTGACGCGGAAACCGCCTCATCTGAATATTTGCAGGCATGTACAAATTGTAAGCTCATTGTGTTTTCCAAACAAAATTGGGAGGAACTTTTGCGGACTATTTTCGGATGGGATAATGTAACAAACAGAATGATTCAACTCTGTATCTTTCAAAAGTATAGAAAAGCACCTATAATTTCTCAAGATGCAACCACCCGTTATTTGGATTTTTTAAAGAATTTTCCTGGCTTAGCAAATCGCATTCCTCTTAAATATCTAGCCTCTTATCTGGGCGTTACAGCTACTTCATTGAGCCGTATCAGAACAAACATCCGCTAAATATACCAGCAGTAAAGCGTAATAACCCCGAATTACATGGATAGTTAAGGAAATTGCAACTATTACTTTAATCAGAATTAACACTATATTTAGTTTTGGCTAATATGTATCTAATAGTTTTGTGCAGCAATGTTAAGCTATATCCATAATTTAAAATCAGGCAATCACGAGTCTTTTGAAATGGTCTTCAGACTATCTCATAAAAAGGTATATGCCTATTTTTTTAAGAAAACAAACGATGAAGATAAGGCCCAGGACTTAACTCAGCTCGCTTTTATCAAATTATGGAACTTTCGGCATACCTTATCGGAAGAGCACGAAATGGATGTTCAGCTGTTCCGGATTGCAAGAACGACCTTACTCGACTATTTCAAAAAGGAAAGTAATGACGAAAGGAATCTGAAATTATATTATACTCACATTTCCGAAGAAGCCACAGACCAGCATCAAAAGTTTGAAATCAATCAACAGTTGGAAGTTGCACTGAGTGTGCTTCCACCAACCCGGAAAAAGGTTTTCATTTTAAGTCGACTGCAAGGTTATTCTTATAAAGAAATCTCCGAGCAGCTGTGTATTTCTCCGAGAACGGTTGAAAAGCACATTTCATTAGCTGTTAAACAGCTGGATGGCTATGCTTTAGTCCCAGTCCTGGTGCTGCTGACAAAAATTCTTGACTAATTTAAATATATTTTTATTTCGTTACGGGTTTCCCTCCAATCCAATCGTATTGGTAGTATGAGTGTGTCTGAAGCATTATTAGATAAATATTTTAAAGGACAGTGCAGCCCGGAGGAAAAACTTCAGGTACTGAACTATTTGAATGCTATTGACGACTTGCCGGACCATTTATTGAGCCAAACTGAATGGGAGGAAACTAATGATGCACAGCTGGATGAGCTGAAAAGTGTGGAGATGTTTAGCGCAGTAAAAAAAGAGACCATTGCTAAAGTTTATCTCTTAAAATGGATCAAGATAGTTTCTGCAGCTGCTATTTTACTGGCTGTACTTTCAATTGGACTTTTCAATTTGAATTGGAGCCAGAGAGATTCAAAAATAACGCTGGCCAGCAATAAGGTGTCAACCCCTGAAAAAACAAACCCGATCAATTGGAAATCAGTTGTCAATTATACAGACCATCAGCAATTGGTAATCCTTCCTGATGGTTCTACCGTTAAAATATTTCCTGGAGCAGAATTAAGGTACGCGATTCCTTTTGTGAAAAATAAAAGAGAAGTATTCTTAAATGGGAAAAGCTTTTTTGAGATTTCAAAAGATACAAACCATCCTTTTGTAGTGTATGCGAAAGGCATTGCCACCACGGCTTTGGGTACCTCATTCACCATCACCGCTTTGGAAAAAAGCAAGTTCATCAAAGTTGAACTCCATACGGGAAAGGTTTTAGTTAAAAATATAGATACCGTTCTGAATATTTCAGCATTCAGCGAAGTGCTGCTTCCTGGAAAAGAGCTGGTTTACAATAGTATGCTGAATAGGATCAGCGTATCGGACCACAAGACTTTACTGGCGAAAGATAAGAACAGCAGTCGGGATCTCAACTTCCAGCAGGCTTCTCTGGTGGATGTGTTTGATCAATTGGAAAAACACTATAAAGTTAAAATTATATACGACCGTGCTGATTTGGTGGAAATGTCATTTACAGGAATTATAAAATCTACACAATCTATAGACACCATACTGGAAGAAATCGCTGAACTAAACAAACTTAACCAAATTAAAACTGCCGAAGGGTTCCTGATCAGAAAGTAAATCAAAGGACCATATTAAAACAAATTAACCTGCTAAAAAAGGCGGGAAGGGGATCTTTTTGCCAAAAAACAACAATCAAACAAATTAGACTATGCTAAAAAAATTTACTACACACTTGTTCTTTTGCCTGCTGATGATGTCAGTGTCGGCAAAGACCTGGGCTCAGACTTCTGAGATTACCGGGATTGTAAAAGATGAAACCGGGCGGCCCTTACTCGGCGCTTCCGTCCTTTTACTGAACACAAAAACCAATGAAAAGAAAGGAATCATGGTCAATTCTGAGGGTCAGTTTTCGATAAAAGGACTTTCTGCGAATGTTCCCTATAACATCAGCGCCTCTTATATTGGTTATGAAACTAAAACCATCAGCAATTACATACTGAAACCTGGTGAACAGGCCACGCTGCTGATCCAGTTAAATCCAAGCTCGAACAATCTTTCTGATGTGGTCGTAGTAGGGTATGGCAGTCAGAAGAAGAAGGATGTGACCACCGCTATTGCGAGTATCAAAGCTTCAGATCTGGAGAATCAGCCGATTAGTAATGCGGCAGAAGCCATGGTTGGAAAGATGGCCGGAGTGCAGGTTTCACAAGGTTCTGGCGCACCAGGCGGCGCACTTTCTATTAAAGTAAGAGGGGTTGGGACCATCACTGCAGGTTCAAATCCGCTGTATGTGATTGACGGTGTACCGATCTCAAATGACAACATCAACACTTTAAATACCAATGATATTGCTTCCATTGAGGTTTTAAAAGATGCTTCCTCTGCTGCAATTTATGGATCAAGAGGTTCTAATGGTGTGGTCTTGATCACCACAAAACAAGGCAAGAATGGGGTAACCACGATTAATGTCAACAGTTATACCGGCTGGCAATCTCTGGCGCATAAGATCAAAATGATGGATGCGTATCAGTATGCTCAAATGGTATTGGAATCCAGAAATAACTCTTATGTAGATGTGATGGAAGCCAATAACAGAAAGTACCTGGCCACAGGAAAGCCACTGGTTAATTATAGTGTGAATGATAATAATGGCCTACGCTTGTTTAATACTGGAAACAATACCAATACGGTGTTGCCATTAGAGGTTTTACCTTATTTGCAAGGTCAGCAAGGTTTAACAAATACGGATTGGCAGGATCAGATTTTTAGAACAGCACCAATTCAAGACCATTCGATTTCGGCAGCGGGTGGCTCAGAGTCGATGAAATACTATGGTTCCCTGGAATATTTTGATCAGGACGGGATTATTTTGAATAGCGGTTTCAAGCGTTATAGCGGTAGGGTAAACCTGGAAGGTAAAAAAGGAGTGGTCAAATATGGCATTAACTTTAGTCCTTCGGTCACCAATGAAAAGAGAGTAAATGCCAATGGTGCTTACAATGCTAATGGAGGTGGTATTGTAGCCTCAGCCTTGCATTATGCGCCAATTTTCTCGGTGTATAACCCCGATGGCAGTTATAATTTTGACCAAAATTCATGGAGTGCAGGTACAAAAACTACCTTACCTGACAACAGAACTGCAGATGGAAATGGGGGCACACAAGCCTGGAATCCTGTGGCTTTAGCGATGCTTCAAAAAGACGATGTAGCCACTACCAGGATGACTGGAAGTGCCTTTTTAGAAGCAGAATTGTCAAAAGATTTAAAATATAGAGTGCAGCTGGGTGTGGATTTATTTAACAGTTCTGAAGATACCTTTAGACCTTCTACATTTCCACAGTCTAACACCGCTGGAAACCCAATTTCGGAGGCTACAGGCTCTTCACGTACGATAAAAGAAACCAATTGGCTGTTAGAGCAAACCTTGAATTATGCAAAAACGATAGGGGACCATAACATCAATGCTTTAGTTGGCTGGTCTACTCAAAAAGACGATTTAAGCGGTAATTACGCATTTGCTTCCAAAGGGTTCATCAGCGATCAGGTAGAGTTTATCAAAGCTGGTCTGGTCACTAATGGTACAGCAACCAGAACACAATGGGCATTGGCTTCAGGTATTGCGAGGTTGCAATATGGCTATAAAGGAAAGTATTTATTTACTGGATCGATCAGAGCCGATGGTTCTTCGAAATTCGGAAAGAACAACAAATGGGGATATTTCCCTTCTGCCTCCCTGGGATGGAGGTTATCTGAAGAAGATTTCCTGAAAAACTCGGAAACTATTTCTGACCTGAAATTAAGGGCGAGTTATGGACTAACTGGTAACTTCAATATTCCTAATTATGCGGCTCAAGGCTCAATGAATAATTTTGGTTATGTCTTTGGTGGTTCCACTCCAGGCGTAATTAATGGGGCTGCACCAATTGCAAAGCCTAATGACGACTTACAATGGGAAAAGACAGCACAATTAAACGTAGGTTTCGACGCTGCATTTTTCAACAATCAGCTGACTTTATCAGTAGATGTATACAATAGTAATACGAATAACCTGTTATTGGATGTACCAGTGCCTATTTCAACCGGTTTTGCTACAGAACTGAAAAACATTGGTAAAGTGAACAATAAAGGGATTGACATCAATTTAGGCACGCAGCAGCAATTTGGGGCGGTCAAATGGACTGCAAGTGGGAACTTCTCCAAAAACATCAACAAGGTAGTGGAGCTGGGTCCTGGAAATGCAGACATTATCAAAACTGGTTCAGTTGCCAATGCTTATTTTATCACTAGAGTAGGTGAGCCTATTGGTTCTTATTATTTGCCGGTAGTTTTAGGTGTGTTTAAAAATCAGGCAGAGGTAAATGCTTATCCTCATTACCTGGATACTCAGGGAAATTATGATGTGAATACTTCTAAACCTGGTGATTTTAAGTTTAAAGATGTAGATGGCGACGGAGTGATTGACCTCACCAAAGACAGGGAGATTGTTGGAAATTACCTGCCTAAATTCACCTACGGATTTGCGACTTCATTTGAATACAAAGGAATAGATTTAGGTGTAGCCATGCAAGGTGTTTATGGCAATCAGATCCTAAATCTTTCTCGTAGATATTTTGCCAATAAAGAGGGAAATATGAACAATATGATCAGTTCTTTAGATCGTTGGAAGTCAGAAAGTGACCCAGGAAGTGGTCAGGATGTAAGGGCAAATCGCGCTGCGAAAGGAAGCAATGGAACTACTTCTACCTGGCATATTGAAAACGGATCTTACTTACGTATCCGTAATATTGCTTTAGGTTATACTTTACCGGAAAGCCTGGCGAAGAAACTGACTTTAAATAAGGTTAGGATATATGTAGCCATGCAGAACCCATTCACTTTCACCAAATACACGGGTTACAATCCAGAGGTAACCAACCGCAGCGATGCCACCACAAATGGCGAGGATTATGGGGTTTATCCAACTGCAAAAACAACATCAATAGGCATTAACATCACTTTATAATCATAGAAAGATGAAAAAATATATCATACTCCTTTGTGGTCTGATGATCACAGCCACTTCTTGCAAGAAATTCTTAGACTTGAAACCATTGGATTCTTATACCGAAAAAACTTTTTATTTGGATGAAAAGGGATTACAAGGCGGTCTTGTAACCTGCTATGACGCGCTGCAAAGCGATAGTCTTTATGGAAACAATTTATTGACACTGGGCGAACTTCGTGGGGACAACCTGATTGATAATGATCCTGGATCAGGAGCCGGGGTACGTAACCAAATTGAAGTATTTGCTGAAACTTCTGCCAATAGTATTCTTTCTGCCACTTGGATGGGCCATTACAAGGCGATCTACAGATGTAATATTATTCTGGATCGTGCACCTGCAATTACCATGAATGAAACGATTAAGGGGCAGATCATCGGTCAGGCGAAATTTATCAGGGCCCTGAGTTATTTTAATTTGACGCGGATTTGGGGCAAGGTCCCATTGGTACTTACCGTTCAAACAACAGCTGAAGCCAGGCAAAATACACGGGCTGCATCAGAACAGGTGTATCAGCAGATCATTGACGATTTAAAAGATGCAGGCACTAAATTACCTGCCTCTTGGCCAGATGGGCAGCGTGGTAAGGCAACCAGCTTTGCAGCGACCAGTTTATTAGGTAAGGTGTACCTTTATCAAAAGAAATTTGACTTGGTAGCGAGCACATTACAACCTGTGGTGACCGCTATTTATGATAGAAACCTATTGGATACCGTGCCACAGAACAGAACTTTCCCTAATAACCTGAAAACAAGTAAGGACATTATATTTGCGGTCCAGTATCTATTGGGTGGGGTAAAAGAGTTTGTTCACCAGGACAATCGTTATAGAAACAACAACAATACGAACATCATCAATATTCCCCAGTCACTTTTTGAAAGCGGGGATAACCGCAGGCCATTAGTGGCGATCACAGGAACTGGCGGCAGACCAGGCAAGTTCAATTCGCCCCAGCTGAACAATGAAACCAGCGGTGATTTCCCGGTACTGCGTACTACGGATGTACTGTTGATGTATGCAGAAGCACTTAATGAAACCGCTTACGGAAATACGGAAGCGTTTAAAGCGCTGAATGTAGTTCGCAAAAATGCAAATGCATCTTTGAAAACAGCGGTATTGTTAACTTCACAGGCAGAATTTAGAACAGCAGTATATTTAGAAAGAAGGTTGGAACTGGCCTTAGAAGCTGATCGTTGGTTTGATATTGTGAGAACCAATCAAATGGCAGCTATTTTCCCAGGAATTCCGGCATTTAGAAGCCTGTATCCAGTGCCTCAAGTAGAGATTGACAACATTAATAATAAAGGCGGCTATCAAAATGATGGCTATAACTAATTTGCTTTATTAACTTGACCCGGTAGTTTAAACCTAGATTGCCTCCAGAATTATCTAAATTATGGGAAACAATCTAAGTTCAGGCTACCGGGTTTTTATTTTAAACATCGATAGGATATGAAAATGAGATTCTTTTTCTTTTTGCTCTTTGGAGGACTGTGCAGCTTAAATGTCCTTGCACAAAGCCCTAAATACACCTTCCCGGAAGGATTAAACCCTGTCTTGTATAAGAATTATTACCTGCTGACACTATTACAGCGAGATTCAGCAGTCAGGAAATTGATTCAGGAGGATCCTGGCCTCAGTACTTTGTTTAAAAATAAAACTCAGAAAATAGCCGAGGCTGTTCAGACTTGCGACAATGACATCACTTGTCTCAGCAAGACTTTTAAGTTTACTGAGCTGGAAATTGTGGAGGCAGGCAAGCGATTAAGCCTGCTCTTTAAAAAGGATAATGCCTTAAATAAATTGGTAGAAAATGAACTTATCCCTTCTGGCTGCTACCTGAAATATGGGAACCTAAAGCCGGTAGAATTACTGGTTAAAGCTTGGGAACAGGATGCGAAAGCTGTTAATTTTACGATAGGTGTATATGTAGAGGGGGCAAAACCAAACTACCCAAAGATAGATTCTATAAGTTTTAACCTGAAAGATAAAAGCTACCCTGAACTGCTGCGCATGAATGCGATACTGAGTTCTGGCCCTCGTAACTCCATGTTTTTTGAGCCCTCTATTACTTTTGCAGGGATTGCACTGGACATTAATGAGCGTGATGAAGCCGGAGATTTTGAGCCTATGCGCAGTACCGTAAATAGAGCAAGTATGGAGGCGATAGCAAAAACAAACTTTGCTGACTATCCATACAGTTTAATTTTGGTTCCCGGCGAAGGACCTGAAGAACGTGATGTGGCATTAAGCGCTGGAGGAATGCTGCGTTGCCGACTCGCAGCAGTAGAATTTCATAAAGGACTGGCGCCATTTATTATGGTTTCTGGTGGGAGAGTGCATCCCTTTAAAACGAAATATAGCGAGGCTGATGAGATGAAAAAATACTTAATGAGAACCTTGCAAATTCCCGAAAATGCGATCATTATGGAGCCTCACGCCCGACATACTACCACCAATATGCGCAATGCTGCCAGGATCATCTATAGGTATGGCATGCCGACGGATAAAGTGGCGCTGACAGTGACCGCTAAATCCCAGAGTATGTACATCAGTGGTGCTTTATTGGGCAGATGCGTGCAGGAATTAGGCTATGAACCTTATAAACTTGGCAAACGTTTATCAGATTTTGCAGTTGAATTTTATCCCAATGTTATGTCTTTACAGCTGGATTTTGATGAACCGATGGATCCCTAATGAACGTTTTATTTCTTTTATTTTTGGAAAATATCAGATGTTAGTTATATTTGCATAACTAGTTATGTAATTGATTATATCTATGGAATTATTCAAGAAAACAGGGAAAATGGCTTTGGGAAGCAGGTTGAGGTTACTGACCTCCAAGGTGACTGATGACGCTGCCCGAATATATGAGTTATACCAGATGGAGTTTGCCCCAAAATGGTTCCCTGCATTTTTTGTGCTTGCAGAAGATGGAGAAAAGACCATCACAGAAATCGCTGGGGAGATAGGCCATTCTCAGCCTTCAGTAAGCAAGATCATTCAGGAAATGACACTGGCGGGATTGGTTCAGGAAAACCGCGAATGCGTTGATAAACGACGAAATTTAGTGGAATTAACTCCTAAAGGAATTGAATTTGCGAAGGAGCTTAAAGTGCAATGTGCGGATGTAGACGCTGCGATAGACAGTGTAATTTTGGAAGCAAGACACAATCTTTGGGAAGCCATTGAAGAATGGGAGTTCCTTCTCGATCAAAAATCTTTGTGTAGAAGGGTGCAGGAGCAGAAAAAAAGAAGAGAAAGTAAGGACGTGCAGATTGTGCCTTATGAGGATAAATATCAGTCCGCATTTAGGGCTTTGAATGAAGAATGGATTTCCACCTACTTCAAAATGGAAGCAGCAGATTATAAGGCTTTAGATGATCCAAAAGCTTATATTTTGGATAAAAGCGGGAAGATATTTGTGGCACTATATCAGGATGAACCGGTAGGGGTATGCGCATTGATCAAGATGAATGATCCGGATTACGATTATGAGTTGGCAAAAATGGCGGTTTCACCGAAGATTCAGGGAAAAAGTATTGGCTGGTTGCTTGGACAGGCTATCGTTAATGCTGCCAAGGAACTAGGTGCTTCCAAAATTTACCTGGAAAGCAATACTTCCTTAAAACCAGCAATCAATCTTTATCAGAAATTAGGGTTCAAGAAAGTAGTAGGCAGGTCTACGCCTTATGAACGCTGTAATATTCAAATGGAACTGGATTTAAATAGTCTTTAATTCAGTTATTTAAAAACCAATTACACCGAAGTATAGATAGGCAAGCCATCTGGTCGCAATTAAAATCACACAGATTAAACGGTATGGAGGTAGCTGAGCTTTACCCCATCAATCTTTTCGATTTTTCCTAAAACCTGATTGAGCTGTGCCTTTCTGACTTCAAATTTAATGCTGCAGGAATTATCGAACTCCTGCGAAAGAATTTGCAGCTGTTCCTCTTTAAATAAGCGCATCACATCGTTCATACTTAGGTAATCGAAAGTCAGCTCATAAACATCGTTTACCGTTTTCTCTACGATTTCTGCGGCCTGAATCGCTTCAATTGCTGCTGATTTATAGGCATTGATTAAGCCTGGGACGCCCAATAATGTTCCTCCGAAATAACGTACTACCACGATCAGAATATTGGTGATATCGGCAGAAAGCAGCGCGTTCAGGATGGGTCTTCCTGCAGTTCCAGATGGTTCTCCATCATCCTGGATTCTGAAAACGGCACGATCAGGACTTAAGCGCAACGCCCAGCAAAAATGTCTTGCTTTTCCATGTTCTGAACGCAATTGCGCCAATATCGGTTTTACTTCTTCTTCAGACCTGATTGGATAAGCAAAGGCAATAAATTTACTGCCACGGTCTTTAAATAGCCCTTCAGCAGGAGCAGTTATGGTTTTATAAGTATCGTCAAATAGCATGAAACTGTGATAAGGTAATGAAGATGATCGCGATTAAAGCCAACGCCAGTCCTACATAATTTAGCTTGTTCAGCTTTTCTTTAAATAGGAATATGCCAACCAGCGTACCTAGAATAATAACCCCAATGTTCATTGCCGCAAATACTGTAGATGGGTTTTCGGCCATTGCCCGGTGTGCTTTCAGGTAAAAAAGGATATTTCCGAAATTGAAAAGTCCTAATATGGCTCCGCAGGCGAAATTCACCAGTTCTAGTTTTTGCTTTTTAAATACAGAGAGGTAAATGATCCCTAGGAGAGACAAAATGAAAGCAATTGCAAAAGTCAGGATTAAGGAACTGGTATAGGCAAGGTCTTTAATCTGGGCGATCTGCTTAAATAAGATGTCAATAAAGCCAAAACCTAGGAAAACCAGGAGGGGATACATCCAGCTGCCACCAGAGGCAGGCGCATTGGATTTACGGTAAAGTGTGAAAATAATCGCCGCAAAGCCGAAAAATAATCCGCAGACTTTTAAGGTGTTAAACTGATCTCCAAATAGGAAGTAGGCTGCCAGAATAGAAATAAACAAAGATAATCTTTGCGCAATGTCTGTCTTTGCGATACCAATACTTCTAATGGATGCACCAAGAAACCAAAACACCACAGGCAGTAATACACCAAGCCCCAAATATACAGGTGATATTTTTGCCGTTGTCAACGATGTGATTGAAGGCTTGAAAAAGAACATACTCAGGGCAATCGCAAACAGGTAGTTCCAGGTAATGGCTTGTAAAATATTGATTTTGTACCGGCGTGCCATTTTTAATAAAACGGCTACGGTAACGCTGCAAAAAATGCTAATGATTAAATAGATCATACTTCCTGGTGATTTGTATAAATGCTGAGATGATCATTTCCAATGCGATGTTGAGCAGTAATAATTTTATTAATTTTTGGTGCGGAGATCCCATCTGTCCAGGAGTTTTTTGAAGTAAATACACGGGCTTCGTCCCATAATCCAGCTTCAATAAATTGGTTCAACAGCTGTGCGCCACCGTCTATAATAACGGATTGTATATCCATTAAGTACAATTGAAAAGCAATTTTTTGCGGGAGATAAAAAGACATATCCTCCATTTGGATGAAGTGTATATTTTCAACTATATCTGTCTTTATTTCGTTGAATATTATGGTTTTAGCATCGTCATTGTAAACATGATGTGTAGGTGGGATATCCAGATTTCTATCTATGATGATTCTTATAGGATTTCTACCTGGCCATTCCCGGGAGTTCAGCTGTGGGTTGTCGACCATTGCCGTTCTTTTACCTACAATGACAGCATCTTCTTCTGTTCTCCATTTATGCACGAGACGTTTAGCCAGCGGGCCGGATATCCATTTTTGACGCTCATCGATTGGTGCAAAATAGCCGTTGGCAGTACTTGCCCATTTTAAGATAATATATGGCCTCTGCTGACGAATCCTGGTAAAAAAACGACGGTTTAAATGCGCACATTCTTTATCGAGGATACCAGAAACTACAGCTATTCCTGCATTTTTCAATTTTGTGATCCCTTTTCCATCTACCGCATCGAAGGGATCTTTATTGCCAATAACGACTCTTTTAACCTCATGTCTGATCAGGAGGTCTGCACATGGAGGTGTTTTTCCAAAATGCGCACAAGGCTCCAGACTAACATAAGCAGTTGCTTCTTTTAGCAATAATGCGCCTTCTGTTTCTCCGTATTTGGCAAATACAGCATTTATGGCATTTACTTCAGCATGGGCTTCGCCGATTTTCTGATGATACCCTTCTCCAATAATGATTCCATCAGTAACGATCACACAACCTACCATTGGATTCGGACTTACGTTTCCAGCGCCAAGAATAGCGAGCTCCAAACATCTTTTAATATATAATTCGTCGGCCATTGAGGCAAAAGTAAGGTATATTGTTCGATTTAATTACTTTTGCAGGGCATGAATTTAAGCCAGTTATTAGCGCATTTTAAGACAGAATTGAAAGATGTTTATGAGGAAGAGGAAGTTAAGTCTATTTTCTCTGTCGCCGTTGAACATTTGTTAAAGCTCAGCAGGAGCAAGTTGATGATGAATTATGACAAAGAACTGAGCAACGAAGAGCAGGAGCAGTTTTTTGCTGTTGCTGCTGGGCTAAAAGCACATCAGCCTATTCAATACTTGTTAGGAGAAGCCTATTTTTATGGGGCTTTTTTTAAAGTGAATGAAGCGGTATTAATTCCTAGACCTGAAACTGAAGAATTGGTCGACTGGATTTTAGAGGATAGCCTGCTGAATAAATCGGTAATAGATTTTGGCACGGGAAGCGGCTGTATTGCGATCAGCCTGAAGAAACATGGCAAAGCTTTAGACGTAACTGCGGTAGATATATCTGAGGACGCCTTGAAACTGGCTTCGGAAAATGCTTTACTTTTGGAAAGTCCTGTTCACTTTATCCATGCAGATATTTTAAGTTTTGATATTGATCATCAATTCGATATCATCGTGAGCAATCCTCCTTATATCACCGGGAAAGAAATGGCCGAAATGCATCAAAATGTATTGGCGCATGAACCTCATCTGGCATTGTTTGTTCCGGATGAAAGACCTTTGTTATTTTATGAAGCGATTGCTGATTTTGCGGTTTCGCATCTAAAGGAAAAAGGGAAGCTATTCTTTGAAATCAATGAATACTTATCAGAAGAAACTGTGGAGATGTTAAAGGGTAAAGATTTTGAATTCATTGAATTAAGGAAAGATATGCAAGGAAAGCCAAGGATGATACTTGCGACAAGAGGCCCAGTTGTTCATTAGCTGATCCACCGCAAACCGTTTAACTTCTGGGATGAAAACCGGTAATGACGCCCCTTAAATAATCTCTATCGAGATGCGTATAAATTTCAGTGGTGGTAATGCTGGAATGCCCCAGCATTTCTTGAACCGCACGCAGGTCTGCACCACCTTCAATGAGATGAGTAGCAAAAGAATGGCGGAAGGTATGGGGGCTAATGCTTTTCTTTAAGCCTGAGGCTATAGCCAGATCTTTGATGATGGTAAACACTGATATTCTGGATAAACCTGTTCCTCTTCGGTTTAAGAAGATATAATCTTCATAGCCTTTTTTGACAGGAATATGAACACGGCTGGAGTCCAGGTAAATCTTTATATATTTTAATGCGGTAGCCCCAATTGGGATAATCCTTTCTTTATTTCCTTTTCCAACGATCTTTACAAATTCGCTGTCGGCAAAAATATTGGATATTCTGATGTTAGTGAGTTCTGAAACCCTCAGCCCACAGCCATACAAAAGCTCAATAATCGCCTTGTTTCTCATGCCTTCCGGTTTTGAAGCATCAATAGCCTCAATTAGTCCGTTGATTTCTTCAATATTCAAAACATCAGGTAGTTTTTTGCCTAATCTTGGAGTTTCCAACAAAGCTGAAGGATCTTCTACAATAATTTGCTCCAAAATCAGGAAGCTGAAAAACGATTTCAGCCCCGAGATCACTCTCGCTTGAGTGCTTGGTAACATCCCCAGCTCATTGATCCAGCTGATGAATCTTTTTAAATCAGCACTGGTAATTTCTTTCACTGAAGGGCGCTGATCCAGGGATTCAAAATACTGGGATAGTTTCTGAACATCATTGATATAGGCCGCGATGGAGTTTCCTGAAAGCGAGCGCTCCAGTTTCAAATAGGCTTTAAAAGCCGGTATATAAGGGTTATTAATCACACAAAAATTTTCTACTGTAAGTTTTTAGCTTTAAGTTTGAGCTAATGAAGATACAAATTATTAACGGCCCAAATTTAAACCTTTTAGGCGTTCGCGAACCAGGAATCTATGGAAATTTAGGTTTTGATGAATATATAGCACAATTGAGAACCATGTACAGCATCCTCCAAATCGATTACTATCAGAGTAATGTAGAGGGCGAGCTGATCAATAAATTGCATGAAGTTGGTTTTGAATATGATGGTATTGTGATCAACGCAGGAGGATATACACATACTTCTGTGGCATTAGCAGATGCGATTGCCGCTATAAATACACCTGTAATAGAGGTTCATGTATCTAATATTTACGCCAGGGAGGAATATAGGCATGTTTCATTAACCGGAAAAAACTGTAAAGGTGTGCTGACAGGATTTGGCCTGGATGGTTACCGTTTAGCAATAGAAAGTCTTTTGAAAAGCTAAAATCAGCAAATGAGAAAGATTTTATTATCAGCAGTATGCGTTGCGATCAGCGCATCTGCATTCGCGCAGGCAGATATTACTGAAAAGGAAATTAAGGACCACATCTGGACCTTAGCATCACCGCAAATGAAAGGACGTTTTCCTGGAACTGCAGAAAACAAAAAGACAGTGCGTTATTTGGTGAAGCAGTTCAAGAAATCAGGAATTGCGGCTTATAATGGGAGTTATATCCAGGAATTTACTGCAAAAATGAGAGTAAAAAAAGGGGTACAGGATACGCCTTATGTGAAAACTCAGAATATAATCGGTTACATTGAAGGTTCAGACCCTGTTTTAAAGCATGAATTTATTGTGATTGGTGCGCATTATGACCACCTTGGAATGGGAGGGGCGTCTTCCAAAAAACCAGATACAGTAGGCATTCATTTAGGCGCTGATGACAATGCGAGTGGTACTGCCGCGCTGCTGGAAATCGCAGAAAAGCTGGCTGCCAATAAAGCTACATTGAAACGTAGTGTGATGGTGATTGCTTTTGGTGCAGAAGAACAAGGTTTACTAGGCTCTAAATACTTCACAGAACATCCATTGGTACCTTTGTCGCAGATTAAGCTGATGATCAATATGGACATGGTGGGTAGGATGAATGCAGAAAAACACCTATACATGGGTGGTGCAGCTACATTTGATGGGGGCGTGGAGCTGTTAACGAAACTCGGACCGGAGATCGGTGTACGTCCATTTGTAAACCATTACGATGTAGGCGGTTCTGATCATGTATCATTTTACAAGAAAGACATCCCAGTATTAGGTTTTCATACCGGCGGTCATCCTCAATACCATACTCCAGAAGACGACAGAAGGCTGATTAATGTAGCAGGAGAGAAACTGGTTTGTGATTATATTTATAAGGCTTTAACGACAGTTGCCAACAGACCCGGACCAATTATCTTTGTCCCTGAAAAGAAATAATTCTTGAAGTTTATCATAAGCTTTAAAAATTCCCTTACTGAATTCTATGTATGATCATAGGTTTGGAAGGGAATTTCTAAAGGCCAACTGAAGCTTTCGCAACTACATCGGATCTTCGCAGGATCAACTTCATAAAATCTATGCTAATTTTAGATTTAAATACCTAATCCGCTAAAGAACCTGATTTTTTTGATAAAATAAGCATACACAATGCTGGAAGAATAATGCCCGGTATGTTTATGGTAAGCAATCTGCTGTTTTGTTCTTTTCTTTCCATTGGAAAATATCATCTGGAAGAAATGAAAATGTGCCTTGCTGACTGCCATTGCAAAATCTAATTTGCCTTGTGCCAGGAAGTGAACCAGCGCTACGAAATCTATAAAAAAGCGAATGAAGATCCTGAAATAAGCATCTGATAAAGGCAGGTTTTTCTGCATGATGATCAGGTTATTTCTAAAATTCAGATAGGTTTTATAAGGATTATTGGCATTTAATGTACCTCCGCCAACATGGTATATTTCGGCATCCGGGCAATACATAATTTTGTATCCCATATTTTTTAAGCGCCAGCAAAGATCGATTTCTTCCATGTGTGCGAAGAAGTCGGCGTCTAAACCACCAGATTCTTTCCAGCATTTACTTCTAATGAATAATGCAGCACCACTTGCCCAGAAAATCTCTTTTGCATCATTGTATTGACCATGATCATCCTCAACTGTATCAAACAAGCGCCCTCTGCAGAATGGAAAACAGTGTAAATCCAGGTATCCACCTGCGGCACCGGCATATTCAAATTTCGTCTTGTCTTGTTGCCATTTGATCTTTGGTTGTGCAGCCGCAATTTTATCATCTGTTTCCATCAGGTCGATCACTGGATGAATCCAATTTTCAGGAACCTCGACATCAGAATTTAGTAACACATAATATTCTGCGTCAACCTGATCCAATAATCTGCGATAGCCCTCTGCAAAGCCGTAATTGCCATCATTTTCAATTAAACGAATCTCCGGGTAATGTTTACGCAGGAATGCAACAGAATCATCCGTAGAAGCATTGTCGCCCACTATAATCTGTAAATTGGGATAGGAAGAGCGCATTACACCCGGTAAAAATTTTTCCAGAAGTGTTTTTCCGTTCCAATTTAAAATTACTACTGCTACACTTGCTGCTGTCATGATGCGTATTCTCGTTTTGTTTTCCATCGCCTATGGCTCCAAAGCCAATATGAAGGTTCTTCGTTAATAATTTGTTCCAGAAAACTGAAATGTGTATCGGTAATTTCGTGTTCTTTTGTCTCTTTTGGTATTGGACAAATGGGTACGCAATCTACTTCATAATAACCTCTTTTAAGGTATTTCAATTTAAAGTAAAAGATGGGTCTATTTGTTTGTAATGCTATTTTTTCCAGGCCTAACAAAGCAGCGGTATCCTGATGCAGGAAATTTAACCAATAATGTGCTTCTCCTCGAACCGGACTTTGATCACTTGCAAAGCAGAACATAGTGGCTTCGTTTCTGGTGCTCGCAAGGCTGCGTAAAGTTTGTCGCATAGGTACGCCAACATTACCGAACTTACTTCTCATTTTGAGAAACCAATCGTCAAAAATAGTATTGTTAAGCGGTTTGTAGATCACATACGCTTTTTTGGAAAGCTGTGCGCCTAATGCCAGCATTCCCCATTCCCAATTGCCATAATGCCCGGTACAGGCCAGCACGCTTTCTCCTTTGCTAAAATAGGCTTCTACCAAATGAAGATTGGTGAATTTGACCCGTTTTTGTACTTCCTTTTTAGAAATGGACCGCATTTTAATCACTTCAACAGTTAAATCTGCAAAGTATTTAAAGAACTTTTTTTCTATACGAATGATTTCTGAAATGCTTTTTTCCGGAAAAGAATTAACTAAGTTTTCACGCACTACCGTTTTTCTGTATCCTATAACATAATATAGGATATAGTAACAGATTGCTGAAATAAAATATAGCAACTGCATTGGTAGAAGAGATAAAAAGTTTAAAAAAACTACTCCTATATAAGAAAAGCTTTTTTTTATCATTATTTTGGCGGATTAAGAGTGCAAACATAAAATAACAGATGCAAAGTTTAGCTATATTCCCCCTTTTTTATCTTCCCCCAGTAAGTTATTTCAAAGAATTGAAACATTTTGGAAATGAGTTTGTGCTGGAAAAAGAGGAACATTTTCCGAAACAAACCTTTAGAAATCGAGCTTCAATTTACTCACCTAATGGGAGTTTGGATTTAATTGTTCCTGTGATCCGCGGCAAGAAATTACACACCAAAATGAAGGATGTAAAAATTAGTAATGATTTCAATTGGCAACGCCTGCATTGGAAGAGTTTAGAGAGCTGCTACCGCAATTCCGCTTATTTTGAATATTACGAGGATGAATTTGCCAGATTTTACCACGAAAAATTCGATTCTCTTTTTGATTACAATCAGGAAATCATGGATTGGCTGTTCAAGCAATTGAAAATTACACCGAAATTTGAATTGACGGAAGAATATTTAGATGATGTTCCGGCAGCGCTTGATTTGCGTTCTGGACCAGTCTTTAAAAAACCAGCGGGAGAATTTAAACCTTATTTCCAGGTCTTTGACGACAGAGAAGGATTTAAGCCAAACTTAAGTATTGTGGACTTGTTGTTTAACCAGGGGCCTCAAGCGAAATCCTATTTTTAAAAATGGCTAAACCAGCAAAGCACAAAAAGAAACGCCAGCATTTAGCGCTGCCTCATGCCGGATCTAGTCCGGGGATGGTTTATATTGATCCTAATGCTTTAAAACCCATCATTAAGCTGTATAAGTATAATGCAGACATTTATGAACTGAGGGAATTGAATGACATCAGTATGCTAAAACCCCTGTTGCAGGATAAAACGCATACATTTTGGGTAGAGATTAAAGGCTTTAATTCTTTGGCTTTGTTTGAAACATTAAGCAGGGATTTCGATGTCAACAAGTTAATTCTTGAAGACATCACCAGAACTTATCAACGGCCAAAACAGGAAGAGTATGAGCATCATGTTTTTGCGGTGAGTAGAATGCTGCAATTCGATGAGGCTCAAAACCTGGAAAACCAGCAATACTCTTTTCTGCTGACGGATAATGCGCTGTTTACTTTTCAGGAAAAATACGAGGACTGTCTGGCGCCGGTGCGTTCCCGACTAAAAATAGGGAAGGGCAATATCCGGATAGGCGGGAGCAGCTATTTGATGTATGCCCTTATGGACATCATTATAGATACTTATTTTGAAATACTTGGAGCCTGGGGTGATGAATTAGACAACATTGAAGATCGTTTATTTGATAAACCAGATAAATCGGTCATGTTTGATACGCAATTGATCAAAAGAAACCTGATCAATATCAGAAGAGTGGCTTGGCCGGAAAGGGATAAATTAAATGATATTCTGCGCAGTGATTCTCATTTGATTTCTGATCAGACGAAAATGTATATCCGTGATGCTTACGATCATTGCATTCAGATTATAGATATTGTAGAATCGCTTAAAGAGATTTCGGCGAGCAACATTGACATGTATTTGTCGATCATCAGCAATCGGATGAATGAGATCATGAAGGTGCTGACCATCATTTCTTCGATTTTTATTCCTTTAACTTTCATTGCCGGAATTTACGGAATGAACTTTGCAAACGTTGATCCAATCAGCGGTAAACTACTGCCTCAGAACATGCCGGAGCTTTATCAGGCAAATGGTTACTTATATACGATGCTCGTGATGGCTGCTATTGCAGTACTGCAGGTCATATATTTCTGGCGTAAGGGATGGTTTAAATAACCCTGATTATTGTAACTTTGACAGCACATGCAATCATTCGACCTGGACAAAACAGACGTTTCTAAACTAAAAAACGCCTTAAATAGCGATGATGAACAACTTAAAGTTATTCTTTCGGAATATCATGCCTCAGAAATAGCCATACTTTTCGAAAGCATCAACAAAGAAGATCAGGAACGAATCATTAATCTTTTGCCAGTAGAGATCGCGTCAGAGGTGATTTCGGAGATGCATGAAGAATCTCACCCGGAAGAATTACTACTGCAGCTGCATCCGGATAAACGTACGGAAATCGTAGAAGAGCTGGATTATGATGATGCTACTGATATTATTTCTCAGCTGGAAGAGCATGAGCAAAAGGAGATTCTAGAAGATTTAAGTGAAGATGATGCTTCCAATATCCGGAATTTATTGAGCTACGATGAAAAGACCGCAGGTGGTTTAATGAACACCGAGTTTATTCGCGTCAATCTTAACCTTACTAAAAAGGATGCTATTGACGAGATCATTCGTCAGAGTGAAGAGATCGAGGAATTCTATACCATCTTTGTAATTGATGACGACAATGTATTCCAGGGAATCGTTTCTTTGAAAGACATCATTAAGGCAAAAGGAAATGTACACATTACTGAGCTAGTGAAAGCGGAAGTGGCCTGGGTAACACCCGATACCGATCAAGAGGAAGTGGCCAGGTTGATTTCTCAATATAACATTACCAGTATTCCAGTTGTGGATAATGACATGAAGCTGCTGGGAAGGGTTACTTTCGATGACGTTATTGACGTGCTGGAAGATGAAAATACGGAAGATATCCTGAAAATTTCCGGGGTATCTGAGGATGAAGAACTGAGTGGTAACTGGGTAGAGGCGGTAAAATCCCGTTTGCCCTGGTTGATTTTAAACTTAGGAACCGCATTTTTAGCATCTGCCGTAGTGCGGCATTTTGGTTCTACCATTGAGAAGATCGCTGTACTTTCTGCTTACATGACCATTATCGCGGGGATGGGTGGGAATGCTGCTACACAAGCGCTGGCAGTTACCGTAAGGAGGATTTCCTTATACGACCTAACCGATAATCAAGCCTATCGAACCGTACTGAAAGAGTTTACTGTAGGATTGATTAATGGTGCGGTTACGGGTTTAATTGTCTTTATGTTCGCTATATTCTTTGACAGTAACCCATTGCTTGGCGTGGTTATTTTTCTGGCAATGACAGGGAATTTACTGATCGCGGGCGTGACTGGTGCCGGGATTCCTTTGATTCTAAAAAGAGTTGGAATTGATCCGGCTATTGCTTCTTCTATCATCATTACCACATTTACAGATGTGTTCGGATTCTTACTGCTCTTAGGATTGGCCAGCAAGCTTTTGCTTTAAAAAAAATGAGCCCGATGCAATATCGAGCTCATGTATTAACTACCTGATGGATAATTTCGTCTTATTGATCACTATGTGGCTTTAATATTCAGTGCCCTGGTTTTATTTTGAAACCTAAGGAAAAGTAATACTGAGGCCGTCAGTAAACCAAATGTTAAGCCATACCATATTCCGTTTACGCCTAAGCCCAATTGAATTCCCAGAAAATATCCTAGTGGGATTCCAATTACCCAATAGGCCACAAAGGTGATGAAGGTTGGGATATTAACATCGCCAATTCCTCTTAATACGCCTAATCCGACCACTTGAGTACCATCAAAAAGTTGGAAAAATCCTGCGATGATCAATAGTTGAGCAGCAATAGTGATCACGGCTTTGTCTTCGGTATAGATGTAAGGAAGTAAGTTGTTAGCCACGATAAACAGGATCGCAGTAATGCTCATGAACAATATAATGACATGATAACTGGCAATCGCTGATTGTCTGAGGTCCATAAAGTTCTTTTTCCCAAAATTATTTCCGGTTTTAATGGTCGCCGCAGAGGCAATACCACTGGCCATCATATAGGTAACCGAAGCCAGGTTAATGGCCACTTGGTGTGCTGCTTGTTCTACCGCCCCAATGGTGCCAATTAGAATGGCAGCACCACTGAATGCGCTGATTTCAAAGGAATACTGCAAAGCAACAGGAGCACCAATTTTAATGATTTTTAGCGCCCTTACTTTATCGAAGAAAGTGACTTTAAAGCTTTTGATGTAGTCTTTGAAATATTTAGATTTCAATACATAAACAGACATCACTATGGCCATTAAAGTTCGGTCTACAAGTGTGCTGATTCCGACACCTTTAACGCCCATAGGCGTGATTCCAAACATTCCTTTGACCAGGATGATCCCTAAAATAATATTCAGCAGGTTTCCCCAGATGGATACAAACATCGCCTGTTTGGTGAAACCAAGGCCTTCGGCAAACTGTTTAAAGGTTTGAAAGATCATCAAAGGAACTATCGAAATCGCCAGATAACCTAAATATGGCTTTGCATAGGCCACTACTTCCGGTGATTGTCCGAGGTGGTCGATGACAAGTAAAGTTCCAAGGTGAACAAAACCATAGAGTAAAATAGAGGTAATGATGTTAATGATTAAACTGTTGGATAGTAATTTACCGCATTCATCATAGTTTTTACGACCATTCTCCTGTGCCATCAGCGGGGTTAATCCATAGGAGATCCCCATTCCAATCACTAGGATGAGCATAAAAAGACTATTTACGAGAGAAACAGCCGCGAGCTGAATTGTACCGGCGAAATGGCCAACAATTACACTGTCGGCTAAATGAACAAGGGTATGTCCCAATTGTGACACTACAATCGGCATAGCCAATCGCAGGTTATCGGAATAATAGGGTTTATATTTTGAATAAAGTGTTTGTAGCATTGCTACAAAAGTCGGCATTTCTATCCTGATTTTTTGAGGTAGAGATTATTTAACCTGAAGTTGTTGTGGAATTGATGTAAAATATTCTTCCTTTTCCGAGCTATGGGGGCGAATAGCACCCCCAAGAATTTGGGCCACTAATATCTTTTGTGCTTTTTTATAGGAAGATTTGATGATTTTACTGTATTCCTTTAAAGTGATGCGTCCTTCCTGGCTCAGGTATTCAAATAGCATGTTTTCCTCTTTTCCATGAGGAATTGGAGTGATTTGATGCTCCGTGCTTTTTTTAATGACATCTACCAGAATTTTACTTGCCAGCAGTGTTTTGTCCTGGATCCTGAAATAAACCCACCATTTTTTATTTTCATCAAGGGCGTAATGTGGCTTGGTTTCACTGGTGCTGATATTGGCTATAAGCACGAGTTTATCCTCGACGTATACTTCTTCGAAAGTTAAATCTACAGCTGGTCGGCAAAACTGCTGTGCGGATTTGAGCAGCATGTATCTTTCTTCATCTTCAGATTTTACGCCCTTAATCGTACCATCATCGGCTACGCCAATCAGCAGTTGGCCACCTTTATGGTTGGCAAAAGCGACAATACTACGGGCAATCTTTTCATGATTGTTAATGGTCTTCTTGAAATCAAGGGTAGTTCCTTCACCCTGCAGGATAAGTTTCTTGACATTCATAATTTAATAAGCAATACGTGGTGTTTCTCCCTGGTGTAAGTTGCGTACATAGATTTCATTCATGACTGTAGCACACAATTCGCCTGCTGCATTAGTGATTTCCATCGGATAAGCTTTGACAAATTTACCCGTAGTATTCATCGCCGCTATGGCTTCATTCAGCATATCATCTGTCACAGTGATGGTGAAAAACAAATCTCCGTGCCCAGGCTTCAGGTATTGTATGGAAGCACTTTTCAGCCAGACTCTGACTTTAAAGCCTTCGCGCCTCAGCAGCTGATCAAATAATAAGGCATAGAACGGATCTGTAGCGGCATAAATCGTCCCTCCGAATATGGATCCATTGTAATTCTTATTGAACAGGCTTTTGTTGATTTTTACATCTACACCACGAAAACCTTTATGGAATCTTTTTACCCAAATACGCTGGAATAATAAAGGTGGATACAAACAAAGTCCCCATTTTAGCGTTTTTTCTGATACAACCATGATGCTTAAATATCAGAAAGTTTATTGAACTATGAAATTTAAAAAGGCACATACTACAATTATTTTTAATTAAATTAGAGCTATGTATATTTATGACACCCTTACTGCTGCTGTTGCTGATCTTGAGAAGAGAGGTTATGAGCATGATTTCATCCTGGCACCAGATTGCATTGAATGTAAAGCGATCGATTTGCAGCTGATGCCTGAAGAATTTGAAATTGATGAATTTTACCGTTTTGAAGGGATGAATGATCCTGGCGACAGTGCCGTGATTTATGCGATTTCTTCTCCAGTAGGAAACCTGAAAGGTGTATTAATTGATGCTTATGGGGTCTATGCTGAAAACATTTCCCCTGAGCTCCTGGATAGGTTGAAAATGCACCATGATTCCTAAAAACAGCTGTTTCCTGCCCATTATGTCAAAAAAATGTACTATCTCAACTTAAAGCTCAAAGGCAATTTTTATAAAGTTAACTTTGAGGATAAGTTTAAGAGAAATGGTATTTAAAGATAAAGTAGTCGCAGCTTTCCAGAAAATTCAGGACTCCATTTGCCAGGGTTTAGAACAATCTGATGGTAAAGGAAAATTTGAAGAAGAAATATGGAGCCGTGAAGGTGGCGGTGGCGGCAGAACAAGAATTCTGCAAAATGGAAATGTAATCGAAAAGGGGGGCGTAAACTTCTCCGCGGTACATGGTAAATTGCCGGACGCAATAAAGAAGTCTTTTAAGCTGGATAGCGATGAATTCTTTGCAACCGGGGTTTCTATTGTGATGCACCCTAATAATCCTTTCGTGCCTATTATACACATGAATATTCGTTATTTTGAGATGGATGACCAGACCCGTTGGTTTGGTGGGGGATAGACCTCACGCCTCATTATGTAATTGATACGGATGTTCGCTTTTTTCATCATTTGTTAAAACAGACTTGTGATGAATTTGACGCTTCTTTTTATCCTAAATTTAAAGCGCATGCAGATGATTATTTTTTCATCAAGCATAGAGAAGAAACCCGAGGTGTTGGCGGTATTTTTTATGATAAACTAAAACCAGAGAATACTGGATTGGACTTCGACCGTTTGTTGAGTTTTTCTGAAGCTGTAGGAAATACGTTCCTTCCTGCCTATACAGAGTTGATTGATAGAAATCGCGACGCTGATTTTAGTGCAGAAGAACAAGAATGGCAGTACTTAAGAAGATCGCGTTATGCAGAGTTCAATTTAGTGTATGATGCAGGAACTAAATTCGGCCTGGAGACCAATGGGAGAATCGAATCTATCCTAATGAGCTTACCACCAATGGCCAAATGGGTGTATAATTATCAGCCAATCCCAGACAGCCCGGAAGCAGATACTTTAAGTAAGCTGAAAAAAGGCATTGAGTGGGCTTAATTCCCCTTTTTAGCCCTAAAATATATACGATAAATTTTTTCCACAATGCGCCTTTATGGCGCATTTTTTATTAAATTCGCAAGGTTATAAGAATACCACGTTTAAATCGTTCTTAGGGAACATTACTATTTATGGCAGAAGATTTAGAAAATCAAGAAAACGACAAAATAATAAAAATCAATATTGACGAGCAGATGAAATCCGCTTACATCGATTATTCGATGTCGGTTATTGTATCAAGGGCTTTACCTGATGTTCGTGATGGATTAAAACCAGTTCACCGCCGTGTTTTATACGGAATGCTGGATCTGGGACTTGCAAACAACAAACCTTATAAAAAATCTGCCCGTATCGTAGGGGAGGTTTTAGGTAAGTATCACCCACATGGTGATGCCTCAGTTTATAATACGATGGTAAGGATGGCTCAGGAATGGAGCTTGAGATACCTGATGGTAGAAGGACAAGGTAACTTTGGATCTATTGATGGTGACTCTCCTGCAGCGATGCGTTATACAGAGGCCCGTTTCCAAAAGATCGCAGAAGACATGCTTGCCGATATCAATAAAGATACCGTAGATTTCCAGCTTAACTTTGATGATTCCCTGCAAGAGCCAACGGTTCTTCCAGCTAAAGTTCCAAACTTACTGATCAATGGTTCTTCCGGTATTGCGGTGGGTATGGCGACAAATATGCCACCACACAACATTACGGAGGTGATCAACGGTACGATTGCCTATATCGAAAACAAAGAAATCACCATAGCTGAATTAATGAAGCACATAAAGGCACCTGATTTTCCTACAGGAGCAATTATTTATGGCTATACAGGTGTTCAGGAAGCTTTCGAAACCGGTAGAGGCCGTATTGTCATGCGTGCCAAAGCAGAGATTGAAACGCATAAAGATCGTGAAACGATTATCGTTACAGAAATTCCTTATCAGGTAAATAAAGCGATGATGATTGAGCGTACCGCTGAACTGGTAGGTGAGAAAAAAATCGAAGGTATTTCCAATATTAAAGATGAATCTAACAAGGATGGTATCCGTATCGTTTATGAAATTAAACGTGATGCGAATGCTTCAATTGTTTTAAATAACCTATTCAAACAGACTGCTTTACAAACTTCATTCAGTGTCAACAATATTGCGCTTGTTAATGGCAGACCGCAAATGCTGAACGTGAAAGATTTGATTCGTCATTTCGTTGACCACAGACATGATGTAGTGGTGAGAAGAACGAAATTTGAACTGGCAGAAGCTAAGAAAAGAGCGCATATTCTGGAAGGGTTATTAATTGCTTTGGATCATATTGAAGAAGTAATTAAATTAATTCGTGCTTCGAATACGCCTGAGGAAGCTAGAGTAGGATTAATGGAGAAATTTGGTTTGAGTGATATTCAAGCCAGAGCAATTCTTGACATGACCTTACGTAGGTTAACAGGTCTGGAACGCGATAAAATCAAAGAAGAATTCGAAGAATTAATGAAAACTATTGAGTACTTACAATCTATTCTGGATTCAGAAGATTTACGTATGATAATCATTAAGGATGAGTTGACTGAAATGATGGAGAAATATGGTGATGAGCGTAGAACTCAGATCGTACATTCTGCAGAAGACATGAGCATGGAAGATTTCATCGAAGATGAAGACGTAGTGATCACGATTTCACATGAAGGTTATATCAAGCGTACACCTGCAACTGAATACCGCACTCAAGGTAGAGGTGGTAAAGGATCTAAAGGTAGTGATTCAAGAAATGAAGATTTCATTGAGCACCTATTAGTAGCTTCAAACCACAATTACATGTTGTTCTTTACAGAATCAGGACGTTGTTTCTGGTTGAGAGTTTATGAAATTCCTGAAGGATCGAGACTAAGTAAAGGTAGAGCAATTCAGAACATCATCAATATTCCTAAAGAGGAAAAAATTAAAGCATACATTAAGGTAAAGAATTTGAAGGACCAGGAATACCTGGAAAACAATTACATTATCATGTGTACTAAAAAGGGAACGATCAAAAAGACCTCTTTAGAAGCTTATTCAAGACCACGTGTAAATGGTATCAATGCGATTAACATTAACGAAGGTGATCAACTATTAGAAGCAAGCTTAACCACTGGAAAGAGCGAAATTGTCATGGCTTTACGTTCTGGAAGAGCAATTCGTTTCAATGAGGAGAAGGTGAGACCAATGGGTAGAACTGCAACCGGAGTAAGAGGTGTAACGCTTGCACACGACCAGGATGAGGTAGTTGGCATGATTGCTGTTGATGATCCGGGTGTAACTATTTTGGTAGTTTCAGAAAAAGGTTACGGTAAACGTACTGATATTGAAGATTACCGCGTTACAAATAGAGGTGGTAAAGGTGTTAAAACCATTAGTGTAACGGAAAAAACCGGTGCATTGGTAGCCATTAAAAACGTAACTGATGCGGATGATTTAATGATCATTAACAAATCAGGTATCGTGATCCGAATTGTAGTTAGTCAATTAAGGGTAATGGGAAGAGCAACTCAAGGGGTGCGCTTAATCAACCTGAAAGGAAATGACGAAATTGCATCTGTTGCTAAAATCGAACATGAAGACGAAGAAGTTGAATTGGAAGAGGGAGAAGAAGGTGCAGTTGTGGTAAATGATGCGATCGTTACTGACGAAATTGCAGGATCACAATCAGAAGAAATCATCGAAGAGGAAGAAGAAACAGAAGAGGATGATGAAGAGGATGAAGAGGATACAGAAGAAGAAGAAAATTAAATTTTAGACCCATAAATTAACAAGATGAAAAAAGTACTTTTTAGTATGCTATTAGTAGGTGCTGCCACCTATGCAAATGCGCAAAAAAGTGAAGTAAACGAAGCCAAAAAAGCATGGACATTGTTGGCTATTGCAAAAACATCAACTTTAGCAGACAATTTGAAAACCTTAAATGAAGGTTTAGCCCATACTGATAAAGCGATTGTTCATGAGAAATCTAAAGACATGCCAGAAGCATGGTCTTATAGAGCCTTATTTGCATCTAGGATTGCGTTGGTAGATTCTTTGGATCTTAACAATGCTAAAGCAAACCAAAAGATTGCAGAAGAAGCAATCGTTAAGGCAAAAGCTTTAGACACTAAAAATGCAGAGAAAGACAATATCCAACAAGCAGAAATCAATGTGGATAATGCTTTGAGAAATCGTGCGATTTTTGCTTATAACAAAAAAGATTTCGCAAGTGCATTAGCAGCCTTTAATGAAGTAACTACTAAAAACCCAACAGATACTTCTATGTATGTGAACGCTGGTGTAACCGCGAAATCAATAGAAAACTATCCTGAGGTAGTTAGAAATTTCAAGAAAGCAATTGATTTAGGTTATAAAGACTCAAAAGTTCTTTATTCTGAAATCGTAAATATTACTTTCGATAAATTGAAAGACAGCGTTGCAGGCTTAGCTTTATTAAAAGAAGCTGGCAGCAAATTCCCTGATGATTCTTATTTCATCGGTCTAGAAACTGATCTTTATATCAAATCTGGTAATATTGCTAAATCTCAAGAGATGTTGACTAAATTAATTGCAAAAGATCCAAAAAATGCAATTTATCAATATTTATTAGGTGATACTTATTATAAACAAGCTTTAGCTTTACAAACAGAGAGAAATAAAATTGATCCTAAAAAAACGAAAGAATTCAATGCCATCAGTGCAAAGATGATCACGTTTATTGATCAGTCAACTCCTTACTACAAAGCAGCATTAGAGTTGGATCCTAAAAATGAAAATGCATTAGAGAACTTGAAAATCATTTATTTATTTAAAGATGACAAGGTGAACTATGAAGCGACTAAGAAAAAATTAGACGCTTTAAGAGCTACACAGCCTTAATTAGCACGTAATAATCATATTAAAAAGGAGGGGTAATTTTTATCCCTCCTTTTTTTTTATAAGTTTGTAGCTAGAACACACCCTAGTATGAAAAAGATCTATTTATTTAATGCTGCTATCCTGGTTTTATTGAGTGCTAACCATGCTTTTTCGCAAAAAAGCCAATTACAAATTGCGAGAAATAGCGTCGGAAAACTTCAACTGGCAATTGCTGGTAAGCAGGATGAAAAAAAACAGCTGAGTATACTAGGAGAGGGGATCAAAGCAGCTGAAGCTGCACAGAATGATAAGAAGACGAAAAAATGGCCGGAAACCTGGGCAATTAAAGCTTATTTGAGCGCGTACGTGTCTATTATTGATACGGATGTCAACAATTCTGATCGCTATTATACCTTAGCTGTGGAAGCAATTGACTCAGCCAAAAGATTGGATAAATTCCAGGCAAATACACAGCTGATTTCTGCAGCAGTCTACAATGTGAATATAAAAAAACAAGATAAAGGAAATACTGCTTTTGCCAGTAATGATTTTAGCACAGCGTATGAACTGCTAAAAGAAGTAAGTGATTTCTTTCCAAAAGATACTACTTTAGCAATTAATACGGCCTTAGCCGCACAAAATATGCAGTCTTTAGACAAAGCATTGGTCTATTATAAAAGAGCTAAAGATAACGGAATTAAAAATCCTATCGTATATCAAAAGCTAAGCGGCATATATTCTTCGAAATTCGAAAATGAATTGGCATTGAAATCATTAGAGGATGGCATAAAAATGAATCCCTATAATATTTACCTGACCAATGATTACATCAATCTGTTGTTGGATACAGAAAAATATGACGATGCAATTCGCGTTATTGAAGCTACGTTAAAAGTAGAGAGTAAAAATAAACTGCTGTATTTTCTTTACGGATATTTACACCAAACTAAATCAAATAACAACACTGCGATATTGGCTTATAACAAAGCTTTGAGTATCGATGAGAATTATTTTGACGCGCTGCATCAATTAGGAATCGCTTATGTTAACGCTGCAAACGAATCTCTGAAAGCAAAAAAGAATGATAACGGACCGTCGTTTACCTCTTTAATCAATCGTGCTGAAATTGCTTTATTACAAGCTCATGAAATCAATCAGAATGACAAATCTACTGTTCAATTACTGATTGATATTTATACCAGAAAAAATAGACTTGATAAGGTTCAAGAGCTGAAAGGGAAGCTCGAAGAGTTTTAAAACCGATCATGTTTATTATTCCAGATCCATCTTTATTATTTATACATACAGCCTAGAGAATAGGCTGTTGTAAAACACTACTTAACATAATATTAATTATCAGACATATTAAAAGAATAAATAAGAGAGCGGTTTGGGATAATTGAGCGTCCTAGATTTGAATATTCCGGTGTTCTGTCCAGGAATTTAATTATACGCGATTCTCAGCGATCCAAAAATTGATTCACATCGCCGTTTTATATCTTAATCAATGTGATGAACTCCATTTGAGCGCAATCATTAGAATCAGTTTTACTTGGCAAATATTAGCTTGATTATGAGCGCCATATCGCATTTTTGGTTATAAAAAAAGAATAGAAAAAATAACATTATTTAGCTGATTTAAAGCATTTTAAGGCGCATTCAACCTATACTACACGCGTCATTTTAGCCTCGTTCCTGACTCAAATTCCAGGTGACAAAAATTTGGCCTTCTAATGGCTATTATGGCCGTTTTATGAAAGAAAATCCTTTTGAAAAACTAAAATAGATAAAAACGTTTACATTTCTTAAAGTAATATTATCAGAAATAAAATTAATATTAGATATGAGGCAATATATGTTAATACTGTGGTATGATTTTGTTATTTTGCATAAAGCAGTTGTTAATGGCACAATTGATGATTGTAAATCTATTTTTACGCTATGTTCAATCGTCCAATCAGAAGCATTCAGGATTTTTTATTAAGCACCTATTTCGCTGATGGCCTCAGAATTACTATCGGGGTACTTTGTCCTTCACTTATTCTTGCTCAATTTGGTCTGCTGCAATACGGAATGACCTTATCCTTAGGTGCTTTGTGCGTGAGTGTTGTAGATACTCCAGGTCCAATTGTTCACCGAAGAAATGCCATGCTGATCACGACTGGTTTGATCACGCTCATTTCAATTGTTGTAGGTTTAACCAACAGTAATGTCTATTTCATTGGGGCTCTGCTTTTTATCTGCAGTTTCATCTTTTCTATGCTTTTTCTTTATGGATTAAGGTCTGCTGCGATTGGTACCGCTGCCCTACTCATTATGGTATTGAGCATTGATGATGTGAGGCCATGGAAAGAAGTACTGGTATTCGCATTGCTCATTTTTATAGGTAGTATTTGGTACACTTTATTGAGCTATTTTGTGTACAGAATTAGGCCTTTTCGCTTGGTTCAGCAAACTTTAAGCGATTCCATCCATGAAATTTCTGAATTTTTAAGAGCTAAAGCCAGATTTTATCACCAGAATACAGACTACGATGCAAATTATGCAAAGCTTTTACAGCTGCAGGTGCTGGTTCATGAAAAACAGGATGCAGTTCGTGAAGTATTGTTTAAAACGAGGGAGATCATTAGAGAATCCACTCCGGAAGGACGCTTTCTCTTATTGGTATTTGTTGATATGGTGGATCTTTTTGAACAGGTCATGTCTACTTATTATAATTATGAGCAGCTCCATGAGCAATTCGACGAATCAGGTATTTTAGCAAATTATGAATCTGTGATTATCAAGATCGCCGATGAATTAGATGAGATCGCATTTGCTTTAAAAAGTGGCGGTGTCCCTAAGCTTCCAACCTCATTAATTGAAGATGTAGAGCGACTTAGAAATGAAATTACCGCCCTTGAAAGTAATAATACTGAAGGAAAATACAATACTTTAGGAATTATTGCACTTAAAAATATAGAGGTAAATATTGAGAATATACTCTCCAGAGTAAAAACGATCAATGGTTATTTTAATAAAAAAGAAAAGAAAAACCTAAAGCCCAGAGAGATTGATGTAGAGCGTTTTATCACGAGACAGTCTATTGATTTAAAATTGCTGTTTGAAAATTTAACCTTTACCTCCTCTACATTCCGACATTCTTTAAGGGTAGCAATCGTTATGTTGATCGGATTTGTAGTGGCCAGGCTATTGAATTTTTCTCATAGTTACTGGATTTTACTAACCATTCTCGTGATCTCCAAACCTGGTTTTAGCCTGACAAAAAAGCGAAACTATGAGCGATTAATTGGTACGGTGATCGGCGCATTTATTGGAATGGGAATATTGGTTTATGTACAGGATAAACATACTTTATTTGTTATTCTCCTTTTCTGCATGATCGGCTGTTATAGCTTCCAGCGTAAAAACTATGTGGTGAGCGTTTTATTTATGACCCCATATATTTTGGTTCTTTTCGACTTTCTTGGTATGGGTGGATTATCTGTGGCGCGTGAACGTATTTATGATACCCTGATTGGCTCAGGAATCGCCCTTTTAGCAAGTTATTCTTTATTCCCGAACTGGGAACACCAAAAACTAAAAGAAGCCATGTTGGATACGCTAAAAGCGAACATGAATTATTTTGAACAAGTTACCTTTTTGTATACAGATGAAGCGCATAACCTCACTAATTATAAGGTAGCCAGGAAAGAAGTGTATGTAACGACGGCCAATTTAGCCTCCCTATTTCAACGCATGTTTTCAGAACCCAAAAGCAAGCAGCTGCGAATGAAGGAACTGCACCAGTTTACAGCTTTAAATCACCTGTTATCGTCTTATGTAGCCACACTTTCCTTATATAACAAGGAACATTCCTTTAAGATTTCAAATTACGAAGACCTTAAGCCTGTGGTAAATAATACTACTTATTTGATGAATTTATCCATTGAAGTATTAAATAGTCATAGTAGTTCTTTGAGTAATGTCCCTTTGATCAGGCAGCCGGTAAAGAGCGAAAATCAATATCAAAATAGCAATGATGCTATTATACATGAGCAGTTTGATTTGATCCAAAAAGTAGCTTATGATATCTTTAAGCTATGTGAAAAAATTAAAATCTAAAACTTTAGCTGGTTCAGAACTGTTGTAGTGGTATTAAATTTAAATGAAATTATGGAAAAAATATATACCGCTTCCGTTACAGCAAAAGGTGGCCGTGACGGACATATCAAATCAAGCGATGGAACAATAGAATTTGACTTAAGAAAACCAAGAGAAATGGGCGGACAAGGTGGCGCCACAAATCCTGAGCAGTTATTTGCAGCGGCATGGGGTCCATGTTATTTAGGAGCCTTAGGTTCCGTAGCTGCACACGACGGTGTGGATGTTTCGGAAGCTACTGTAGAAGTACATGTGTCTTTTAACAAAGATGACAACTCTTTTATATTATCAGCTGATCTGGATGTACACATTCCTGGTATCACGACAGAAGAAGCTCAAAAATTAGCAGACAAAGCGCATCGTGCTTGTCCTTATTCAAAAGCTACAAGAGGAAATATAGAAACCCGCGTAACCGCGATTTAAATGATAACCTCTTAAAATTATATCTGTTTAAAAACAAAAGGTCCTGAAAATATTTTCAGGACCTTTTGTTTTAATAACTGTATGGATAGATTACATTTCCATCATGTATCTCTTCGAAAAGTTCCCCCTCTCCTTTTTTACATATTTATTTGTCTCAATACTAAGCTTAATCGATAAAAATCCAACATTTCGACGGCCTGTCGTATCCTTAAAATTTACTAATCCAATTAAAAGAGTACAATTATTTTGTTTATTCGAAAAGTTAGCATATTATTGTCTACTAAATCAATAGACTTTATCTGGTTCATTGATTAGGCCAGCTCCTTTCAAGATGATGAACCAATAACATTTTTAGCACAGTACAATAATGAGTTTAGAAGAAAAAGAAATCACTTTAAGCCTTAAGCCAAATCCATCGCAGGAAAAGAAATGGAAGCGCATAGCTTACCTATGTTTATTGATTTTAGCTGCCCTTTTTATCGGTTATGCCAGCGTTTCCTACTTGAATTACGAATCCGTTGTTGCTTTTGGAAAAGAAGTTTATCTTCAGATTGACGACAAATTTCTATGGATGCTGATGGTTGGTTTTTTGGCACAAATGGTTGATGGAGCCTTGGGAATGGGCTATGGCGTGATTTCTACTACCTTATTGTTATCTGGAGGATTAAATCCGGCTGTAATTTCAGGGAGTATTCATACTGCAGAAATGTTTTCGAGTGGCGCTTCGGGCTTCAGTCACTATAGATTCGGAAATGTCAATAAAAAACTCTTTAAAACCTTATTGATTCCTGGCGTATTAGGAGCGATTGCAGGGGCACTTTTACTGGGATATGCAGGAGAAAAGTTTTCTGAATACATCAGACCTGTGATTTCTGTATATACCTTAGCATTAGGGATAAAGATCCTGACCAATGCATTCAAGGAAAAACCTAAACTTCAGAAAGTGAAAAGAGCAGGCTGGTTGGCTGGTGCAGGTGGATTTCTGGATTCTTTTGGTGGCGGTGGATGGGGCCCATTAGTCACTTCTACGCTGATCTCAAAGGGACGTACGCCCAAGTATGTGATTGGTTCTGTGAGCTTAACGGAATTCTTTGTGACCATGGCCAGTGCAGTTACGTTTTTCTTTATACTAGGTGTCAGTCATTGGCAATCTATTTTAGGACTACTGATCGGCGGGGTAATTGCAGCGCCAATTGCAGCAAAACTCGTCGGAAAACTGCCCATTAAGAAGATGTTTATTGGAGTGGCTGTAATTGTTATACTTTCTAGTCTGAGAATTATATGGAATGCTGTTGACAAAATGCTGTAAACCAACAGACTTAAGAAGAAATTACACTTAACATTTATGCTTAAAGGCAATTTCTTTTATTTAAATACTAAATATATACCCTATAGCACTGGAAATAAAAAGTACATGACTACTTCATTTTCAAAAGATTAGCAATTTGTAAAATAAAAGAATAGATTTGTTCTATTATCAAAATGGCAAACGCTCTCAATCTATTTCTAAGGTACTTTAAAAGACCGCCCCTGGACAAAATGATCATGGAAGATGAAGTTAGTTCTACTAACCTCAGCAGATGCATCACTATAACCAGTTTATTTGTACCAATTACCTTAATCATCCACCTCTATTTCAGGTATGGAAATTTTAAAGTTGGCCCTCAGGAAATTTCCTGGCTAAATGATCTTTTCTTTATAAACATAATCATGGGGCCTGTATGCTTATTCTTGAGTTTAATTGGGTTCTTGTTAAAATTTACAAGGAGAGAGTATTCTTTGCTCAGTAAGCTTTTGCCTCACCTTGTTTTCTTTGTGTTTGCTGCTTGTGGCGCACTCTGCTCTATCTTTGGACAATCTTTAGACAATGCAATTATCACCTTTATGCTGGCCTGTGTGTTAAATGCAGCGACGATTTTAATCCGGCCTTTATATGCAGCTATTTATTTTATATTGATTTACTGTTTTTTTATTTATGGGGTCACACTGACTCAGCCGAATCAAAATACGGTGTTGTTCAATGCCATAGATGGGCTTTGCGTGGTAGCTGTTGCTTTTGTCATCTCCTGGGTGCTCTGGAACAACAATATGACCCGTTTTAAGCAAGATCGGCTCATACAATCACAGAAGCAGATATTGGAATATCAATACGAGAAATTATCTATTGCCAACCAGGACCTGGAAGATACAAATGCAAGTAAAGATCAATTTTTCTCGATATTGGCACATGATCTTCGTGGCCCGCTAAATTCGGCCCTTGCCCTCACCACATTTTTAGAAGAAGGTGTATTTGAGGAGAATACAGATGAACGAAATAAAACTTACAACCTATTACAGAATAGCCTTAGTAATAGTGCTAAATTATTGGAAAATGTACTTTTATGGTCTACTAATCAAGCGGGAATATTGAACTTTAAACCCCAGATCCTTGATGTACAGGAAACATTACAGTCCAGCATAGAAGTACTAAAGATTGTTGCCGCACAAAAGAACATCGAAATCATCAATAAGGTACCTGGCCAGTTGTTGATTTCTGCTGATGTGGATATGATTCACACTGTTTTTAGAAACCTATTGTCAAATGCGATTAAATTCACCCCTAACTTTGGCAGTGTCGAAATCCATGCTGAATTATTAAATAAAGCGGTTCGGATATCGGTGATTGACTTTGGTGTCGGTATGAATAGTAAAACGCTGAGCAATCTATTTCGTATTGAAAAGAAAATGCCTGGCAGAGGCACTAACAATGAAAGTGGAACTGGTTTAGGTCTGGTATTATGTAAAGATTTTATTGAGAAACATGAAGGAAGTATAGTTGTTGAAAGTAAGGAGAATGAAGGAAGTAAATTTATTATAACTTTACCGGGAAGAACTTAAAAACCTATTTAATGACTCCCGCTTTTAAGCAACACTTTTCACAAACTTTCTCAAATTACCGTTGGCTGCTGCATTTTATATTTTGGGTGATTTTCATAGGATTATTCTACTTTGCATCTTTGAAGGGAGGACTGTTTAACAATCCAAAATTCCCAGATCCATTTCCTCAGGTCTTTATGACCACATTTTGTCTGGTCATATTTTTACAATCCTATATTTTTCTTCTTGGTGTCATTCCGATGCATAAGCAGAAAAAGAAGTACGTATTTTGGTTGTGCCTTACCCTGCTATTTCTATTGTGGTTTCTGATCAACGTATCCATTATTAGTATGGTGATTCGTACGATTCCTATCATGAATATCAGACCTGAACTCAGTTTATGGCCACTTTTAAAGAATCATTTGCTGGTGTATTTATTTACTTCCTCCATATTTATTGCTTTTTACTATTTCATTGATATTTATGACCGACAGAAGGAAATTTTGAAACTGGGACAGTTCAAATCTGAAAAGATCGAATTGGAAAGCCGATTTTTAAAATCGCAGGTTAATCCCCACTTTCTTTTCAATACACTCAATAATATTTATGCCCTCAGCTTGAAGAAATCTGAAAGAACTCCGATTATTATTGAAAGGCTAGAATCTTTACTGCATTATATGCTATACGAGTGCAAGGAAGATCTAGTTGCGCTGGACGATGAATTTACATTTACCAATAGTTATATTTCGCTCGAAAAGCTGCGACATAAGGAAGATCAATGTACCATAACGACTACTATTAAAGGAGTCACTGCCGGACGTAAAATTGCGCCTTTACTATTGATAAACTTCCTTGAAAATGCGTTTAAACATGGGACCAAAACCAGTTTTGGAAAGTCCTGGATCAATATGGAAATTGAAGTGTTAAAAAAGGAATTGCATTTTAAGCTCCAAAACAGTAAGCCTGAAGTGCCTATCCTCCAAACCTTTTCTGAATATCAAGGAGGTATTGGTCTGAAAAACGTAAAACGCAGGCTGGAGATACTGTATCCAAAGCGCCATAAATTAACGATCAATAACGCTCCAGATCATTTTGAAATCTACCTAATCCTTATTTTTTAATCATGAGTAATTTCGCACAACTAGAGATTAACGAACGTAACAGGTGGGTTTATTTTAATAAATACCGTTGGGTAGCCCATGCCGCTTATTGGCTTTGGGTGTTGATTGTAAGTACGATTATGCGTGCAAAAGGGCCAATTACCCCTTCTTTGGTCCTTAATCATTTCGTGCTCTCGAATGTAATGATTGCAACATTTTTCTACCTCTACTGCTTATATTTTATTCCTTATTTTTTCAAAAGAAATAAAAATCTACAGTTTTGGCTATTGATGCTGGTCTCCTTGCTGGGGATTTCGGCTATTGATGTTTTCTTTGGAAGAGCCTTTGTTCATCTGACAGATCCTGTTCCTATGGCCACCGATACCACCTTTTTAAAAACTTATATCGCTAAGTTGACAGGCTATCTTTTAAATTTTCTATTCTTCTCCATTATGCTCTTTTTCATGGAGAAAAATGAAGAAAACAATACGCTATTGGAGTTGGAAAAAGAAAAGAAAGAAATTGAACAGGTAAAGCTAGACCTGTTAAAAAGTAACATCAATCCAGATTTCCTGATGAGGTCATTACATCAAATAAAGGAGTCTGCTAAAATACCTGAAGAAACGACACCAGAGGCGATCCTGACTTTTTCAGATTTGCTAAGATACAGGCTTTACAGGGGCCGGCAACTGTACAGTCCGCTAAAAGAAGAACTTTCTGCTTTGAACTCCTTCTTACATTTTATTGGCCTGGATCGTTTGCATCATCAGCTGTATATCAAACTAGATGTTCAGGGAGAAGATACTGGTCAATGTATCGCAGCATTATCTATTGTTAATCTTCTAGAGCCTTTCTGTAAGATCGTACACCATCAGGCTGTAGCTTTGAATATTATCATACTGATTGAATCGGATGAATTACACTTAGAAATGCAGTATGAAGCGAACGCGACCTCGCAGCTTTTAGCGGATTTAGAAACATACCGGGACAATTATAGTCAGCTTTATGGAGATCTCATCAAACTCCATTATGAGGGAGAAGAAACTGGAAATTCATTTTTTGTGCGGTTGAGCTTGCCTTTAGTAGAAAAGCAGATCGCATGACAGGTCTAGGTACTTAATCTAAGTTTACCATAAAAAAGCTCAAATATTTTACATAATATTTGAGCTTTTTTATAAGATCTTCAACAAAAACACTCCACTTATTAGCTGGAGTGTTTTTTTATGGAGCTTTGATTAACGGGATTCCCAGGCTTGGTTTAGTGCACCTAGAAATGTTTCCGGAGGCTGCGCACCAGAAACCGCTAGTTTCTCATTGAATACAAAGAATGGTACACCACGAACACCAATTGTTTCCGCCGTTTTCTCATCATATCTTACTTCATCGGTAAAACGATCGCTGTTTAACATTTCTTTGATTTCCAATGCATCTAAACCCACTGAAACACCAATTTCCTGTAAGGCCTCATGGTCATCAATATTTTTTCCCTCAGTAAAATGAGCTTTAAACATGGCTTCTTCTATCGCATCACCAAGTCCTTTTGTTTTTGCAAGTTGAATTAACCGGTGAGCATTGAAAGAATTAGCGACCACTGCCTGATCAAAATTGAAAGTTAGTCCAACTTCAGCCGCTGCGTTGGCCACGTTTTTATGAGTTTCTGCTGCCCATTCTTTTGATTTTCCATAACGTTCTGCTAAATATTCTTCAGAAGTTTTGTCAAGTATAGTCACCGCATTTGGATCCAGCTCAAAACTATGCCATTCCACTTCTATTTCTCCCTTATGATCAAAGTCTGCCAGGGCAGCTTCAAACTTTCTCTTTCCTATATAGCAAAACGGACATCTTACGTCCGACCAGATATCGACTTTCATATTAATTATGTTCTATTTTATAAACTGTAGTTTGTGTGTAAGTCTCTCCAGGTCTCAAAACTGTACTTGGGAAAGCAGGGATATTGATCCCATTTGGATGGTGCTGTGTTTCTACACAAAAGGCTTCAGAGGCATGGTAATTCGCTCCTCCTTTTCCACCTACTACTGACAAGTATTTGGCAGTATAAAGGTGTGCAACCGGCTCCGTAGTATATACAGATAATGTCAGGCCACTTTTCTCTTCATAAGTTTCAGAAGCCAGGGTGAATTCGCCATAAGGTTTATCTAAAACATAGGTCTGATCATAGCCTTCTGCTGGGTTCCAGTCATGAGCAAAGGTTTTTCCGCCAATGAAGTCGTGATTCGTGCCTTCTACAGGGATTAACTTACCGGTTACGACATAGTTATCATCCTGCTCCAGATAATTGCTTGCAGGCATTCTATGGAAGTGCTGATCTATTATCCCTAGATCCGGAGACAAATTGAAGTAACTGTGATGCGTTAAGTTAATGGCAGTCGCTTCGTCTGTAATTGCTTTATAATCCAGTCTCAATTCATTATCATCCGTAAGCTTGAAGGTAAGCTGCACAGTTAGGTTTCCAGGGAAATTCTCTTCTCCGGCAGGAGAAATATATTGTAAAGTCAAACTTGGATCAATGGTTGGTAAAATCGTCCATACTTTTCTGTCAAAGCCAATGTCACCACCATGCAGGCAATCTCCGCCTTTTGCTTGCGACAACTGATACACGGTTCCATCAATGCTGAATCTACCATTTTTAATACGGTTGGCATAACGGCCGATTACTGCGCCCAGATACGGATAGTCTGCCAGGTAGTCTTCACTGATGTATCCTTCAAAATCATCAAACCCCAATACAATATCCTGTTTTTCACCATGTTTATTCGTCACGATGAATTTATTGATGATTGCACCATAGTTGTATATTTTCACATAAGTACCATGTGTATTTGTTAACTCAATTCCGAAGACTTCTTTATCATCAATAAATTTCCCGGTCTTGATTAGCTTTGTTTCCATAAATTGTATATTAGGGCGGTTGTTATTTATAACAATACTATCAATACTTTACTTAAAACAAAAACATTAATTTAAAAAATTACAATGAAAGCGGAATTGACCGAAAAATTCTCAGCGCTATACGGACAAGAACCAAAGGCGAATTATTTTACCCCTGGCCGTGTAAACCTGATTGGCGAGCATATTGATTACAACGGTGGATTAGTAATGCCATGTGCAGTTACTTTAGGCACCTGGTTGAGCATTGCGCCTAACAATGATCAGGTGATCCGCTTTAAAAGCCTTAATTTCCCTGAAGAACAGGAGATCCCACTGCAAGATGCGTATACTAAAACTGGCCCGGAATGGTACAATTACCCTTTGGGAGTTTTCCATGAAATCCTTAAAAAACATAAAATCCCTACCGGACTGGATTTGTTGTTTTATGGCAATATTCCGATCGGATCAGGACTCTCTTCTTCTGCCTCAATTGAAGTCGCAATGGCTTATGCATTGAATGATTTCTTTGGTTTAGGATATGAAAAAATCGAGATTCCTTTATTGGCACAGAAAGTAGAAAACGAATTTATAGGGGTCAACTGTGGCATTATGGACCAATTTGCCGTTGCATTTGGAGAAGAAAATAAAGCGTTAGTACTGAATTGTGATACTTTAAAATACAAATCGGTAGACTGTAACCTGGGTGATTACGTTTTGGCTATTATCAACACTAATAAACCAAGAAAGCTGGCAGAATCTAAATATAATGAAAGGGTAACTGAATGTCAGACGGCTTTGGCAGACCTTAACCAGGAAATTAAGCTCAATAACCTATGCGAATTGAATGCAGAGAAATTTGCTTTACATAGTCAGCTGATCAAAGATGAAACAGTATTGAAAAGAGCCACTCACGTGATCAGAGAAAACGATCGTGTTCACCTTGCTGCAAAGGCACTAAATGAAGGGGATTTGAAAGAATTTGGTCGTTTAATGTATGCCTCTCATCAGTCATTAAAAGATCTTTATGAGGTTACTGGTCAAGAATTAGATGCGGTTGTTGATTTCTGCAGCGACTATGAGCATGTAATTGGTGCGAGGATGACTGGCGCTGGTTTTGGTGGATGTGCGATCGCCCTGCTTAAAAAAGGTCAGGAAGAAGATTTTTCTAAACAACTGACAGATTTTTATGTAGAACGCATCGGATATCCAGCTTCTATCTATATCAGTGACATCGGCAATGGTGCTTCTGCAATTTAAATCCTATTTTTGCCGCATAGAATAGAATAATAGTCCTTAATGAAGAAATTAAAAACAGACGAATTAAACCGCGTAGGTGTAGAAGAGTTTAAAGAACAGGAAAAATTACCGGTTATAGTGGTGCTGGATAATGTGCGAAGCATGCACAATATAGGCTCTGTATTTAGAACAGCGGATGGTTTTGCCATAGAGAAATTATACCTCTGTGGCATTACTGCGCAGCCACCACACCGGGAAATAGAAAAAACAGCACTGGGCGCAACGCAGTCGGTAGCCTGGGCACACTTTGAAACCACTTTAGATGCACTTGCCAGTTTACGTAAGGATGGATATGAGATCATCGCTATTGAACAGGCTTCGGGGAGCACTATGCTGAATACCTTTCAGCCAGATGTCCAGAAAAAATATGCCTTGATCTTTGGAAATGAGGTGAATGGTGTGAGTGATGAGGTGATGACACAAATTGACGAATGTATTGAGATTCCACAATTTGGAACGAAGCATTCTTTCAATATTGTGATCTCCGCAGGAATTGTACTATGGGACTTTTTTGCCAAATTGAGATTGTAAACATTGTTTTTAAAGCTCGCTGATGGAAAATACATTACTTAAAAAATTGCATATTAAACCCGGATACAGCGTGCTCATTGAGAATGCTCCGGATAATTTAGTAGGATTTCTGGGTGATTACGATGCCATCCAGCTTAGCTTTAATGCGGAAAAGGTCTTTGATGCGGTCATTTTATTTGTAACTAATGGTTATGAACTGGAAGAATATCTGGCCCGTTTACATAAAAGACTAGAGCCAGACACCCTTTTATGGATCGCCTATCCTAAAAAAAGTTCTGGAATTAGGACTGATTTAAACATGATGGGTCCCTGGGACGAATTGAAAACTTATCAATTGACTCCTTGCGCTTCTGCCTCAATTTCTGAGGTATGGACCGGGCTTCGATTGAAGCAAATATCCTTGGTTAAGGCCTCTCCTGTTAGAAATGAGAACATTCAAAAAAATGATTTCTCTAACTATATTGATGTGGTGAATAAACAGGTGAAAATACCTGAAGACCTGGAATTTGCTTTGAAACAACAACCTCAAGCGCTGGAGTATTTCCTCTCTCTGGCTTACTCTCATAAAAAAGAATATGTGTTGTGGATCTTAACTGCAAAACAGGATAAAACCAGGATTGGCAGAATTGAGAAAACCATCAGTATGCTGCTCAGGAAGAAAAAAAATCCAAGTGAGCAATAACAAAAGAGCTGCTAACCTTAAGTTAGCAGCTCTTTTAATTTCAATACTTGTATATACAGGTTCTATTTTGCCCACCATACCGGCTCAGAGGTCGATATTGACTGCTGTGGCTGAGGGTTTGATGTAATCTCTTGAGAAGGATAAGGAAAACGTTGTGGGATATAAGGACGAAATGCATTAACAACAACATTAAGCGTTGGAAATCCTGTTCTACGCCAGTCATTATAAGCTTCGAGTGATAAGAAATTGGATACATACTTTTCACCAATTAAGCTTTTTAAAGGTGTAGTGGGATTCAGTGTTCCATGCGCAGTAATGTAGGTGTTGATATCATTGGTACCAACACCTAAAGCAAGCATGTTTTGTCTGATGGCCTCTACGAATATAGGTTGAGCAGTGCCAGCACCAGACTTAATTAATGTAGCTTCCGCTTTAATGAATAAAACTTCAGCATATGTTGCCAGGAAAACTGGTGCTGAGGGCCCTACCTGATCTAAAAGTAAATATCCACCAACTTTAGTCCCTACAGTGGCGTAAATTTTGGGGTTTGGATTCGGAGCTGTACCGCTTTCTCTTCCTAAAAAATCACCACCAGAACCGGCAAGTCCTAAGATAGGCAACCTTGGGTCATTATTTGCAAGTAATAAATCGACAAAAGTTTTGTTTAATACCACTCCACCTGCTCCAGGTAAGGTGCCGCGATACCATGGGTTTTGTGACTTATCACCGCCACTATAGGTTATTTTAGCATTGTCTTTATTGTCAGTGAAGCCATTTTGTAAAGCTGCGAGTGCGAGGTCAGCTTGCGCTGAAGCGGTATACCCTGCTGCTTTACTTAAGCGCAGGTAATATCTGGCTTTTAGCGTATAGGCAAACTTCTTCCAGGAAGGAAAATCCCCTCCATAAATCAGGTCATCTGCTTTTACGTTGATGCCAGTGGGTTGCGTATTCAAGATGACAATAGCTTCATCTAAATTCTGTTGAATGACCTTATAAATATCTTCCTGACGGTCATATTTTGGCTTTAATCCATCAAGTGCTCCAAAGGCTTCCGAGTATGGGATATCTCCAAACAGGTCTGTGCAAATCGCCAAATTGTAAGCCAGCATTACTTTTCCGATAGCTGCATAACCATTATTTCCTCCCGCTTGTGCTTTACCGATCATAATTCTTAGATTGTTAAAAATTGCAGGGTAAAGGTCAAAACTCCAGGTATTATTGACGTCGCTTGGGGTGATTCTATAGCTGTCAATTTCTGGTGAGGGTTGATTTAAAGACAGTTGCTGTGTCCAATAGGCAGCAACAGAGCCTGGAAATCCGCCAAGAATATTGGTCGTCGTATAAAGCTGAACAGGTGTGAGGATCAGCGCTTCCTGAACATCAGAAGGGTTGTTTGGATCTTTATTGATGTCTAAAAATTTCTTACATCCAGATGCAGAAATCAGCATTAAAAATGCTACGAATAAATAATATATCTTTTTCATGATTGATCTGTTTAAAAAGTAACTTTTACAGCAAAATTGAAGCTTTTGTTAGATGGCGTTACAAAATTGGTAAAGCCTCCACCATTACCAGTTCCATATAAGCTCACTTCAGGATCTGAGCCTGTGTAATGCGGGGTATAGAACCATAGGTTTCTACCTGTAGCAGATACACTTAGTCCTTTAAATGGAGTTTTCCTTAATAGCTCCGCCGGAAAAGTATAAGCCAGAGTTACTTGTCTTAGCTTGATGTAGGTCCCATCCTCTACTCCATTTTCGTCTACTGCTGAAAAATTCTCCTGATAATATTTTTGATCCAATGTAACTTGTTTTGTATTCTCTGAACCATCTTCTGTTACCCCGTCAAAGACTTTAGTAGCAGTTCTATCTTCGGTAACTTTGGTCACCCCATAAAAATTAAGGTAAAAATTATCAAGATTATATACATCGCCTCCTTTTTTCATATCAAGCACTGCAGACAAGCTAATGCCTTTATAGTTCAGCGTAGTCGTTAGGCCTGCATTCCATTTTGGTACCGTATTGCCTATTGGACCAAGTTGTTCATCAATAATAGGATAACCATCCTCATCTATTACTAACCTTCCAGCATCATTCCTAAGGTATCGCGACCCAAAAATAACGGCATAAGGCTGGTCTTTATAAGCAAATACACCAGGGCTGACAAAACCTGCAAACTGAATGTTATCAAGACCTTGTCCAATCTCAGTTACTTTATTGTTGATTTTAGTGAAATTCAAAGCAATGTCCCAGGTGATATTTTTTGTTTTAATTGGCGTACCACCTAATACAAACTCAACACCCCTGTTGTACATACTTGCCGCATTGATAACAGCTGCATTAAATCCACTTGAAGGGGTTATTGGTGTGGTACTGATCAGATCCTTACTTACTTTATTAAAATAAGTAGCTTCAAAATTCAACCTGCTTTTAAGGAATTTGAATTCAAAACCAGTTTCAAATTCCTTCAGCCCTTCGTTCTTCAGGTTCTTATCCCCGTAAGTATTGGTCAATAAGAATCCATTCAGACCGTCGTACGGGAATTCTATATTTCCAATAATTGGTTTAACATAAGGAGTACCAATGCTATAAGGAGCAACATTATCGTTTCCTACATAAGAATAAGAAATACGGAATTTACCAAAATTCATAATTGGATTATTATTCATTCCTAATGCTTCCGTAAAGATAAAAGCGCCAGATGCTGAACCATAAGGGTAAAATTGCTTATCACTATTCAGTACAGAAGTCCCGTCATATCTTCCTGTTAATGATAATGATAACATTTTCTTATATTCTCCAGTCAATTGTGCATATATACCAACTTTTCTATAATTACTTTCTGTAATTGTGGAGATCTGGGTAGATGCATTGCTAATATTATAGAAATCCTTAGCGGATAAACCTATCCCCTTGTCAAAAACTGTTTTCTGATCAGAAGCCAGGATATTATTACCGATTAAAATACTGCCAAAGAAATCATCGCTGAAGTTCTTTTTCGCCTCTATAATCAAATCATGATTATACTGTCTGAAATTTATCTCTCTATTGTACATCTTACCATTATCGGATTCTCCACCGACAATTCCAGGAGCTTCATGGTAATGTGTATCATCATTAAAGATATCAGCCCCTAAACGCTCGGTAATGGTTAGCCAGGGAGTTGGGTTGTAAGTAACGGTAAAAACCGGTAAAAATCTGTTAACCAGGGAGCTGAACTTTACGTTATCTACTAACCAGTAAGGGTTATTTCTTGCAGCACGGAACACTCGCTGTGTTCCATCCGGATAAGTGGTAGGCAATGGATCCCAGGATATAGGTGCCGCATAAACTGTCCAAAATGGGCTTGCAAGACTGTTTCCTTCTGGTAAACGATCATTGGAAGTATTGACATAATTCAGCTGTCCGATGACGTTTATCTTATCCGTTATGTTATTAGAAAACTTGGTAAAGAAAGAGTGACGGCCAAAATCGGTACCTGGCATCGTTCCTTTGGTTTTTAAATAGGAATAGGATACCAAATAGGTGGATTTATCACTTGCACCGCTTACGGCAACCGTATTGTCGGTGGTGTATCCGGTTCTGAAAAACTCCTTTCTCGGATCATGTTTTTGCACTGGATTGCCATTTACCACGAGGCCATCAATAAGGGGGCCCCAGGAACCAGAGCCTAATTCGCCATTATTTCCATCAACATATTCCCCATTGTTACCTTGAGCATACTTGTCTTGAAACTCAGGGAATATCGGATGGTCGACAGTAAGTCCTGAAGAAACAGAAACAGAAGGTTTACCCTTACCGGTCTTTGTAGTAATAATGACGACTCCCCTTGCTGCAGCCGAACCGTACAATGCACTGGCAGCAGCACCTTTGAGTATGGTTACACTTTCTATAATATTTGGATCAATGTCAATAGCCCTGTTGGCAGTTCCACCTGCACTTAATGCGCCGTCAGGATTTCCTGCTTCGGAGTTATTAATAGGTACACCATCCACAACGAAAAGAGCGCCGTTTTCTCCTGTCAATGAGGTGTTACCACGGATTACAATTTTAGAGGAACTACCTGCGGCCCCACTGGAATTCGTAATCTGGACCCCTGCTACCTTACCAGCCAACGCATTCACTATGTTGTTTTCTTTTGCAGCGACTAAAGCATTACCCCCAACTTCCTGTGTGGAATAGGTTAAGGTACGTTTGTCTCGCTTGATGCCGAGTGCGGTCACCACAATTTCATTTAAACTAGTTTGGTCATCGGATAAAGAAACATTGACTTCATTACTGTTTCCTATTATTTTCGTCTGAGTTTTAAAACCCAGGTAAGAAAACTCCAGACTCAGGTTAGTACCTGTCACTTGAATACTATACTTACCTGCAGCATTGGTTAAGGTACCAGTTTTCTGTCCAACCACCCTTATGGATACTCCAGGAAGGGGATTTTGGTCACTTTCGGCTGTCACAGTTCCCGTAATCGTACGGGTTTGTGCCCACGCGGCTATGCTAAATAGCAATAGCAGCATTAAAAATGGTAATGATTTTTTCATAGGTCAGTTAGAATTAGTTTGTTACTTAAATTTAAGCATCAAACAGCGCTATCCGAATCAAATCGTCTCTTTTTTGTTACGATTTGAATAATTATGGATTTAACCAGTATATTGGGCGTTTTTCTCAAAAAAACTGCCCTTATTAAGCTAATTATAAGCTGAATAAATCAAGTTTTAACGACTTCATAAAAATAAAAAGAGAATTCTACAGCGGATTTATAAATCAGCGAACATTTTTTTATGTTAAGAATCTTTTTTTGAAATCTCAGGATGAAACCGCCGGCAAATTATTTCCCTATAGATAAATGGCGCAAAAAAAAAGCAGCTATCATCCAGGAGACAATAGCTGCTTATGTTTAAATGGTGGGGTAATTTCCACCAGGTTTATTTTTTACTAATTAGGCGTAAGGGATACCATCTTTGGACGCAAGTCTGCTATGGCCCATTAAGTATTCATCCACCTTACGGGCGGCTTCTCTACCTTCTGAAATGGCCCAAACCACTAGTGATTGCCCACGGCGCATATCTCCTGCTGCAAAGATTTTTGCAATATTGGTTTGATATTTACCTTCTTCGGCTTTCACATTCCCTCTATTGTCCAGCTCAACTCCTAGTTTTTCAATCAGACCTTCTTTTTGAGGATGTAAGAAACCCATTGCTAATAAAACCAGCTGACAAGGTAAATCTCTTTCTGTACCTGGTTTCTCTTTGAAGTTCAAAGGTCTGCCTGCAGGATCGATTTCCCATTCTACGTCTACTACTTTTAAGGCTTTAAGGTTGCCGTTTTCATCTTTGATAAACTCTTTAGTATTTACACCCCATGCTCTTTCGCAGCCTTCTTCATGCGAAGAAGTCACTTTTAGCAACATCGGGAAGGTTGGCCAAGGCATGTTTGAAGTTCTTTGCGATGAAGGCATTGGCATGATTTCAAACTGCATTACAGATTTCGCCCCCTGGCGGTTTGAAGTACCGATACAATCAGATCCCGTATCACCACCACCAATTACAATCACATCCTTACCAGTAGCCAAAATTGCCTCTTGCTCAAAGCTGATCTTTTGAACACGCTTATTCTGTTGCTTTAAGAAGTCCATAGCAAAATGAACACCTTTAGCCTCGCGACCAGTAATCGTCAAATCTCTTGGGATGGTAGAACCACCTGCCAAAACAATACTTTGGAACTCTCTGAGTAAAGTGTTCAACTCTACATTTACCCCAACATTGGAGTTGCATTTGAACACAATGCCTTCCTTTTCCATTAGCTTGATGCGTCTTGTCACTACATCTTTCTGAAGTTTAAAATCAGGAATACCATAATTTAACAAACCTCCTGGCGCATCATCGCGTTCGTAAACCACTACCTCATGGCCGGCTCTGTTCAGCTGTGCTGCTGCGGCAAGTCCTGCAGGGCCTGATCCAATCACTGCAACCTTTTTACCGGTGCGGATCAATGGCTCTTCCGCTTTGATATACCCTTTATTGAAAGCGATTTCAATAATATGTTTCTCGATCTCTTCAATAGATACTGGAGATTTGTTGATTCCTAATACGCATGCAGATTCGCATGGTGCCGGACAAATCCTTCCGGTAAATTCAGGAAAGTTATTGGTGCTCAATAATATAGTTGAGGCCAGTTGCCAATCTCCTTTATATACCGCGTCGTTAAATTCCGGAATTACATTTCCAAGCGGGCAGCCCGACTGGCAAAATGGAACGCCGCAATCCATACACCTTGCGGCTTCACGGTTTACCTGCTCTAGTTCAAAATTCTCTACAAATTCATTATAATGCTTTAAACGTTCTTTAGCATCTTCTTTTATAGGAGCAGTTCTCTCATACTCTAAAAATCCGGTTACTTTTCCCATAGTTAAGCTATATTTAGTTTAGTGGTTCTCGTCATTTTGTGTTTCAATTTACTGTGGTGGCTTTTGCTTCTGCGGTGCTGAAAATGATTAAACATTTACAGCCGCTCTTTTCATCATTACTGCTTTGTATTCTTTAGGGAATACCTTGATAAAGTGTGCAGATTGAGTCGCCCAATCACTTAAGATAAACTTAGCTAAACTGCTATCTGTAAGTTGAATGTGTTTCTTTAGCAACACATTGATGCGTAACTCATCCTGTTCGTCCAGTGGATCAAGGTCTACCATTTCCTTATTACATTTATTGGTAAATTCTTGTTTCACATCGTAGATCCAGGCTACACCACCGCTCATACCTGCAGCGAAGTTGCTGCCAGTATCACCGATCACTAATACCTCACCGCCAGTCATGTATTCACAACCATGATCACCTAAACCTTCTACTACAGCTGTAGCACCAGAGTTTCTTACGGCAAACCTTTCACCAGCCTGACCTCTTACATATAACTCACCAGAAGTTGCACCATATAAGGCAACGTTACCAATGATGATATTTTGTTCTGGCACATAGCTGATGGTACTGAAGGGATAGATGGATAATCTAGCTCCGGAAAGGCCTTTACCTACATAGTCATTTGCTTCACCTTCCAGTTGCAGGGAGATCCCTTTGGCTGCGAAAGCACCGAAACTTTGTCCGGCAGAACCTTTGAATTTGAAGTTGATCGTATCTGCTGGTAATCCTTGTGATTTATAGATTTTAGAAACCTCATTTGAAAGCATTGTACCTAAAGCACGGTTGGTGTTCTTCACCTCAAACTCTCTGTAAATCGGCTCTTTATTCAACAATGCAGGAGCTGCAGCTTTGATCAATTGATGGTCTAAAATATCTGCCAATCCATGGTCCTGAGTTTCTGTCTGATACAAGCTCAAGCCATTGTCTGGTGCTTTATATAAAATGGCAGAAAGATCCAGGTCTTTTAATTTCCAGTCGCTAGGATCAATTGCACGTAAGCTTAAGGCATCTGCCTGACCTACCATTTCTTCTACAGTTCTGAAACCAAGTTCAGCCATCGTTTCTCTCAACTCTTCCGCTAAGAAATGGAACAGGTTCACTACGTGATCTGCTTCACCGGTAAACAACTTTCTCAAGTTAGGATCCTGTGTTGCCACACCCACCGGACAAGTATTTAGATGACATTTTCTCATCATGATACAACCAGAAGTCACTAAAGCAGCGGTAGCCACACCCCATTCTTCAGCACCTAAAAGGGCTGCGATGGCGATGTCTTTACCTGTTTTCAATTGACCATCTGTTTGTAATACTACTCTGCTGCGCAGGCGGTTTTTAACCAGGGTCTGGTGTGCTTCTGCTAAACCAAGTTCCCAAGGTAAACCAGCGTGCTGGATAGATGTTAAAGGAGATGCACCGGTACCACCGTCAAATCCAGAAACCAGGATCACATCAGCATGAGCTTTCGCTACACCTGCTGCAATTGTACCTACACCAGCTTTAGAAACCAGTTTTACATTGATTCTAGCTTCACGGTTGGCATTTTTCAAGTCAAAGATCAGCTGTGCTAAATCTTCAATAGAATAAATATCATGGTGAGGTGGCGGTGAAATTAAACCTACACCTGGCGTAGCATGACGAACTTTTGCAATCCACTCATCTACTTTATCCCCAGGTAATTGTCCACCTTCACCAGGTTTTGCACCTTGTGCCATTTTTATTTGTAACTCATCTGCATTGCTCAGGTAATAACTAGTTACACCGAAACGTGCAGAAGCAATTTGCTTGATCGCAGAACGCATAGAATCACCGTTAGGTAAAGTCTCATAGCGCAATTCATCTTCACCACCTTCTCCGGTATTACTCTTTCCACCGATGCGGTTCATGGCAATCGCCAAAGTAGAGTGTGCTTCATGGGAGATCGAACCGAAGGACATTGCCCCCGTTGCAAAACGCTTCAGAATCTGCTCAACTGGTTCTACTTCTGATAGCGCTACTGCAGGACGTTTATAGTTAAATTCAAACAGTCCGCGGATGGTAAATGCTTGATGCGTTTGCTCATTTACAAGCTTAGAATATTGTTTGTATACGTTATAATCATTCTTTCTGGTTGCATTTTGTAACAAATGAATCGTTTGAGGATTGAACAAATGCTGCTCACCTTTACGTTTCCATTTGTAATTACCACCTGTTGGCAAGATCATATCCGGGCGTGTAGCCGAACCAAAAATCCTGTTGTGTTTGATCAGCGTTTCTCTGGCAATCTCGTCCAATCCTAAACCACCGATTCTGGAAACCGCACCGGTAAAGTAATTGTCGACCACCTGTTTGTTCAAACCAAGAATTTCAAAGATCTGCGCACCATGATAAGATTGTAGTGTAGAAATCCCCATTTTAGAGAAGATCTTCAACAATCCATTATTTACAGCATATATATAGTTCTGTATTAGTTTCGCTGGTTTAACTTCCAATTCTGTTTCAAAACCAGTAATCGTTTCTTCTGCTAAGTAAGGATTTACTGCAGTTGCACCGAAGCCGATTAAACAGGCAAAATGGTGAACTTCCCAAACATCACCGGCTTCTACTACTAATCCTACGTCACCTCTGTAACCTTTGCGGATCAAATGATGGTGAACTGTAGAAACAGCCAATAAAGAAGGAATGGCAGCATGTTCAGAGTCTAAAGCACGATCTGATAAAATAATCACCTGGAATCCGTCTTCTACAGCATCTACTGCATAACGACACAATCTGTCCAGTGCTTTAGCCATTGCGCCAGGTTTTCCTGTAGCTCTGAAATACGTTTGTAAAGTTTTAGATTGGAATACTCCGGTATCAATACTTCTAAGTTTCTCTAACTCTAAATTTGTTAATATCGGATGTTTGATGCCTACACAGTGACATTGCAACGCATTTTCTTCCAGAATATTTCCGTTATTCCCCATGAATCCTGCAAGACTCATCACCACTTTTTCCCTGATTGGGTCGATTGGTGGATTGGTTACCTGGGCAAACAACTGTTTGAAATAAGAAGAAAGGTGTTGTGGTTTCTGAGATAAAATCGCCAAAGGAATATCTGTACCCATAGATCCGATTGGCTCTTTCCCATCCTTAGCCATTGGTTTCAGGATTAAATCGATGTCTTCACGGCTATATCCAAATACCTGCTGATATTTAAAAATAGATTCTTCTGAAAGACCGCTAAAGACTACTCTTGGGTCAGAAAGCTCTTCTAGTCTGATTTGGTATTGATTTAACCAATCGGCATATGGCCTGCGGCTGCATACCTGTTGTTTAATTTCTGTATCAGAAATGATTCTTCCCTGCTCCATATCTACGACAAACATCTTTCCAGGGGTCAACCTACCCTTTTCAATAATTTTGCTTTGATCTAAAGCCAATGCACCAGCTTCGGACGCCATAATCACATGGTCATCTTCCGTAATGGCATATCTTTGAGGACGCAATCCATTTCTATCCAATGTTGCTCCAATCAGGTTACCATCTGTAAAGGAAACAGCTGCTGGTCCATCCCAAGGCTCCATTAAAGTCGCATGAAATTTATAGAATGCTTGTTTAAGCTCGTCCATATCCTCATTACCGTCCCATGCTTCAGGAATTAACATCATCAAAACATGTGGAAGAGAACGACCTGCATGCACTAAAAGCTCTACTATATTATCTAAACAACCTGAATCGGAATTGGATTCATCAATTACAGGAAGTAAAATATTCAATTCTTCAGGTGTAAAGTGCGAAGAAGCCAGTGACTTCACGCTTGCTCTAAACCAGTTCAGGTTACCCTGAAGGGTATTAATCTCTCCATTATGGGCGATGTACCTAAAAGGCTGCGCCAATTTCCAGGAAGGGAAAGTATTTGTTGCAAAGCGACTATGAATTAGGCCGAAAGCGGAAACAACGCGCTTATCGCTGAGCTCAGTAAAATAGGATCTCACCTGCAATGAGGTCAGCTGTCCTTTATATACTATAGTTCTTGAAGAAAAAGAGGCAATATAAAACTCGCCATTAATCCCCTTCACTGTATTGTTAATTGTCTTTGACAGGTAGTTCTTGAAAACGTAAAGCTTACGTTCAAAGTCTGCACCAGCAGCGATTGCATACGGGCGGGCTATAAATACCTGCTCCATTTCTGGTTCTACAGATAAGGCCATGTCTCCAATGCCTTCTGTATTGGTTTGCACTTTTCTAAAACCCAGGACTTCCAGTCCTAACTTCTCTCCTGCACGATAAATGATTTCTCTGCACTCTTCTCTCGCCTTAACGTCTTTCGGTAAAAACAACATCCCTACCCCATAGTCTCCGGATTCATTCAGACTGAATCCTATTTTAAGACATTCGTCATAAAGAAATTCATGCGGTATCTGTATCATGATACCTGCACCATCTCCGGTGTTAATTTCAGCGCCGCAAGCTCCGCGGTGATCAAGATTTTCAAGAATGGTTATTGCGTCGGAAATGATTTGTTGCGATTTTCTCCCCTTGATATGAGCAACGAAACCAATGCCACATGCGTCATGTTCAAAACGCTGGTCGTATAACCCTTGCTGATCTTGTGTTTGTTCCATAAGTTTAATTTATTGTTGGTTGGTATAGTGTGATTCGAACACTAAGTTACGAAAAAAAATCAAGTAATTATAATATCGGCATCTTTTTTAGGAAAAATGCAGAACATTTAAAATATAAAGTCTATATATTATAATATTGATACCTGCAATCGATGTAAAATGCAATATTGGCAATGAAGAATCCCATATATAAGGGAGTTAGCATCAAAACAACCTCTTATCCGCTGCAAGCCCCTCTGAACCCCAAAAAAAAGTTTAAAATTATTTTCATCTTCAAATCCTTTAATTTCAACCAATTAACAGAAAACCCGCTTAAAAAGTAAAATAAAAGCATTTTATACTTTGGTAGATTCAGATCTTTTCCTACTTTTGTGACGGGCAAGTATTACACGATCAGCTCCTTTTGAACTCCCCCAGGGCGGGAACGAAGCAAGGGTAGAAAGTTGTAGCGATGCGATGTAAAGTGCTTGCCCATTTTTATTTTTTTAGATTGATATGCTTCAACTGCATCCTCTTCTTTCTAACAACCAACTCGAGTTAAATAAAACCATATATTTTCTTAAACTATATATCTTATGAAATTTTTCATAGACACAGCTAATCTTGATGAAATCAGAGCAGCTCAAGACCTTGGCGTTCTAGACGGCGTAACTACCAATCCTAGCTTAATGGCTAAAGAAGGTATCACTGGCGAACAAAATGTAATTAACCACTACAAAGCAATCTGTGACATCGTTGATGCGAATGTAAGTGCAGAAGTGATCTCGACTGATTATGAGAGCATGATCAAAGAAGGTGAAGCATTGGCTAAACTAGATCCAAAAATCGTCGTTAAAGTTCCTATGATTAAAGATGGTGTTAAAGCCATTAAATACCTTTCCTCTAAAGGAATCAGAACAAACTGTACGTTGATTTTCTCTGCCGGACAAGCTTTAATCGCTGCAAAAGCAGGTGCATCTTATGTATCTCCATTCTTAGGTCGTTTAGATGACATCTCTACAGATGGTTTTCAATTGATCGAAGACATCAGATTGATTTTTGATAACTACCAATACGAAACTGAAATTCTTGCAGCTTCAGTAAGAGGACCAATGCACATCGTTAACTGCGCTAAATTAGGTGCTGACGTAATGACTGGCCCACTTTCTGCGATCCTTGCATTAATGAAACACCCATTAACCGATAGCGGTCTTGCTCAGTTCTTAGCTGATCATGCTAAAGCAGCAGCAGCAGCTAAATAGGTTTAAATAGCATATCATAAAAAAAAGTCCTGTTGAATTAATTCGACAGGACTTTTTTTATGGCTTCATAACTGATTTGTTCGTCAGGCTCGATCAGGATACCCTTCACTCCTGCTCCATTGGCCGCTTCTACGTCTCTTGGTTTATCTCCAATCATCACAGATAAGGCTGGATCAATATCATAAGTTGCAATCGCTTCTAATACCATTCCCGACAAAGGTTTTCTGCAATTACAAGGCTCAGAAACTGTGGGGTGATGTGGACAATAGTAGGCATGCGTGATTTTCGCACCCTGTGCCTCAAACTTTTCGCCCAAAATACGGTGCATCTCCGCCAGCGTTTCTTCTGTATAACGTTTTAAGGCAATTCCACCTTGATTGGTAATGATAATCAACATATAACCCTCGTCATATAGCTTCTTTAATGGTGGAATCTGGTATTCTAAGACTTCGAAATCTTCTACTTTACAGATGTAATCATAGATTTCGTGATTCAAAACTCCATCACGATCTAGAAATATTGCTTTATTCATTTAATTATTCTTTTTTGCCAAATATGGCAATATTATAATTGTTTATTCCCTTCAAATAATGGTTTTATTAAACATAATCACGATATATGGTGTTATTAAACGTTGAACCTTTAAAAATTATAATATGCCATATATCAAAAGAAACCCCGAGAACAGTAAATCTGTCAATATATTTTATGAAGATCTTGGTTCAGGAAAACCAGTAATCTTAATTCATGGCTGGCCAGTATCACACGAAATGTGGGAATACCAGGTCTCCTCTATTGTATACAGTGGATATCGCTGTATCGCGTACGACAGACGCGGCTTTGGTCAGTCGGATAAGCCTTGGAGTGGTTACGACTACGATACCCTTGCTTCCGACCTGAATGAATTGATTCTTGCCCTTGATTTATCTGAAGTGACCCTGGTTGGATTCTCGATGGGTGGCGGAGAAGTGGTACGTTATTTAGGCAAATACGGCAGTTCTAAAATCGAAAAGGCAGTATTGATCAGTACAGTAGTTCCTTTAATGCTGAAAACAGACGACCATGAAGAAGGTGTCCCTAAAGATGTTTTTGATGAAATTATTGCCAATATCCATCAGGATCGTCCTGCATTCTTAACAGGTTTTGGTAAACAATTCTTCGGTGAAGGGATTTTAAATAAACCTGTGAGTCAGGACATACAGAATTGGATGCATCAGCTGGCTATTGTAGCAAGCCCGAAAGCAACTGTAGATTGTGTAAGATCCTTCTCTGAAACTGATTTTAGAACAGATCTTAGCACCATTACTATTCCTGTAATGATCGTACATGGTGATGATGATCAGGTTGTACCTATTAAAGCCACCAGTGCAATTACCGCAATGTTACTTCCTAATGCTGATTATTATGTAATGGAAGGTGCATCACACGGATTATTTATCACTCATAAGGATGAACTAAATCAGTTATTGGTTAATTTTCTAAAAAGATAATTAAAAACGAGAGGAATTTGAGAAGAAATATTGGAATGAGCCCCTCATTTCATGATCAAATTCCTCCTTTTTTATGAGTTTTAGACTCCTAATAGTTGATTTTAGTACCAAAAAGTGCCGATAAATAGGAAGCAAAATAAATAATCTAGCTTAAAATCAGTACAGTATAGATTTTATGATTTTTTAATTTGCACTTCATATAACCTAATCCTATATTTGCATCACTTTAAACGGAAACGCTTAAAGTAAAGCTAAAAAAAAAGCTTTGATTCCGTAGCTCAGCTGGTAGAGCATTACACTTTTAATGTAGTGGTCCTGGGTTCGAATCCCAGCGGGATCACAAGATTCAAAATCAAAACGTACAAAAGGCTGTTAATCGCATGATTAACGGCCTTTTTACTTTTACGGGGGTACCAAAACTTGCACCAATTCTCATAAAAAAAGTGAGCGATTCGGTGAGTCATTTGGAAAATTCGACCTACTCACCGAATGGCACCTATCCAGCTACTGAACAGGCAGTTACAAACTGAACATCTTGTAATCGTTAAACTGCAAAGCTATTTTTGTTTCACCCTTAATCATTGAATGATGAAAACGAACTTCAGCCTGCTTTTTTATCTGAAAAAGCAAAAAAACTACATCAGTGGCAACACACCTATTTACATGAGAATCACGGTAGACGGTAAACGTGCAGAAATTGCGACCAGTAGGGATTGTAACCCAAGCCGTTGGAGTAAGAGATCCAGCCGGTTGATCGGAACTAAAGAAGATGTGAAGATGCTTAATTCCTATTTGGATCAACTGCAAAGTTCCATTTATCAGGCACATCAGGAGTTGGTTAGTTTTGGCATCGGGATAACTTCGGAAGCCATTAAATGCAGGTATCTGGGCAAAATGGATGGCTCGCATACTTTACTAGAGGCCGTCAAAGATCATAATGAAAAGATGCAGGCTCTGGTCGGTAAAGGTTATGTACAGGGCACATTGAACCGTTATAAGGTCTTAGAAAAACACCTATCAGCCTTTATGCTTTCAAAATATGGGCTGACGGATATGGACATTAAAAGAGTAGATCAAGCTTTCCTGAATGATTTTGACTACTATTTAAGGTCTGATAAAAACTGCGAGAATAACTATGTGGTTAAAAACGTCAAGAATTTAGGAAAGATTCTGCGCATTGGGTTGGAAAATGGTTGGGTAGAAAAGGACCATTTTCTTGGCTATAAAGGCAAAATCAAGAATGTTGACCGCTATTATCTCAATCAAGAGGAACTACAGCAGATCGCCGAAAAAGAGTTCCTATCTGAAAGATTAAGGCAGGTTCGTGATGTTTTTGTCTTTTGCTGTTTTACCGGACTGGCTTACGTAGATGTATTTAAATTGAAACAGGAGCATATCCAAAAAGGAAGTGACGGGGAGCGCTGGATATTCACCAACAGGCAAAAGACAAAAACCAGATCTGCAATTCCCCTACTGCCTACAGCAGTTAAAATTATGGATCGTTATGCAACAAACAAGGTTTGCGTAAATAAAGGGAATCTACTTCCTGTTCCCAGCAACCAAAAGGTAAACGAGTATCTGAAAGAAATAGCAGATCTCTGCGGGATTGACAAGAAACTGACCTCCCACATTGCCCGTCATACTTTTGCGACTACCGTAACGCTTTTAAATGGCGTACCGATTGAAAGTGTATCGAAGATGCTTGGGCATACAAATATCAGAACGACTCAGCACTATGCTAAGATATTAGACATTAAGGTTGGTGCTGATATGGCGTTATTAAGAGAGAAATACCACTAACAATTCGTTAAACTGGCTGATCCGCCCAAACTGCCTTCCTGTCTTTTTTAGTTTTTTTAAGTGGCTTTTAGAAAACCCAAGTTGCGCAGGGTTTTTCTCTCCTTTATTTATTCTAGCCCTTTGGCGCTAGGATAAATAAAGGCAAGGGAGTTTTTGGGTACCCAAAAACACAACTTGCCGATTACAAAACAAACAGATTTTGTAATCGGAAAATGAGGTCTGAAAGCAGATTTTTGTTCATCGTCTGGACAGAAAAAAGTTACCAGTCCAATTGGACAGCCTATCACTTAGTTACCTAATCAACAAAACACTGAGTTACTTTGCTACTTATTCAGCTGATTACTTATGCGCTAGGCGGCATACCTCTTGATTAACACTGGATATATTATAAACTAACCTCTTTAGGTAGAAAGTCTTTTGGAGAAAGCCCAAAATGATCAGCCAGTTTTGCGATATGCACAAGGTTATACTTAGCACGGTTTTTTGCGCTTTCTACATTGGTCACAAATGTGCGCTTCACATTTAGAATAGTTGCAATATCTTCCTGTTTAAGGTGCTTTTCTTTCCTTAGCTTGATTACATAATCAATCACATATTGTTCTATCGGGGATATGTTTATCGGCTCATTCATCGTATTGTAAAGGGATAGAAAAATAATAAAAGAAAAGACATACATGTATGACATTTTTATTCTATATTTACTCTACAATCAATTTATCAAAATATGATGTAAACTACAATAGTTCAATTATTTAACCCAACAAGCCTCGCGACCGAAAAACTGGTAATTTATCGTGCGAGTGTAAGTATGGCGCCAAATCCCTACATTCGTAGTCCTGTGCCGCTTAGGTGGGGCTGGCGCTTGCTTATATTTTTGTACGATAACCATTTTGAAAGAAATGGTAAAGCTGATGTTTCAATTTATTTTGAAGTTAAGGCGGGCTTACCAGTGCCTCGGTTGCAAATGTAGAATGCAGGTGTCCAGCCCCCTCTAGGGGGATCTAACTTCTACAAGGCTCATTAATTTCAAAATTATGAGTAATAGAAACAAACTTCGGTACAATCAGCTTACAGATAAGCAGATCCTAAACCCACACGTATTCATTTCAGATTTTTGCAGATATGAAATAGACATTGAAGCCTTTCGCGCTGAAATTCTACTGCTGATCAAATCAGCATGTACCAACCAGCAGTATGGAAAAAGTGAAGAATACTTCTACAATTACAGGTGCCTGCTAAAATTACTGGAAGCAGGTCACATCTTCTTTTGCAGGGATACAAAGTTCTCTTTGCACTGTGATCCATGCACACTTACTCCATGCGAAATAGACCTTAACAGGTATTACAGCACACTTATTACCACCCACTTTAAAACCCTTTCGGATAAGGAAATCAAAAACACCCAGTACTTTTTTAAAGACTTTTTCAGCTTCATGAACTTAAATGAATGGCGGTTAATATTTAGCCGGATAGTGGAATATGCCTATAGGCAGCCCACTATTGATGAGGTTTTGGAGGATGGAAGTGCAATGGTGATTGTCAAGGAATACATAGAAAAACTAATTGAGGTCATCTATCTGATTGATAGCAGCCAGACCGTTTTTTGCATCAATAACACCACCACAACCGTAAACTAAATCAAAAAAATGATAACTGCACTTAATACATGACGTCATGGAAAAGCAAATTAGAAAATACAAGATAGATGAGTATTTATTCAATCTCAATGTATGGCAATATCGTAAAGCGATGCAAATTTTGCCAGACCTGTTAAGCATTTCACTAAATACCTTCCACAACTACCGGAGGATACCCATGGAGAGCTCACAGGATATTCCTTACGAAAAAGTGATCCTCATGGAAAAATTATTTGAGTTACAGATGGGAACACTAGCCTACCAGTATCCAGAAATAGAAAGTTTAAAAAGCATGCTGATAAATGACTAAACCATTGCCCTTTATTCAAAACCTTGGTCTTTTTCGCAAACACCTCCGTAAAAACTGCACGGTGGCCATTGAGTAAGGTGTTTTTGCAAGCCGCTAATGCGCACGGGGGAACTCTCCTGCAAAAACACTTTACTTTATATCCCTCCTTAAATTAACCATATAGACAGATAGTACTCTTGTCAGAACATTAAACTCACCGCTCTAATACCTTACTATTGGCTAAAGAATGCTCGGTGAAACCACATCTTAGTTTTACAACACATGTGGTTAGGCTTTAATATCATCAATTGTTTTTTTAATCAAAAACGGCATGTTAACCGCTAACATTTCAGCGTAAGTAATACTTTGAGCGCCAAAGGTATCGACTGCTGTACAAAATTTCTCTGATATCTGATAATTATCGGAATAGTTCTTAACCAAGAACCTGTACAACAGTTCGCAGAACATACCCAACTCGGTCTTTCTGAAGCCATCAATCTTGGCCACCAACCATATGGCACCAATCTGCATCTTACCATTTTCCTCAAATGTAAAAACCAAATTGGGATTGAGATACAATGGGAAATTATCGATAGGATAAATTTTGTGCACCTTTTGTACCTTCTCAAACTTCAAAACCTTCACAGGTCTGATATCCTCATGGTTGAAATCCTTAAAGCTCGACAAGATTTCAATATTACGACTATGCATTGACTTGATTTTCTTTAATTCCGTAGCCTCAATCTTTTTCAGGAGATCATCGATTTTACCTTCATAAAAACTACCACTGTTATTTTTAATTACGTTATAAATGCAGCTTGTACTGGTGATCCAATAATCTCCACCACTACCATCATCATCGGTTTCTTGCTTTTCCTTGGGAACGCGCGTTTTAATCTTATGGGCGAAATTACTCTTGGTTTTTTCAGACGTTTTACGGGTATACTCTACCAGCTCCTGTACTGTGATTTTTTGCATATATAACGATTTAATAATCAGTAAATCAAAAGCTTAATGTAGCAAAATAAATAAAGATAATGTCCATAACAATCTCGGAAGTTACCAACAAATCATGCAGAGAGTACGAGAAACCGAATAACTACACAAGTAACGGGTTTATCTTTCATATAGAATGATATGGATTTTTTCTTAATACTATCCTCAATGTAACCCGATTGTCTAATAAACTTTAAGAGCTTACCTCGTTCTCGGTGATCGCCTGTAAACTCCTTCCAAATCGCCTGTTTAGATTTACCACTTTCTAGGTACGCCTATATCATTGTGTGCTTCTGCTTTGTACTGAAGTACTGACCAGGTTTTCTTTTTGATAGAACTTTTTCTTCCATTTTCTTGCCTTGTTTTAGTGTAAGCCCATTTTAGGACAAAATATTTTTCTTGAAAAAAGGAAAAGAACCGACCCCAAATTCAAATATTTCTCATATCTAGCAGATGAATCTGATTACAAGGATAATAATTAACATAAGCTTTCTTAGTTCCACACAAACATTAAATATGAAGATTTAAATGGTAGAAAATAGAAATTAAACAATTGTAATGGGATTGATTTTTTTTCCTATGTTTACTTGACTGTTATAATCTTATAACTAATATTAATTCTCCATGCTTATGGTTGATTACAACGCTATTATATGAAAGAAGTTAAATCCGTAAGTGATCTTATTGAAACACTAAAAGTAGACAACGAAAACTATTCAGGGGATTTATGGTATAGAGGACAAGGAGAATTTACGTGGACATTATCGCCTGGTCTTATTAGGCTAGCAGGTGCAACATCTGAGGGTAGTTTTTTAACACGATTTAAACAATCGGCTGGGATGCTTTTGGATAGGCATCCAAAAGATGATTTTGATTGGCTATTCTTAATGCAGCACTATGGTGTTCCTACTCGTCTATTAGACTGGACAGAAAGCCCATTAACGGCTCTGTATTTTGCTGTCTCAGACATGACAACTGAGAACAATGATGCTGCACTATGGTCATTGAAACCAACTGAACTTAATAAGATTGCCGGCATAAATGTAGAGGAGAAAAATTTCATTTTATGTTTTGATGACATCGAGTTAAAAAATTACTCGGTAGAGGTTTTAGGACAAAATCCAAGAAATAAGTTAACCCCTTTAGCTACCATAGCCACAAGAAACAATTCTAGAATACAAGCACAATTAGGCGTATTCACAATACATCACCTTGATAACAGACCCCTTGAAGAATTTTGCTCTGGAACTGAAGTAGTTAAATACATAATCCCCCAAAACTGTAAGGAAGGAATTAGAAAGGAACTAAAATTGCTTGGCATAAGCAAGTTCACCTTATTCCCAGAATTATCGAGTATAGGCGAAATATTAAAAGGAACGTACATATGAGTTATATAGAAACAAATCCAGTTCAACACGCAACCATTCTTCGTGTTTATTCAGAAAAAGACGAAATTATAACCGATCCAGAATATCAAAGAAATGGAGGAGTTTGGACGCCCGAAAAAAAGCAATTGCTTATTGACTCGATTCTAAATAATTATGACATTCCTAAAATTTATTTTCATCAATTCGACCGAAAAGAAAAGCAAGAGACAGGAAAATCTTATGCTATCATAGATGGCAAGCAACGTATTGAAACTATTTGGGCATTCATAGATGGGAAATTTTGCCTCTCGGATGATTTCGAATATCAAGATGATCCCCTATTGAAATTGGCAGGATTGAGTTATGATGATCTTTCGAAAGAGTTCCCAAAGATCAAAATAAAATTCGACTCATTTGTTCTACCAATAATCGGAGTTCAGACTGATGATCTCGATTTAATTGAAGATATGTTTTCAAGGCTAAATGAAGCAGTCCCCTTAAATTCAGCCGAAAAGAGAAACGCCTTTGGCGGGGATATGGTAAATGAAATTAGACGCCTCTCAAAACACCCCCTTTTTGCTAACAAGGTTCGATTTGCGAACAATAGATACCAACATTACGAAGTCGTTGCAAGGCTTCTACTTGTTGAAATATCACACGAAGAGAATGGTAAACTAATTGACACCAAAAAAGTTTATTTAGACTCAATGGCGAAAAAATATAAATCAGGCCATAAAGATATTGTTGAGAAGGTTGGAAAGATCGTTTATCATCATTTACAAAACATGAATAAGTGCTTTGCACTTAGTGACATTCTTTTAAGATCCCAAGGAAATATTGTAGTTTTCTATCTACTATTCAAATGGGCTGAATTGGAAAATCTCGAAATTTCAAGGTCATCTTTATTAGATTTCGCTGACAGGGTAAAAACCAATAGAACAATTGCAGAGAGCAATTACGAAGCCGCTGATTATGATTTACTTGAGTATGATCGCCTCTCTCAACACGGAACTAACGATGTATCCAATATTAGAGAGCGATTGAAAATATTACAAGAGAATTTGGAACGGTAGAAATGTATACAACTATACCAACATTGGTTTTAGAACAGTGGGTTGTAATAACATTTGAAAAACAAGATATTTTTCTTTAAATTCAATCATAGCATTTGCAGCTAAAACGTACAAAATAAAGGTGAGCGATTCGGTTAGTACCGATTCCAAAACCTCCCAGATAATGAATAAACGTTGATTTTCACCCTAGGTGTGAATCCCAGCGGGATCACAAGATTCAAAATCAAAACGTACAAAAGGCTGTTAATCCCATGATTAACGGCCTTTTTACTTTTACGGTGGTACCAAAACTTGCACCAATTCTCATATAAAATTGAGCGATTAGGTGAGTCATTTGGAAAATTCGACCTACTCACCGAATATCGCATATTCAGCTACTGAACAAGTAGTTACACAGTGAACATCTTGTAAGCGTTAAACTGCAAAGCTATTTTTGTTTCACTGGAATTGCTACATTTGAGTGGACAGTAAGTTAAGTGAATTTGATAACTTACTGTCCACTCAAATGTAGCAATTCCAAGACTTTATTAGCCAGCTATGACATTTATGATATCAGCAGTCTCCTGTATAACCTGGAAGAAGCTGACTTCAAAAAATCCTTACACATTATGGTCGTTGGAAAAAGTGAAGGAGAAGGCGATGAAGATGATTTGCCAAAATCTTTTCTTAAAGAATTGAACAATAAAGACTGGTTTTGCTTTGACTTAAGACCTTTGAGGAAAGCAATCATTAAAAATAAATTGAAAATAGAAGATACTGGCCTATTAAGAATTATAAAGGGATACGACTTATTAGTATATATCCCTAAATTAACAGATAGCAAAAAATTATCAGATTAAAAATGGATAGCTTGTGGCATGGCCCTAGCCCATCACTACATTTTCCAGTGTAAAGTTAAAGGCGCCGATATCACCAGTCATGATGATATCGGCACTTTTAACACCCGACAATGGTAAATTACTTTTAATGCTGGATAAGCTTGCTGCGCTGATCACAGCTCCCTCAGCCACCTGATCTAAAACGCCAACCCATAAAACCGGTTTGACCTCAAATATTCCGCTATCCAGATATCTAACTGCCATCAAACGAGCGAATACCTTGCTGTCTCTATATAGATACGCGTTTGCCGGAGTGTTCGATAAAAGATTATACATCTTGATTTGATTCAGATCGCCTTTACCATAGGTTTTTACGAAGCTGTTTGGATCTGTGGATGCCCGCTGCAGCAAGAAAGTATCCCCGCCGGCTGCATCCATCGTCACAGTATAATGCCCAGAATTATCAGTTGCTCCGATTTGCATAAGCAATGGAAAACTATAAGGAATAGGTACTCCCGGTATAGGATTCTTGATTACCTTAAATGCGATAGCAGTACCATCAGAACCGACAGCATCATTTTTTTGAAAGAAAACAACAGAAGCATCAGAACTATTGCTTCTGTTGATAAAATTGAATAGAATGTACATGTTTTAAGAGCTATTAATTTTGGTTTATAGTGATTATTAATGATGAAACTAAACTAATAAATTTTAACACTAAATTAAAAAGCAATGTAAATTCTAAGCAAGTTTGAAGTATTGAACCTTGCTATATCTCTTTAGTAAGGTTTAATAATTTGTCCGGTGTTTGCGCCAAATACACTTTTGCGAAATCCGTATTCCAATTGCTGCATGGTGACAGGAATATCCCCCTGGAAGTACGCAAAGTATTGTGGTGATGCTTCGATGACCGTTGGGCTGACCGCATTGATACGGATCCCCTTTTCCAGTTCAATAGCTGCCGCCCTAACGAAAGATTCTACGCCCCCATTGGCAGCGGAAGCATTAGCAAACATAGGAACTGGTTCATGAGAAAGCGCCCCCGTAATCAGAGTAAAGGATCCTTTTGGATTGATATAGTGCTGTCCGATAAGCACCAGATTGACTTGTCCAATCAGTTTTCCCTCCAAACCATTCTTGAAATCCAAGGGACTCATTTTGCTCCAGGGACCAATGTGTGAAGGGCCTGCGGTACAAATCAATGCGTCAAAAGGGCCGACAGTTTTGTACATTTCTTCCACTGATTCCAGATTGGTAATATCTACCCGAATGTCTCCTCCTTTAGAACTTGCTCTTATGATATCGTGTTCTTTTTCAAATGCGCTGGACAAATGTTTACCCATGGTGCCAGTGGCACCGACGATGATGATTTTCATGTTTTTTTATATTTATTTGATTTAAAATTCTTCTATGATCAGTTGTTTGCTGGACATCATACCTGCTGTTGTTCCGCTAGCCACTGAGTTTGCCACTGTGCGGACCTTGGTAGTACAATCGCCGCAAGCGTAAATTCCTTTAATGCTGGTTTCCTGATTTTGGTCAACTTTAATATAGCCCTCCTCTGTGGGCTCACAGCCTAATATCTGCGGGATTTGGCATTGCTGGAAAAAGGAATGTCTGGAGTAGATCGCCTTAACTTTAACAGAGGTCCCATCAGTAAAAACTACCCGATCTAACTGTCCGACAGTATGGTTCAACCTTTCCATTATTTTTTCCTGAATACCTATCTTGTGTTTTTTTAGCTGCAGCAGTTGCTCTGCTGTAAAACTGTGCTTTCCATTGGTAAATAAGGTTAGCTGATCGGTCCAGTTCGAGATCAATACCGCAAGTTCGTAGGCATTTTTTCCATTGCCCAAAATCCCGGTCTTTTCCTTTCTGACCTCATACCCGTGGCAATAAGGGCAATGCAATACGGAGATTCCCCAGCAGGCTTCAAATCCCTCAATTTTTGCAGCCTCATCAATAATCCCAGTCGAAAAAATGAGCTTTTTAGCGAAAAATGTTTCACCGGTTCCAATTGTAATTTCAAACCCGTTGTTCGTTTTTTTTCCTGACCTGGCAATGCCTTCTAAAAACCGAATACTTGGATAGGCTGCGACCTGCTGCCTGGCCAGGCTTGCAATTTCTTTGGGTGTTTTTCCATCCTGACCGAGAAAGTTGTGCGAGTATGGGGTCTGGCGATTGCAAGGCTTTCCACTATCAATCACCAGGGTATGCTTTAATGCCCGGCCGAGCGACATTGCCGCTGCCAGACCTGCATAACTTCCGCCTATAATGATGACGTCGTATTGTTTTAAATTTTCCATTGTTGTATTTGCTATTGTCCTATTAGAGGGTAGATGGAACGTCGCTAAAAGCAGTCCGCCTTGTTGAAGAAAACTTCGCCTTGATACCCGACCTTTAATTTGGGGTGTTTTCACTTTTATTTGGCTGAAGTACTTTGATCAGGTAGTTTACAAAGGGAAGCCCGGCAAATATGATCCAGGGTACCAGGAGCAGCGTGAGCACAAGTGTTTTCAGGTATAACGGCAATTCAATTGTTGATTTGCTCAATAGATATAGCGCAGCGGTAATCGAAGGATAAATGACAACCCAAATCTTCAGTGAGGTAATCAATTTCATTTTAGTATTCATACTCTTTTCTTTATTGAATCATTTAGTTCAACAAATTTAGGAAGGTTCCCAATCAGCGAATAGCACGAAAATAGAGTTCAATGGGATTAATAGGAAGTTCTATCCGCCTGCTCCGGATTCCTTCTTTGTGAATGCAGGGAATACCGTTCAAACCCTTGTATATCATTATTTATGGCCGGTTGCTATGCTCAGCAACTGGCTATAATTGTCCCAAAAAAATTAGCATAAAAATCCCATTAGCTTTAAAAAAAACTAGTTTTTAAACCCATAATCCGTCAGAATTTTAGGGAGATTTTTGCTCCAAGTGGGCCATTTTATTGATCAATGCAAAATACTCTGTCTCCAAATGCCTGAAAGCTTTAGTCTCGGGGACACCCTCAGGAAAATCCAGTCTTTTTTTATGATAATCTACAGTCACCTGGAACAAAACGGGCTTTAGTCGCCTGGTATAGCGTTTCTTTTGCCTGTTCCTCTGGAGATGCCGGAGCGCCATTCAAATTGCCTGCATAAGCACTATCTGAAATCAATTTGCCATTCGCTGATTTAAAACAGACATAAATTTCCATCTGTTCCTCCATCATCCAATCTTTGGAAAGCGGCAGAAAACAGCTCCCTTCGCCCCTTCTGGCTGCATTCAAATAACCGCTCGCCCGCTTTCTACCCGGATGACTGACCATCACCATCAGTTGGTCATCATCAGCCCCGTTTTCATTAATGCCAGAATTCCAGCTCAAATGAAGGCCATTTTCTCCTTTGCTGATCTGTAACTCATTTGCCGATTCCAGCAGTCCTTTACTGAGGATCACTTCGGCATAATCAACCCTAATATTTGGATATTCACCTGTTAAAGCGTGCTTCTTATTATAGGAAGTGGCCAGGTTATGTGGATTTTTCAAACTGCCTTCGGCTTCCGATTTAAAGCTGACATTGATAAAATCTGTCATTGGTTTCAAAAATTCCATTGTCGCTGACATGGCCTGACGATTGGCCTTTTGTTTTAAGCTTGGTTTCCCTGGCTTTCCAATCCTGCGACCCACTAATTGTCCGTTTAATTGATAAAAGACTAGGTTTCCTATTTTCCCGGAAGGGCGCCCAAAAGGGCCTACTGTAAATATTGCCATGATAAAAGGGTTTATTGGTTAGCATTATAAAACACCAAGGTACTAATAAACAATAGAACAAATAGTGTTTCACCTTGAATCTTACTAACATTATTAGTAATTAAAATGTATTTAAAAACGGCCTTTAAACAGGGTTTGAAAGCAAATCTGAGAAGAAGAGCCCTAGCAAGCCCCTCCTATTGTTTTATGAAAAATTAAAAATCAGAAAGGACTATCACTGCAGTGCCTAAAAACAAAAATTACAGCTTGTGGGTTATAGCCAACAATTAATTAGAATGATACCGGTGTTTAATATTTGAAATCATTTTTTATGAACCGAACCCCTAAAAAACACAGTTATTTTCACAGGAATGGCCTCAGCATTGTTTTCTTAAGTTTATTTATCGTTACCCTAGCTGCACAAGCCCTCACTGGCTGGAAACAACATAACCAGGAACTCCCTCTCCATCTGTTTCGCTCTCCTATTCTTTTTTAGCTGGGCGATGCACCTCTATGGCAGCTGGCAAAACTATAATGTCACACAAGCAGGAAAGCATTTAAGTAAAGTTTCAGTCATGACCTACCTTGCGCAGCCAGAATTCTGGTTTGAAACCTTTCAAAACTGGCAAAGCGAATTTCTTTCTGTTGCATCCATCGTGGTTTTGACGATATACCTGCGGCAAAAAGGATCTCCTGAATCCAAACCTGTTGACGCTGCACATTGGGAAACAGGAAAATAATCTGTTCCTGCTGCTGCAAAGTATCACCGGATAATCCTGGCCGTTTAACTGTAAAATATCATGAACAAATGGTTCCTAATATATGGCAATAGAAAAACTAATATGGCTTGATGAAACATAAAAGCGGCTCAGCTTGTTTTTTAAGTAATCTCTAATACTCATTAAAACCTCAAATTATGGCAAAGCAAGAAAACATCGAAAGAAAAGATAATGCGCCTAAAAAAACTGTTTACAAAGAAACAGAAGAACGTATCAATGAAAACAAACCCGATAATGGAGAGACATCTTCTGTAGCAGATTTGGGAAGAACAGACTTGATTTCCAGACCGGAACGCAAACACAAACCACTGGGATCAAGCCATGAGCCCGGAACAACACCTGGCAGCGACCTCTAAGCCTCTAGCAGAAACAAAATGTAAATCATTAAAATAATAGACAGATGAAAAACAATAAAACATCAAAACCTGGCTCTACCACATATGATGTCGAAAAAACCGAGGACTTAACCAGTCCCAAATACCATAGCAGTACCGATCGTAGAAATAGCGAAGAGTTACCGGCGACAGAAAATCTAAATGACCAACCTCAAAACAATGCTAAAGAGAAAACAGAAGAAAAAGATCTTCCAAAAACTAATCTAGGCAACAAAGAGAAAGGGAATGAAAAGCAGCGTGAAAAAATCATTACACCCTAATAAAAGACTTTTTATCTTTCCTCCTCCATCCTTTGAGAAACCTCAAAAGCGCCAAAAGTATTATTTTGACGCTTTTGAAGGTTAAAGAAATTACTAGTTAAACTATCTATTTAAGGACACATGCTGGATTAGGACTTTCTGATTCAAAAACCAGCCCTGTGTCTGCGGTTTTATCTCTCCTTTCTAAATAACTCCTCCAACCAATCATCAGAAAAGCAATAAGTCCAAATACCACAGTAGACCATGGGGTATCACTGACTCCGCTTGTTGCGATGATCCAGCCACCTACAGTAGTTCCTAAAGTAACCCCCAAATTCCCAAATGATGTAGCCAGACTATTTGCAAATTCCAAAGATTTCGGTGCGGAAGAAATCATATAAGTAGAAGCATTCAGAAAACTTGGCGCATATAAAAATCCCCAGAGCAGGATCACTATAATGGTTGCAATCGTATTTCCTCCTGAAAAATGAAGCAGCACAGGAATGATGATAGTCCCGGAAAGGAAAAATGCCGTCGTTTTTGTGACGTTCTTATTCAGCATTTTTCCTGCTATCCAATTGGCAAAAACACCGATAAGGCCAAATAAAAATAACATGTAGCTCACCATCACATTGTCCATATATTTAGCTTTATTCAGATAATCTGCGAAATAACTATAAGTCGAAAACCAGCCAGAAATCATAAAGAAATTCATTGCCGTACTGATTAAAAATATGGGTTGCTTTAAAATTTTTAGCTGACTGCCATAAGATTTTTTCTCCCTGACCGGCATAGAAGGCAACAAGAAATAGATTCCGGCCATCGCTATTGCACTCACCAGTGCCTGCACCATAAACGAGTACTCCCAGGAAAACTGACTTGCTAAATAAGTAGCAAATGGAACTGTGGTCACCATCGCAATCGCTACACCACTGAAAACAATACTCATCAGTTCATTTTTGTTCTTTTGATCACCCTGTGCAACGGCAACAGATAAAGCCGTGGCAATATAAACAGGCTGTAGAAAAGCAGGCAACACCCGAACCAGCATGAGCAGCCAAAAGGCGGCGAAAATGAAGAGACAATTCCAGTAATTAGAAAAATTGAAATGGCGGTAAGCATGACTTTCTTACGGTCAAATCCTGAGGTGAGTAAGGTCATGAAAGGACCTGTTACAGCAATAATTAGGGCGAAAGCACTCAATAAAACACCGGCTTTATCAATGGTGATTTCATAATGTGAAGCGATCTGAGGCAAAATTCCGATGACGCCAAATTCTGTAGTAATCACTCCCACAAAACCAAGGCAACCGATGTAGGCAAACTTTTTAGTATTCATTATTTATTGAAATTTTGAGTTAAAAAATGAGCAGTTTCTTCAATAGCAAGATTGCCTTCCTCTATGATTCCTCCCATCTGAAAAAAGCCATGAACCATCCCTTTATACAAAGATTGCTGAACCTGAACACCCGATTTTTTTAGTTTTTCTGCATACAACGCTCCTTCATCTCTCAAGGGATCATATTCCGCTAGAATGATTAAAGTGGCAGGCATACTGGAAAGCGCGGTTTCACGTAAAGGTGAAGCAGCAGGGTTTTCTCTCTCCGTTAAAGGCAAATATAAATCCCAGGCCTCTACTGCTCCCTCATAATTGAGGACTGGGCCATCTTTGAATTCTTGCCAGGATGGGGTTTGAAGCGCAGCATCCGTAACCGGATAGATTAATGCCTGACAAACGATTTTATTTAGGTTGTTTTTTAAAGCTCGAACAGTGATTGCTGTGGCCAATGCAGCCCCGGCGCTGTCGCCGGCAATAGCCAGGCGGTTCAGGTCAGCCCCTAATGTTTTCGCATTTTCAACAACCCACTCTAAGGCATTGTAACCATCATTTAATCCCGTAGGAAAAGGGAATTCCGGTGCCAGCCGATAATCTACAGCCACAATAATGGCCCTTGATAAGTTAGATAATTTTCTTAATGGTCGATCGTGGGTTGCTAAACTTCCTGCATTAAACCAGCCCCCATGAAGGTAAATAATTACGGGTAATTCTTCTTCAGCTGAAGGCCGATAGATGCGAAGATTTATCTTTTGATCAAAAGCTAATATTTCACGCTGTTCTACTTTAAAAATAGCTTCCTCCGTTCCTGCCATTGGGATAAATTTTTCATAGAAACTCCTGCCGGCGGCTATTTTATTTTCAATCGCCGGTACCTCAATGGATTGGATATAATCGAGTGCTTTTTTTACTTGTTCTGATAATTGCATACACCAAATTGTTTTTAATATTATGCAGCAAAGTTATTTTCTAGCTTTACTTTTGCACAGCATACAACGATTTGTATGGTACTAACAATTTTGTAAGTAATGGCCACAAGAAAAGAAGGTTCAACTAATATGCTGAACGAAAAATGTATCACAGAAGGATGTGATTTAACTTATGCGGTGTGTAAAGTCGGCGGCCGCTGGAAGTTGTTAATCCTATGCAAGCTGGAAGAAGGAAAGTTAAGGTTTGGGGAAATAAGAAAACTGATCCCAGGTGTGACGGAGCGTATGCTGACCCTGCAGCTGCGGGAATTGGAAAAGGATGGATTGGTCAAGCGTACGGTTTATGCGGAAGTTCCGCCAAGGGTAGACTATGAATTGACTGATGTGGCACAGGAGCTTATTCCAATTTGGTCGCAATTGAGCAAATGGGGAACAAAACATAGAGAAATGATGAAATAACAGCGAAAATAAACAATAGAAAAAGCCTCGGATGCACTTGTTTTTACAGCACATCCGGGGCTTTTCATTTGATGATTTTTGATCAAGGCTGGCATCCCCTAAAAGCTCCAGTATATCTCAATAAAACCCTGTATATCTTAATATAATCCCGATATCTTAATGAAATTTCGGTATTGGATTTAAGCTTAAATTCTGACGCTGGTGCCAGTATGGATAAATGGTAGGTACTTCACTGGCCTGATCTAATTTTTTAATTTGTTCAGTGCTTAAGTTCCAGCCTACGGCTTCCAGATTCTGGATCAGCTGCTCTTCATTTCTGGCACCTACAATAATGCTGGACACTGTTGGTCGCTGTAAAAGCCAGTTTAAAGAAACCTGTGCAACAGATTTACCGGTTTCTGCTGCTACCTCGTCCAACGCATCTAATGTGTTATAAAACACTTCCTCATTGACTACCGCTTCTGGTACCGGACTGCCGCCTTCTGCGATGCGCCCGGTTTTAGGCAAGGGCTTATTTCTGCCATACTTACCTCCTAATCGGCCTGCAGCCAGTGGCGACCAGATCATTGCACCAACATTCTGATCCAATCCTAAAGGCATCAGCTCCCATTCGTACTCTCTGTTGGCCAGTGAATAATAGACCTGATGTGCGATATAACGATTCCAGTGTGCCCTATCGGAAATTCCAAGTGATTTCATGAGATGCCATCCAGAGAAATTAGAAGCGGCAATATAACGAATCTTACCACTCTGAATCAGGTCGTCCAGCGTACGTAAAGTTTCTTCTACCGGCGTATTTCCGTCAAAACCGTGCATGTGGTAAATGTCGATATAATCAGTTTTTAATCTTTTCAAACTCCCTTCCACTTGTTTCAATAAATGAAAACGAGAAGAACCCTGGTTATTGGGCGCTTCACCGAAAGGGAATGTCGCTTTAGTAGAGATCATCAACCGATCTCTTTTACCTGCGATTGCCTCACCTAATACTTCTTCCGCAAGACCATCAGAATAAATGTCTGCGGTATCAAATAAATTGACCCCTGCATCCAGGCAAATGTCTACCAATCTGCTCGCTTCTGCCCCTTGAGTGCTGCCCCAGGCTTTAAAAAAATCACCACTGCCGCCAAAAGTGGCAGTACCAAAACTGAGCACAGGAACTTGTAATCCTGATGCGCCTAATTTTCTATATTCCATTTCTTTTCTGCTAAATATGATTAATGTGTATTGCACCTGCCAGCACCTGCCAGCACCTGCCAGCACCTGCCAGCACCTGCCAGCACCTGCCAGCACCTGCCAGCACCTGCCAAAGGAAAACACTATTTTCAGAATTTTGTTCATAAATTGGAATAAACGACATAAAACAAACAATCCCGAATAATTCCTTGACCAAAGAATTATTCGGGATTTTACTAGAATGGTTTCCAGGTACCCAATATCTTCTCCACAGTATATTCTTTCAGTTCAGTGTCGGTCAATTGCTTAGACCAAGCGACTCTTTTTCCTGCCTGATATCCAGGGCCGGTGCTCTTGTATTCTGCGTAAAAGGCAGTCGCTTCATTGGCTGTATTCCCCCAGTTGTTCCATCCTTCCGGGCGGATGTGCGCGGCCATCGTACAATTCACAAATACGACATTCGCATTTGGACGCCATGGTCGCCCCAAATAAACCGTTGCTGTACCGGAAACACCAGTTAGCTTGCAATTTAGGTACACATAGCCATACTTTTTACCTGCAGGCGTAGAGGCAGCTGTCACATAACCATCCCGCAGACTATGAATCGTACAATTGTCAAATAAGGCGGTGGAACCACCAAACATGTAATCTACTGTTCCGGCGATATAACAGTCTTTAAGATACTGTGTGGTTTGATCAGCCGCATAATAAGTATCCTGAAAGCCCAGAAATTTACACCGACTAAAAGCAGCAAGATCGCCGCCAATATTAATGGCCAATGCTTGTCCGGCATCAATTCCAGCAGTATTCTGAATGGTCAGGTTGCTCGCTTTAAAGTTAGTGGCTTTGATAAAAACCGAAGCAGAACCGGAGGTGCCAAACTCGACTCCATTTCCATCCAGTCTTTTCGCATAGTTATCAAAAGTAAGTACGGTTTTATCTATATCTTCCCCCTGAAAATGCAGGAAATTCTTTAGTTTCGGCACGGTAATCACTTCTTTATAAATCCCATTTTTAATGGCAATAACATAAGGTTTTGTAGCATTTACGGGTGCTGCATCCACTGCTGCCTGCACAGTGGTATAATCACCGGTGCCATCCTTGGCAACTATTTTATCAGGTTTAACCTGGACAGTTTCTTCGGTAAATGGTGTCGTATCTTCTATCGTTTCGTCATGACCTTTTTTACAGGAGGTCAGGCTTAAACAGAAAGTAAATATCAATAGGGCGATTTTATGAGATTTGATCATGGTTTTACTTGATTTAGGGTGATGGTATTTACAAGACTGTTCAGGTATACTTCAATATTATCATAGCCAGTACTCAGGTTTCTTCCGTTGGCATTTGCTACGAGTGGATCCAGACCCTGTGCAATTTCCCAGCTATCTGGCATTCCATCGCCATCTGTGTCCAGCAAAGGACTCAGCGTCATTAAAGTTGGCCATCCACCTACATCATTGGCATTGTCAATAATTCCGTTTTTACTTTGAGCAGCACCACTGGAGCCATTCGCGGTAAAGGTTCCATTTTTTACATTGTCTAAAACACGAAGGTCTACGGCATCTCTTTTTAAAGAAGCACCGCCATAATCCAGTACTTTTAGATAAGCAGCTTCTGCGGTATGAGTGGTCACATTCTGAGCCGTTGGCAAAGCTGCAGAAAGTTTCATTGCTGCTTTATCTGCTGCGGATACTGTGCCATAACCACTGCTGTACTGATTGTAGACTCCATAAGTCCAGTTGTCATTGGTCGGATTGCTGCGGCCAAAAACATAATTGCCTTCAATAAAAAACTTACCCCAGATGTCATATACTTCTGTTCCGGCAATCTTATTCTTGTCAATTGAAAATATGCGGTCACTGTTTTTTGTAGCTGGTCCGGGTTTGTAATAATTGTTGATGAGGTTGATATTCATCGCTTCTCCGCCATAAGCGCTGTTGCTGCCCCAGTTATAGATCACATTATTTCTAAAATCTACGAGGTCTGTCAGTGCATAAGCACTCCCTGCACGCTCCCCAAATCTGGGATTTCTACTGTCATGATGCGCAAGTAAATTATGGTGGAAAGAAGCATTTTTACCTCCCCATACTCCTCCATAGCCATGCGGACCTTTATCATGGGCAGATTCCCGCAGACTTTCAGAAATGATAGACCATTGTAAAGTCAGATTATCATTGTTGTAAAAGGAAACACATTCATCTGTAGACCAGCTCATTGAACAATGGTCTACAATGATATTCTTCCATTCGTAGCCACCCATCGCATCCGCCTCCATTTTCGCTTCATCCCCCATTCTAAAACGCATATAGCGGATAATGACATTGTTACTTTTTACATTTAAAGGGTATTTCCTAATGGTGATGCCATCGCCAGGTGCAGTCTGACCAGCGATATACACATCGCCATTGCTTAAGTTTAATGCCGAATTGAGGGTAATGGTCCCAGAAATTTCAAACACAATAATCCGGGCACCCTTGGTGTCTATAGCGGCTCTTAAACTGCCTGCACCTGCGTCGTTCAGATTGGTCACTTTAATGACCTTTCCTCCTCTGCCACCGGTCGTAATTTTTCCGAAACCTTCTGCCCCGGGAAAGGCAATTGCGCTTTCTTCTTTTGGAAGGTTTAGGATGGGAATTGGAGCCGTTTCAATTGGCTGGCCAAGGAGCTGCGACTTTTTACAGGACGTCATGCCCATAAAAATGCTGGTCGCTGCTAGTGTAGCATAGAGCGTCATTTTCATCGTTTAACTGGTTTAGTTATGCCGAATTCTATACACCAGAGAAGGCAATCGATTGCCTAATTGGGTTGCAAAAATTCCAGCGTTATATATTTGGTTAAAACAATGGTACTTAGTTTTTTAACTAAAAGAAAGATTGTTTGCATAAAAAACTATGCAATCGTTGCCGGTCTGATTTCTTTTAGCAGCTCAAAGAATAAGGGTCAAACTATTCGTTATCGATCACAGGAATCCGTTACATTTAGTCAATCTTTTAAATCAACAAGATGAAACATCTACTTCCCTTTATCCTGGTTGCTGCTCAGCTGCTGAACTATGCTCCTGCGCAATCGCAGCAATATCTGGGTTCAAAAACGCTTTACAAGCCGCTTCATGAAAAATACGCCAAAGTTCCGACGGATTATCAACCTGTATTTTTGAATCATCTTGGCCGCCATGGCGCAAGAAACCTGACCAAAGATGTGGCAAATCAACTGCCTGGATGTTCATCTTTAAAGCGGATAGTGCTAAAGCTTTAAATCAACGCGGAAAGCAACTAAAAGCAGCACTAGTGCATCTGCAAAAAGTAGAACTTAAAAACCTGGAATCTATTTCTGAAATCGGAAAGGAGGAACTCAGGGGAATTGCCATCCGCGCCTATCGTGTGGAGCCCGCTTTTTTTGCCCCAAACCAGCTCATATTAATTAATACTACGAGCAAAGAGCGTACAAAACAAAGTGCGATGGCCTTTTTAGAAGGTGTTTCAACAGCATCAAGAGGGAAAATGGCCAGCATCAAATGGAATGAGAAAGATGATGTAAACCTTAGGTTTTTTGATTTATCCAAACCCTATTTATCCTTTAAAGCTTTAGGTCCATGGCATTCCAGTTATGATCAACTGGCAAAAAACCTTAAACAGGAGGCCATCTCTGCGCGTATTTTCAATACTTTTTTCCAGGCAGACTATGCAAAACGCATCAATGCCAAAGAGAAAATTCGTTTTGCAGATGACTTGTATGGTTTTTACAGCATCCTGCCTGCCATTCAACAGGAGGTCCTGAAATATGGCATCAGCGACAAAGACCTCAATTTAAACCAGTTTTTTACAGCAGCGGAATTGGCTGTATTGTGTCAGCTGAGTGATGCAGATAACTTTCTGAAAAAAGGCCCTGGAACAGATGAAAATGGGATCCAGGTGCGCATTGCAGCCCCTTTGCTAGCCGATTTCATCCGTACCACAGATGCCTTTATCCAATCCAAACCATACAGCGCGGTGCTCCGTTTTGCCCATGCAGAAACCATTGCTCCTTTTGCAGCCATTCTGAATTTAGAGGGTGCTTCCACTGCCACAAAAAACATACAGACTTTTGACCAGCTTTGGAAAGCAAAAAATATCATTCCTTTTAGTGCAAACATTCAAATGCTCCTTTACAAAAATCCCTGGAACAACAGCTACCTGGTCAAATTTTTCCTCAATGAAAAGGAAACAAAGATTAAAGGCCTGGGTACAAAAATCGCTCCTTATTATCTCTATAAAGACGTTCGTGCATTTTATTTAAAAAAACTAAAGGATCTTGGCCTGGGCTTAAATAGCAATATGGAAGAATACCTGAACAATGCTAAATAAAACACAAACAGATTTCTATATTTGATTCCATATAACTAACCGTTTTAACAAAAAACATTATGAAAAGATACTTTTTTATACTCTTTTTATTTTTCTCTTTTCAGGATACGCGCAGCAAAGCCTGAACAATTACAAATATGTAGTGGTTCCAGAAAAATTCAGCTTCTTAAAAACCAATAATCTTTATGGATTAAATGACCTGGCTAAATTCCTTGTCGAGCAAAAGGGATTTACTGCCTATTTCGACAATTCAGAACTGCCGGCAGAGATTGCAAATAACAAATGCAGCGCATTGAACCTGGACTTAATAGAGCGTAAAACCATGTTTACGACTAACCTGACCATCATATTAAAAGATTGCCAGGGCAATATCCTCTTTAAAAGTAAGGAAGGAAAAAGCAGGGAGAAAGAATATAAAACCTCTTATAATTTTGCGCTTAGAGATGCTTTTAGCTCCATGGACAGCTTAAACTATGTGGCTTCAGCTGCGCCGATGACACCAATGCCAATGGCAGCAGTTCCTCAGCAAAGCACTGTAGTTACTTATGCTCCAGCTACGGCCTCCGAAGTCGTTCCTGCTGCCGGTACTTTATACGCACAGCCAATTGCGAACGGTTTTCAATTGATCAACACTGCTCCAAAAGTTGTACTGACGCTACTTATTACTACCGTGCCTGATTACTTTATCGCTAATAATGCTAGTGCTCAAGGCATCGCCTTCAAAAGAAATGCTGAATGGTTCTTTGAATATTATCAGAACAATAAACTGGTAACTGAAAAATTATTGATCAAGTTTTAAAACATTCACACACCTGGCTCCTTCCCGGGAAATCGCCAGGTGTGCTGCTACCGTTTATCCCAAAATTATAGAATAAACACGCTATAGCTGACTGATTCATTTTGCGATCAGCTAAGTTTTTCATGATTTTCTTTTTGTGTCATTTCCCTTGAATTTGATCTGCTGGTCGATTGAGGGAATTTAAACCACAGCAAACAGCGATTTTTGCTTACTTTTACACAAAAAATTGAGTAATTATGCCTTTTACAGCCTTAGGTTTGTCACCTGCTTTATTGAAAGCACTTGCAGATCAAAATTTCACAGCGCCCACTCCCATTCAACAAACCGCTATCCCAGCTATATTAAATAAAAAAGACGTTTTAGGTATTGCTAAAACCGGTTCCGGAAAAACAGCCAGTTACGTTTTACCGATTTTAATGAATTTGCAGCAAACTATTGGCGTGAAAAATCGCCATGCGAATGTATTGGTCCTCGTGCCTACGCGTGAATTGGCAGAACAAGTAAAAGAAGTATTCAAGACCTTTAGTCCGGCATTAACCAAGCCAGTGAAAACCTTAGCTGTATATGGCGGCGTTTCCATTAACCCACAAATGATGGGCATGCAAGGCGTAAACGTCTTGGTGGCTACACCAGGCCGCTTATTAGAATTGGTAGACAATAATGCGGTGCACTTATCGGATATTGAAACCTTAGTATTAGATGAGGCTGATAAAATGCTCAACTTAGGTTTTAAAGAAGAACTTAACAAAATCCTTGCTTTATTACCTAAGAAACGTCAGAATTTATTGTTTTCTGCTACGCTTAGCCCTGATATTGAAAACATCAACCAAATTGTGCTGAAGGATGCAGTAGTGATTAAACTGGAAGCAGAAGAAGACACATTGGACACGATCAATCAGCTGGCTTATATTGTTTCAGAAGAAAAGAAAGGACCATTTTTACGCTACCTGATCCAGCACCATGACATGCAGCAGGTATTGGTATTTACTTCCTCCACACATCAGGCAGATGCGGTGGTTAACAAGCTTAAAAAGAATAATGTTGATGCCAGGGCGATCCATAGCAAGAAAAGTCAGGGTTCCAGAACGGAATCTTTGCTGCTCTTCAAATCCGGAAAGCTCAGGGTACTGGTGGCCACAGATTTAATGGCCAGAGGGATTGACATTAACTTCCTTCCTTATGTGATCAATTATGAGTTGCCAAGATCACCTAAAGATTATGTACACCGGATTGGAAGAACCGGCCGTGCAGAAGCCGCAGGAGATGCCATTTCCTTAGTCAGTAAAAATGATTTACACCACTTTGAAGTGATCCAGAAAAAGATGGGCAAGACTGTAAACTTAATTGATGGCGAAAATATCATTTAATTATAAAAGAGAGAGAACTGCCCCAAAATTTAGACCATCTTGGGGCAGCTCAATAGCAGGGCTTTGTCTTATTTTTTTAGCCAGGAAACCTGCTGTTTGCTTTCATGATCTGCACCAATAATATCTTTATAAAGCTCCGGTCTTCTGGCCTCCAGATAGCGAAATCCCCCAGCTAAATGAAGGGGCTCTGGACTCAGCTCTGCGATCACAAATTCATCATCTAATGACCTGCACTCGGTCATTACCTCTCCAAATGGATCAATAATCATAGCGCATCCATTTTTAAGCTGATCATCATCCATGCCAATTGGATTAGCAAACACCACGTATATCGCATTGTCATAAGCACGCGCAGGCAGCCATTTCATCAGCCATTGACGTCCTTTTAAACCGTCAAATTCTGCACGTAATACATCCTGATTGGCAGTCTTGTCGTTCCAGAGTGCAGCATCCACAAAACCTGCACCCGGCCTGGTAGATGGTGTACACATAGTCACATGAGGCATAAAGATCACCTGAGCACCTAATAAGGTGGTGGCCCTCACATTTTCAATGATGTTATTATCGTAACAAATAAGTATGCCACATTTCCAGCCGTATAAGTCAAAAACGGTATATTCATTGCCTGGCGTCAGATGAGGGTTAATAAATGGATGTAACTTACGGTGTTTGGCAATCAAACCGCTTTGATCTACGCAAACATACGCCTTGAATAAGTTATCGTCTTTGTCCTTTTCAAAAAGGCCTGCCAGGATCGCAATTTTATACTTTTTAGCCAATTCTATTAATTTAAGGATGCTGGGCCCCTCTGGGATGAATTCCGCCAGGTTCAGCATTTCTGCTTTGGAAAGCGGTCTTGCAAAAGTATAACCGGTGATGGAACATTCATGGAAGGCTATTGCATCTGCGCCTTCTGCTGCCGCGTTTTTAGCCATTTCTGCGATTACACCGAGGTTATAATCTTTATCAGCGCTGCTGTTTTCAAATTGTGCTGAAGCTATTTTTATGTTTATCATATCTCAGTATTTAATTAAGGAAGAAGCCCAAAACTAGGTACACTTGTGGATAAAAATTTGTATAAAACCGACAAATTAATATTTAAACGGCCATGAGGTTGATGGCCAGGAGCTGCTGGCTATGCTTGTACTGTCTGGGACTGAGGCCTGTCATCTTTTTGAAGTTATTATTCAGGTGCGCCTGATCGTAATATCCAGAGGCATAAATCAGTTCCGAGATTTTGCCTTTGCCGGATTGCTTTTGCAGGAGTTTCAGGAAATGCTGAAACTTAATCGTGTCTGCAAATCTTTTAGGGCTGATCCCAATATGCTCCCTGAATTTACGTTCCAATTGCTTTTCCGTTACTGGCAGGATTTGCAGTAACTGATCAATGCTGATGATGCCATGATGCTGATAAATTACCTTCATGGCCATGCTGATGTCGGTATTCAGATCACTGGACTCCATCATTCTTTTCCTGAGCAGCTTTTCAATGTGACCGATGGCCAGCTCTATTGAAGCTGCAGAAATGACCTGCTCTTCCAGATCCTGGGCTTCCTGCCCAAATAAATCGACCAGGGGAAGGGTATGGTCTTTTAACTCCTCAGCTGGAATGTGGAAATGAGTAAACAATACCTGGGGCTGTAAAACGACTACAATCATGCTTAAGTTTCCGCTGGAAGCAATCGTATTGTAATGGCTGAGCTGCCCGTAAACAAAACTCCGGGGCTGTAATTGAGGATTCAGATGGACTTCATCCCATTGCAGCAGCTGATCTTTCAAATGAAAAACCATGCCTGGATTCCCGTCAGAAAACATCCGGTATAACTGCTGTGTAGAAGTCTGCCGACTTAATACCAGGTAGTGTTTTACCAAACCCTGAACAGAAATATGAGGAGGCAATTGCATATCGGGTGTAAAGGTAAACAAAAACGGCCCCGAATGTACATCATCCGGAGCCGTTCTGCTGCTTTAAAAACCTTGAATTAATTCATCATTATTTCCAGCCTCCGCCTAAATCCCTATAAAAGTGGACTACCGCATTCAGTTGTTCCTTTTTAGTTTCTATCAGTTCTAATTTAGATTCCAGGGCATCTCTTTGTGTCATTAAGACTTCAAAATAATTCACTCTGGCCGACTTAAACAGATCATTTGAAACTACGATTGACTTGTTCAGCGCATCTACCTGCTGTGATTTCAAATCATAGCTTTTTTCCAGGTTGCCGATCTTGGAAAGCTGGTTAGAAACCTCCAGATACGCATTTAAAATACTGCGTTCATAGTTGTACATCGCCTGAAGCTGACGGGCATTAGCCGTGTTGAATTCCGCTTTAATCGCATTTCTATTGATCAGAGGACCAGCAACATCACCAGCCAGTGAATACAATACCGACTCCGGGAATTTCAAGAAATAACTCGGCTTAAAGGCCTGTAATCCTACCGCTGCGGAAATGTCCAGGGAAGGATAAAATGCAGCCCTGGCTACCTTAACATCGAGTTTTGCAGCCGCAAGTTCCAGTTCCGCCTGTTTAATATCCGGGCGATTGGCTAGCAATTGCGAAGGCACACCAGCCTGAACAGCTGCAGGTAGTAAACCTAAAAAGTTGCCTCGTTCTCTTTTGATCTCCTGAGGATATTGACCCAGCAGAAAATTAATTCTGTTCTCCGTCTCTTTAGTCCTTTGCATTAGATCAAATTCTAAATTTTTGGAAGCCAATACTTCCGCCTGAAATTTTTGAACGCCTAATTCTGTCGCTCTCGCTGCTTCTTTCTGAACTTTGACAATCGCTAATGCATTCTTTTGCAAGTCGATATTTTGTTTGACAATTTCCAGCTGACTGTCCAGCGCCAGCAACTCATAATAAGCGTCGGCTACTTCAGCAATCAGATTGGTTAATGCAAAATTCTTACCTTCTACAGAAGACAAATATCTGCTCACAGCAGCTTTCTTAGCGCTTCTTAATTTCTTCCAGATGTCTACTTCCCAATGCGCATAAGCGGATAAATTGTAGTCCATCAAAGCGTCTGGAACAGCTTTACCCGGAGCGATTTCAGTTCCGGCATCACCTGCCCCCTGACTGGTGTAACGGCCTACTTTTTCTACGCCAATACCTCCTCCTAAGCCTACTGTTGGCAGTAATTCTCCTTTTTTGATCTTGATTTCGTTTCTGGCGATTTCAATTTCCTGCATGGTGATTTTTAGCTCCTGGTTGTTTTTCAAGGCTGTATCAATCAGATTAACCAGGTTTTGATCCTTAAAAAAACTACGCCATGGCATCGCTGCGATATTGGTACTGTCCTTACTAGTCGTGTAAATCTCAGGAATAGCGGCATTTGGGGTTTGTACGGCAACCGAAGGCACTTTACATCCTGCTACTGCTATGGCAGCGCTCAGTGCCAGCATGGAGCCTTGTAACTTAAATTTATACATTGTGATCGATTTCTTCAGTTAATGGATTTTCTTCTTCGTTTTTAACTAGTTTATGTTTTTCAGCAATTCTGGCGAATACATAATACAGGCCTGGGATGATCAATACTCCGCAAATGGTACCTACGAGCATGCCGCCAGCGGCTGCAGAACCAATCGTCCGGTTCCCAATTTTACCTGGCCCATTCGCCAATACCAATGGAATCAAGCCTGCGATGAAGGCAAATGAAGTCATTAAAATCGGACGGAAACGGACTGCTGCCCCTTCCATTGCTGCCTGTAACACGGTAGCTCCTGCCCTGTGCTTCTGCACGGCAAACTCCACAATAAGTACCGCGTTCTTACCCAGCAATCCAATGAGCATCACAAAGGCCACCTGTGCATAAATGTTATTTTCTAATCCACAGATTTTCAAGAGCAGGAATGCCCCAAAAATCCCGCATGGTAGGGAAAGGATCACCGTTAACGGCAAAATAAAACTTTCATACTGTGCGGCAAGAATCAGGTATACAAAGCCTAAACAGATCAGGAAAATATAAATTGCCTCGTTTCCACGAGAGACCTCATCTTTGGAAATACCCGCCCAGTCAATACTGAAACCTCTCGGCAAGGTTTTTTCAGCCACCTCATTGATGGCATTAATCGCCGCACCGCTACTGTAACCCGGTGCCGAAGAACCGCTGATCTCTGCAGCATTGTACATATTGTGTCGCGTAATTTCAGACAGACCATACACCTTTTCCATCCTCATAAAGGCCGAAAATGGCACCATTTCATCCCGGTTATTTTTAACATATAACTTAAGGATGTCCTCTGGCAATGCCCTGTACTGTGGTAAAGCCTGTACCATCACCTTATACTGACGGTCGTATTTGATGAAGTTAGTTTCATAATTACTACCGACCAGTGTGGAAAGTGTATTCATGGCATTTTCAATCGTTACGCCTTTCTGCTGTGCAATGTCGTTGTCTACGCGCAGCATATATTGAGGGAATGCCGCACTATAAAAGGTAAATACCGATGATAGTTCCGGACGTTTACTCAATTCCTTCACAAAATCCTTACTCACCGTCTCCATCTTTTTGAAGTCGCCAGATCCAGCCTTGTCTAGTAAACGCAGCTCAAAACCACCAGCAGCACCATATCCGGGAACAGCAGGCGGCTGAAAGAATTCAATAGTAGCCCCGGAAATCCCTTTGGATTTTTCTTCCAGTTCCTTCATAATTTCTTCCACACCGTTTTTCCGGTCTTCCCAGCTTTTCAAATTCACCAAACAGGTACCTGAGTTGGCACTCGTTCCTTCTGTCAGAATTTCATAACCAGCCAATGCAGAAACAGATTGCACCCCTTCTACACCTTCAGCGATTTTCTGCAGTCTTTCTGCAATTTCATTGGTTCTTTCTAAAGAGGAACCGGGAGGCGTTTGAATAATCGCATAGAACATCCCCTGATCCTCATTCGGAATAAACCCTGATGGCAGACTGTTATTCAGGAAGAACGTTCCAGCACAAAATGCCAGCAGCACGCCAAAAGTGATCACCTTACGGTTTACAATCAGCCCAAGCAGCTTTTGGTATTTACCGGAAAGCTTATCAAAACCTGCGTTAAAGCCATCCAAGAACTTATCTAAAGCATTCTTTTTCTTTACTTTACCATGGTGATTTTTCAGTAAAATAGCACAAAGTGCCGGCGTTAACGTTAGGGCAACGATACCAGAAATGATAATCGCTGTAGCCATTGTAATAGAGAACTGTCTGTAGAAAATTCCCACTGGGCCAGACATAAAAGCAACCGGTATAAATACGGCAGCCATCAAAAAGGTAATCGCGATAATGGCACCACTGATCTCGTGCATCACCTTTTTTGTCGCTTTTCTTGCAGAGATATGGAGTTCCTGCATCTTGGCATGGACCGCTTCGATCACCACAATAGCATCATCGACGACGACTCCAATGGCCAGTACCAGGGCAAATAAGGTCACAAGATTGATCGTAATCCCGAAAAACTGCATGAACATAAAAGTTCCAATCAGTGATACGGGAACGGCAATAGCCGGAATCAAGGTCGAACGCCAGTCGCCTAAGAATAGGAATACCACCAATCCAACCAGGATAAATGCTTCTACAAGTGTGTGAATCACTTTTTCAATGGAAGCGTCCAGGAATTTTGACACGTCATAACTGATCTCATAATCTACACCTTTAGGAAAGGAAGATTTCTTGATCTCTTCCATTTTAGCCTTGATGTCTTTGATTACCTGACTCGCATTACTGCCATAAGACTGCTTCACCGTGATTGCCGCCGAAGGTCTTCCGTTCAGGTTCGAATAAATGTCATACATCGAACTTCCGAACTCTATATTGGCCACGTCTTTTAGTCTCAAAATCTCCCCTTGCGGTGTAGACCTTAAAATGATATTTCCGTAAGCTTCCTGAGTAGTGAAACGTCCTGGATATTTTAACACATACTCAAATGATTGTGATCTTTTTCCGGAACTTTCCCCGGTTTTTCCTGGCGAAGCTTCTAAACTTTGCTGGTTCAATGCTTCCAAAACCTCATCTGCAGAGATTTTATAGGCCAGCATCCGGTCTGGTTTTAGCCAGATCCGCATCGCATATTCCCTGTTACCCAGGATATCTGCCACACCAACACCATCTACCCGTTTCAGTTCTGAAAGCACGTTAATGTCTGCAAAGTTGAACAGGAATTTCTGATCCATCTTCGGGTCCTTGCTGTACAAGTTAATGTACATCAGCATGTTTGATTCTTCACGGGTGATCTTTACCCCTTCACGCACCACTAATGGCGGTAATTTGTTGATCACAGAAGCGACACGGTTTTGAATGTTCACAGAAGCCTGATTGGGATCTGTTCCCAGGTTAAACACGACTTGAATCGATGCTTCACCATCATTACCTGCATCAGAAGCCATATATTTCATTCCTGGAACACCATTAATGGCTCTTTCTAAAGGAATAATAACTGATTTAATCATCAGTTCGCCGTTAGCTCCTGGGTATTCGGCGGTGATGTTCACCTTTGGCGGCGAAATCGAAGGGAATTGCGTAACTGGTAAGTGGCTCAAAGCCAAAGCACCCAGAAACACAATAATGAGGGATATTACTATAGAAAGGACTGGCCTTTGTATAAACTTATTAAACATTTACTTAGTTTTAAATGATAGGATCAAACTGAAAAGACTCGTAATTATTCCGCTTTTAATCTCAAATGAGAGATGACTGTTTTCGGATCCTGGAATTTATACCTGATCTTTTCATCATCTTTAACTTTCTGAACACCTTCCAAAAGGATCTTGTCGGTTTCAGAAAGACCGCTTGCTACCACGTATAGGTCAGGCATTTCACTTGCAATGGTAATGTTTCTGGAATGGATCACATCGTCCTTTCCAACTACAAATACATACATTTTATCCTGGATCTCATAAGTTGCTTTCTGCGGAATAATCAGTGCCCCACGTAATGGAACCACCATTTGTATTTTACCGGTTTCACCGTTTTTCAACAGCTTGTTGGCATTTGGAAAACGTGCCCTGAAAGCAATGTTGCCCGTTTCTCCATTGAATTCACTTTCAATCACCTCTACATTCCCCTTTTCTGGCAACACCTGGTTATTGGCCAGCAGCAGACTCACTTTTTTATCGCCACGGTCTTTTACATTCATCTGGTAGGATAAATATTCAGGCTCTGAAACATTGAAATAAGCGAATACCTGACTGTTGTCAGAAAGACTGGTCAGCAATGCGCCTTCATCAATCAGACTTCCTAATTTCAGTGGAATCCGGTCAATAGTTCCATCAAATGGAGCCTTGATCTCCGTAAATGATAAATGGAGTTTCGCCAGGGAGACTTCTGCTTTAGCGGCATCCAGTTTAGCCTGTGCTACTGCCTGTTCATTTCTGGAAACTACATTTTTATCGGCCAGCAGTTTCACATTTTGTAGCTCTATTTGTGCTTCTTTTACTTCCGCCTGAGCCTTTAGCAGCTCCGCTTCATAAAGTTTCGGCATGATGCGAAATAACAACTGTCCAGCCTTAACAGACTGTCCTTCATCAACGTAGATGTTTTGAAGGTAGCCCTTTTCCTGAGCGCGGATCTCAATATTCCGTACTGAACGGATTTGAGATACATATTCTTTAGTAAACGAAGTATCAGTTTTTAAAGGATTGGTAATGGAAAACTGACTTTCTTCTTTTTTCTCTTCTTTTTTTGTGGTACAGCTTGTAAAGTTCAACAAGGCAACAGCGCCTGTCAACACGAGTATTTTCTTCATGAGTAATTAATGGAAATTAAGCGAATAAATTCCTGGAATTCATAGAATTCCAGCGTAAGGGTTCTAAACGAAGGTTACGTATTGCTCAAATTCTCAGTACTCGTTGCCTGATGTAGATTGGTGAAGAATTGCCGGAAAACGGCTCAAAGGGTTGATAATGCTGATGATCAGCATCAGCGATTAAAATCGAATAAAAAGTCAGGTACCACCTGTCCAGGAAGTAATAATCCTGATGTAAGTTCTTAGCAGGAAGTTCTTCGTTGCTCAGGTGTTCCTCATCCAGATCTAAATCAGCCTCTTCGATGATATTAATATCCTGGCCAGCACCCCATAATTTTGGTCGCTCAGTTTTTGCAAGTCTCTGATTGGATGGACAATGTTTAGCATGATGAGGCGTATCCGCATGAAGATAGTGCCCTCCGCATAGTAGGAAGGTAAACAAAGCCACGAAAAATACGACTACTCTCATTTTGGTCGCAAAAGTAATCAAAGTATTGAAAGAAAAAAATGAATATCCAGAAATTGAAAATCGCGTGATATTTGATCAAAACTGCTAAAATCAATTCGAATTCATTTTAGCAGTTTTGATCAGGGCATTCCTGGACTGTGTGATGAAGGAATAAATCCCTGATACTTATAAGTTAATTTCCTGAAGTACGTCAACCTGATCCAGAAAGTATTTGTCGTGTGAAATCACCAGCAGCGTACCTTTATACTCTTGAATTGCATCGGTTAAAATCTCTATATTTTGCATATCCAGGTTATTGGTAGGCTCGTCCAGTACAATTAAATCCGGACTTTGGTTGCCGATAGTTAAACCGCAAAGAATCAACCTCATCTGCTCTCCTCCACTCAGCGCAGAGCAAGGCTTCCCCCATTGTTCCTTCGCAAATAAAAACCGATTTAAGCGGAGCTTGATTTCGTGTTCCTGCAATGCTCCTGAATTGAACTGTTGAGCTTGTTCGTACACATTGAGTTTAGCATCAATGATGGAATATTCCTGATCTACATATACCGCGGTAAACCCTGTCCGTTCTATACTGCCCGATTGTGGTTTTAGTACCCCTAAAATTAGCTGAACCAAGGTACTCTTCCCAGCTCCGTTTTCGCCATGGATGACTAAACGATCCCCTGACCTGATCTGAAAATTCAAACTTTCCCTCCAAAGTAACTGCCCGTCATAACCAAAATTGAGGTCTTTTGCCGTCATCAATATTTTACCGGTATGCAGTACAGAAGAATCGAGATTCATTTTCATCCGATCTGCCTGGGGTAAATCTTTGCGCAATAAACTCAGCTCCTGCGAGATGGCATCTAGTTTTTCGGCATGCACACCTTTCAGACGTGAAGTGCTTTTCTCCGCGTTATTCCTTAGTGTGTTCATCATAATTGTCGGAATGCCTGCGTTCTCCTGCTTTCGCTTTCCTCTGGAATCCAGTTTCTGCTGTCTTTCTAATGCGCTGCGCTCTACTTCTTTCGCTTTTCGGAAGGCCTTTTCTTTACTTCTTAACGTCTGATCAAAAGCCTCCTTTTCTATGGCACGCTGTGCGGTATAAAACTCATAATTGCCACCATACCTACTGATTCCATCAGGCTGCAGCAAAACTACCACCTGTAAAAGGTTCAGCAATTCCCGGTCATGGCTAACAATCACTAAAGTTTTTCTACTCAGCTTAATCTCTTCATAAAGCAGCATTCTGCTTTGCCTATCCAGGTGGTTGCTGGGTTCATCCATCAAAATGATCTCCGGCTGATGGATTCGAATTCCCGCAAGGAACACCTTTGATTTTTGTCCACCGCTTAAAGTTTTCATTTTCTGATGAAGATCGAGGCCATCCAGCTTCCAGTAGGCAAAGCTCTGCTGACAGCGGGATTCAAAATCCCAATCGTCATTTAATACGCCGAGGTTTTCCTCCGTCATTTGCCCGGCTAAAATTTCCTGCATCGCTTTTAGCTTAGCCTCCAATTGCAGGACTTCCGCAATGCTCCAGTCATTATATTCCTCCAAAAGCTGAGGAACATAATAAGGCTGGGATGCGGCTTTAACCGATCCACTTACTGGCAGTAATTTTCCAGCCATGATTTTTAGCAAGCTTGACTTTCCAAGGCCATTATTACCAATTAAGGCAATCTTCTCCTGTGGATTCACACTGAAATTTAAGGATAAAAATAGATGATCCCGATTGGGATGCTGGTAGGTAAGACTATGAAGATGAAGCATAAAATCCTTTCTTTTTATTTAAAAAAATGAGGTAACCAGATTTCTGGCTGCCCTTTATTTTCGGAAAGAATTGGATCCTACATGCTGTTTTTATCAATTAGTTTAGAAATGCAAATATAATAATTTTAATTTACTCCTTCAGGTTTCATAGGTTTGCAGGATCAATCGCAGTAATTATGGAAAACAAAATATCAGCAGCAGACTTAATTATCAATCCGGATGGCAGTATTTACCATTTGAATTTATTACCTGAAGACCTCGCCCAAACTGTGATCACCGTAGGAGATCCGGATCGCGTTTCAGAAATCTCTAAGCATTTTGACCGCATAGAACTTAAAAAAGGAAAGCGTGAGTTTATCACCCATACTGGTTATTTAGGGCAAAGAAGGATTACCGTGATTTCAACCGGAATCGGAACAGATAATATTGACATTGTATTTAATGAATTAGACGCCCTGGTCAATATTGATTTCGAAAGCAGAATGGTCAAAAAAGACCTGACCTCACTTGATATTATCCGTATCGGTACTTCAGGAGCTATTCAACCAGATCTGCCGATGGGGACCATTCTAGCTTCTTCGTTTGGCTTAGGTTTAGATGCCTTGATGCAGTACTATATCCATGAACTTTCTGTAGATGAACGGCCGATTTTAGAAGCGTTCCATACCCATTGTGCACATATTAAAGGGATTCATCCTTATTTAACCGCTGCCGATGAAACCTTATTGCAAACAATTGGGGCGGATATGGAGCAAGGAATCACGGTTACTGCACCAGGTTTTTATGCACCTCAGGGCCGACAAGTTCGCGCTAAAAATTCCATACCTAATTTTATTGCTTTACTCAACACCTTTCAGCATGGCAAATACCGGATTACAAACCTGGAAATGGAAACAGCAGGAATCTATGCACTGGCAAAAGTATTAGGCCATAAAGCGCTTTCTGTAAATGCGATACTCGCCAGCAGAGTGAATTTTGAATTTAGTACAACCCCAAATAAAGTAGTCGATCAGGCGATCCGAATGGTATTGGATAAGCTAGGTTAACCCTGGCCGTTAACCCTGATTTATGTTAAAAGGATTTTAAAGATTTCCAAACAAAACAGGCTTTACTGTGTTCCATTGATAGATATAGAACGAATAGTTATGTTTGAATTAATAAAAAATAAAGTCCGAATTATAGCTGCAACATCATTGTTAAGTACCTACGATACAGAAGAATTAGATGCAGGAAAAAGATTTGTTGCCATCCTTGCTGGCGCATATATCTTTCAAAAAGGAATCAGAACCATTTCGAAACATCCCATCATAGGGATTCAGGAAGCGGTACTTGGAGGTATATTGTTATATAATGGTACGGTAGGTATCCATAAAAAGATCGTAAAAAAACCTAGAGAGCTTTCTGACATCAGAAAAAACCAGATTCAGGGAAATGACCCAAGATCGGCAGTACCTGCCTTTGTTTAAATTATTTGATCGGCCGGAGGCCCCGGCCGTATCACCTAAATTGTAGACGACATCAGCTTTCTGACCTGAACCGAACTTAGCTTATTGTCTTAGTCTGGTGTGAATTTCAGAATCATATTTTATAAAAAAAACAGATCTGCTAAATTATTTAAATATATTTAGCAGATCTGTCAATATAATAGCCAAGCACTCTGACACTCAACTAATAGAAGTAAAGCACAACTAATTCTTTTGTTAAATTTTTGCTGTTTTTACTGGTTTTGAAGTCATATAGAAAGTTAATTTTCCACCTTTCAAAATATCTGAATGTTTGATCAAATTATTGCTAATAACAATGCCATTTAGCAGTACTTTTTGCACGTAAACATTCTTGTCACTCTGGTTGATCGCTTCTACAGTAAATGTATTTCCACCTTCCAGGTTTAGCGTCGCAGATTTAACTGCCGGACTGCCTAAAGAATATTCATCTGAGCCTGGTGCCACTGGATAAAATCCTAATGATGAAAACATATACCAGGCACTCATCTGACCACAATCGTCATTACCACCCAAACCATCAGGAGTGGGTCTATACTGCATTTTTAGAATGTTCCGCACCCTGGCCTGAGTTTTCCAAGGTTGTCCTGCCCAATTGTATAAATAAGCAACATGATGTGCTGGTTCATTTCCATGTACATATCCGCCAATAATCCCTTCACGGGTAATGTCTTCTGTATCTGCAAAAAACTCATCAGGAAGGTGCATATTGAACAAACTGTCGATCCTTGCGCCAAATTTCTGCTTCCCTCCCATGATATTCATTAAGGATTCCGGATCCTGAGGAACAAAGAAGCTGTAATTCCAGGTATTGCCCTCGATGAAACCCTGTCCGTGGGTACTCAATACATCAAATTCCTTTTTGAAAGAACCGTCTGCTAATTTTGGACGCATAAAACCAATGGTTTTATCATACACGTTTTTCCAGTTTCCAGAACGTTTCATGAATTCTTCATATACTGGCTGGTTATTTAATTTTTTAGCGATTTGTGCAATACACCAATCGTCATAAGCATATTCTAAAGTGTTCGAAACAGAGGTTCCGCTATCTTCTGCAGGAATGTAACCCATATCAATATATTTTCCTATTCCTTCATAACTGCGGTGATTAGCGGTCGTAATACAAGCCTCTAATGCTTTTTTGGCATCTCCACTGTACACACCTTTAATGATGGCATCAGCGACTACAGAAACGCTATGGTAGCCACTCATACACCAATTATCGTTCGCATAGTGCGACCAAACCGGCAGCATTTTTAAAGCACTCTGGTCATAATGGGCCATCATAGACTTGACCATATCATTGTTACGCGAAGGTTGGATCAGGTTGAAAAATGGATGTAAAGCCCGGTAAGTATCCCATAAAGAGAAGGTGGTATAATTGGTAAAACCGTCTGCCTGGTGCACGTTCTGGTCTAAACCTTTGTACTGCCCATTTACATCGCCATAAGTAGTAGGATTGATAAATGCATGATACATCGCGGTGTAGAAATTCACCTTATCATCTTCAGAAGCGGCAATGTTAATCTTGTTGAGCTCCTTGTTCCAATCGGCTTGTGCCGCTGCTTTTACACGGTCGAAATCCCATCCTGGAACCTCGGTCTTCATATTTTCCAGCGCATTGGTCTGACTCACGGGTGACAACGCAAACTTCACTTTTACCTGCTCCTGCGTGTCAGTATCGAAGTCGAAATGCATCCGGATTCTCTTTCCGGCAATCTCCGGGAAGTTATGATTTTGGTCGAACTTTCTCCAGAATCCCTGATAGGCCTGTTTTTTATCAAAATTCTTCTGTCCATAGCTTTTAAAAGGCTTCGAGAACGTCATAGCAAAATATACAGTTCTTGTTCTCGCCCATCCGTTGGTTTGACGGTAGCCGGTCACTAAGGTGTCATTCACCACGCGTACGTAAGTCCATACTGTTTTGTCGTCATAATTATAAATCCCTGACATTAAATCCAGAATAATGTGCGACTGGTCAGATTTTGGAAAGGTATAACGGTGCATCCCTACTCGTTTGCTGGCTGTTAATTCTGCCTGAATCTGGTGGTCATCCAGTTTCACTTTGTAGTATCCCGCTTCCGCAGTTTCATTAGCATGAGAATACGCAGAGCGGAATCCACTTCCCGGCACATCCGCAGTACCCGGGTTCATTTTTAAAACGCCTTGAGTTGGCATCACCAGAAAATCACCCAGATCCGAATGACCAGTACCGCTAAAGTGCGTATGACTAAATCCAACAATCGATTTATCCTCATATTTATATCCTGCACAGTACTTATACACGTCTCCATTGTACTTGCCGTTTAGTTCATAAGAAAGGGTATCTGTATCCGGACTCAGCTGCACTGAACCAAAAGGAACAGTGGCTCCTGGATAGGTATGGCCCATTTTCTGGGTCCCAATGATCGGTTTTACATACTTTACCAATTCCTTTTGTGCCTGCGCAGAAAGGGCTGGAAGCAGTATACAAAACAATAATGCTTTTTTCATTTGTTTAAGTTGAGGTTTTTTTACAATGCTCTAAGGTATAAATAATTGGTAAAAATCCACTCTAATTAAGTTGCTATAACGTTTAATCTAATATTAATACTTTTCTCCTTTTTACAAGCAACTGACGCCTGATATGAGAATGTATGGGTAAAAACCGCTATTTTTGCCCCCAGAATAAATTATAATGAGTAAACTCGGTAGAATATTGGTAGCCATGAGTGGCGGAGTAGATAGTTCAGTGGCAGCAGTGATGCTGCACGAACAAGGATATGAAGTAATCGGATTAACCATGAAGACATGGGATTATGCGACCTCAGGTACCAGCAGTAAGGAAACCGGATGTTGCAGTCTGGACAGCATCAATGATGCTCGTACATTGGCGGTTAATTACGGATTTCCACACTATATATTGGACATCAGGGATGAGTTCGGTGATTATGTAATTGATAACTTCGTTGATGAATATCTTGCAGGCCGTACCCCTAACCCTTGTGTTTTATGTAACACCCATATCAAATGGGAAGCGCTATTGAAACGTGCAAACAAACTGGATTGTGAATTTATTGCAACTGGTCACTATGCTAACGTTAGAGAGCACGACAATGGTCGTCATGTGATCTCTAAAGGTCTGGATGAAAATAAAGATCAATCTTATGTACTTTGGGGTGTTTCTCAGGAAAACCTTGCACGTACTAAATTCCCATTAGGATCGTTCGCAAAGGCGGATATCAGACAAATGGCTTTAGATATGGGGCAGGAAGAACTGGCTAAGAAAAGCGAAAGCTATGAAATCTGCTTTGTACCGGATAATGATTACCGTGCTTTCTTAAGACATAAAGTAGGTGATTTAGAAGACCGCGTAGCTGGTGGAAATTTCATTACCAGTGATGGTATGGTGGTTGGACAGCATAAAGGTTATCCTTTTTACACGATCGGACAGCGTAAAGGTTTAGGAATTGCTTTTGGTGAACCGATGTTTGTGACGCAAATCCTTCCGGAAAGTAATACGGTAATGTTAGGCAGAGCCGATGAGCTGGAACGTCATGAAGCCATGGTTAGAAATGTGAACCTGATTAAGTATGAAAACATTTTAGCACCCATGACTGATGTGGTGACTAAAATCAGATATAAGGATGCAGGAACCCTAAGTACTATTGTACAGGAGAATGATAAAATGAAAGTAGTATTTGATCATGCTGTATCTGCAATAGCACCGGGTCAGTCCGCAGTGTTCTATGAAGGAAACGACCTTCTTGGTGGCGGTTTCCTTTGCTAAGCTTAGCTATCTAATCGATCTGAAATGGTATAAGGTGCAGCAGTTTTAATACGCTTGCCCTTATATCTTTCAAAATAATAATCCAATCTTCCCAGATTAATCCCAGCAAATCCTACCTGATTTATAGTGGTGATTTTTCCATCCAGATTCAATACATCTTCCGGCTGATCCATAAAAGTATGGGTATGACCGCCGATAATTAAATCTAAATTTCTGGTGTTTTTAGCCAATACCTGATCAGAAACTCTATCACTTTCATATTTATAACCTAAGTGTGATAAACAGATCACCAGGTCACATTTCAACTCATTTTTCAAAAGGCTGGCGGTTTGATTTGCTGTTTTAACCGGATCTAAAAACACGGTGTCCCCATAGTTGACTTCCCCCACCAATCCTGCTAATTTAATTCCTATCCCAAATACCCCGATCTTGATGCCCTGCTTTTTGAAAATCTGATAAGGTAAAGTTGATTTGTTTAATAAGGTATTGGAGAAATCGTAATTACTGCATAAAATTGGAAAGTTGGCATGCGGCAATTGTTTGTAGAAACCTGCTAAACCGTTGTCGAAATCATGGTTCCCCATTGTTGCGGCATCATAATTCATTTCCGACATCAGTTTAATCTCCAGCTCTCCTCCATATTTGTTGAAATAAGGAGTACCCTGAAAAATATCTCCTGCATCAAAAAGCAATACGTTATTTTCTTGTGCACGAATAGATTTGATCAATGCCGAACGTCTGGCAGTTCCCCCTAATCCTTCATATTTCGAACCATCCATTGGGAAAGGTTCTATTCGGCTGTGCACATCATTGGTATGCAAAATGGTCAGTTTTACCACATCTCCGGCAGCTATGGCATCAAAAGCATTTAGGTTTAATGCTGCAGCAGCCAGCACCCCTCCTGTTTTCAGGAAGTTTCTGCGATTAATTTTTTGTAATTCTTCCATCTAATTTTGGATTTATTGTTTTTCCAGCAGCCTGGTTTTCTTTAATATAAGTGATCAGTGCATCGCGCATTCTCACCCCTAAAATCTTTTTCTCAATTGGGTTTTTAAAGCTTTGAACGTTGTCGCCTCCATCCGCTACATAGTCGGAAGTTAACACGCGATAGTTTTTATTTGGATCCAAAGGCTTTCCATTGATCATGACCTCCCTTGGTTTGTCATTCACAATTTTCATTCTCAAACCGGCAACAGGCTGTCCGCCTTTCTCCGCAATGTAATTCAACAGGTTTTGGACGGCGGCCGGACTCAAAGTAAAGACCATCATTTCATTCTCAAAAGGCATGACTTCAAAAACATTGGATAGTTTGATATCTCCTTTGGGAAGTGCCACCCGAATTCCACCATTGGTGGATGGCATTGCGAAATCTATAGTCGGATCATATTTGAGGGCTTCATGAAGCAAAGCATCAGAGAAGAAGTTTCTTAGCAAATTTTCAGCAACAGGCTGATCGTCTTTTCTATCCAGCTTTTCCATCAGTACTTCGGAGTGTCCAATTACGGTATTCATCTCCTGATCCATCTTAATTTTATAAGGCAGATAGGTTTTGATCACCGCACTGTCTACTGGCTGATCTTTGTTCATTTTGTACTCAGCCCAGTTACTTTTAACCACCATATAATGTGAACTACAGGAAAGCAGCATTGGGATAGTTCCTAAGAGCAGGTATTTTTTGATTGAATGAATGTGTTTCATATCGATTTGAAAGCACAAAGGTAAAAAACCCTAGGCTTATATTGTTTTTTTTTGCTTCTTTACCGAATATGAAAATGCTACTCAAACCAGCTGCGATGCTGGGATTATTCTCTTTATTTCTGATCGTTTTAAGTGCTAGACCTGCTTTCAGTCAGAAAAACCAAATTGACAGGATCAATTTAAATTGGAGCATGTACAAAAAGCTGAACAATTCTAATCTTCCATATATTGCTTATACTGCACACCGAACCTTACATCAATATCGTGCCACTCAAAAAGGAAGTCAGTTTTCTTTAGTATTCAAGGTAGGTGTTTCATTGGACGGACAGCAATCTACTGTTGATCTGCGCAGATTGGCTACACTGGGTGAAGAAGGTAAAAAGAATTTGTTGAATCATGAACAGGGTCATTCAGATCTGGCGGTCATCTATGGCAGAGTTCTATATAAATCTCTAACTAAAAAAGTATATTCCGTAAAGAATTATCAGAATGAAGTGAAAAAGATTTATGATGATACCTTAAAAGAACTTGCAGAAATACATGCCCGATATGATATGGAAACTTTACATGGTGAAGAACAAGCGCCACAGGCTAAATGGGATCTGTATTTCAAAAAAGAACTAAAAGCTAGCTAATCCAGCTGCTGAGTACCATTAGCCGTTTCCAGCGCCCATGCTGCTTTTCATATATGGCCGTTTTTCCAGAAGCACATTTAAATCCGCAATATTGACTGTAATTAAAAACACAAATCGTATTCGCTCTCAGAAAAATAGGTCTTGAAAACATGAAATAACGGTAAACCTTGTTTTTAGCTAAATTCCCCCAGTAATCCAGATTACCTTTAGCATATAACTCTAAGGAGTCTGAACTCAGCATTTTGCCTCCATCAAAGAACTGGTCGGGCAAATTTTGGGATTTTAAGCCTCCTATTTCCTTTTGAAGCAAAGCCCGCTCTATTTCAGAAAAAACCAGTGTATCCTTTCTATAATTCTGAATACTGTCCCCTGGAGCTATCTCCGCATAAAGTGTATCGGGATGCACTGCGGATCTTAAGTAGTTCCACTTGTCAGTATCTATTCCAGCCAGATAAAACACCTTTCCATTCATTTTTTGATGCTTCCTAAAAAACCAGTTTAGAAATTCTTTTTCTTGCTGAACATTTTGCGCATAGCTGTTATTCAGCAGCAACAGCATCATGGACAAAAACAGGAAGCGCTTAATTTTCATGAGATAGGATTTTGAGGCGTAATTTACTTGAAGATGCAGATTTTTAACGTTTTTAAGAAATCATACCTGACCATTTCAATAAGCAGCAGCTATCATTTCTAGTTTCCCTTTCTTTATGAACCCGATTTCTCTCCTACACGATTTCTTTTTTAACAAAATAGAGAAATTAACCTGTCTGTAGGCCCCAAAACTTGATATCATCGTATTTAATCAGTATTCTTGACCCTACACAACAACACAAAAGAAACCAAATTATTAATTCTAAAAGAACCAAAATTAGATGAACGCTAAAACGTTAAGTCCAGACATTTTAAAAACCAAAGAACATTTTCACATCCTCGATGGGTTACGCGGAGTAGCCGCAGTAGCCATTGTCATTTTCCATTTCATGGAAGTAGTCTTTATTCCTTCAAAAAATTTCATCGGTCATGGTTTCCTTGCCGTAGACTTTTTCTTTTGTTTATCCGGATTTGTCATTGGCTATGCGTATGACGACAGGATCGGAAAAATGGGAATCTTAACCTTTTTAAAAACCAGACTGATCCGGTTACATCCTTTAGTGGTTATGGGTTCAGTATTGGGTCTGCTCGCTTTTCTATTTGACCCTTTTGGTTTGCATAATGAAGTGTATAGTGCCGGAAGAATGGCACTCATCTTTTTAAGTTCTGTTTTATTAATTCCTTTTCCTGTAGTATCAGAAAGATATTTCAATCTATTCAGTCTCAATGCACCTGCCTGGTCCCTGTTTTGGGAATATGTAGCCAATATGGTTTATGCCCTGGCACTCTACAAAGCGACGCGTAACCTCTTATTGATCTTAACGATTTTGGCTGCTGGTGCCATCTGCTATATCGGCTATTCCAGCGGAAACCTTCTTGGTGGCTGGAGTGGAGAAACCTTTTGGCATGGTGCTGCCCGTATCTCCTATTCGTTTTTAGCAGGATTACTGATCTTCCGTTCTAAATGGATCATCAAATCAAACCTGGGCTTTGTAGGATTAAGCATATTACTTTTACTCGCTTTCCTTATGCCGGATAGTCAATGGAACTGGATCACAGAACCATTAGTAGTATTGATTTATTTCCCATTATTGATCTGTTTGGGCGCTGGAGCTAAACTTCAGGAAGGCGTAAAAAAACTATGCATTTTCTCTGGAAACATCTCCTATCCGCTATACATGACACATTATATGGTGCTTTGGCTTTTTGCTGACTATTACACTACTTATAAACCAGATGCCACCCAATTGTTTTTTATCATCTCAGCTGGAACTATGCTACTGGTTGGTTTCGCCTATCTGGTAATGGTCATTTATGACATCCCTGTTAGAAGATACCTGATGAATAAACTTAAGAAAGGATAACCTCCGTTATCCATCACCACACCCCGTATATCTTTCATAAACACTGCAAAAGAAACGTCCTTTAGCCCTGATTAGGCAAAAGGACGTTTTTTTTAATCAATCAGATCTATATCTTAGCATGAAATTCTTCCTATGCCTGAACCCACTGAATCAATTTACTGGCAATCTTTTAAAGCCGGCAATGCAGACGCTTTTGAGTACTTATACCGAAATTATTCATCAGGGCTATACAATTATGGATCAAAATTCAGTCATGATAAAGAGCTGATCAAAGAGTGTATTCAGGATCTTTTTGTAGGAATCTGGACGAGAAGGGATACCCTTGGAAATCCTGTGCACCTTAAAAACTATCTTTACAAATCCTTCCGGCACCTAATTTTCAAAAAGGCTTTCCAGCTGCAAAACTTTGAGAGTTATGATGAGGCTCATGATAACTACGCTTTCCAGGTCAGCTTAAATGTGGAAGAAGCGATGATTGATGGAGAACATCGAATCAACGTATCTGCGCAATTAAATCTGGCGATGGCTAAACTGACCCCCAGACAAAGGGAAGCGGTCTTTCTAAGGTTTTATGAACAATTGAGTTATGAGGAAATTGCTGAAGTGATGGACATTTCTGTAAAAGCCAGCTACAAAATAATGGCCAGAGCATTGGGTTTCCTGAAAGAGAACTTGTCTAAAGACGATTTAATGCTGCTTTCTCTATTGTTACACTTAAAACTATTAAACTGACAATCAGCTTAATATCAATTATTTCTATTTTTTATTCCTTTTCATGGGGTAATCTGCGGCAAGACCAGCTAATAGGATCAAAAGCAGCAATATGAAGAAACAAATGAGCGGGTATGCCTCCTATAACCTGGAAGAGCTGATCAATGACGAAGACTTTTTATTATGGGTGCTCCATCCTGATGAAATATCTAATCTCCATTGGCAAAATATCCAGGATACTTTTCCTCAACTGAGAGAGACCATCACCCAGGCCAAAGCAATCGTTCAATCTATGCGTTTCGAAAGAGACAATTTAAAGGAACATGAACAATCGGAATTGTGGGAAGCCATTCAGGCTAAAACTACCCTGCTGAAGAAATCCGGAAAAAGAATGCCTTTATGGTACCGTTATGCGGCAGCCGCTATGATCGCAGGAATCTTATTGACTGTGGGAGTTTTCTACCAGATGACTCAACCGGTGTCCATCAATACACCTTACGGTCAGTTAAAAACCATCACCTTACCAGACGGCTCTTTAGTGACGCTAAACGCCAATTCTACTATAAAATATGATAGAAACTGGAGTAAAAATGAAATCAGGGAGGTATGGATTGAAGGAGAAGCTTTTTTAAAGGTGAAGCATTTAAATACTTCGGGAAAGATAGCAAAGCATGAACGTTTTGTAGTCCATACCGGCGAGGTTAATGTAGAAGTACTAGGCACCTCTTTTAATGTAAATGACAGACGAGGGCGCACTGAAGTGGCGCTATTAGAAGGAAAAATCAGTTTAGGCTTAAATGGAACTCCGGGTAAACCGCTGGTCCTGGCCCCCGGAGATATTGCAGAATTTGAAAAAGGCAAGCTGATTAAAAAACCGATCAATGTAGCAGAGTATGCATCCTGGAAAGATGGGAGGTTATATTTCAAAGATGTACCTGTAGCTAAAATCTTCAATTACTTCGAAGATATTTATGGGTATAAGGTAGTGGTCGATGATCCGGAAATCCTGAAGAAAAGAGTGTCGGGCTCCTTAAATACGCAAAATGAGCAGGTCTTGTTTAAAGCGTTTGGAATGACGTTAAACCTCAATATCACGCCGAATAAACAGACAAGGGAATTAATGATTACCACTAAATAAGGCATGAAGATGAGAAATTTAAAAACATGCCTGATAGGTTTTACCTATACCCTAATGCTGCACCAGTTCACATTCGCAAGACAAATCAAACCGGTAGAAAAGCAAGCATTAAATAAAGTATTGACTGAATTAGCTATTCAGCACCACATCAATTTCCTATACGAGGAGACCAGTATTAAACAAAAGGTGGTTACTTATCATGCGGCGGCCGACAAAGGAAAGCCCATTGATGAGGTACTAAATAAGCTGCTTTTGCCTTTGAACCTATCCTGGTTCAAAGTGGATGCAAAAAACTACTCCTTATTTATTACGCCTAAAAAGCAGAACAGCCCTGTTACAGGTATAGAAATGAAAGCCGGAATCCGCGATTCTTCAAAAGTCGAAAAAGTAAGCGGATCAGTTTTGGATGAAAATGAAAAACCCTTGGAGTATACCACTGTGACCCTTTTACAGGCGGTAGATTCATCATTTGTAGTCCATTCATTAACAGATTTAGAGGGTATTTTCTCTTTCCCATCTGTCAGAACTGGTACTTATATGCTCAAAATTTCCTCACTGGGTCATCAGGCTTATCTGAGTAAGGCGTTTAAAGTGGCTGCTGGAACGACAAAAATGGACATCCCTCCAATTGCCATGAAAGTCGCCAATAAAACCTTAAAAGAAGTACAGGTCGTAGCCCGCAAGGCAATCGTAGAAACTAAAAGCGATCGGTTTATTTTCAATGTGGAGAACAGTGCAATGGCAGTAGGTAATTCCCTGCAGCTCCTGAGGTCTGCACCATTTGTAAGGGTTTCTGCTGAAAACTCACTGAGTCTTCAAGGTAAAAAAACATTGGTGCTCATCGATAATAAACCCGTACCAGAGGTCGCATTAGAAAATATCCTGCTGACCATGCCCGCTGGAAACATCGAAAAGATTGAACTGATTACACAGCCTTCTGCCAAATATGATGCTTCCTATGGGGCAGTGATCAATATCATTACGAAAAAAAGCCAGGTTGAAGGCCTTACCGGTAATTTAAGAGCAGATGGCTCTGCTGGTAATTATGCGAATGGCAGTGTCAATGCAGGCGCAACCTATAAACACAAAAACTTCACCATCTATGCCAATGGCGGTTTAAATAAAGGTGATAATTATTTCAGCATTGAATCCGAAAGGTTTCAGGATCCTACAGATCCATCTTATTACCTAACAAACAATTGGACGCGGTTATCCCACAATAAGATCTATACTTTCCAGACCAATATGGAATTACAATTAGGAAAAAACCAAACGGTCGGACTATTTATTGACCTGAGTGATGTGGAGTTTAAAGGCCCATGGACAACCACCAATGGCTTTGGCCGCAAAAATGGAAAACTCGATTCAGTGTTGTATACAGATGCTTCCTTTAACCAAAAGGGCAATTCTCAAACCTATAATATCAATTACCACTTCTTATCCGACTCAGGTAAAAATGAGCTGACTGTTCTGGGTACCTTCACGCCATGGCAGAGAGACTTAAGGCAGTCCTTTCCATCTACCCTTTATGATGGCAATGCCCAAGTGATCAAATATCCGCCACTTTATCAGATGCAAAACAAAGGAGATATTGGTGTTTTTATTGTGCAGGCAGATTATGCGCATCAGTTTAAAAAACAATGGGCATTTGAAACCGGTCTGAAATTCCAGCATACCAATTCCAGAACCATCGTAAACTATGAGGACTATAAAACTGGTCAGCTGCAGCTGGATCCCAACTTTTCTAATGACAACAGTTTAAAGGAATCCATAACAGGAGTCTATGGAACCTTAACTAAGGACTGGAAAAATGACAAACTACAGCTGGGGTTTAGAGCAGAGGTATCAAACGTAGATTTTGAAGGAAATTTTAAACAGCGTAAGTACAACTTTTTCCCAACATTACTGTATCAGCACACGATAAATAAGGACTTCAACTTATCTGCGTCTTATAAAAAAACCATCAGAAGGCCAGTCTATACGGATCTGGTTCCTTACAGCGTGTTCTTAAATCAATATAGCATTGAGCAGGGAAATCCTGAAATGGTACCACAATTTGACCATACCTATACCTTAACTGCAAACATTCAGAAATTAAATGTCTCGCTCAGCTATACCGCTATTGATGGAATGATAGGCTTGTTTCCATCGCAACAGGATTACCTCACAAAAGTGACCTATTACAAACGCCAGAATCTGAAAAAAGCATCCACCGTTGCCTTGTATCTATTCTACCCATATCAAATTAACGATTGGTGGGAAACGATGAACAGTGGCACACCAATTGGCCGTAACAGTGCCGAAGGAGTAGTTCTAGGTACAAACCATAAGCTTGACGCTTTCTATTCTGATTTTAGAACTGCACAGATTTTCAAGATCACTAAGGATTTAAAGCTACAGATTGACGCTTATTTCTGGACAAAGTACACACAGGATCTTGGCAGTTATCAAGGGAATAAAAACATTGATGCCTCTTTTTTAATAAACCTATGGAATGGCAATGGGCAGCTTAGACTGGCGGGAAATGAATTGGTTTTCAGAAGAAATGATTATTTGCTGAAGCGTGATTACGGAACTTTCCGTTCCGCAGAACGAATACATACCGATAGCAGACGTGTATTTGTTGGCTTTACTTGTAAGTTCGGAAAATCCCGTATTGCCAAACCAGATTCGAAACTTGGCAATGAAGATGCGATGAAACGAATATAAAAATAAACCTACCTGTATTTAAAGCCATCAGATCAGTCCTGATGGCTTTTTTGTTTTCAGCAAGAATATGATTGCCGCTAGAGAGATCGTTGATCCTGAAGCCTCGTTTCACGGGTGTTTGCAACGCCCATCTACAAATGTTTGTTCTGTTTATCTAAAATTTGCAGTGTGAGATGAAGTTTTATATTGTTTAGTTAAATATTCCAGCTTCATCCTTAAAAAAAAACAGAAAATCTACAGTAAAGCTAAAATTTTCTCAATAAGAGAACCACAGCATAGATTTACGGCTATAAAAACAGCTTTAATAATTTAAATAGATTTACTCATTAAAAGAAATTTACACAAACGTTTGCGCAGAAAATTATTTCCCTAAAAATCTCACCTGATTTAAGAGATATTCGCCCAGATCAGCGGAACCTCTATCATAATTTGAAAGGATAATAACCATGTAACCTGTTTCTGGAAAGAAATAAGCGACCGCACTGACTCCAGGCGCTCCACCAGAATGTCCTACCACTTGTTTCCCTGGAGTATCCCATATTTGAAAACCATATCCGTAATGCATGCCAAGCTCGTCCTTAAACATTTTTTGCCTGGAGGAATCGGTCAATAGCTTACCTGATAACAATGCCCTTCCAAACTTATGTAGATCGGTAGTAGTAGAATAACCGCCTCCTGCAGGTGATGGTCTGGTAAATGCAGAATTTAAATTAGATTCATAACTGCCATCTTGCTTTGGGATATATCCCAGTGCCTGATTTCCTGACATTCCTTTTTCCAACTTAGGATTGGAATTGGTCATGTCTGCCAGCGCATGGATGTTTTTATCTATGTAATCGAAGTAATTCTGACCAGATACTTTTTCAATGATGCCCCCCAATAGCAGCATTCCTGAGTTACTGTAGGACCAGGAAGTTCCAGGTTCAAAATTAAGCTTCGACTGCTTCAGGTATTTCTTATAGCCTTCCAAAGTCTGGAAATTTGCCACAGTAGTATCTTCCTGCATGGCCTTGCTGAAGAAGTCGCCAAGACCCGAACTGTGGTTTAATAAGTGTCGGATTTGTATTTTACCGGACAGTTCCAATGGCAGCCAGGTGCTGTCTAAAAATTTGGATACCGGATCATTTAAATTAAGCTTGCCTTTCTCCATCAATTGCATCACCCCTATTGCCGTAAACATCTTGTTCATAGAGCCAATATTGAATCTTGTAGTAGTCGTGTTTTTCAGATCAGGATGCTTTATCGCTGATCCACAGGTATATTGATATAGAAGCTCATCTCCCTTAGCCAAAAGCAGCGCGCCGGAAAAAACATCTTTTTGAGCCAATCGCTTTAAAGTCTGGTCGAGATCTGTGAGGAAGGCTTGTTCAGTCCTGGGTTTTCGGATCAGCTCCGGATTGAAAAATACCCTGCCATTGTAAAGCTTCACTTTATGGCTGTTATCTAGCTTGATACTAAACTCATACACATTATTCAAATCCTTACTCAGGTATTGGTATTCTCCGAAAAATGCATTAGTATTAAAGTAAAGGTTTTTAAGCAGTTTAACACCTCCTGTGGAACGGTATATGCCCTGAAAACGAGAAAGCAGCTCATTTTTTGAACTGGATTTGAGCGCCGGAGAAAAGTTGTCTTCAATGTAATCCGCCATAACTGCAGCTGAATTGGCGTTCATGGCCCTCACAAATTTCTCGGCTTGCCCATCCAGAATTGCTCTGGCTTGTTGCTGATTGAGGTCCGTTATTTTCTCCGGCACATAGGTAGGCACCTTTTTCCATACCTCCTGCCCTATTTTGATACCATCAATATGCTGGCTACCATCAATTAAAAAGTTGAGTCCATAACTGTCCTCAGCATTGGTAAAATGAGTAGCAGATTGCTGTTCTAACCAAAGTTCCCTGCCATCCCAATCCCTAACCTGGTGCAGCTTGCTGCCGGATACCCCTATTTTCAGGTACAATTCCTTCACCTGCGGATGCTGATAATATCCATCAGCCTCTTTCAAGACGGGAATAGAAGGGTGATCCTGCGCCTTTAGTGTTAAAGAAAACGAACCTATTGAAATGAGAAGAAGAAGTGAGACTGAGTAGCGAGCTTTTTGAAGTACCATATCTTTGGCGAAAGTTAAACTGATAACTCTCTTATTTAGACATGAATATAGTAAATATTACGAGTTCAAGTACTGGTGTTTTTTCATGAGCTCCCTGCTTTCTGCTATCCCGAAATTCATTGTCTTGTAAGCAGCAAGCAAATAGACGACATACAATACTAGAAATATAGAAAGAATGGCCATAGCCGGGTACAATCCAAAGAACGGATCAACGACTTCTATATACGGTTTAGATAATAACACAGCAAATAAGAACGTCCCTTGTAAGGCAAAATATCCTCCTGACAGTCTAAAAGACAGATATTGTCCCAGCTTTTCCCTGGAAAACTTTCTTAAGAAAGTGACTACAACCTCCAGCAGCATTGTCGCAGTGAATACTGCTAACCACCATCCTTTGTCTATCAAAAGCAATTGGGCTTGATAAGCAAGCAATCCACCCAGAACCAGTAAAAAGGCATACTTATAGCCGAAAAAAGATCGAAAGGTTTTCCAGAAAAATCTATTGTACTTTTTGTGGAGCCCGCTTGCTACCGCATCTGCTATCGTCGAAAAGCCCAATGCGCCAAAGCTGTTATACGTTTCCTGCAGCGCTTTGTTGAAATCAAGCTTCGAATCAGCCTCCATCCGTTCTTCCAATGCGGATGCCACATGGTCGATAATTTCCATTTGAACATCCAGATAGACAAAGCCTTTACTTAACACAAATTGCTGGATTTCTTCTAATTGTTGCTGACTGAGCTGCATAGTTTAAACGTTAAAAATGATGAGGAACTGTTCTTGATGAGGTACAGGGATTCATGAATACCAATATTGATGAAGGAATAATGGCACAAAAGGAATCTTAATATTTTTTTGTTGGCATAGATCAGGATGAAGGCCTAAGATTGAGCAGCAGTTGTAAATTAAGAATGAAATCCTTCGCTTCCTGCAATTTATTGACTACCGCTTTTTCGCCATCCTGTGATAAAGAATAGTACTTTCTGACCCTATTTTCTACTACTTCTGTAGTGGTTTCCAGCAAACCTTCCGCCTCTAACTTGTGTAATGCAGGATACAAAGCGCCTTCTTTTAATAATAGTTCTCCTTGCGTAATTGACTTTACTTTCTGCGTGATTTCATATCCATACATTCGTTCATTCTCCGCCAAAAGGTTGAGAATAATGGTTTGTAAGGTTCCTTTGAATAATTCATTATTGACTGCCATATTTCAAATATAACAGATTAAACATATACATAAGAATCTTATGTATATAATTTTTAAGGCGTTCTAGCTAATTCGCTTCAGATTTAAGGTCAGCAGAACGTCTTATTCAACCTTAGTCAATGCTATACGTTAAATTTAAGCTCAATAAAAACTATTATTGGCAATTACCGTTTCATATAAAATGAATAAATAATGATTACACGACCACAGATTGCGATATTAGATGATTATCAAAATGTAGCTTTAACCTACGGAGATTGGTCAGCTATAAATAAACTCGCCGAAATCACCGTCTTTAATGACCATTTGTCTGCAAAAGAAGAAGTCATTAAGCGCTTACAACCTTTCCAGGTCATCGCGGTGATGCGGGAACGCACCCCCTTAACACGTGAAATTCTGTCGCAATTGCCCAATCTAAAGCTCATTATTTCTACTGGCGAGCGGAATGCTTCCATAGACATAAAGGCTGCGGAAGAATTTGGAATTGCCATTTCTCCCACCAGATATCAATCCAATGGCGCACCAGAACTGACTTGGGCATTGGTCCTTGCTTTAGCAAAACATATCGTTCCGGAAACTAATCAGGTACGTAAAAATGGCTGGCAAACAGAGATCGGCATAGATTTGAAAGGAAAAACCATCGGGATTGTTGGCCTTGGTCGTATTGGCAGCACCATCGCCCGCTATGCAAAAGCATTTGAAATGGAGGTCATCGCCTGGAGCGAAAACCTTACTGAAGAAAAAGCTGCTGCTCAAGGGGCAAAACTTGTCAGCAAAGAAGAGTTATTCAAAGATGCTGATTTTGTATCTGTACATCTAGTGCTAAGTTCAAGAAGCAGAGGCATCATCGGCGAAAAAGAATTGAACCTCATGAAGCCAACTGCCTTCCTGATCAATACTTCCAGAGGACCATTAGTAAACGAATCTGCTTTAATTAGCATATTAACGCAGAAAAAGATCGCCGCTGCGGCCTTGGATGTATATGAAACTGAGCCTTTACCGCTTCAGCACCCTTTTCGTATCTTGGCGAATGTATTGGCCACGCCACATATCGGCTATGTGACTGAAAACACCTACCAGACATTTTATGAGGATATCAGGAATAGGATTGCCGAATGGCTGAAAGAATGAGCTTTACCTGCGTCTCTTCACCGGGATACAGATGGCGATTAAGGAAAGAATCAGGACAAAACTAAACTCCATTCCGTTTCTTCCTGGGCCTACTACAAACCAGCCATCAGGATAGTGAACCAGTATAATTCCAGTAATCAAGATCAATATAAAGCCGGGCACCACATATTTCAATAATTTTCCAAACAGAATTAATATAGAACCGATGATTTCAAAAACCATTAAAGCCCAGGCCACATAAACCCCGAAAGGTGCAAAGCCAACCTTATTCAAATACCCTTCGCCAAAATCGTTTACCGTGTGGTTTAGCACTCCATGTAAACTATGAGATAAAAAAATAGTGGCAATAGCTAAACGAATCAGGAATAGTGGATTAATGCGGTTAATTGTTTTCATAAATAAATATATATGTTTACCCGCGCAGTAACAAATTTACCTAACCTGACGCGATTAAGAATAAGCGGTCATTTATCAATTTAACATTACAATTCTATTGAATCATGAAAATAAAAGCAATCATCACAGGAGCAACAGGCATGGTTGGAGAAGGTGTATTACTAACCTGCTTAAAGCATCCAGACGTAGAAAAGGTATTGGTCATCAATAGAAAACCTGGAGGCATCAGCCACCCTAAGCTCCAGGAAATTATCCATAAAGACTTTTTCCATCTGGAGGAATTGGACCCTCAGCTTGCAGATTACAACGCTTGCTTCTTTTGTCTGGGCATTTCCTCGGTCGGAATTAGCAAGGAAGCATACGAGCATACCACCTACGATCTTACCCTTACTGTTGGCCAGCATCTCGCGAAAATTAGACCTGAACTTACCTTTTGCTATGTTTCAGGTGCCAGTACCGACAGCACAGAACAGGGAAATGTTGCCTGGGCACGTGTAAAAGGTAAAACAGAAAATGCGCTGATGCGTATTTTTAAAAACGCCTATATGTTCCGACCTGGTTTCATGAAAGCATTGCCAGGTCAGAAAAACCTAAAAAGCTTATACAAATTTTTCTCCTGGATCTATCCTATCGGCAGAAAGTTATTCCCTGCTGGATTTTGCACGCTGGAAGAAGTAGGACTGGCGATGATCAATTCCGTAAAAAAGGGATACCCAAAACGTATCCTGGAAGTAAAGGATATAGTGGCCTTATCAAAAGAATAGGATAAACCTCATAAAAAGCGTAGAATGGCCACATTTATCACAGTAATTAAATGATTATTTTATTGGAACAGTAATTGCGCCTAGTTTATCAAATCAAACACTAGCTTTGCTGAACATGGCAGCTCAGTTTTACTCTACCGGCTGAAATAAACCAGAAATACTCAACATTATATATTTTAAATAAATTGAAGATTAAGCAATTCTCCAAAATAAGTGTAGTTCTATTGGCTCTGATGGCATTTGGAGAAGGATATAGCTATGGCCAAGCCATAAAACAACAAGATTCTTTACATAAGGATAGTGTGAAAAGCACTTACGATATCGCTGATTTAATCCATCAGATCTTCCGTCCTGGTAAACCACAAAAGCCTGCACAGAAAAAATCAGGCATTACTCCGATGCCTAGTATTGCCTACAATCCAAGTATTGGTGCGCAAATTGGATTAAAAGCGGTGGCAGGAAGAGTACTTGGTCATGAACCCAACACCCTGATGTCTATTGCCGCCACATCGGCTTCCATTACAACGAAAGGGATTATTTATTTTTACCTGGCCCACAATGTATATACTCCGGGAAACCGCTGGAATTTTCAGGGAAGTCTGGTAGCTGCAAAAACTGTGGTTCCTGATTTCGGATTTGGAATTGGTGCAAAAGTAACAGGAGGCAGTCCCGAAGAAGTCATACTGGCCAATCCGGATCGGAAAGGTTATGTGATTCATGGCCAATATTACAATTTCCGGGAAAAGGTATACAAACAAGTGATGGATCACCTTTTTGTTGGCGCAGGAGTTTCCATTGATATCAGAAGGGCCCTGGAAGATAAAAGTAATCCAGACGGCCTTACCCCTTATCACATTTACAGTAAAGAAAAAGGGTTTAAAACAGACCATTATCTCGCCAATGGCTTCCTGTTTAACCTCCAGTATACCACCCGCGACAATCAGAATCGTGCGCACAAAGGAATCTATGCAGATGCAGGTTTGAGGGTCAACCAAAGCTGGATCGGCAGCACCAAAAACGCAGTTCAGGTCACCACGGATTTTAGAAAATACTGGAGTCTTTCCAGTAAAAACCCAGAGCATGTACTTGCTTTCTGGAATTGGGGTTCTTATTTAGTCAGCGGGACACTGCCTTACCTCGAACTTCCGGGTACGGGTAAAGATGCAAATTACAGAAGCGGAAGAGGATATACAGTTGGGTATTTTAAAGGAACCGATTATTTCTATTCGGAACTGGAATACCGTTTCCCTATTACTGCAAACAAGTTTTTAAGCGGAGTTACCTTCGTTAACGTACAAACTGCCAATGACAACTTAGGAACTAAAATATTCCAGAAATGGCAGCCTGCAGGTGGCGCCGGCTTAAGGATATTGTTCAATAAAGCCACAAGAACCAATCTGTGCGTGGATTATGCTTTTGGTAACTATGGTGCAAAAGGCTTATTTCTGGGATTAAATGAGGTATTTTAAGCCTCAGGCAATGCCCTTTAAAGCAACGCTGAATCCTTGGAAAGTAACTTCTGAATCTTTCCAATAGTGATTTCTGAATCCTCTTGAACACCCTCTACAAATGCGCTGGAAAACAATAAATTAATAGCGGTTGTTATAGGGGAAACAAAATCTTACGTTATGAAAAAAATGATCTATTTATGTGCAATTTCTGCTACTGCATTTGCATTTCAAGGATGTAATAGTAGTACAAAAGATGCCCGACAAACTGCGGATAGTTTAAACATGGTGAAAGATACCACCTCAAATGAAAAAATGACTGGTGGAATCGCTGTAGAACCTTCTGATTCAGAGTTTGCAACTAAAGCTGCTGTTGGCGGCATGGCCGAAGTAGAATTTGCTAAACTTGCACTCACAAAAACTACTGACCCCCAGCTTAAAGAGTTTGCAACGATGATGGTGACCGACCATGGTAAAGCCAACGAAGAATTAATTGCCATTGCTAAAATGAAAAACATTACCCTGCCTAATGGACTTGACGAAGCACATCAGAAAAAACTGACCGAGCTGACCCAGAAAACAGGCAAAGACTTTGACAAAGCCTATACAGATGCGATGGTAGAAGGTCATAAATCTACCCTTGACCTGATGAAAAAAGAAGCTAAAGACGGTACAGACAATGACCTTAAGTCTTTTGCAACTAAAACTGAACTGGTGGTGAAAGCTCACCTGGACATGATCAATGCCATCCACGACAGGATGAAATAACCTGCACATCAACATTAAAGCCCCAAAGTTTTTTCCAACTTTGGGGCTTTAATGTTAAAAATATCTTGTACTTATTTAACAAGAACCGCTACAGATCCGCTCTGCAATCCTGGGGAACTTGCCATCAACCGAAGCTTTGAAGGTTCTTTTTTAGCTTTCAGGATCACCATGACCTGCCCATTAAAAGCTTGATGAGGATTTGCCTGGAATGATTCATGACTCGTTGGACTCCCATTATCGATCCCGGCAATGCTTGCCGGCCCTTCAAGACTAAACGTAATCTGATGTGCGGCATCAGGAATTAAGTTCCCTTCCTGATCCAATACCTTGACAGTGATGTAAGACAAATCTTTTCCATCTGCATTGATCTCCGCACGATCGGCGGTAAGCACTAGTTTTGCCGGTCGACCGGCAGTGGAGATGTTTCGCTCCAAAACCACCTTTCCATCTTTTCTGGAAACCGCTTTCAAGGTGCCCTTTTCATACTTTACCTTCCAGAAAACCTTCATCTCCTGCCCTTCTTTTCTCTTAATACCCAGAGATTTGCCATTCAGAAAAAGCTCCACTTCATATGCCTGACTATAATACGCCCATACATCGACCGGCTGTCCGGCGCTCCAATTCCAATGCGGAAAAACATGAAGCACTGGAGTGTTTGTCCAGGCACTTTGGTACAAATAATAAACATCTTTTGGAAAACCCGCCAGATCAATGATTCCGAAATAAGAGCTCCTTGCCGGCCATTCATAAGGCGTTGGTTCCCCTAGATAATCAAAACCTGTCCAGACAAACATCCCGGAAACCATCGGATTGTTTTCAAATGCCTGCAAAGTTTCCTCATGCGTAGATCCCCATGGTGTCCGGCAATTGTCGTAAGCTGAACAGCTTAAATCAGCGTTGCCGGTCAGCAATGGTTTATCCCAGGCTGTTGGCCAGATTCTGATGCTATCTGACGGTAAGTCATAATGACCCCGTGTCTGCAAAGCGGAAGTGGTTTCTGTAGCGATGAGTTTTTTCCCCGGATAGGTTTTATGAAAATCTTTCCATTTATCATGGTTGTAATTATAGCCAATTAAGTCCATAGCGCCAGACTGGATCAGGTTGTTATAAGTATTTACGTCGTTATTGGCCGTAGTTACCGGTCTTGTGGGGTCCAGATTTTTGACAATCGCAGTTAAAGATCTGGCGATCACGCGGCCAGTAGTGTCAGTACCAGTTCCCCATTGTTCCTGAATCTCATTTCCGGTGCTCCAGATGAAAACGGAAGGATGGTTTCTATCTCTTAACACTAAATCTTCCAGGTCTCTTTTATGCCATTCTGTCCAATTCAGGTGTCCGTCAAAATCTGTCTTTTTCTTTGCCCACATATCGAAAGCCTCATCCATCACGATAAAACCCATGCGGTCACATAAATCCAATAATGCCGAAGCCGGGGCATTGTGTGAGGTTCTGATGCCATTACAACCCATTTTTTTCAACATCTCCAATTGTCGCATGGCCGCGCGCTCATTAAAAGCGGCCCCCAATGCGCCTAGATCATGGTGGTTACACACCCCTCTAATTTTCAATTCTTTTCCATTCAGTATAAATCCACGATCTGCGTCAAAGCTGAAACTGCGAATTCCTAAAGCACTTTCCTCCCGATCTGTTTCTTTTCCTGCCACCCAAATCTGGGTTTGAATGCGGTATAAGTAAGGATCTGTATCTGACCAAAGCCTGGGTTGTGATACCCTTAATTCAGTGGTCATTTTTAGCTCATGCTGATCAGTAAGTCCCTTATGATGACCTATCGATATCATTTTAGGATTGAATTTCTGCCGCTGACTGGCTACTAATCTGTCTTGCTGATCATAGATAAAAGTCCTCAATTCACCTTCAGGAACCGCTTTCAAGTTATTAACGATCCTGCTTTCTACTTTTACCACCGCTTGCGTTGCTTTTACAGATGGCGTAGTGATAAACCGTCCCCATTGGGCAATTCTTAAAGCCCCTGAACTGATCAATTTCACCTCCCGGTAAATACCTGAACCGCTGTACCAGCGGGAATTAGGCTGTTTACTATTGTCGGCACGCACAGCGATGGTATTTTTAGCCCCATAATTCAAATAAGGAGACAACTCATATTGAAAAGCGATGTAGCCATTCGGTCTTTTCCCAAGAAAATGTCCATTGATCCATACTTCTGCATCACGGTAAACCCCATCAAAATTGATTGCCAGGTATTTCCCTTTTGAACTTGCCGGGATCACAAAGGTTTTGCGATACCATCCAATACCCCCGGGTAAAGCCCCTGCACCAAACCCTGCCGGATGAGATTTACTAAAACTCCCTTCAATACTAAAATCATGGGGCAGGTCTAATTGCCGCCAGGATTGATCTGGATAAGCTTCTTGAGCTGCTTTAGGATCATCACCAAGAAAAAATCTCCATCCCTCATTAAAATCAAGAATCTGTCTGGAGGATGCTGGGGTGGATCGCTTTTTAAGTGTTTTAACTGGCAATCTGACTAGTTCTTTGGCTAGCAAAGTTTCTGCGGGAGCAAAGAATAAAATGATCAAAAGGAAAGGAATTCGGAACATCATATTGAAATTATAGCTGATTATTGGATAAAAAAAGGAGCCTTTTCAAGATTGAAAAGGCTCCAAGGGGACATTAAGAACGTTATAAAATATAGTGGAAGGCGAACCATTCGTCCTTTTCGACATTATAATCTGTGCCAAACCAGATACCCAGACTTTCGACTTTTCCTGGGAAGGCCTTCACTACCTTAAAAGTGTTTTTCAATGGACTCATAAAGCTGCCCGGATTTTGGATCAATAAATCACCATTCAAAGTCACTTCATTGGTCGCTTCATTGATGGTAAAAGTACCTGAGCTAACGACACCATTCTGACTTCTGGTATATTTCAGACCACCAACGCGGTTAAATAAAATCCAGGAATCTTTAGCTACAGCATCCCAGGAGTCATTCCAGCCCCAATCTCTGCTGTCTGCATGGGATTTCGTCCAGCCTTTCCCTTTACCAATCCAGTCGATCGGATTTCCTGCAGCATCAATTTTCCATAACCTGCCGGAAGCCGTTCCTGTGAGCATCGTTAACAGCTCACCTGTCTTAAAGGTAGGGTCGAAACCTGCATCAGGCCCTGTTACAGGCGGTACATAATTATCAGAAAAAGTCTTGGAAAGGAAGTTGTAAACGATCATCGCAGGGCCTTCGCCATCCACATCTTTATCACGAATCACCCCTAGCTGCATGGTATTGGCATCCAGGGAAAGAATCTTATAATTGGTCCAGTTGCTGATTCCAGTGATCCCATTTTTTGCAGGTTTATAGCCTCTAAGAATGCTTGCATTATTAATGGTCAGCGTTTTAGAACCTATATTTAAGATGTAAGTTCCGGTCTGAGTTTTTCCTTCCTCCATAGGTTTTACTGCTTTAAATGTAGCCAAGCCTTTTAGACTGAAAGTCATCGAGCCATAGTCGCCTTTGGTCATGATATTAGGATAGACGTCGCCTACACCTGCTTCCCAAATCCAGCAGTCACCACCATAGCAACCGGTATTAAAGTTGCCAAACGGGCTTCCTTCTTTAAGCCAGCCATTATTTACCCCGTAGAAATATAAAGGGCTATTGAAGAATTTACCTTCCGTATCTAAAACCCATTGTTTTTCCTGGCCTACACCACCCGAAATGGCGGTCCATAGCGGGTCATTTACATAATTCAGGTTGTCTTGCGTCACTTTAACCAGGACAGAATCCATCTTTACGACCCTTCCACCGGTCGCTACCGAAAAGCGTACCACATAATCCCCGGCGAAGGCAAACTTCACCGTATCGATCATTTTAGTAGAGGTACCGATTCCGAAATCCCACATCGGCAGTGTCCCTGGCGTCATGTTTTTAAGGATTACCGTATTCCCGCCTGCATCGGCTTTCAAGTCCTGAACCACCTCGAATTTAATCTCCGATCTGTCCAGCACCTCTCCTATACTGTGTTCGTTTTTTTTGCAGGCGAGCAGCAGCAGCACAGGCAGCATGCACATCACCAATAATTGTTTATATCGTTTCATTTTGTCTCTTTTATAATCGTTAAATGAAGCCCCTACCATCCTGGATTCTGTTTTAAAGTACCATTAGAAAGGTTGATTTGAGTGTAAGGAATCTGCTGCAAACCTTTTGTAGCAATGATATTGTTGGCCGAAATGACCTTCTGTGCGGTTTGTCCGCCGTTCAATACCGTTGTCGTTTCTGCAATCTCCTGTGCTGCTTTAGTGATTCCCTGACGAAGTAAATCGTAATAACGAATTCCTTCAAATGCAAACTCCAGTCGGCGTTCTTTCATGATGTTTTCCTGACTGATCACTAGTGGCGTAAAAGTGCCTTGCAGCGCACGCTGTCTCACCTGATTGAAATAAGTCTGCGCATTTGGGCTTCCCAATTCTGCAGCCATCAACAATACATCTGCGTAGCGGATCGACACATAATCCTGAAACTGACCAATGCTAAAGTTTGGATTCCCATTCGCATTAGGCAATGGTTTTCCATCCTCTCCGATCATCGGACTGTATTTTTTAATGTAATACCCTGTGTATTCCCGTTGTTTACTCTGACTTACAAAGGCCAGCTTTTCATCTACGATGGAAATGATAGAGCCTGTTTTTCGTGTATCGCCAGCAGCATAAGCGTTCCACAATTTAGGATTTACAGTTTCTGCACCCCAGCCACTGCCATAAGGGAAGAAGGATTGATCACGAATCCCTCCAAATACCATCCAGTGGTTTCCGTCGGTATTGCCATTGTAATCACTGGTATAGGTATATTTGATGGCGAAAACAGTTTCTTTATTGTCTTCTCCGGCATAAGCAGCTAAAGATGCAGCTGGCCATAAGTTGGCAAAATCAGCTACTAAACCATAACCGCCATTGCTAATCACATCTTCCAGGTTTTCCAATGCTTTCGCTTTTGTAACGAGTCCAACCAGGTCCGTTTTGGTATAATACCCGGTATAGAAAAGGAAAACCCTACCTAACAGTGCTTCTGCGGCATATTTGGTCACTCTTCCGTGATCGGCAACTGCCTGAGCGGGATAAGCTACGGGCAGCATATTGGCCGAAGCAAAAAGCAAGTCCTCTGCAATCACTTTATACACCTCATCCGGATTTGACTGAGGAATATTCTCTGCCGAAGGTTTCGTTAACAATGGAATATTACCCCATAAACGCACCATGTCAAAAAGCAGATAAGCGCGCAGGTAACGTGCTTCCGACTCATAAGTCTTTCTCAATTGTGTATCATTTCCCCATTGAATCTGATCCATTTTGTTGATGAGCATATTACAGCGGTACAATGCTTTGTAGTACGAAGTCCAGTTCGGACCGAATAGATTCTGATCTGAAGGAGAGCGGGTTTTATCAAATTCATCTAACATCTGATAACTGAACCCATCTGCATTTCCAGTACCACCAAAGGTATTGTCAGACAAGACTTCAGCTGCCACAGGCAAGGCAACACCATCAGCCCAAACCACTTGCAGTCCATCATAACAGCCTACCAATGCCGAAAAAGCATCTTTTGGGGTTCTGTAGAAGTTTTCCTCCGTCACCGTAGTAATCGCTTCTGTATCCAGAAAACTTTTCTTGCAGGCTCCTAAAGTCAAAAAGAGCATTGCAGTTAGGCCTATTTTTATATTTATAGCTTTCATATTTTTAAGTTCAGGGAGGTTAAAATCTAAAGTTAGCACCGAACATAAACGTTCTTGGTCTTGGGTAATAGCCAAGGTCGATACCCGAGGCAAAACCTTCCGTACCATAGCCAATCTCCGGGTCCATGCCATCATATTTGGTAAAAGTGTAGAGGTTTAAAGCAGCGGCGTATAACCTCAGCTGTTTCAGGTAACTCTTTTTAAGCACTTTACCGAAATCATAACCGATGGTCACATTGCTGATTCTCAGGTAATCTCCTTTTTGAAGGTATAGGTCAGAGAAATTGGTCCAGTTCCTGTTGTCTTCGGTTACTCTTGGCATTGTATTAGAGCTTCCTTCACCATGCCAGCGGTCTAAAATGCGGGTAGTATAATTGCCAAAAGGATTGGCCTGATTGCGGTAAGATTGTACAATTTCATTCCCTGCTACTCCGGAAGCCAGAATAGAGAAGTCGAAACCTTTATAATCGGCAGAAAGACTGATTCCAAAAGTATAGTCAGGATTAGGTTTACCGATCATCCCGCGATCCAGGTTGTCAATTACGCCATCACCATTCGCATCTACATACCTGACATCCCCAGGCGCTGCAGTAGGCTGAATCACCTTTCCTGCGGCAGATTGGTAAGCCAGGACCTCAGCTTCCGTCTGGAAAATCCCTGCTGTTTTTAAACCCCAGAAATAACCAATTGGAAAGCCGTTCTCTGCGCGGTAAAACTCCAGGGAATTGTCGTATAACTGATTGGTCAAACCATGTACAATTCCATCTGCTGTAGGGATTTTACCTACTTTATTCTTGTTGTAAGCACCGTTCAGGCCGATCGAATAGTTGAAATCGCCAACATTATTTTTGTAGGTAAAGGCCAGTTCTATCCCACTGTTGGTTACATTACCACCATTGATAAAAGGGGCATCTGCACCTGCAGTAGCCAGAATAGGTGCTGAAATCAACCAATCTTTGGTCAATTTATTGTACCAATCGAAATTCACAGAGAGCTTTCCTTTTAACAAAGTTGCATCAAAACCGATGTCCGTTTGCTCAGAGGTTTCCCATTTCACATTTGGATTGCTGAGTCTGCTTGGGTAGGCTCCAGGAGTAAGTACACCTTCTTTATCACCAAATGTATAATTGGTGTTGTCTAATTTTATAGGAGTCAGGTATTGAAATGAGGCAATATTCTGATTGCCCACCTGTCCCCAGCTGGCTCTGATTTTCAAGAAATCCAGCCAATTTTCCTGTCCTTTAAGGAAACTTTCGTTGGTCACAATCCACCCTGCAGAAACAGAAGGGAAATATCCCCAGCGGTTTTGTGCTGCAAATCTAGAAGACCCATCTGCTCTGAATGTGGCATTGATCAGGTATTTCTCTTTGTAATTGTAGTTTACGCGACCAAAGTAAGACATGCGGCGATCCGCATCATCAGGTCTTCCGCCAATAGTGATGCCGTTGCTCTTTTTATTGAGTGCATTGCTGAGCCAGGCATGATCCAGGTCATCAAAGATCAGGTTGCTATTGGTACCATAAATTCCGGAACCATCCGCCTGGTAAGCAGAACTTCCTGCCATCACTTCAAAAACATGGTCTTTTTGAAGGTCAAACTTATAGCTCAATAAGTTGTCCCAGATCAGGGATTTCCCTTTATTCATCGACTGACTTACCTTCGTTTCCGTATTATAAGCATAGATAGAAAGGTTGTACAGTGGACTGAATGAACGACTTTCAGAAGCATTGTAATCCATTCCAAGACTTGTTCTGAATTTCAGATTCTTGATCGGCTCTACTATTAAATAGATATCTCCCAGCACACGTTGGTTATTTCTCTTGTTTTGGTTATTCAATACCATTAATGCGTAAGGATTTGCCTCCCCGTTGTTCCAGGTAGATTTACTATTGTCAAAGAAGTTACCCTGATCATCGTATACCGGAACAAATGGACTGGTGTTAAAAGCGGCGCGCAAGGTATTATTGTACTGATTACCTACGCCAATTCCATTGTTTTTAATGTCTGAATAAGTAAGGTGCTGACCGATTTTAAGGAGCTCATTAAAGAAATTGTGCTCGGTATTGATTCTAAAACCGTAGCGTTCATAGTTGGATAGGCTTTTACCACCTACTACACCTTCCTGACCAGTATAAGACAAGCCAAGGGAATAGACAGAATTTTCAGAAGCACCGGAAGCGCCAACGGAATAATTCTGTGTCAATGCATTGGAAACGAACATTTCGTCGATCCAATCGGTTCCTTTTCCTAAAGCATCTAACTGTGCATTGCTGAAAAGCGGTTGTTTGCCTCCATTAATAGCGGCCTCATTCATCATGGAAGCATATTGAGAGGAATTGAGCATTTCTGCCTTTTTCGCTACATTTTGTACGCCTGCATATGCATCAAAGGTGATCTGAGCCGCTTGTCCGCGTTTTCCCTGTTTTGTGGTGACAAGAATCACCCCATTGGCAGCCTGTGAACCATAAATCGCTGCGGATGCCGCATCTTTTAACACATCTATAGATTCAATATCTGCAGGATTCAGGTAAGAAATATCACCGGTCAATACGCCGTCTACTACGTAAAGCGGTCCGGAATTACCAATGGTGCCGAGTCCACGAATGGTGACACGCATGCCTTCTCCAGGTTGCCCTGAAGTGGAAGCAATCTGCACCCCAGGCGCCTGACCTTGGAGTCCCTGCAAAGCATTAGTCGTACTTTGTTTCTGGATAGCATCGCCTTTTACCTGCACTGTTGCCCCGGTAATCAGCTTTTTCTGCTGCACGCCGTAACCAACTACGACTACCTCGGAGAGATTTTGCTGGTCTTCAGCCAGGGTCACATTGACCACATTTGTGGCTGGTACGGTAATTTCTTTGCTGATAAAACCGATAGAGCTGACTTGTAAAACATCGCCAGTCTGCGCATTGATGACAAAAGCCCCGTCTTGATTGCTGCTTAAGCCTCCGGCCTTTCCTTTTATTTTAACAACAGCGCCAGGAATCGGCAGCCCATTGGCCCCGGTAACTTTCCCGCTGAGCTTACGCTCCTGTGCCAGCACTTGCTGGCCAAAAATCAGCAGCGAGAACAACATCAGCAAAAAGATGTTCGTTCTTTTCGAATTGAATTTCTTTTCCATGCCGTTCATTACGATTTAGTAAATAATTGATTCATATTATATTTGGTTATATTAGGTTTTGCTCGTTTTTTTTAGGCTGTACACTGTTTTACCAGGTACAGCCTGTATTTATTTACAATTGAATTTTCATTTGTTTTCCACTATAGTTCAGACTGTAATCTGCTTTTTGATTAAAGTCCAATCCTTTTCCTTTCTTCGGACTGATCACAATGATTCTAAAATTCCTGTTCGGCAGCATACCTGCGAAACTTCCTTTTCTTTCGGATAGCAGCAGTTCTTTTGTGCTTTCTTTATATTGGATGTCGATGTTGGAAAAAGCACCTTTTTCATAATTATAATTGCGGCCTTCATCTTCATACAGCGAAAAAGAACCATCTTTTCCTGTGTACACAAATAGCGTAATCGTATCTGCTGGTTTTTCATCCGTATACTGTAAGGCAGGCCCTGTAGGCAGTATTGAACCTTCTTTTACGTAAACAGGCATCCTTTCATAGCTGGTTTCCACTTTTAGGTTTTGTCCACCTTTAAAATATTTCCCAGTATAGAGATCATACCATCCCTGTCCTTCCGGCAGGTACACTTCTTTAGTTTTCGCTTGGTATTCATAGATCGGATTGATCAGTAACGCTGGTCCAAACAGGTAAGCATCGTTCAGGTTGGAAGCTTTTAAATCCTTTGGAAAGTCCATCATTAGGCCACGCATGATCGTGTAGTCCTGCTGAAAACTTTGTCCGGCAAGCGCATAGATATAAGGCATCAGGCGGTACCTGAGCTGGTTATAATACAGCATGCTTTTATAAGCGGGATGGCTTTCCGGCGCGATGTTATAGATTTCACGGAAGGGATATTGTCCGTGTACGCGGAATAAAGGCACAAATGCACCGAATTGGAACCAACGCGTATTCAGTTCCCTCCATTCTTCCAGATCTGCCCCTTTAGCCGCTTCATAACGTTTTTCCACAGAAAAACCACCGATATCCATAGTCCAGTATGGCATTCCCGACAAAGAGAAGTTGACACCTGCACTGATCTGACTCTTCATATCTTCCCATCGGGAAGCGATATCACCACTCCAGGCAGCCGCTGCATAACGCTGTAAACCTGCAAAAGCGGAGCGAGTCAGGATAAACACCCTGTCGGTATTGTTTTCTTTACGCTGTCCTTCGTAGATTCCTTTAGCGTTCACCAATGGAAATGCATTGAAATAAGTGGTAGAAGAGCCTGCGAAAGTAGGATTCATCAGTTCTTTCCGGATCTCTACAGGCAGATTGGAGTGCATATCCGGCTCTGTCGCGTCCATCCACCAGGCATCAATTCCTTTGCTGTACAGCCTTTTGTTCACCAGATTCCAGAATGCGGTTCTCGCTTCAGGATTAAAAGCATCGTAAAAAGTATTAGAATAGCCTTTTCCGATCCAATCTCTGCGGCCATCTTCGATGTTACGTTTATATAGGAAGCCGTTTTTATCAAAATCATGGTAGATATCGAAGCCTTTATTAAACTTCGGCCATACCGAAATCATCAGGTTTACATGTTGATCGTGCAAAGATTTGATCATTTCCTCTGGACTAGCGAAACGTGCAGGATCAAACTGCTGACTACCCCATTCTGGTTCTTTCCAGTACGACCAGTCCAGCACGATGTTATCCAATGGAATTTTACGGCCGCGGAAAGCTTTTACAGTGGAAAGGATGTCGTCCTGTGTTTTGTAACGCTCCCTGCTTTGCCAAAAACCCATTGCCCATTTCGGCATCAGCACCGCTTTACCGCTTACTTGTCGATAACCAGAGATTACCTGATCCGCGTTTTCACCGCCAATAAAGTAATAATCCAGCCCGGCACCTGATTCAGATTGCAGGGCGAAGGTATTTTTAAGTGCTTCCGGAACTGGTGGCAAACAGGTTAAACCTAGATAAGACTCCCCACCATCTGGAATCCACTCCATTTTAAACTTTACTTTTTTGTTTTTCTCTAAGTCCAAATCCAGGATCGCAGCACCTGGATTCCAGGCCTGGCGCCAATAATCAGCCACCAGCTTACCGTCAAGCCATACTTTTACGTAACCTGCATACTTTAACTGAAGCTGATATAAGCCCGCTAAGCCACTTTCCAGGCTTCCTTCATAACTGACTACCGCATCTTGCATTTTTATACTGTCAGGGAACTTATGTTGGTCTGTAAGCCAATTTATGGAAAGCTCTGACACAGGTTTGGTAAATAATATATTTTCAGGTGAAGGTCTTTTCGCAAAACTAGCCGTAATCCAACCTTCAGTTCCTTGTTTAGAAATCAGTTTCAATGCGGATAGAGGCTGATAATCGCGGATATCTCCGGCTCGGGTGATAGAGTAATTGTCCCAAAGAATCCCATATCCTTTGTTCGAGATGAAAAACGGTACTCCAATTTCAGTATTGTACTGAACCAGGTCTACCCTGCGGCCCCTGTAATTCATCAATCCCTGCTGATGCTGCCCTAAACCATAATAAGCTTCCTGATCCTGGGCATCAAACACCTGAACCACCTGATAGGAAGCTGAACCATTAAATACTTGAGGTACTAAAGCTTGCGTAGCCAGCTCTGTTTGCTGCAATAAACGTTTTCCAGCCGCATCACGGTAAGTAAGCAATCCACTTTGCGCTGCAATTTCGACGCGCAAAGCTTTTGTTTTTAACACAATAGCCCCGTTTTCTGTATCAATAGTAAAAGGGACTGCAGCGTTATTTGCCGTACCAACCACCATCAGGCTGTTCTGCGGCGCGAAATCTTCAGTTAAAGTACCAGTCACGTGGATCACCTGATCCGTTACCGGTGTTAACCTGATTTTCCTGATGCCTGTTAATGAATTTGGAATGCTGACTTCAATTCCTGAAGCCGTTTGGATGTAGCTTGCTTTTTCTTGCCGGTTTACCCTTGCCTTTTCTTGTTGATGTACAGTTGATTTTTCCTGGCCCTTCACTTTTACCTGCAGCAATACACTGCCGATAAAAATTACGGCGATGACCCTAATTTTACGCATTGGTAAGATTTACAATTTATACTTGGTTGATTAGGATTAAATGTATCAGGAAAGAATTCAGCAGAGGGCATTCAAATGATAACAAATGGGTATCCAAATGTTAACAGAACACCCTCATGAGGCTTAAAAAGAGGTTTCCTCCTTTTTTTGATTGGCGTATGCCGATGGAAGAATATCAAATTCCTGTTTAAAATAACGGCTAAAATGCTTGGGGTTACTGAAGCCTACTTCGTAAGCAATTTCGGCAATACTGAGCTGTGATTTTAACAGTAGCGCTTTCGATTTATGCAATCGATACGAGCGGATATATTCGATTGGGGATTTCCCGGTCAGCGGCAGAATTTTCTTGTACAGACCTACCCTGCTCATGTTCAGGTCAGAACTCAACTGATCCACAGAATAAGCAGAATTTGACAAGTTCTTTTCCAAATGTAATCCCAGTTGTCTCATAAACTTATCATCTAAAGATTCTACTTCTGATTCCGCAGGCTTAAACTCTACCTGTTTCTGATAGGTTTTCTTAGCCAGGGCCTGCTGTTTCAGGATGTTTCTGATTTTAGACAAGAGGATTTCAAAGTTAAAAGGCTTGGTCATGTAATCATTGGCACCGGTTTCTAATCCCAATAGCTGTTGATCTTCATTGCTGACCGCCGTGAGTAGAATGACCGGTAGATGCGCAGTACGTTTATCAGATTTGATCTTCTTACAAAGCTCAGTACCATTCATTTCAGGCATGGTCACATCGCTCACAATCAGGTCCGGGTGACTGGACAAAATCTTTTGCCAGCCTTCTTTCCCATTTGAAGCCTCCACAATCTGGTAAAATTCACTGAGGTTGTCTTTCAGATAAAAGCGGAAATCCTCATTGTCTTCCACGAGCATTAAGACCTGTTTTTTACTTTTCCAGCTAAAACTTTCAGTAGGAACATCAGATGTGTTCAACACAACTTTAGTGTCTATCGAAACCGTCCACTTACCTTCAGGTTCATCGTTTGAATTCCCAAGACCACCATATTGATATTCAGGCATAGCATGAGAATCCTGGGGATTACTTTTTGGACTTTCAGCAGCATCAGCAGTTGAGTTTGTTTCATAAAAACCCGCGCCTTTTTCTTCAGCTGAATTCCTCAATTCATGAGCCAAATTTAGTGAAACACAAAATTCAGAACCTTTATTTAAAACACTGTTAACATGAACATTACCATTATGTAATTTCACAAACTCTTTAGTAATAGAAAGGCCAATACCTGTGCCTTGATTAACGATAGAATCCGGCATATCGTTCTGAAAGAACCGTTCAAATATGCGCGCTGTTTTATCTCCTTCCATACCGATTCCTGTGTCCGAAACCTTCAGCAAAATCGTGGTATGGCTTCCTTTCTGCTCGCCAATTTCCAGCGTCACCCAGACCTTTCCGCCCTCCGGCGTAAACTTAAATGCGTTTGACAACAGGTTAAATATGATCCTTTCCACTTTGTCATGATCAAAAGCAACCATTAAAGTCTGTGCTTCCGTATGAAAACTGAAATTAATGTGTTGCTGTTCCGCCAGGTCATTAAAGGAAAGACAAAGGTCCTTGATAAAGGAAATGACTTCTCCTGATTTAGGGTGCAGCCTCAATTCCTGAACCTCCATTTTACGGAAATCCAAAAGCTGGTTCACCAGGTTCAACAGACGCTTTCCATTGCGGTGCATGAGTTGAAGCTCTTGTTTTTTAGGTATGACATTCTGTCCGATTAGTTTTTCTAAAGGAGTGATAATCAGAGATAATGGAGTTCTGAACTCATGACTTACATTAGTAAGAAACTTGATCTTCATTAAGTCCAGTTCATGCATCCTGCTCGCCTGCTGACGCTCCTGTTTCAATAAGAATTCCCTGTTCAAACGCGTTATTCCACGGTGTCTGATCCATAAAAGTCCGCCCCCAATCGCCAGTGCATATAACAGGTATGCGATCCAGGTACTCCAGAACGGAGGACGTATCACAATCTTTAAATCGGCTTCATTACTCACCCAATTTCCGGAGGCATCCGTAGACATCACTTTGAAGGTATAAGTCCCAGGATCTATATTCGTATAGGTTGCGCGGCGACTGTTTCCCTGAGGCTCTTGCCAATGTTCATCAAAGCCCTCCAGCTTATAACGATACCTGATTTTATGCGGGTTAAAATAGTTGAGTGCTGCAAATTCAATTGCGAAGCCGTTCTGATTGTGCTTCAGAGTGATACCTTCGGTAAAAGCAAGTGATTTATTCAGTAAAACACGCCCATCTACAGGTTCTCCGATGCCTACACTTTTGTTCTCCAGCTGTAAGTCTGTAAAGACAATTACAGGCTTATTCAGGTCGTTTTTAATCCTTTCCGGCTGGAATAAATTGAAGCCATTTGCACCCCCAAAAGCCAGGTCGCCAGTACTGGTTTTATAACCGGCATTCGCATTAAATGCACTCCCTTGTAAACCGTCATGTTCATCATACTTATGAAAAGCATAAGAGAAATCACCATTGGCAATAGGCTTTACGATCACATTGAATAAGCCGTTTGCAGTGCTTACCCATAGATTCCGCTGGTTATCTTCTACGATCTTCAAGGTGGCCTTTTCCACGAGTCCGTCCTTCGTATCGAAGTTTCTAAACTCTTTTTTGGCTGGATCGAATCGGCTCAAACCATCCCTGGTAGCTGCCCAAATGAAGCCGTAACCGTCCTCCATCAGGTCATATACAATATTATTAATCAGACTGTTTGCATGATTATCTTCATGTTTATAATGAATAAACTTTCCATCCGATGTTAGCTGATCAATCCCATCAGAACTTCCGATCCAAAGGTTGCCTTTTTTGTCTTCAATCAAGCAAGAAAGAAAGTCAGAATGAATACTATTCTTAGCCCCTGCACGAAACTGACTGAATTTTCCGGTATTTCGATCAAGGAGGTTCAGGCCACCACTTAAGGTGGCAACCCATAGGTTTCCCTTATGATCTTCCAGAATGTCCCATACCCGGTCGTCAGATAAACTATTTGGATTTCCGGGTTCATGGCGATAATGCTTAAAGGTCTTTCCATCAAAAGAATCCAGTCCGCCGAAATAAGTACCAATCCATAGGAGCTTGCGCTTATCTACAAACAAACTCACAATGATGTCGTTACTTAAACTATTCGGATGGTTATGCTGATGCTGGTATCGTTTAAATTGTTTGGTTTTCCGGTTGAAATAGAACAATCCACCACCATTTGTACCAATCCAAAGGTTCCCCTGATCGTCTTCTGCAAATCGGTTCACATCATCATAACCCAATCCATCCGGATTTGTGCCCTGGTGCCTGAACAAGGGGAATTTGAGAATTTTCTCATGGTAAAAGCTCAGGCCTTTCTTAAAAGTACCCACCCATATAATCCCTGAGATATCTTTATATAAATACGTAATGCTATTTTGACCTATACTTTTAGGATCATCCTCTTTATGAAGCAGATAACTCACTTTAAAAGTCTTTTTATTCAGCACATTGACCCCACCATGATCCGTACCGATCCAAATCTGACCATGTGGATCCTGCAGCATTCCGCTGATCAAATTACTGTTTAAAGCGCCTGGAGCCTTATCTATCTGGCGATGCTGTCCGGTTTTTGGATTAAAATAAGTGATCCCCCGCTGGTTGTTCAAGGTATAAATCCAGAGGTCGCCATCATCATCCGCAAACAGCTTAAAATCCTGCATTTCTGAAGGATTAGCAGTTTTGAAAGTTAGAATTCGCTGTTTCAGCTTTGCAGTTTTCCGATCGAGCCGCGCTATGGTCTTGTCGCGGTGAATGATCCAGATTGCTCCGGCAGGATCGCTTTGAATCGCAGAGACCGGACTTTCAGACAAAAACTTATCGTTATTCTTTTGAAGTTTTAAATGTTTTGTTGAAGCACTGGAAACTTCGTATTTATAAATACCATTTCCCTGAGCATTAAACCAGAAATCACCGGCCTTATCTTTCAGCACTTCTCGAATGCCTTTGGAATCGATTCCAATACTTTTGAACCAGGCTGGCGTATTGCGGATAAAGCTTTCTGTTTCAGGATCGTAAATATTAGGACCGCTGCGCGTTTCCAGATAGAGCTTATGCCCCGGAAGTTCATAGATATTGGTGATAAAATCATCGACAATAGAGCTGGTATCCCGCGGATTGTGTTTAAAAACCTTAATCACCTGTCCGTCGTAACGGTTGAGGCCGGAAAGTGTTGCAAACCAGATAAAGCCTTTTGAATCCTTTAAAACAGCATTCACCTGGTTGTGAGACAGTCCCTCTGATAAATCCATCCTGGAGAACTGAATCTGTCCTGGCTGCGCAGACACCTCCGAAAAAATCAATAAAAAGAGTAATAAAACTAGTGTTCTTCCTGGAAACATGGATTTTACATTTACAGTTAAACCCGCTGACTAGACTTTCTAACAATCAGCTTTGGCATGATATTGACCGTCTTTTTGATCACCATTCCTGAATTTACCAGCTCCTGAAAATGAAGATTTCCTATAGTTTTTCCCATTTCTATGCTAAACTGATCAATAGTGGTGATGGATGGACTGGTAATCTCTGTAAAAGGCTCATTGGAATATCCACAGATGCCCAGCTCTTCAGGAATACGGATTCCCTTTCCTGTAGCGGCTTCTAACACCCCTAAAGCCGCAAAATCGGATGTAGAGGCGAATATCGCATCTGGTGGACTGGCCATTTCCAGCAATTCAGCAGTAGCCTGAGCACCAAGCTCTTTCGTCCAGGCATTGGCATACATCAGTTCTTCCAGTATCGGGAAGCCACTTGCTTTCAAGGCTGCGATATACCCTTCCTTTCTTTCCCTGAAAATATGGAGCTCCTGGGGACCTTCCAATAAGGCAATCCTGCGGTAGCCTTGCTCAATCAGGTGGATTACGGCATCGTAAGAAGCCTTATGATTGTCGTTCAGCACTTTAAATGTTTCCAGGTCTTCCACCACACGGTCAAACTGAATCAGCTGAATGTTACGGTCTACAACCTGCTGCAGATGATCTGAACTGCCTGTTTCTGCGGCAATTGAGATCACAATTCCACTCACATTCTGATTGATCAGGGTGTTCACCACCTCTACTTCGCGCTCATGGGACTCATTAGACTGGCAAATCACGAGGTTGTAGCCCTTGTTAAAAGTCACTTCTTCCAAACCAGCAATAATGTTGGAAAAGAAATACTGGTTGATTCGAGGAACGACTACGCCTATCGTCGGATTACTGCCTTTTCGCAGGTTAGAGGCCATCGCATTTTGCTGATAGTTCATTTCAGCAGCGGTTTTAAGTACCAATGCTTTCGTCTCCGCATTAATTTTATCACTATTGCTCAGTGCTCTGGACACGGAAGAGGCCGCTAAATTGAGCTTTTCAGCAATATCGTATATAGTTGTTCTTTTTTGGCGCTTCATAATTAAAGTAAAAATACAAAAATATTTTAGGCAATCGATTGCAATTATAAAACTTTCTCCTAAATTCGTTTCCTGATAACCAAATATTCATACTATAAAATCCATTAGAACAACACGATATGTTATTACTGGGAATAGACATTGGCACTTCTTCCATAAAGGTGGCCATCGTAGACGCGCAAACACAAAAAACCATTGCAGCAGCGCAATATCCGGAGGAAGAAGCGACCATTCATGCCCCCCATCCCGGATGGGCAGAACAAGATCCGGAGCTTTGGTGGGCACATACCCAACAGGCTTTCGAGATTTGTAAAAAGAAAGCCAACTTCCAGTCGATGGACATTTCTGCCATAGGAATCGCCTATCAGATGCATGGTTTGGTGTTGGTAGACAAAGATCAGCAGCTGCTTAGAAATAGTATTATCTGGTGCGACAGCAGAGCCGTAGCCCTTGGAAACGAGGCTTACGACGAGTTGGGGCATGATTACTGCCTGAGTCACCTGCTCAACTCCCCTGGCAATTTCACCGCTTCCAAACTGGCCTGGGTGAAACAAAACGAACCGGAATGTTATGCTAAAATTGACAAAGTGATGCTGCCTGGTGATTTTATTGCCATGAAGCTCTGCTCCAGCATTACCACCAGTATTTCTGCGCTTTCAGAAGGCGTTTTCTGGGATTTCCAATCAGATACCCTATCTGAAGCCTTAATGGAGCACTATGGCTTTGACCGCAGCCTGATTCCTGAAATCAAGCCGGTATTCTCAGAACATGGACAGGTAAGTTCCGCATCTGCAAACCTGCTAGGTATAAAAGCAGGAATTCCAGTCAGTTATAAATCAGGAGATCAACCCAATAATGCCCTTTCCTTAAATGTGTTGGAACCCGGAGAAGTAGCCGCCACCGCAGGTACTTCAGGGGTAATCTATGGCGTCAGCGACCAATTGGCGTACGATCCGCAATCCAGGGTAAACACCTTTGCCCATGTCAATTATACCGAAGAAAAGAAAAGATTGGGCATCCTGCTTTGTATCAACGGAACTGGAAGTATGAACCGCTGGGCAAAAAGCCTGCTGGCACCAGGAATCGCTTACCAGGACCTCAATACGGCAGCCCGGAAAATTGCCATTGGCGCCGATGGACTGCGGATATTGCCCTTTGGTAATGGTGCAGAAAGGATGCTCAACAACAACATGGTAGGTGCTCATCTCCAGAATATCGATTTTAACCTCCACAGTACCCCTCATATTTTCAGGGCGGTACAGGAAGGAATTGCTTTTGCTTTCCGCTACGGACTTGACATAATGCGGAGCAATGGGCTTCAACCAAAGGTGATCAGGGCCGGAAAAGCCAACCTGTTTTTGAGCGAATTATTCCTCGAAGCTTTCGTAAACAGCACCGGAGTTCCTGTTGAACTTTATGAAAATGATGGCAGTGTAGGTGCCGCTTTAGGCGCAGGTATTGGGGCTGGAACCTACCCCGATGCTGCCGCCGCTTTCAGCAATATCAAACCTTTGCAGCTCGTAGAACCAGATTCAAACTTACGCTATGAACCTGTGTATCAGGACTGGCTTCAAAACCTATCAGATAAGATTAAGTAAAAACTATTAATACACTACATATCAACCATATATCAATATTATTTAAACCAAAATATAGAACCACAATGACAACAGTAACGACAGGAGAAAAGGAATTTTTTAAAGGAATCGGACAGGTAAAATTCGAGGGATTAGACTCAGATAACCCACTGGCATTTCGCTGGTATGACGAAAATAGAATCATTGCAGGCAAGACGATGAAAGATCATCTGCGCTTTGCCTGCGCCTACTGGCATTCCTTTGTAGCGACAGGCGGAGATCCTTTTGGAGAGCCTACGATCATCCACCCATGGAATGAAAAGTCTGATGCCGTAGCACGTGCAAAAGATAAAATGGACGCTGCTTTTGAATTCATCACCAAAATGAATCTCCCTTATTATTGCTTCCATGATGTAGACCTGGTAGACTATACCAACGATATCGTTGAAAATGAAAGACGTTTACAAGCCGTTGTAGATTATGCAAAGCAAAAACAAGCTGCAAGCGGCGTTAAACTGCTTTGGGGAACGGCCAACCTTTTCTCCCACCGCAGGTATATGAATGGCGCTGCCACCAATCCTGATTTCCATGTACTGGCACATGGCGCAGCACAGGTGAAATCCGCTTTAGATGCGACGATAGCACTTGATGGAGAGAATTATGTATTCTGGGGAGGTCGTGAAGGCTATATGAGTTTGCTGAACACCAACATGAAACGGGAACAGGAACACCTAGCTAAATTCCTGCATTCGGCTAAAGATTACGCCAGGAAACAAGGCTTTAAAGGCACGTTTTTCATTGAACCTAAACCTTGTGAACCCTCTAAACATCAGTATGATTATGATTCAGCAACGGTCAGCAACTTCCTTCGTGAGTATGGCTTACTGGAAGACTTTAAATTGAATATTGAAGTGAACCATGCCACGCTTGCGGGGCATACTTTCCAGCATGAATTACAAGTGGCTGCAGATGCCGGATTACTAGGCTCTATGGATGCCAACAGAGGTGATTATCAAAACGGCTGGGATACCGACCAATTCCCAAACAACATCAATGAACTGACGGAGGCCATGCTGATCGTATTGGAAGCCAATGGATTGCAAGGCGGAGGAATCAACTTTGATGCGAAGATCAGAAGAAATTCAACCGATCCTGCAGACTTATTCTATGCTCATATAGGTGGCATGGATACTTTCGCCAGGGCATTAGTAACTGCAGATGAAGTGCTTCAGCATTCCGATTATAAAAAAATCAGAACCGAACGCTATGCTTCATTTGATCAGGGTGCCGGAAAAGATTTTGAGGAAGGTAAACTGAACCTCGAAGCACTGCGCAATTACGCGGTTGAAAAAGGAGAACCGAAGTCGATCAGCGGTCAGCAGGAACTATTAGAGAATATCATTAACAGATTCATTTAAAAGTAAATAAACACATTTATATGAACTCATTGAGTACATACGACTACGTCGTTTTCCTCGTTTATTTTCTGATTGTTTCTGTATACGGATGGTCAGTTTATAAGAAAAAACAAGCTCATAAAGAGAACTCCAAAGACTTCTTTCTTGCGAAAGACTCACTCACCTGGTGGGCAATTGGAGCCTCTCTAATCGCTTCAAACATCTCGGCCGAGCAATTTATAGGCATGAGCGGTTCAGGTTTCACTATGGGGCTTGCAATCGCTACCTACGAATGGATGGCTGCTGCAACCCTCATCATTGTTGCTATCTTTTTCATTCCGGTGTATCTGAAAAACAAGATTTACACCATGCCACAATTTCTTGGGCAACGGTACAACAGTACAGTAGCCATGATTATGGCGGTATTCTGGCTGCTATTGTACGTGGTAGTGAACCTGACCTCTATCCTTTACCTGGGTGCATTGGCCATCAATAGCATTTCTGGCATCAATACCACCGCTTGTATGTATGTGCTTGCCGTATTTGCCATCATCATCACCCTCGGTGGAATGAAGGTAATCGGCTACACGGATGTGATCCAGGTGTTCTTTTTAATTCTCGGTGGATTAGCGACTACCTACCTCGCACTGGAATTGGTAGCCACTCATTTTGGCAGTTCCGGTGTATTAAATGGACTGGCGATGGTGAAAGAAAAGGCAACTGATCATTTTCACATGATTTTTAAGCAGGAAAATCCGCATTACATGGACCTTCCAGGTTTAACAGTGCTGATTGGCGGAATGTGGATTGTAAACTTAAACTATTGGGGATGCAACCAGTACATCACGCAAAGGGCGCTGGGTGCTGATTTGAAAACTGCGCGATCTGGTTTGCTATTTGCCGCTTTCCTGAAACTGCTGATGCCAATTATTGTGGTATTGCCAGGGATAGCCGCGTACGTCTTATACAAGGAAGGCTATGGCGATTTTAAGACTGCCATGATGAAAAACGGTGAACTGAATGCGGATTCTGCTTATCCTGTCTTGCTAAACCTGCTTCCCGCCGGACTAAAAGGACTTTCTTTTGCCGCTTTAACCGCAGCAATTGTAGCTTCCCTGGCTGGAAAAGCGAATAGCATTGCCACTATTTTTACCCTGGACATTTACAAGAAAGTGATCAGCAAAGATGCAGATGAGCATAAACAGGTGGTGGTTGGAAGAATCACGGTAATTGTGGCCATGTTATTGGCCATTGTGATCGCTCCGCAGCTTGGCATCGACAAAAAAGGAGGTTTCCAATTCATTCAGGAATACACCGGATTTGTTTCTCCAGGTATTTTTGCCATGTTCCTGCTTGGTTTCTTCTGGAAAAGAACGACTTCCAATGCAGCTTTATTCGCTACAATTGGCGGTTTCTTACTTTCTGTTGGTTTTAAAGCCCTGCCAAACTTTTGCAATCTGGAAGCATTGAGCAAATTTGGATTCTCTAAACTGGCTGTACAAAAAGATGGCAGTATGCTCTATGAAGTTCCCTTCCTCGACAGAATGGGCTTTGTTTTCATCATCTGCGTAGCAGCGATGGTCATCATCAGTTTATTTGAAAACAGAAAAGGTGTCAATCCTAAAGGATTAGATGTGGATCGTGGAATGTTTAAGACCAATGCCGGTTTTGCCGCAGGTGCCTTAATCATTGTTGGGATCATTATCGCGCTTTATAGTATCTTCTGGTAGTCCTCTGAACTCCTTAAAAGGGATATTGCTATAGGTTTGCTTATAGGATATCCCTTTTTTATTGCTCCCTTGAAAACACTGCTTAGCCTCCATCATTCGTTTCTTTTCAAAAAATATCCTTATTTTGAAATAAATCTACTGAATGAACTATCTACCTACCTTGAAACCATTTTCAAGCTTATACTGCTTAAAATCTACTGCCTCCCCCTTAAAATTAAGACCGGCTGCCGTAGTTTTATTTTTCTTTTTATGCTGCAGCAATTCAGTTCTCTTTGCTCAGGATCAACAATCGATTAAAGGCAATGAAAAATCATTTGTTTCAAAAGAAGAGCAGCCCGAAGGACTGGTCATTGAAAAAGGAATGAAGTTTTCTATACTTACCTTTTCATTGAGCAGCAGAAATGCGGTGAATGACAACAATTTTTTCGTCAACTACCTGGATCAAAAGAAAAGCAGCTGGGCTGTACGTGCAGATGGAGGTTATATCCTAAGGAAGAACCTGGGTGCTGGTTTAGGACTATCCTACGGGCAATCAAAAGAGAACAACCTGATTAAAGCTGCAGATGGCGCTTTAACCAGCAACCGAAGCTTTTCTAACAATTACGGAGTCAGACCATTTATTAAAAACTTCATCCCGCTGGACCGTAAAAACAGGTTTTATATTGTGAACCAGACGGAGATACAGTTGCTATTTGACCGCTCTATTAAGGAAAGTACAGTAAATGAAATTTTAACAAGAACATATACCTCAAAAGATACTTACGGTGTTGGACTAAGACCGGGATTGATGATCTTTATTGTGAAAAACTTTGCATTTGAGACAACGGTTGATATTTTCGGGATCAATACTTCAGTAGAAACAGGACGTACTACTGGACAGCCGGATACAAGGGTAACGACGACTGATATGAACTTTAAAATCAATATTCTGAAAATTGGTTTTGGCTTTTCAACTTATTTCTAATTGTTAATTCATGTTTTCTAAATGATCTCTCAGCATTAAGGTCATTTTATCAACTTTTACTTATTCAAACATGCTAAATTATAAGTCCTTCCTTTTTGTATTTGCTGGAGCTTTGCTCTTGTGTTCAGGCTGCGTTAAAGAAACGTATTTTGGAAAATCAACGTTTAAGAAAATCCTTTATTTCACCCTTTCCAATGAATCAGGGAGCACTTCTATTCACCAGGACAGTTTAATCATCCGGTTAAATGTAGATGCTAATGCTGATTTGACAAAATTATTTCCGGATTCAGTACAGCTTTCCACCTATGCACAGCTGAGCCCTGGTGTTCGTGTTTCTCAAGATTTTAGCAAGCCAGTCCCTTATATTGTCACTGCAGAAGACGGCAGTCAGGCAGTGTATACGGTGATAGTGAGCAAGCAAGCTGCAAATCCGCAGATCAGTAATTCTAATTTCAACGATTGGTATACACCAGCTGGGAAAAACTATAAACAACCTGGTTTCGATGCCAGCACAGAATGGGCCACTGGAAACGACGGTGTAGTCAGCCTTTCTACTGCCAATACCACGCCCGTTGAAATTGCCTCGGCTGACCTTGCCGCTAAAATGGTGACCAAGGATCTTGGGCTGCTTGCACAGCTCACCGGTCAGCGAATGGGTGCAGGAACCTTATTCACCGGTACATTTAAGCTGGACATCGGCAATCCGCTAAACTCTGCAAAATTTGGAATCGCCTATACTTCCAGACCGAAAAGCTTTACCCTAAGCTATAAATATCAGGCGGGAACGCCTTATAAAAACGGATCTGGTCAGACATTGAATAAATTAGACAGCTGTGATATTTACCTGTTACTGGAAAACAGAAGCGGAACATTGGTTAAGAGAGCCGCTACTGCCTGGTTCAGGTCAGGGGAAATGGTAAATGACTTTAAAAAGATCACCATTCCATTGGTGTATGGCAGGTTGCCGGCAGGCAGCCCTACCTATCAACTTCCTGCAAATGGGATGTTTGCAGCCGATAATGAAGCAATCACACACATCAGTATTGTTTTTTCTTCCAGTGCGGCGGGCGCGAGTTATGAAGGAGGTGTAAATAGTACGCTAGTGGTAAATGATCTGGTGTTGAATTATTAATTCATAAAAAAGGCGCTAATCAAGTTAAGTGATTGGCGCCTTTTTAACAATAAAGCTCAGTATTTAACCTAATGATCAGTGATTTATTAGTTCCTTACCAGCCAATTCCGTAATCTTCGCCATGATTACTGGATCCTCCCCATAGACTACCATGTTTCCAATCAAAATAAATGGCATTGATCGGTCCACTGGTTCGGTCTCCGAAGCTCATGATATAACCCATTTTTTGAAGGGCTTCTCTTGTCGCAGGTGCAGTATTGCTATTGAGCAGGATCTGACCAGGTTTAGGCATACGGTCTTCTGTTTTAGTCCCTCCTAAGGAAAGCCACAATTGATTGGTATTGAAATTTGCTGCTTCTGAAGCTTGCTGCACATTCATTCCAAACTCTGCCACATTTAAGAAAAATTGCAGCAAGTTCTGATCCTGAGTATCGCCACCCTGTACCGCAGAAGCAAGAAATGGCTTTCCATCTTTTAGTGCCAATGATGGCGATAACGTTACTCTTGGTCTTTTACCAGGTGCTACCACATTAAATGGATTCAGCGCGCTGTCTAAGACAAAGCTTTGCATCCGCTGACTCATACCGATCCCTGTTTCTCCCGCAATACAGGCTGGCAGCCATCCGCCGCTTGGCGTAACCGACACTACCCAACCCTCTTTATCTGCGGCTTCAATAGAAGTCGTGCCTAAATGCAGTCTTTCCTGATACAGCTCATCCGGAGAAGTATTGAGCTTCCCAAGGTCATGTTTCGGCGCAAAATTCCTTCGTGTTGTGTCCATTTCATAACCTCTTTTTTCTAAAAGGTCTAAGTAAGGATTGGTTTTACCTTCAAAAGGATATGGATTACCAGGCCCAATGTTCGGGTTGTTTTTATCGTATTGAATCAGTTTAGCACGTGATTTTGCATAATCCTTATTCAACAGGCCTTTAATAGGCCCTTTAGGCAAGGTGGCAGGATCTCCATAATAAAAATCACGGTCAGCAAAAGAGAGGTTCATCGCCTGATATAGGGTGTGAATGTATTTAGGGCTATTATAGCCCATACCTTTCAGGTCAAAATTTTCTAGAATATTTAGGGCCTGCAACAGCACTGGACCTTGCGTCCATTGCTGTAATTTGTAGACGTCTATGCCCTTATAATTCACTTGCAATGGCTCTTCTTCTAATGGTTTCCAATTCGCAAGATCCTCCATGGTGATCAATCCGCCTTGTTCCTGAGCGCCACGCACAAATTCTTTTGCGATATCGCCTTTATAAAAACGGTCGTAGGCAGCCATCAATGCTTGCTTTCTGGTTTTTCCTTGCTTCAAAGCTTCACTTTCGGCAGCTACCATTTTCGTTAATGTAGCCAGCAAGTCTTTTTGCACGAAGATCTCCCCTGCTTCCGGAGCTTCTCTTTTCTCCCCGGGATGCGTTAGGAATACCTTTTTACTATATGGCCATTTATTGATGTGCTCTTTTCCTCTTTCGATGCTATTTGCTGCCTGCGCTTCGATTGGGTAACCGGCGGCCATTTCCATAGCTGGCGCTAACACTTCCTTTAAGCTGAGTTTGCCATAATTGACTAACATATAAATTAAACCACCAGGAGTTCCAGGTGTCGTTGCCGCTAAAGGGCCGTATTCGGGTGGAAAATTATAGCCTTTACCTTTGAAAAACTCCACGGTAGCGCCTGTTGGAGCCACACCCATCGCATTAATTGCCATTACTTTTTTCGTATTGGGATTATAGATGAGGACTTGCGTTTCGCCTCCCCAGCTCAGTGTATCCCACATGGTACAGGTGGCGGCCAGCATCGCACAAGCTGCATCCACTGCATTTCCTCCTTTTTGAAAAGTCATTGCACCTGCTGTTGCTGCTAAAGGTTTACCTGTAATTGCCAGCCAGTTGCGGCCATGCAATACTGGTTTTTGAGTTTGCTGAGCAGCTGCTGGCATAACAGCCGCTGCAGAAATGCAGAGTATAGAAAATAAGTGTTTCATATCAATGGGATCAGGTTTTAAAATTACCTATTTTCAAAAGCTACTCAAAGGAGAATATCGATATAGGTGTCACAATGTGGCTACCAGCCTATACAGCCGATGCGTTTGCATCAGGAATTATTTCTTGAGGCGCTTGTAGTTTTCTTTCTTTGCTTTCCTCAAAAAGCGAAAAAGCAGCAAGCCAATCCCGAAAGCGATAAATCCTTGTATCATTACCGTATCGGGAGTACCAATCATTTGAGAAAGATAACCGATAAGCAAACCGCCTAAGGGCTGCATTCCAAAGAAAGCCATGGCGTAAAAACTGATAACTCTACCCCTCATGGCTGGATCTACAGTGGTTTGGATGAGCGTATTGCTGATGGTAATCTGCGACATCATCCCAAAACCGGAGATGGTGGCAAAGACTAAGGCAATTGGATAATAGGTAGTATGAGAGAATAAGATCAGCCCGGCACCAAACACAAGCGTATTTGCGGCCAGGATTTTCCTTAAGTTTCTTCCGGGTTTTAAGGAAGCCAGAAAGATCGCCCCAGTAAATGCGCCTAGTCCTATCACACTATCAATTACCCCAAATGTGGATGCCGTTCCTTTAAAAATGTCCTTTGCATAAACGGGAATCAATGTGCTAAAGGGCAGCACCAATAGACTCATGAGTGCGAGCATGACCAGCACTAATGAAATGGAAGGTGTTCTTTTGATATATTGAAAACCTTCCTTTAGTTCTCCAAATACGTTTTTTGTGGAAGGTGTAACGACGAATTTAGGCAGTTTCATCATCAGTAGAGAACCGATCACGGCAATGAAACTGATGGCATTCATTCCAAAACAAATGTCTTCCCCGAACTTCTCTAGTGCCAGTCCGGCGATACCGGGACCAATCAATCTGGAAAGGTTCACCATAGAGGAGTTTAAAGCCAGGGCATTGGGCAAATCTGCTTTATCGTCTACCATTTCATAGACTAATGATTGCCTTGCTGGCACATCGAATGCGTTGATTAAGCCTAGTAATGCGCTCAAAGCGATGATTTCCCAAACAGAATAATCTTTAAAAAAAATCAGCAAAGTCATGAGTACCGCCTGGATCATAGAGGCAACCTGCGTGACAAGTAACAGCTTATACCTGTTGTAACGATCGGCAGCGACGCCGCCAATAAAAGAAAAGATAAAAGAAGGAAACAGACTGGCGAAAAGCGTTAGTCCTAACATAAAATTAGAATGCGTTTTCTCGTAAATCACCCAGCTTACAGCTGTCTTCTGCATCCATGTTCCAATAAGGGAGACGGACTGCCCAGTAAAATACAATCTATAATTACGGCTTTTAAAAGCGTTAAAGGTGCTAATGTTCATAATTTCGGAGCAGCCGGCGGATCGGAAATGGTCTAATCGGACAAGGCTAAATTCCGTACAGAAATTGAGCCAAAAAACAGTTAGTCATCCATTTGTTATTCAAAAAACAACAACCATTTGGTTTAAGGAACAGCGCTGTTTCAATTGAGGGCACCGCCTTGACTGCAGAGCTCTGATTACAAAAAAGAAAACCTCCTGAAGCAATCAGGAGGTTTTCAAATTATATCGGGAATACTTTACAGTGCTTTTATTTACACTGTGCCGTTTCTATTGCTTGTCAATGTCAACAGGCTCATTGTCTAATCCGATCACTTTATAGCTGACATTGCTGCCATCTACTAGTTTTTCATAATAAACACCATCCGGACTTACATAGTAAGTTGCTCCTTTGATCAGTACTTCTCTGGAATCCTGAGGCAGTTGAACTACTATATCTCCAATTTGAGGCATAGGGTTTACAGAAACCTCTTTCCCATCTGTATTCAATACGCCATCTTTACCCGCAACCACAAATACCTGTTTTCCATCTGCATTCTGGGTAGATGAATAGTAAACGCCTTTACTCTCGTAATAAGTTTGTCCATTAATCACCACTTCTTTTGCATCAGTTGGAAGTGTAGGAACTTCTGCACCTACCGGAGGAACTACCACTTTATACTCATTGTCGTATTGTTTATAAAACAAGCCATCAGAGAAATAAAAGCGGTCAGAACCATAGTAAAATGGGTAATAACCGAAAGGCAGGATATTAATACTTAAACCAAGATATGGCCTGTAATAGTTGTAATAACTATAGTGAGGTCTGTAATATGGTCTATAATGAGGCCTGTAATTCGGGCGGTAATTTGGCCTATATACGCTTCCAGGGCGGTAACCAGGTCTGTATGGCCTGTCGCCAATTGACGGCCTGTTCCCTCCTGAAGGCCTATTACCAGCTGAAGGTCTGCTTATAGAAGGCCTGCTGCCTCCTGATGAAGGACGGCCAACTGATGGTCTGGATGCACCGCCTCCACCACCTGATGGCCTCTCGCCTCTTTGGGCAAGAACATCAGTTGTAGTGATTCCGCTTGTTAATAAAACGACTCCTGCAATGACGAACGATTTAAACCATACACTTTTCATATCTTTTCAATTTTTAGTAGTATGACTTCATCATCATGAAAAGGATTATTCCATGTACAAAGATATTAAAAAGCTGACCTACAGATGATAAAACTGCTTTATTTTTAGTATTTTGATGAAACTTGAATCTTTTCCCTATGCCGATCCTTTGGAAATATTTTAAAGAACAAAAATGGTGGGTGCTGCTGGCGCTTTTCCTGGCAGCAATTGCGCAATTGCTGAGCCTGACTGACCCGATTATTTTTGGAAAAATAATAGATGAATATGCGACTAATCCGGGCAACAAAACTCAGTCTGAGCTAGTCAATGGTGTATTATACTGGCTAAGTATCGCGATAGCAGTGGCTATAGCAGCAAGAATCGCAAAGGCTTTTCAGGAATACTATACGCGATTGGCGGTACAGCAATTTGGCATGCAGATTTTCAATGATGGCATCCGGCAAACTCTGCGACTCTCTTTTCAGGAATTTGAAGAGAGTCATAGTGGCGAAACCCTTTCCATCCTTCAAAAGGTAAAAACCGATACGGAGCGTTTTGTCAATTCCTTTATCAACATTCTCTTTTCTTCTGTTGTGGGAATGGGTTTTCTAGTATGGTATTCCATTACCAAGAACTGGATGCTGGTACCCGTCTTCCTCATCGGAATATTAGTACTAGGTTCTCTTACCGGCTTATTGAGTAAAAAGATAAAAATAGTACAGCGTTCTATCAATAGGGAAACCAATAAGATGGCGGGTGTAATTACGGAGTCCCTCAGAAATATAGAGCTGGTCAAAAGCCTTGGACTCACCTTCCCTGAAATTCGCAGGTTAAAAATCCAGACGCAGAAAATCTACGACCTGGAGATGACCAAGACCAGGCGGGTAAGAACGCTTTCTTTTCTACAAGGAACCACGCTAAATGTGCTCAAACAGTCTATTCTATTCATTTTGCTCTGGCTGATTTTCCGCAATAAGCTGAGTACAGGGGAGCTGATCACCATGCAATTTATCTCTACCTCTATCTTCGGGCCATTACAGGATCTTGGAAACATCATCCTCAGTTATCGGGAGGTAGAAGCTTCGGTACATAGTTTTGATCAATTGATGCATAAGCCGGTAGAGCGCAAGCCGGAATCTCCAAAACAAACAGGCCCTTTGCAAAACCTTTCTTTTGATCAGGTCGTCTTTCGTCATAAAACGGCTCAGACGAATGCCATCGATGACATTTCTTTTCATGTCAATACCGGAGAAACGATCGCTTTTGTTGGGCCATCTGGCTCTGGGAAATCAACGCTGGTGAAACTGCTGGTTGGTTTGTACCGGCCGGTTTCCGGAGCGATTTTATTCAACGGCATTCCTTCCACGGAGATCCGATACAATGAACTTCGGCGACAAATCGGCTTTGTGACTCAGGACACGCAGCTTTTCGCAGGCACCATAAAAGAAAATCTGTTATTTGTTAAAGGAGACGCTACAGAGGAAGAGCTGCTGCTGGCATTGGATAAGGCTTCCTGCACCAATCTTCTGGCAAAATCTGAAAAAGGAATGGATACCTTATTGGGGGAAGGCGGACTCAAACTGTCAGGAGGTGAAAAACAGAGGATCTCCATTGCACGTGCCTTATTGAGAAACCCGAGATTACTTATTTTCGATGAAGCGACATCCGCATTGGATTCCTTAACTGAAGAAGAAATTACCTCTACCATCCGCGATCTTTCTATGAGCAGAGAACGGATCACGGTAGTGATTGCCCACCGATTGTCGACCATTATGCATGCCGATGTGATCTACGTTTTAGAAAAAGGTAAGATCTCCGAAGCTGGTTCTCATGCAGAACTGCTGGAACAAAAAGGACTATATTATGCCATGTGGCGACAACAAGTTGGCGAAAGAAAGTGATATTTTTATATTTTTGTCCATGATACACGCTAATTTACTGCTGATCCTCGCCTTGTTTTTTGCAATGGCACTTCTTTATTTGTTGAGCCAACGCTGGAAAATCTCCTATCCTATTTTTCTTGTAATCGGAGGATTAGGCATCAGTTTTATACCCGGTATACCTGCAATTAGCATCAATCCAGATATTGTTTTCCTTATCTTTTTACCGCCATTACTTTTTGAAGCAGCCTGGTATACCTCCTGGAACGACTTCTGGAAATGGAAAAGGTCCATCATGCTATTGGGTTTTGGATTGGTATTGATCACTTCGCTGGCGATTGCGTACTTTTCAGTAAGCATCATTCCTGGCTTTACATTGGCCTTAGGCTTTTTACTGGGAGGTATCATCTCCCCACCGGATGCGGTAGCGGCGACCTCTGTATTAAAGGGTGTAAACATGCCAAGACGTGGTTTAACAATGTTAGAAGGCGAAAGTCTGGTGAACGACGCGGCCTCTTTAACCGTATTCAGATTCGCATTGGCCTCTATCCTAACTGGTCAATTTGTTTTCCAGAAAGCAGCAACAGACTTTATAGTATTGGCCGTAATGGGTGTATTTGTTGGTCTGGTAATCGCACATATACTATATCTTGTATTGAGATATTGGGCCAAATCATCCAGCATTACTACACCAATTACCTTAATCGCTCCTTATCTGATGTATATTGTAGCAGAGGAATTCCATTGGTCAGGTGTTTTAGCTGTGGTTAGCGGCGGTCTGTTTCTCTCTTTCCGCTCCAACGATTTCTTAAATTACCACACTAGAATACAGACAAAAGAAGTATGGGCAACCGTAGGTTTCCTTTTGAATGGTTTTGTTTTTATCCTGATCGGATTGGAATTACCTGTAATTGTAGCCGCCTTAGACGGTTATTCAATTAAAGAAGCGATTCATTACGGATTGATCATTAGCGCAATCGTGATCATTGCAAGAATTATTCTGGTTTATGTGGTTGCCTTCCTACCCAGGTTCTTGAGCCCGAAAATCCGTGCATCGGAATCAAGCCCTGGCTTAAAGCTTCCATTTATTATTGGCTGGGCAGGAATGCGTGGGGTGGTTTCATTGGCTTCTGCATTAGCCATACCTTTAACTTTAGCCAATGGAGATGCTTTTCCTCATAGAAACCTGATCTTATTCATCACTTTTATTGTGATCCTGGTGACCCTGGTATTTCAAGGGCTAACCCTTCCCATTTTCCTACGTTTGCTTAAAATAGAAGAAACCGATGACCATGTCCCTTTTGATCAGCAAAAAGAAGCCATCAGGTTACAGCTGGCTAAAGAATCCGTGACTTTCCTAAACAGCAAGTACCACCAGGAGATGAAGGAATATGAAACTATTGCGAGAATCAAAGAGCAGCTGGAACGTAGTATCCAGGCAACGGAACAGACTTTAAGCGAGCAAAAAGAACAAGTGGCCTCTGTTAGAAAATTATATGGGAAAATCATGCTTGATTTGATTGCCATGAGAAGAATGGAACTCAATAAATTGCGCGCAACTAAGCAATATGATGATGAGGTGATCCGCGATCTGGAAAGTAGTCTGGATTTGGAAGAAGCGCGTTTATATAAGCAATGAGAGCGATAGCCCTATATTTAGGTCTATTTATGCTAACAGAAACATCGATGATGCACAAATTGTTCAGAAAATTCTGCGCTTTTTAAATACTAGGTTTCAAGTTTGACAATCAATATTTTATAATAAAAAGCAGAATAAAACCAATGTTTTTTGGTAACATTTAAGCTACTTTATGTTTGTTTTCATGAAGTGATTAAAGAGTTTGGCATCATTTTTACAGGTTACCAGGTGTAAACAATATTCAAAATTATGAAAAAGATATTTTCAGTAGCGGCATTGGCGATTTTATTATCAGCATGTTCAAATAATGCCAAAGAGGAAGCGATAATCAAACAACAAGCGATTGTTGCTGTAAAAGATAGTCTGAGATTGGATAGTTTCAAAAAAGCAGACGCTCTTGAAAAAGAGAAACTTGCTAAATTAAAAGATGAAGAGATTCAAAAAGACCGCATAAGAGAAGAAAAAAGAACGCTGCTATTAGCAGAGCGTAATGATGCGGCAGAAAGAAGATCTTCTTCTTCGTCATCATCAAACACAGTAGCTACCCCTGCTAAGAAAAAAGGTTGGAGTCAGGCGGCTAAAGGTGCTGCAATTGGTGCAGGTGCCGGAGCAATTGGTGGTATTTTGGTAGATAAGAACAATGCCAGAGGTGCTATTATCGGTGGTGTTGTTGGTGCCGGAACGGGTTATGTGATCGGTAGAGGTCAGGATAGAAAATCTGGTAGAGTACAACCTAAAAACTAATATTTCAGCTATACAGGTATAAGACTTATTCGTGTGATCCATTAGTAAGTTGCAAAAAGGAAGGACGTTTAATAGCGTCCTTCCTTTTTTGTATTCCATCTATCACTAACTTTATCTTTTTGCCAGTGATTTAATCACAGCCATTACATCTTCTTCTCCCAGGCCCTCCTGCTGTGCCTGCTGGAAAGTGTGGTACAAAGGATCAATTAAAGGGGCATCTAATCCAGCATCTTTAGCCAGGCCCAGATCCTTCACTAAATGTTTCAATGCGAAAGCAGCTGGATAATCTTCATTTAAAATCGAAGATGTTTTAAGCTTTGTGATGCCGTTTCCGCAGGCTCCTTCATTGATTATCGTCAGCATATCGGTTTTACTAACGCCATTCTTTTCCGCAAAAAGTACGGTTTCTGCTAATCCCTGCAAGTTCAAACCCAACAGGTAATTGACCGCCAGTTTTGCAGAGCTGCCCACTCCTGCTCCCCCAACATGTACAGAAAGTTTGCCCAAAGCTTCAAAAGCAGGCTTCGCTTTTTCATAGGCTGACGTTTCTCCGCCTACTAAGATAATCAGCGTACCATCCTGTGCAGGTTTAACACTGCCAGATACTGGTGCCTCCAGAAAATCAATATGGTTCTTTTTGCAAAGTTCCGATAAATATCTGGAGGTATCAGGTGAAACAGTACTCATATCAATGATCATTTTACCAGTTCCAGGATTTGTCAGCAAGCCTTTTTCTCCTTCAAATACCGTTTTAACTGCTTCGTCATTGGACAGCATCGTAAATACAACATCACAATTCTCCAATAATGTTTGCGGATCTGTAGCAGTACTGGCACCATTAGCGATCAATTCTGCTTCTTTTTGTTTCGTACGGTTGAAAACAACCACTTCAAACCCAGCCTTTAGTAAGTTCTTTACCATTGGGGTTCCCATATTTCCAAGACCTATCCAGCCTAATTTTAATCTACTCATGAGGTATGCTCGTTATCATTAAATGGCCTAAATTAAGAAATTCAATGGTTTGGTTTAACCTTGGAAGGTAAGATAGCTTAAATTACTCTTGGTTGTAATCGAAATTCACCATCCACTGAATGCCAAATTGATCAGTCAGCATTCCGAAATATGCACCCCAGAATGCTTTTTCCAGCGGCATCACGATATTGGCACCTGGAGAAAGTGCATTAAAAAGTTGTTCAGCTTCTGCTTCACTGTCCGCATTGATACTAATTGAAAAGTTATCACCAACATTCAGCTTCTGCCCCATTGATTCAAGGACATCAGTCCCCATTATCGTATTGCCTTTTCCGATCGACAAAGAAACATGCATAATTTTCTCTTTGTCTTCCGCAGACATGTTATCACCATGTGGTACGTCTTTAAAACGCTGCAAGACAGAAAATTCTCCGCCAAATACAGATTTATAAAAGTTAAAGGCCTCTTCAGTAGTGCCCAGGAAATTCAAATAAGGATTAATAGTTGCCATGGTTATGTTTTTAGGGTTGCACTGATTTTGTTCAGCACATAAATATATTCAGTTAATTGTACAATTCAAATCTAGCGGTTTTAAGGCCGGCTAAAGATGGCTGGACAAGACAATAACAGGGGGTAATCACGACAAAGCCCTGGTCCCTCCCATTATCTGTAAAATGTAATTTTGGGAGAAAATCTGTTAAAAGTTAGGGCTTCAATTTTAAAGTTGTATTTTTGATGCAACTTTAATAATTCATATGCTTAGTACTACAGAAATAGGCTTAATCAAAGCCACAGTCCCAATTTTAAGAGAACACGGTTTATTGCTGACCCAACATTTTTATAAAAGAATGTTCCAGCACAACCCGGAATTGAGGAACACCTTTAACATGGGAAATCAACAAAATGGCACACAGCAAACCGCATTGGCACTTGCCGTTCTTGCTTATGCGGAAAACATTGAAACCCCTGGTGTACTCCTACCCGTATTGCAAAGAATTGGCGATAAGCACACCAGTTTACAGATTACTGCAGAGCAATATGACATTGTGGGCAATCACTTGCTGGCTTCTATCGGAGAAGTTCTTGGCGAGGCAGCTACAGCGGAGTTGATTACAGCCTGGGCGAAAGCTTACGCACAGCTGGCCGACTTAATGATCAATCTTGAAAAGTCGATCTACTTACAAAAGGCAGCTGCAGATGGCGCCTGGACTGGCTGGAGAAAGTTCATCCTTGATAAAAAGGTACAGGAATCATCGGAAATCACCTCTTTTTATTTGCGTCCGGAAGATGGACTAGAGGTTGCTAAACACCAGCCAGGTCAATATTTAAGCATCAAAGTTTTCATCCCGGCTTTAGGGATCTACCAGCCACGTCAGTACAGCATCTCTTCCGCTCCAAACGCTGATTACTATAGAATTTCAGTAAAAAGAGCGCCTGGAGATGAAAACAAAGAAAACGGAACGGTATCCAACTTCCTGCACGATCAATTACAGGAAGGTCAATTGATCGAAGCCACTACACCTGCAGGCGATTTTGTGGTCAACACAGCGCAGCGTACTCCATTAGTGCTTTTAAGCGGTGGTGTAGGCCAAACGCCATTTATTTCTATGATGGACTTCCTGACGCAATCAGCGCAGCAGCGCCAGGTAAAATGGGCACACGCCTGTCGTTCGGAAAGCGTTCATGCCTTCCGCGAACAAGTGAATGCATGGCAGGCGAAACACGATTGGTTTGAACATATTGTCTTTTATGAGAATTCAGAAAAAGTTTCTAAAGATCAGCACTCATCAAACGACAGCCGCACAGGAAGATTGGATGTTGCTGAAATCAGTGAAATGCTCCTGATACCTGATGCAGAATACTATCTTTGCGGACCCAAGCCATTTATTGAAAAAACAATGAAAGATCTGTCTGCCTTAGGCGTGGATGCTAAAAAGTTCTTCTTTGAAGAATTTGGCCCGCAAACCATTCAAATGAATTAATTGATAAATCAATGAAACTGAACCAATTTACAGATTATGGATTGAGAATCCTGATGTATATGAGTCGCAAGCCAGCGGAATTGCCGGCAACGACCATTACTGAACTGGCTGATCAGTTCGGAATCTCCAGAAACCACTTGGTTAAAGTGGTTCAGTTTCTTTCTAATCAAAACATTATAGCTGCACAGCGAGGCAGAGGCGGTGGTTTACGCCTGTTCGATTCTTCGGAAACCTATCGGATTGGAAAGCTGGTGCGCCTGCTGGAACAAGATGAAGAATTGATCAACTGTGAGAGTCCGCGCTGTATCCTTGCCGGAGACTGCGGTTTAAAAAACATATTAAACGGCGCACAAGATGCACTTTATCAATACCTTGACCAATATACACTTGATGATATCAGCAAGCCTGCCGTTAGCACAGCGCTTCAACGCTTATTTAGTCATCCTCCCGGCCAGGAAGTCTAATTCATTGGCCAGGAATAGATAATGCGACTATTATTTAACTTAACTTCCAGTCTGGACGTTCAAAATGGCAGGTATAGCCATACGGAACCTTTTGTAAATAGTTCTGATGGTCCTCTTCAGCATTCCAGAAATCAGTTTCAGGTACAATTTCCGTCACAAATTTACCTGGCCATTTACCAGAGGCTTCCAGTTCTGCGATTAAAGATTTGGCAGTTTCCTGCTGCTGCTCATCCACATAAAAGATCGCAGAGCGATAAGAGGTGCCAATATCATTTCCTTGTCTATTTTTTGTGGTCGGGTCGTGAATCTGAAAGAAATACTCCAGAAGACCGCGATAACTGAGCACTACAGGATCAAATACAATCTCTATTCCTTCGGCATGTGTTCCATGATTGCGGTAGGTAGCATTCGGAACATCTCCTCCGGTATAGCCTACAACTGTCGAAATCACACCTGGATGGTGGCGAAATAGTTCTTCTACTCCCCAAAAGCAACCGCCTGCTAGAATGGCTTTTTCAGTATTCATATCGTTTTTCTTTTAATAAGCTAAAGGTATCAAATTTTCAAATACCTGATTCAGTTGTAAAGGACTGAAATCTTCGGCTATTTATTGTTAATCTACTATCATTTTTGAACGATTAGTTGTTAAGATAATTCTTTCTAAATACATTTATAAGCTTTCCAAATTTTTAACGCCCAGGCTTCGTTTAAAGAGCCGCTTATTCAGACCTATGCTAAACATTTACACCGCCACAACGAATGATTTTCCGGTGATTCAAAAGATCGCCAACAAGACCTGGCCAGCAACATTTGGGGCCATCTTATCTCCAGAACAAATCAGCTATATGCTGGAAATGATGTACAGCACAGCAGCTTTAACGGAGCAGGTGACAAAAAAAGGACATCATTTTTTATTGGTCAAAGACGAGACGAATGACTTAGGATATGCCTCTTATGAACTGAATTATAAAGGCTTATCAAAAACAAAGATCCACAAAATCTATTTACTTCCAGAAGCTCAGGGTAAAGGTGTTGGGAAATTACTGATGAAAACCATCACAGCAATTGCAAAAGACAACCAGAATACTGCCTTATCGCTGAATGTAAACCGCGACAATTCTGCCTTCCAGTTTTACAAAAACGTGGGCTTTGAACAAGTCGGAGAAGAGAATATCGACATTGGCGATGGCTTCTTAATGGAAGATTATATCATGGAAAAACAATTAGCATAACCCCTATCCCTGTTGGAATATTTCAAAAAACTCCTTGAGTTATTAAAGATTGAACGCGAGGAAGACTTAAGGTCTTACCTCCAATTGACTGCATCTTCTTCCGTAGCTACCCGTAGAGCAAACGGATTGTCCTGGTATCCTATCGCCATCAGGGGCTCAGAAATGAGTCGTGGCGACTATTTAACGGTAGAAGTTGAACGGACCACACATCAAGAGCTTGCGCATCAGCTTCGTTTTGGCGCTTCGGCGGTATTGTTCTCTAATCATGATCCTAAAGATCGTGTGGAGGGCACCATTACCCACCAAAGCGGCAACCGCTTAAAGATTACTTTAAAGACGGATGAATTGCCAGACTGGACGCGTGATGGCAAACTCGGCATCGATGTATTGTTCGACAACAACAGCTATGATGAGATGCGAAATGCCTTGAAACAAGCTTCTTCGGCATTAGATAAATCTGACGACAGTCGCCTGATCAAGATACTGACCGGTCAGGCCAGTCCGACTTTTTCTAATCAGACTCCGCATTATACCATTCCAAAATTAAACCCGGTACAGCAGCAGGCAGTTGATAAAATCCTTTCTGCTCAGGAACTGGCCATTGTTCATGGGCCTCCGGGAACAGGAAAAACGACTACTTTGGTACAGGCAATAAAGGCATTGATCAAACAGGATCACCAGCAAATTCTCGTTGTTGCGCCGAGTAATACTGCGGTGGACCTCCTCACTGAGAAATTGGATGAGGAAGATTTAAACGTACTGCGCATTGGAAATCCAGCCAGGGTATCAGAAAGACTGCAGTCTTTAACACTCGATGGCAGGTTGTCGGAACACGACAGCATGAAACAAATCAGAGCATTAAAGAAACAGGCCAATGAGTATAAAAACATGGCCCATAAGTACAAGCGGAATTTCGGCCGTGCGGAAAAGGAACAGCGCCAGGCACTCTTTGATGAGGCACATAAGATCATGAAAGAAGTGGGCAATACCGAGCAGTACATGATCGATGATTTGCTCAGTAAAGCGCAGGTAGTGACCGCTACGCTCGTTGGCGCCAACCATTATACGGTCCGCGGACTAAAATTTCATACGGTAGTGATTGACGAAGCCGGGCAAGCTTTAGAGCCTGCCTGCTGGATTCCGATCCTGAAAGCACAGAAAGTGATCTTTGCTGGTGACCATTGCCAGCTTTCTCCAACGATAAAGTCGAATGAAGCGGCAAAAGCAGGCTTAAGTACTACTTTATTAGAGAAGACGACTGCGCTGCACCCGGAAGCAGTTACGCTCTTGGAAGAGCAATACCGTATGAATGAAACCATTATGAGTTATTCCTCTCAGGTATTTTATGAGAACAAATTGAAGGCTCATGATACAGTAGCGAAACACGTACTGTTTTCGGAAGAAGCACCATTGGCTTTCGTCGATACGGCAGGCTGTGGCTTTGAAGAGAAATCTGAAGGCACAAGTACGACCAATCCAGAGGAAGCTGCGTTCTTGTTTAAACACCTGACACAGCTGGTGGCAATGCTTGGCAGCCATTATAGCCAGGAAAATTTTCCTACCATCGCAGTGATCTCGCCTTATAAACAGCAGATCCTACTGATGAAGGAATTGATGCTGCATTCGCCGGAATTAATGGTTTATGCCGATAAAATCACGGTAAATACCATTGATAGTTTCCAGGGTCAGGAACGTGATCTGGTTTATATCAGCATGACCAGGAGTAATAATGAAGGCAGTATAGGTTTCCTTTCGGACATCCGAAGGATGAATGTAGCCATGACCAGAGCCAGGAAAAAACTCGTGGTTATTGGCGACAGTGCTACCCTATCCCGCCTTCCATTTTACTCAGATTTCATCAGCTATGCGGAATCCGTAAACGCTTATCAAAGCGCTTGGGAATTTGCAGATCTTTAATCTTTTTTCATAGTACCGTTTTCGCGCAGTCGGCCATAGCAGGCAAACGCTTCCTCTAAAAGATGAGGCGTTTGTCCACCGCGCAGACAAGCTCTTTCAAAATAGTCCAGCAGTTCAGCCTTATAATCAGGATGTGCACAGTGCTCAATCACTACTTTAGCACGCTGTCTGGGCGCCAAACCGCGTAAATCTGCCAGTCCTTGCTCTGTGACAATGACATCCACGTCATGCTCCGTATGGTCAACATGGGAAACCATAGGAACAATCCGTGAAATCGTGTTTGATTTTGCTGCTGATTGTGTGACAAACACACTCAAATATGCATTACGGGCGAAATCCCCGGAGCCTCCGATGCCGTTCATCATGTTTGTTCCGGCCACATGCGTAGAGTTTACATTGCCATATATATCACATTCCAGCGCCGTGTTTATCGTGATGATTCCCAGCCTGCGAATCACTTCTGCAGCATTGCTGATTTCTTGTGGGCGCAGGACGATCTTATCTTTATATTGTTCGAAATTGTTGAATATCTTTTGATAGTATGCTTCGGAAACGGTGATCGATGATCCGGAAGCAAAAGTCATTTTTCCAGCGTCCAGTAAATCGAATGTACTGTCTTGTAAAACCTCGGAATACATGGTCAGGTTTTCAAAGTCGCCTTCCATAAAACCAAGCAGTACTGCATTGGCTACCTTACCAATACCAGCTTGCAATGGAAGTAATGATTTAGTCAGATGACCTTTCTTTACTTCTGCTGAAAAGAAACTGACCAGGTGTTTTGCTATTGCTTTAGTGGCCTCATCCGGCGGCGCAATTTCTGCCGGACTATCCGTTTTATTAGTGATCACCACTCCTATGATCTTTTTAGGATCGATGTAAATCGAAGAACGCCCCACACGATCAGCAGCAGTTACGATTGGGATCTCACATCGGTTCGGGTAGTCTCCTGCAGAAAAGATATCGTGCAAGCCGCAAACAGAAAAAGGAACAGCGGTATTAACCTCAATAATCACCTGATTTGCCAATGCAGCAAAAGATGCCGAATTACCTACAGATGTGGTCGGTATGATACTACCATCCGCTTCAATTCTACACGCTTCCAGTACTGCAATATCTATTTTAGGGAAATGGTTTGATTTCAAAAGTGTAACGGTTTCTCCCAAATGCTGGTCGATAAACAGGACTTCACCGTTGTTAATTGCCTTTCGCAAAACGGGGTCTACCTGGAAAGGAAGACGTAAAGACAGTGCGTCGGCATCGGCTAAAGCACCATCTGTGCCATGGCCAAGAGAAGCACCTGTCATGAGTGTGATTTTAAGCGGCTCGCACTTTGCGCGTTCCGCAACTGCGGCCAATACAGCTTTACTGTCGCCGGCCTTGGTAAATCCACTGGAAGCCACCACCATCTTGTCTTTAAAGAGTTGTGCGGCTTCTTCTGAGGTCATTATTTTGGAAATTAATTCCTCCCTCAGTATTCTATCTGCGTACATACATTTGGTTTAAAACACAAATCTATCCGCATTAATCAGGCAAAAGGTATCCTTTCCGGTCAATTACATATCTTATTATGCCAGCATAGTATCCAAGCCTAAAACCCCTTTCATCTTCACATATTCCGAGGGTCTAACGCCCAGTGTTTTATAAAAAGTAGTACTGAAAGTAGGAATACTGTTATAGCCGACCATGGATGCGACTTCTTTTACCGACATTTTATCTTCGAGCAGCAGCTGAACCGCCAGCATCATTCTCTGAATGCTCAGGTATTGAATGAATGACATCCCCACATCCCCTTGAAAAAGACGCGAGAGGCTTCTTTCACTCAGTCCGAATTTACTGGCTAATGCAGGGAATACTATGGCCTCGGATAAGTTTTCTCCCATATAATGAATGACAGCAGTCAGGCGTTTATCCTTTGCATAAGGCAAGGCCAATGGCAATTTGTACAGGCTCACCTCTGGCAATATCGCCTTTAATGCCAATGCAAAGCGATAAGAACTCAGTGCTGTCTCGTCAATGTCTCCGCTCCATCTGTTGCTGAAAATGATCATTTGCAGCAGTAAATCGTTGACTGGATAAATCCCTTTTTGTTTATAAAAAGGGTGTTCATCTGCTTCTTCAGGGAAATAAAGATTTCTCATCGTCACATCTGCCGAACTGGGATGGATGCTATGGATCACGCCGGGTGGAATCCACATATAATGTCTGGCAGGCAAGAAATAGGTCTTTTGCTCCGTACTCACATGAACCACGCCGCCCTCAGTGTATAGAAACTGTCCTTTCTCATGCTGGTGCGCAGAAATGTCCTGCTCGCCCATCAGATCATGCATACAATAGATCGTATGAGGGAGTTTATCTACCTCTGTTAAATAGTAATCTTTATGAATATTAGCCATGGCTGAAATGAATAAACATTTGACCAACAAAGATAATCAAGCCAACTGGAATGGTTGCAACTTTGTAATGAAAAATCTACACAATGAAAAAGCTCCCCCTTATCGCAAGGGAATCATTAAATGCCTTGAGCAGTCCGCCTAGAAGACTGTTCGGTACACTATTATTAACCGGGATCATGACCTTCCCTGTTCAAGCACAACAAGTTTTAACACTGTCACAAGCCCTCAGTCTGGCCGCCGAACACAACAAAACCGTACAGAAATCCAGGATCCAGCAGCACATTACGGAGGAAGAAAAGAAAGAAAAAGAAGAAATGAGGATTCCAGAAGTGGATTTCCATGCATCTTATGCCAGAATCACAGATTTAACGGAGTACAAAAGCGGATTAAGCGGCAAAATGGTGACTGCCACCATCCCAGAAATGGCTGACGTAACCTCTTCCGCGAGAATGCCTATTTATGCTGGCGGACAAATCAAATACAGCATCAGGAAAGCTAAGCAACAACAGGAAATCAGTAGGCTAAACGTTCAGAAAACGGTAAATGATATACAAATTGAGGTGGTAGCGACCTATCTAGGGGTATTTAAGCTGATGGAACTGCAGAAACTGATTTTGGAAAACATCAAGGAGGAAGAAGATCGTTTAAAAGAAGTCAGAGCCTTTAAAGCACACGGAACAGTAACGGGCAATGAAGTATTGAGGGCAGAATTACAGCTTTCAGATATGCAATTGCGTCTTTTATCCAACCAAAGAAACATTGCTATTGGTCTCCATGATTTACAAACCCTGCTGGAATTACCTGAAGAAGGAAAGTTATCATTAGATACTAATGGACTACTCGGTAATAAGTTAACGCTTTATAATTACCAGGATTATCTGGCTTCTGTTTTTCAAAAGGAAGAAATGGGGATTGCTAAACAGCAGGAAGCCATCCGTCAGACGGAACAGCGCCTTGCGAAAAGCAATTATTATCCTAAACTCAATTTGTTTGGTTCTTATGGCTATAACTACCCCAATTATATGTTCTTTCCGCCAAGAGACAACGGCTATACTTTGGGAAAGATTGGAATAGAGCTCAATTTCAGCCTTTCTAATTTGTATAAAAATAAGACTAAAATGAAGCTGGCAGCGCAAAGAATGGAGGAAGAAAAAGTTAACACGGACCTTCTTGGCAACCAAATCCGTGATGAGGTTTTTAAACAATACACCAGGTATCAGGAAATCATGGATCAGCTTCCAGTTACGGAGAAAGCAAAAAGACAAGCTACTGAAAACTATAGAATCATCAAGTTGAAGTATTTGAATCAACTGGCATTGGTAACCGATATTCTGGATGCCGATAATGCCTTGCTTCAGGCAAAATACAATGTCGTATCTACCAGAATCGACGCTTTAATGAAACATTACGAGCTGCGTTATGCAGCAGGACAATTATAAATCAACCCTCTTAGTCTACAATGAACACAGCAAAAGCGCCTGCACCGCATGGCCCATTCCACACTTTTTTTACCATTATTGCGAGCATAATCGCTGCAGGAGGCCTGATCATGGGCATCTGGTTTTTCATCTTTTACAATAACAATGAGGAGACAAATGATGCGCAGATTGATCAATATGTGACTCCAGTAGTGACGCGTATTACCGGTTATGTGCAGGAAGTAAAATACGTAGAAAATCAATTTGTACACAAGGGTGATACTTTAATCGTCATCGACAACAGAGAATATCAATCACATTTAGACCTGGCTTTGTCGGAAATTGAAAACGCGAAAGAGAGTATTGGCGTACTGCAAAGAAACGTAGCCACTACAAGAAGTAATACTGCGGTTCAGCAATCTCAGCTGGATGCGGCAAAATCTCAGGTATGGAAGGCGGAAGAAGAATATAAACGCTACAATGCGCTGTTGAAAGAAGATGCAGCGACCCAGCAACAGGTGGAAACCATGAAATCAAATTACGATTCAGCAAAGGCTCATTACGAAGAAATTTTGCACGCACTGCAGTCTACCGCATTGAGTACTTCCGAAGCTTCGTCGAAAGTACCAGTAGCAAAAACTGTCATCGGCGGGAAGAAAGCAGCAGTAGATAACGCCGCGCTATACCTCTCCTACACCATATTAACGGCTCCTTACGATGGATGGGTGGGCAAAAAAACCATTCAACCCGGACAGCTGGTCAAAGAAGGACAAACGCTGGTTTCGGTAGTGAGCCAGGAGAAGTGGATTACAGCAAATTATAAAGAAACACAGGTAGGAAGGATTACGATTGGCCAAAAGGTCACTTTTAAAGCAGATGCCAGCGGCAATCAGGTATTTAATGGGATTGTAGAATCGTTCTCTCCGGCAAGTGGTGCAAGGTTTTCAATGCTTCCTCCCGACAATGCCACTGGAAATTTTGTGAAAATCGAACAGCGAATTCCAATACGCATAAAACTGACCGACCCTGTAAAGGAAACTGAGTTTTTAAGAGCAGGGATGAATGTGATAGTTGTTGCTAACCATCAGAAATAACATGGCCAATCAGACTGTATTTAAGCCTTGGATGCCCGATTGGGCAGTAAAAGGAGTATTGATCTTTTGTATGCTGCATTCCATGGTATTATTAGGATTGTATACCTCTAATACGACCTATTCTGCAAGTTTTCTGGATGTAGAAGTCGAGGATTTACAGTATGCAATGAGCCTCACTTATGGTACTTTTTTAGCAACTATATTGATTGAAAGCCGCTTATTTAAGTACTTTCCAACACGCAATTATTTCATGGCCATCTATTTCTTGGCGGCAGTTAGCTTTATCATTTCGGCATATACGCATGATTATGTATTGTTTATTATCTTGAGGATGGTAGAAGGTGTATTAATGGCCCTGCCATGGATCCCCTTGAGATTGCTGTTGCTCAGCAGATTCAAATCTAAAAATGCCATCATCATCGTATTCTCCCTGACGTATGGAACTTTGCTGATCGCCTCTCCTTTTATCATGAACATCGTAGTGTGGCTGCTGGAAAATTACGACTGGAAATACATGGCGTATGGGTCGGCATTTTTTCAGTTGATATGCGTGGCCTTGGTGCTGATCACTTTCAACGGACATCGTTTTCATAAAAAAACACCACTTTATCAGGTAGATTGGGCAAGTTATGTCTTGGTCCATACGGCAATTATTTGCGGCGCTTTTGTATTGATTTATGGAGAAAAGAAATACTGGTTCCAATCTTCACAGATCACCCTCGCAACAGCGATTACGGCAGTTAGTTCTGGTTTGTTCCTTGTAAGACAGCTGTTAGTGAAGCGCCCATGTTTTGATTTAAAGGTTTTCCACTACGCAAATCTGCGAACCGGACTGGTTTTATTTGTTCTCTTTTACATTTCAAGAGCGAGCTTGAACATTTGTCACACAACGATGAGCAAAGTCTGGAATTGGGAGCCGGTACGCGTAGCCAATATTCAATACTTAAATGCCCTGGGAGACCTGATAGGGATCTTTATTGCCGCGATATTGCTTTCCAAAGCAGTGGCAACGAGGTATATTTTCATTCTTGGATTTAGCCTGATGGCAGTTTATCATTTATGGTTTACCTTCCTATTTGTCCCCGATGTATCCTTAGCAGATATTGTCTTACCGTATATTCTGCAAGGCGTTGCTGTAGGGATTTTGTTTGTTCCCCTGGTACTGTTTACCGTTTCTTCTGTTCCAGCATACCTTGCCCCTTTTTCTGGCACTGTAGGTGTGACTGGAAGGTTCTGGGGCAGCACTATTGGCTTTTGTGTGATGCAAAATGCACAGGTTTTTTTGGAGCAAAAACATTACAGCAAGTTCAGGGAGACTATTATTCCTGAACGTCCGGAAATTCAGGAACAAATCAGCAGGTACACCCAAAAGTTCCAAGGGAAAGGTTTTAGCCTGGATGAAGCCAGTACATTAGCAATGCAGCAGATTACTGCTGGCTTGAAAAAACAAGGTGTTTTACTCTCCAATATGGAGATCTTTACCGCTATTGGCTTTGGATTGATTGTTTTAGTAGTCTTATTGATTTTCAATCGCCACCTCAGACAAACCTTCGATATCTTTAAAAACAGGATTTGGGGAAGTTAAAATGTGTTTTTAAAGAATTTATTACGATAAACTACCTGGCAGGATAATAAATCGCTGCTTTTGATGATGTACCCCTAAAAAAAAGTAAAAAAAATTACTGATTTATCAGAGATCAGAAACAATTGATTATTAAACAAATAAGCAATATAAAGCTTCATTAAACAGGAGTCAGCTCAGAATTAACACAATTATTTTTCAAATTAATTAGCAACTTAATATTATTTATCTACCTTTGCACTCCCGAAACAAGGGAACATAAATGATTCCGTAGCTCAGCTGGTAGAGCATTACACTTTTAATGTAGTGGTCCTGGGTTCGAATCCCAGCGGGATCACAAGATTCAAAATCAAAACGTACAAAAGGCTGTTAATCGCATGATTAACGGCCTTTTTACTTTTACGGGGGTACCAAAACTTGCACCAATTCTGGATCAATCCCAAATGTTGTGGAGCATGCGATAAAAATATAGATTTGCATTTCCATACAGTTTTATATTTATGCCATCAGGTACTGCATCCTTTCTCAGATTATTTCTGCCAGATTTTATACTAGAGAATTTTGAATTCAAAGGGCTTATTGAGGATAGTGAAACCTTCCACATCGAACTTGAAGAATTGAATAATCCTCCCTCAGAGTGGGATGGGATCAAAGTTTTGTCCAAAGGCTTTTTCCCTCAGATTGTAATTCAAGACTTTCCTATCCGTGGGCATAAAGTGTTTTTTCATATCCGCAGACGCCGATGGCTCAATACAGAAACGTCCAAGGTGATTTATCGGAATTGGACTTTAGTAGAAAAGGGAACGCGAATGACTGGAGATTTCGCGGCTTTTTTAAAAGAAATCAATCGATACAGCGCCGAGTAGCGTTGATGCCATCAGTTCATTCTATGGTGTAAAAGCTAAGAATCTACTTCGTCAATATCGTGATTACCTCAGTGACTTTAAAAGCTGGGATCAAAAATCGCATGCAAAAAAGTGGCTGTTATATCCGGAAAATCTTGGTGAACAGCTTTCTATAGACGAGACCAGTCTATCCCATGGTGAACTTTATACCATCCTTACCAACAAAGCCGCAAAAGGTAAGAAAGGGGCTATCGTTGCCATTGTAGCAGGCACGAAAGCGGAAACCGTTATTTCCGTGTTGAAAAGAATGCCGTAAAGGGGAAGAAAAAAGGTCACTGAAGTCACCTTGGATATGGCTGGTAACATGGAATTGATCTGCAAACGTTGTTTTCCGCAAGCAACCAGAGTGACCGATCGGTTTCATGTACAGAAACTGGCTATCGAGGCACTACAGGAAATGCGGATCAAATACAGATGGGAAGCTATGGATCAGGAAAATGAAGCTATAGAAAGATCAAAAAAGACAGGTAGGCCATTTCAAGCGGAAGTACTCTATAATGGAGATACCATCAAGCAGTTGCTTGCCCGTAGCAGATATGTATTGTATAAAAAGCCTTCTGCCTGGATAGAAAGTCAAAAGGACCGTGCAGAGCTCTTATTCGAGAGGTTTCCCGATCTTAAAACAGCCTATGGCCTCAGTTTTGGGCTTAGTCAAATCTTTGAAAATACAACGGACAAAATCTTTGCATTGGCCAGACTGGCCAAATGGCATAAAAAAGTAAGGCAAACAGGATTTAAAGCCTTCAATACAGTTGCAAGATCTATACAGAACCATTATCAGACTATATTAAATTACTTTGACAACAGATCTACTAATGCTTCCGCAGAATCTTTTAATGCAAAAATAAAGGCTTTCAGAAATCTGTTTAGAGGCGTGAAAAACATAGAATTCTTCCTGTACAGACTAACTCAATTGTATGCTTAACAACAGAAAATCAGTTTTGCTCCACAACATTTGGGATTGATCCTTTTATTTATGCCTTCTGCGAGCACCACTTTACTTCGTCTGTTTTTACCGGAATTTATCATAGAGAATTTTGAATTTACCAATGCCATTGAAGACCCTGACACTTTTCATATTCAGTTGGAAGAACTCAATCAACTGCCTACAGAATGGGGCTCGCTCAAGGTGCAGTCAAAAGGTTTTTTCCCGCAGATCGTGGTTCAGGATTTCCCCATTCGTGGACATAAGGTCTTCTATCATATCAAACGCCGGCGCTGGATCAATTTGGAAAGCGGCAAAGTGATCTACCGGGATTGGACTTTAGTTGAGAAAGGAACGCGAATGACAGGAGATTTCGCGGCTTTTTTAAAAGAAATCAATCGATACAGCCCCGAGTAGCGTTGATACGATCAGTTCATTTTATGGTGTAAAGGTCAAAAACCTGCTTCGTCAGTACCGTGATTACCTCAGCGACTTTAAAAGCTGGGATCAAAAAGCACATGCAAAACAATGGCTATTATACCCGGAGAATCTTGGTGAACAGCTCTCCATTGATGAAACCAGTCTGTCCCATGGTGAACTTTATACTATTATCACCAATAAAGCTGCTAAAGGTAAAAAAGGGGCTATCGTGGCTATTGTAGCGGGAACTAAAGCCGAAACGGTGATTTCTGTATTGCAACAAATTCCTGAACGGCTGAGAAAAAAGGTGACCGAGATTACCCTGGATATGGCAGGTAATATGGAACTAATCTGCAAACGTTGTTTTCCAGGAGCTATCAGAGTCACTGACCGTTTCCATGTGCAGAAACTGGCTACCGAAGCGCTACAGGAAATGCGGATTAAACATAGATGGGAAGCGATGGATATCGAAAATGAAGCCATTGAGCAATCAAAGAAAACAGGCCACCCTTTTCATCCGGAAGTACTCCATAACGGGGATACGGTCAAGCAATTACTCGCCAGGGGAAGATACGTATTGTATAAAAAGCCTGCCGATTGGACCCAAAGCCAAAAGGATCGTGCTGAGCTTCTATTTGAAAGATTTCCTGATCTTAAAACAGCATATGGGCTGAGTATGGGGCTTAGTCAGCTATTTGAAAACACAAAGAATAAGGTCTTTGCACTGGCCAAGCTGGCTAAATGGCACGAAAGAGTCAGGCAAACTGGCTTCAAGGCTTTCAACACCATTGCAAGATCGATACAGAATCATTATCAGACCATATTAAACTACTTTGATCGCAGATCTACAAACGCTTCTGCCGAATCTTTCAACGCCAAAATCAAAGCTTTTAGAGCTCAGTTTAGAGGCGTCAAAAATATTGAATTCTTCCTTTTCAGACTTACACAATTGTATGCTTAACAGCGAAATTCAAACCACTGCTCCACAACTTTTGGCATTGATCCCCAATTCTCATATAAAAAGTGAGCGATTCGGTGAGTCATTTGGAAAATTCACCCTACTCACCGAATGCCACATATTTAACTACTGAACAGGTAGTTACACACTGAACATCTTGTAAGCGTTAAACTGCAAAGCTATTTTTGTTTCACCCTTAATCATTAAATGATGAAAACGAACTTCAGCCTGCTTTTTTATCTGAAAAAGCAAAAGAACTACATCAGCGGCAACACCCCTATCTACATGAGAATTACGGTTGATGGTAAACGCGCAGAAATTGCGACCAGCAGGGATTGTAACCCAAGCCGTTGGAGTAAGCGTTCAAACCGACTAATCGGAACTAAAGAAGATGTTAAAATGCTTAATTCCTATTTGGATCAACTGCAAAGTTCCATTTATCAGGCACATCAGGAGTTGGTCAGTTTTGGTATCGGAATAACTTCGGAAGCCATTAAATGCAGGTATCTGGGTAAAATGGATGGCTCACATACCTTACTGGAGGCTGTTAAAGATCATAATGAAAAGATGCAGTCTTTAGTGGGTAAAGGTTACGTACAGGGCACATTGAACCGTTATAAGGTCTTAGAAAACATTTATCAGCTTTCATCCTTTACAAATACGGACTGACTGATATGGACATTAAAAGAGTAGATCAAGCCTTCCTGAATGATTTCGACTACTATTTAAGGTCGGATAAAGACTGCGAGAATAACTATGTGGTTAAGAACGTCAAGAATTTAGGAAAGATACTGCGCATTGGTTTGGAAAACGGCTGGGTGGAAAAGGATCATTTTCTAGGGTACAAAGGCAAAACTAAGAATGTTGACCGCTATTATCTCAATCAGGAGGAACTGGAACAGATCGCTGGAAAAGAGTTTCTATCTGAAAGATTAAGGCAGGTGCGTGACGTCTTTGTCTTTTGCTGTTTTACCGGATTAGCTTACGTGGATGTATTTAAACTGAAACAAGAGCACATCCAAAAAGGAAATGACGGAGAGCGATGGATTTTCACCAACAGGCAAAAGACAAAAACCAGATCTGCAATTCCCCTACTGCCTACAGCAGTTAAAATTATGGATCGTTATGCAACAAACAAGGTTTGCGTAAATAAAGGGAATCTACTTCCTGTTCCCAGCAACCAAAAGTTAAACGAGTACTTGAAAGAGATCGCGGATCTCTGCGGAATTGACAAGAAACTAACCTCCCATATTGCCCGCCATACTTTTGCTACCACTGTAACACTTTTAAATGGGGTGCCAATTGAAAGCGTATCGAAGATGCTTGGGCATACCAATATCAGAACGACACAGCACTATGCTAAGATATTAGACATTAAGGTCGGTGCAGATATGGCTTTATTAAGAGAGAAATACCAATAACAATTCGTTGAACTGGCTGATCCGCCCAAACCGCCTTCCTGTATTTTTTAGTTTTTTTGAGGGGCTTTTAGAAACCCCAAGTTGCGCAGGGGTTTTCTCTCCTTTATTTATTCTAGACTTTTCGGGCTAGAATAAATAAAGTCAAGGGAGTTTTTGGGTACCCAAAAACACAACTTGCCGATTACAAAACAAACAAATTTTGTAATTGGAAGATGAACTTTGGAAGCGAATTTTTGTATGTCGTCTGGACAAAACTACGCAACGAGTCTACTTAGTCAGCCTATCACTTTGTTACCTAATCGACATTACACTTAGGTAACTAAACACTGAGTTAATTGGCTATTTATCCAGCTTATTACTTATGCACTAGGCGACATAACGCTAGGTTGACACTAAATAAATTACAAACTAACCTCTTTAGGTAAAAAGTCTTTTGGAGAAAGCCCAAAATGATCGGCCAATTTTGCAATATGCACAAGGTTATACTTTGCTCTGTTTTTTGCGCTTTCTACGTTGGTCACAAATGTGCGCTTCACATTTAAAATAGTCGCGATATCTTCCTGTTTAAGCTGCTTTTCTTTCCTTAGCTTGATTACGTAATCAATCACATATTGTTCTATCGGGGATATGTTTATAGGCTCATTCATCGTATTGTAAAGGGATAGAAAAATAACAAAACAAAAGACATACATGTATGACATTTTTATTCTATATTTACTATCCAACCAATTTATCAAAATATGATATAAACTACAATAGTTCAATTATTTAACCCAACGAGCCTCGCGACCGAAAAACTGGTAATTTATCGTGCGAGTGTAAGTATGGCGCCAAATCCCTACATTCGTAGTCCTGTGCCGCTTAGGTGGGGCTGGCGCTTGCTTATATTTTTGTACGATAACCATTTTGAAAGAAATGGTAAAGCTGATGTTTCAATTTATTTTGAAGTTAAGGCGGGCTTACCAGTGCCTCGGTTGCAAATGTAGAATGCAGGTGTCCAGCCCCCTCTAGGGGGATCTAGCTTCTACAAGGCTCATTAAATTCAAAATTATGAGTAATAGAAACAAACTCCGGTACAATCAGCTTACAGATAAGCAGATCTTAAACCCACACGTATTCATTTCAGATTTTTGCAGATATGAAATAGACATTGAAGCCTTCCGCACTGAAATTCTACTGCTGATCAAATCAGCATGTACCAACCAACAGTATGGAAAAAGTGAAGAATACTTCTACAATTACAGGTGCTTGCTGAAATTACTGGAAGCAGGTCACATCTTCTTTTGCAGGGATACAAAGTTCTCTTTGCATTGTGATCCATGCACACTTACGCCATGCGAAATAGACCTTAACAGGTATTACAGCACACTTATTACCACCCACTTTAAAACCCTTTCGGATAAGGAAATCAAAAACACCCAGTGCTTTTTTAAAGACTTTTTCAGCTTCATGAGCTTAAACGAATGGAGGTTAATATTTAGTCGGATAGTGGAATATGCCTACAGGGAGCCCACTATAGATGAGGTTTTGGAAGATGGAAGTGCAATGGTGGTTGTCAAGGAGTACATAGAAAAACTAATTGAAGTAATCTATCTGATTGACAGTAGCCAGACCGTTTTCTGCATCAATAATACTACCACAACAGTAAACTAAACCCATAAATGATAACCGAACTTAATACATGACGTCATGGAAAAGCAAATTAGAAAATACAAGATCGATGAATATTTATTCAATCTCAATGTATGGCAATACCGTAAAGCGATGCAAATTCTGCCAGACCTTTTAAGCATTTCATTAAACACTTTCCACAATTACCGGAGAATACTTCCGGAAAGCACACAAGATATCCCGTATGAAAAAGTCATTCTGATGGAAAAACTGTTTGACTTTCAGCAGGGCACACTAGCCTATCAGCTTCCGGAAATTGATAGTCTAAAAAGTATGCTGATCGATGATTGAACTATTGCCTTTATTCAAAACCATGGCCTAATCCATAAACACCCTCGCAAAAACCGTGCGGTGGGGCCATGGTCTAAGATGTTTTTGCAAGCCACAGATGCGCAAGGAAACCCTCCTGCAAAAACAGTCTACCATATCCCCTTTTTTATCCTTCTTAGAAGTCAAGAAAGCTATAATTGGACAATTATTTAAATAAAAAACCATATCACTCAACTCTTCTTAGGCAGGCTCTTGAAAAGATTTCAAAAATAAAAATTAATCTAAAAACATCTAAACAGACATTATTAAATACGGGAAACCGTATTTAATAATGTCCTATATTTTTTACTTTTACAATACACTTTAGGAGTTATAAATTATTTTCTTAAACGACCATGATAGTCAATACTGAGTACACACCGCACAACCAAATTAGACGGTCCTAAGTGATCTGATTTTTACAACAACCCACAATGACTGAAAACATCGAATTCTATGAAGAACTATTAAACGAATTTGACAAGCAACCCAAGATTGTACTTGAATCTACTTACCTTGAACTATGCAGGTATCCATCTAGTCGGTTTGAAGAAATCTGCTCCCGATTATTGTGTTTTTATTTTGACCCGACCAATGAGCACAATTTTCAGAACCTGTTCATAGACTCCTTATTACAGATCATTGCGCCTAATAATAAAATATTATATAAAAATGATCAAATACAGGTGATCAATGAGCTGAACTCTGAAGGAAAAAGACTGGATATACTGATCAAAAGCCCCGATATGGTGATTGGTATTGAAAATAAAATCAATGCCTCTGTATACAATCCTCTGGAAATCTATTCTAACCAGATTGCGCTTTACGGAAAAAAGAATGTCTTTAAGCTTATATTGACAGTAAGGAGCATTACCAATAAATACGAGAGGGATTTCATCTATAAAAACAATTTTCTGATCGTAACCTATACCGATTTATTCAATCAGATTAAACAAAACATCGGAGATTACATCTTTCAAGGCAACCAAAAGTATTTGTTATTTATGTATGACTTTATTAAAACCATCGAAAATATGACCGGAGAAACCTATGAAAACAATAAGCTTTCACATTTTTTCTCAAGTAATGCTGAAAAGATTGACAATCTTATCGCACTTTATACAAAGTATAATGAGCGCGTACTTAAGGTCCAACAAAACAGAATTTCTGAACTGATAAAGCTCATAAAATTCCAGACCAACGATGACAGATGGTGGATATGGGAAGGTTGGGATCTGGGATATGATGCCTTCAACAATGGTTCAGAAAAGAAACGAATTGGCATAGAAGCCTCTTATGAGATATTAAACAACAATCCACTAAGCCGCTTTAAGATATATATCACGACTTGGAAAATTAAGGATTTTGCACCCTATGAGGACCGTCTGACAGAACTCTTCCCCAACAATTATCTCGATAAGACCACGGATGGCCGTGTGTACCTGCACATGGAGGTGATAGAGGATGACGATCAGACACTGATCATTGAAAAGCTTGACTACTACTACTGCTTGTTAAGTAAAATAGTTAATGAGACAGAAAGTTAACAAAAGAGGCATTTATAACTAATTACAGCCTAATAAAGAAACACAGGAACATACAACTCGAACAAACAACATTAAATATTTACAAAAAACATACTAAACACTTCCTGAAATAAAACTCTTATATTAGACTTCGAAAATAATTTTCCTTAATTACTGAAAGCAGCAAAAAAAAGTTAACAAGAACCAGTAATTTTAATTAAAATCAGCAAAACACTATAGTTTTCAGTTTAATGATCTATAAAATTATTACTCTAAAGCTAATTATCTTATGAACGAAGTTATTCACAACCTGAGCTTAAAAGAACTATGTCTTTACGAAGACATGAGTGTCAGATCATATAATGCCTGTATCCAAGCAGACTTGAGGGATGCTTCTGCCATTGTATTTTTTTTCTTAGAACATGGCAACTTTTGTAGCATTAGAAACTGTGGACAAAAGTCAAATAAAGAACTGATTGAGCTGAGCAAAAAATACAAGCCCATCATTAATTTAGATATAACAATATGCGAAACCTATATTGAAAACTCAATACCAGAAAAAATCCAAAGCCTTACAATAAGACAAAGAAATATTCTTAACAACATAATTGATTCTCAATACAGACAGCTAACAGTAAGAAGTTCAAACGCTTTAAATCACTATTTGGGCTCGAATGTAAGCATAACAGGCTTAATGGAGTTGTTATCAGATACAAATTTTGACATAATTTCATTGCCAAACATTGGAGAGAAGTCTGAATTAGAGTTAAAAACATTTATCTCAAAAATTAAGTCCCAAATAACCATTATTGCTAATTTTGAAGATGAGGACCTGTTAACCAAGGAATTGTTTAATTCATACTTAACTCAGAGATTTGACATTCCAACTGACGTCATCTCAGAGATACATAATATGAATAAGTTTTCAAAAGGTTTACCTCTCTTTAAAACGCTTCAAGTACTAATTGATAATGAGATAATATTTGATGCTAGAGATAAAAATGTTTTCAAAAATGGTCTTAACTACATCTCTGATTCTCCCATTGAGAATTTAGTTGAAATAGCATATAAGTTAGATATAACCAAAGAACGCGCGCGACAAATTAGAAAAGAAATTTACGATACTTTATTTGATCGGTTTTCATTTATTAAAAACCTAGAATTTCATGCCTTAAATCTTTATGGCCTTGATCTCTCATCAGGAATAATTATTATTGACAATGCTATTGTTAATGATATAAATGAAAAGGAATCGAACGACTTCAATTCGCTTTTTATAAATAAAATCTTTTCAATTCTACTGAGTCATAGTTTTTCACTAATTGGGAATGAAGAAAATATAGTACTTAATAAAACCACAAGAATAGGGCATAATTGGAAGACAACATATTTAATCCGTACCGATTTAACTAACATTTTTGATTTTGCAGCTTGTATCGATGATATTGCAAACCGTTCTCAAGGAAAAAATGACAATGATTATTATTTTGAATTTGAGGCGTACCTATTAGAGTTTGCAAAAGACGGTTTGTCTGAACATTCAGAAGAAATCATTAGGTGTGCAGAATATATTTTATTCAACGAATTTGAGATAATATTAGATACAAACGAACGCATTCTCTTTAAGAGAAACTCAATGAAACAGGTTTATGAATACGCCTATGAAGCCCTTGACAAATTAGGGTGCCCGTCTAAAGTTTTTGAAATCTATGAAAAGGTTATCAGCTTATATCCTGATTACAAAACTGATGAAAACAGTCTAAGAGCATCAATGACAAGGAAAACAGGATTTGTACCTATTGGCAGATCAAGCATATACGGATTAAAGATCTGGGAATCTGAAAAAAATATTCGTGGTGGAACTATACGAGATATTACAGAAGAATTTTTATCATCTCAGTCCTCACCTCAACACATCAATGAAATAACCGAGTATGTTAATCAATTCAGAGATACAAACGCCAAAAGTATATATTCAAATCTGCAAATGGAGGGAAATAATAGGTTTACATTTTTCACTGGTTTAACAATTGGCCTAAGAAACAAGCAGTATGACACGAACAACTTTGTGAGATTAGACCAGGCTCCAATGTTAAGACAGGCTTGGGATGAAAGGTTTTCAGAACTAAAGCAATTTTTAGAGAAAAATAATAGATTTCCTTTTTCATCTAAAAATAACAGTGAAGAGCGATTGTATCGTTTTATGAATATACAATCAATTAAGATCCGAGATAACAAAATGGAAGAAAGTAAAAAAGAAGAATTTAATAATCTAATGGATTTATATAAAGGTCTTAGCGCTAGGTATAAAAAAACAATAATGTCATAAACTCCTCACTGAAAATATTTCAATTAAAAATAATGACTGAAAGAAAAAAATGTTTTTGTTATTTAACATAAATTAAACCTTAAATAGACCAATAAATTTTTAAAATTATCATTCTTATGAACAACATGACCTCAATAAAAGAAAAACAGATTGATGATCTAAAAGTCATCTGTAAATCAATAGGAATAGAATATAGCTCAATTGACGCCTTATTGAAGGCCACAAGGATAAAAAAACTTCAAAAACGCAATCATTATATTCAACAAAACATAGGTGCTGAAATAGAAAAATCCTTAGACAATGAAAATAAGTAAAATAGCTATAAGTTGGATATTATGGTGATGTTGACCCCAGTAATGCATCATACTGACCCCGTCTGGGATTTGGCTCATCAGAATCTGATGGCATGACAATTTTACCTTTTTTTTCTTAGACTTTCTCCTTTTAGTTCAATTCTGTATGAAGTATGCACCATACGATCTAAAAGTGCATCGGCAATTGTATTTTCTCCGATGATATCATACCACTTCGCCACTGGTAACTGGCTGGCAATTATGGTAGCCCTTGATGCATGGCGATCCTCTATAATCTCCATCATGTCCATCCGCTGCTGCTGTTCGAGATGGGTCAGTCCGAAATCATCAAGGATAAGCAACTCGGCCTTTGATATTTTCTCGAAGAACTTATATACAGTACCATCAATACGGCTCATTTTAGTTTTCAGCAATAATTTTTGGACATTAAAATAAGCCACTCTGTATCCCTGAGTACATGCCTGATGTCCCAGCGCTGACGCCAGGAAACTTTTTCCAGTACCAGTAGAACCGCATACCAATATTGCTTCCCCTTTAGGAATGTATTCGCCTGTCGCAAAATTTGCAATAAGCGACCTATCTAGCCCCCTTGCGGTCTCCATATTCAGTTCCTCTATTGATGCCCTGTAGCGAAAGTTGGCATTAGCCTGTAGTCTTTCAAAGCGTTTGCCGTCCCGGTCATCGCTTTCGGCCTGCAGAAGAACTTCCATTCCTTCGCTAAAGGTAAGCTCATGGAGCTTTCTTGTTTCTGTTAAGGCCTGCCAGCTCCGGTTCATTCCGTGCAGACGAAGCTGTTTAAGCTGTGTTTCAATGTTCATTCTTTAGAATTTAAGTGTTGATTGTGAATAATATTCGCTTCCCCTAATGTTCTGATGCTCGGGCAGAGATTGGTCTGGTTTTACCAGATCCTGATGGTTTGTCATATTGTTCTTAAGTATCCGTTCCACAAACCTGTAGGAAAAGTTCCGGTACTCGATTGCCAGTTCACATGCTGCTGCAAATGCATCGGGCAAAGCAGTCTTCTGTAGTCTGAGTAGACCATCACAGGTTCTGTAAAGCTGCTCAGGATGGCTCGGTTGGCCAAAAATGAGCTGGGTAAGCATATAGAGCTCTGGTGACTTTTCCTTTGCTCTTGCTATATAATACTCCGGGCTTCTTTCCAAGTAATGCCTGTGGTGTGAACTCAAATGCTCCTTCTGTGTTGAATACCCAGCCCTGTGCATATTTCTAATGTGCAAGGCGATTTGTTTGCCACGTGCATAGATCCTGACCATACTCCTGGTATATATTACCTGGACTTTTGTTCCAACAAATGCAAACGGAACGCTATAATAATGCTTATCCTTTCCAAGGTAAATGTGGTTATTATTAGCCACCTTGGGCTCAGCATAGTACTTTACCTCAAAGCCCTCAGAAGGCAGCGATTTCAGCAGATGCTTTTCGGCTGCCAGAAAACGTTCCTCTCTGCAATAAGGCTTTTGCTGCATCCGGGTCTGGTTATGGGCTTTTACCTTTTCCCTTATGGCGATGTTCAGCGATTCAATATCAAAGAACTGACGGTTACGCAAACGGGCATAAACCCGGTTATAGACGAGTTTGACCTGGTTTTCAACCAAAGCCTTATCCTTTGGCTTTCTCGGCCTGGCGGGGATTACGGTAATGCTGTAATAGTTTGCAAAGTCTTCTAGCGCCCGGTTGATCTCAGGTTCAAAACGATCAGTTTTTACCACTGCTGATTTCAGATTATCGGGAACTAACACCGCTGGAGCACCACCGATCTCACGGAGGCAACATTCAAGTGCATATAAAAAATCATCCACGCGTTGGCTCCGAACAGCCATGGCAAAACAGTAATCAGAGAAAGGAAGTGTCGCTACAAAGATCTGGCATGGGATAAGTTCACCCGTACCACGATCTATATAATGCATGGGCTTACCCGCAAAATCTATAAATAACTTATCGCCGGCGAGATGTTCCAGTCTCATTCCGGGCCTGCGTGCAATAAGTTGCTGTCGCAGGTGGAAACAGAACTGGGAATAGCTGTATCCTTCTTTGTAGCCGGAAATATATTCTTCATAAAGGAGGGTTCGGCTTACGCCGACTTCTTTAAGTTCATTGGAATAATATTCGAGGTTCTTGCTCATGTGTTCGAACCTGGGGTCCTTATAGGCAGGATTACCAGCATGGAAATTGCCTTTAAGAATAGGATCATCCATATCCAGGAGCTCTGATACTGCGAGTTTCCCTACAGACAGTTTGGCTAGGTAGGCTTTAACGGTATTCTTGCTGATGCCCAGGTTTCGGGCAATGCTCTTGATGGAATTGCCTTGCTCGTGCAGGCGAAGAAGTTGTTTGATCTGACTCATTGCTTTTGCTTTTCCGGCCATCAGCGTTCTGGTTAGGTGGGGTGTATTCACCTAAGTAAGCCAAATCAAATTAAAGAAGGGGGTCAGCATGCTCAAGCAGAATACGGTTTAAACGTAATCAGCAGGGGTCAACATGCTCCGTTACAAAATCTTTAACAAGCCAGGTGGGGTCAGCATGTGCCGGAATGTCAGTAAACCAAATAAATGGCGTTACGATATCATGCGGTTATAAAAACAATACTGGGGGGTCAACATGCTCCGGAATATCCATAAGTAATTTCCGCCAGTATTACGGACAGGTAACATTAGATTTACAAACATTTGACACAAAAAACATAATAGTCATAGGAGGGAAAAATGGCTATGGAAAGACGAATTTTTTACTGTCAATTGTTTGGTGTTTGTACGGTGAGAAAATAACACAAATTGATGATAATTTTAATCGTGAAGTCCAAAAAGATCAGAATTATCAAAGATTCTTAAAGCAGTCGCTCAATTGGTTATCAAAAGACGAAGGTAATTTAGAATTCTCAGTGGAGGTTTTCTTAGAAGACATTGATGTACCAAACAATTTAAACATACCCGAGAATAAAGTCTCAATAAAAAGAATATTTAATTCCCAAAAAACTGAAGAATCTTTAAGTTTACTAAACATTGAAGGTCTGGAAATTTTTCAAGGAAATGAAGATAAAATTAGTTTCATAAACGACTTTATTATTCCTCTTGAAGCTGCCAAGTTTGTTTTTTTTGATGCCGAAAAAATCGCATCATGGGCTGAATTATCAACAAAGGAAGAAGGTAATGTACTAAATGATGCCCTTGGAAAGCTTTTAGGTTTAGATCATTTTGAAAGTTTAAAAGAAGATCTAACCTCCTATTCTAACAATTTAAGAAAAGAAGGTGCTGTTACTAATCTCAAAGAGCAAATTATAAACTCTGAAAGGTCCATAGAGCTTAACAAAAGTAAGATTGAAGAGATAGATATGAAATCAGCTCAAAATGAAAATGAGGTGAAGAATATGAAAGATAGAATCAAAGAATATCAATCTTATTTAAATCAAAATAGCAGGAAAGAGACAACCTTATTTAATCGGGATGACATTTTTAATGAACTTATACAGCTTAAACTTCGTAAAGAAGAATTAGAGAAAAGTTTCAATGAATTAAGTGAACTGGCTCCATTAGCAATGCTTGCAGGCAAAGTTGAAGAGGTAGTGGAACAACTAGCCTGCCAAGGCCAAGCACAAGCAGCCAACGAAAATAATGAACTACTAAAGAGAAGATTAGACAACTTTATTGAAAAGTTATTCAACAAACCACCAGAGCCAGAAGATGGATTAATGACCTTTAAAAATAAAGTATTTTACTCTGATAAAGCCCAAGTCTTGTTGAATGAGCTTTTTGATGTTCCTGATGAAAAAACAGATTTACAATTTGAGATAGATCTAAGCAATGCAGATAGAGAATTAGTATTATCTACATCACAAATACTTAAACAGCAATCAAAAGATCTATTTGAAATAACCATTTCGGAATTCAACTCAGTACAATTAGCCGTTTTTGAAAAGGAAAAACAAATAAAGGTAATTGATTCGGATCTAGAGGATGAGACTATATTAGAAATCATCACTCAAAAGGACGATACTGAAAGAAAAGTAGAAAAGATAATCGCAGAAAATGGAGCTCTGGAGAATCAAAAACATAAATTGCTAACGGATAACATTAGATTAAACCAACACTATAATCATTTACTTCAAAAAAGCAGTGGAAATCAATTAATAAAAAACAAAATATCAGAAGCAAATAAATACATTGAGGCGTTACAGATTTTCATTGACAATCAAAAAATTAGTAAAAAGGAGGCTTTGGCAAAAAACCTACTAGCTGAACTGAAAAAACTAATGCATAAAATGCAAAATGACAATAATGAATTTATTCAAGAATCACGAATTGATATTCTTCCCGATGGAAAAGGCCTAAGAATTTCAATTCTAGATTCCCAAGGTAGAGAGATTCCAAAAGAAAGCTTCTCTACAGGTGAGAAACAAATATATATATCCTGTCTTATTAAGGCCATATTAAAAGAGTCAATTCAAAGTTTCCCAATTTTTATAGATACTCCACTTGGGAGATTAGATCATGAGCATATAGAAAATATATTAAAAAATTATTATCCTGATCTATCTACTCAAGTAATTCTGCTAGCAACAAATAATGAAATTACACCTCGAAGGTATAATACAATACACTCAAAAGTTGCTAAATCATATTTAATAGTAAACGAGAATAAAAAATCAAATTTTAAACAAGGTTATTTCCAAAGTTATGAGAATCAGAATTAGCAAGCAAAATGACGAATCAATAAATAGGATAAAATCAATTTATAAATTCTCTTCTGAAGGAGTTGTTCCTCGTATGGCTTTTGCATACAGCTTACAATTAAACAAGAAATTTGATCTATCAACGGATACAATCCCTAGTTCAGACGGCAGAGACTTTAGAGATGACAAAGGTTTATTTGGAACAATAGTCGAAGGTAGATCAAACTATCCAATTTTTAAAGCAATTCTGGAAAAGCATTACAATGCGTCCTTATTTGAGGAAGAATTTAGTAAATTATTCAAATTACATATTAATGATGGGCTTAACCTTATAGATGAAAAATTAAAAAATTTAGATCTCACTTCTGGAGATCATACAAGTTTTTTAATGAGACTTGTAAAAAACGGATTCGATTTGCAATCTGGGACAGTTTCAGTATCAAATATTTTCAAGAAAACTATTCAGATTAAGGAATATAAAGATCCTATTTCATTTTTTATTGGAAAAACAGAAGACGGTGAAGACGTTGAAATAAACATAAATGATCTAAGAAAGTTTGACAATAGAAATATTGCTATTGCTGGGATGGCAGGCTCAGGAAAAACACAACTAATTAAAGATATAATCTACCAAATTTCTAAGAATTCTGGTAACCAACTTAAATACATATTTTTTGACTATAAAGGTGAAGGAGATGCATCGCAATTGAAACAATTCCTAGAAAAAACTGATTGTGAATTTGTAGATATACTAAATGATGGTTTCAATTTTAATCCTATGACCTCAATAAATCTACATGATGGGGATAGACAAAAAACATTTAGTGTAAAGGCTTTTGTAGATACAATTGCAACCTTTGTTCCAAACATGGGGGTTTCTCAAAAAAACATCCTTCAAACGGTAGTAAGTGACTTGTTAGAAAGTAAATCTAACGCATACCCTAATATGGCGGAATTATTTGACGCCATAGACTCTTATTACACATTTACAAAAACAAAGCCCGATACATTATTTTCAGCCATTAAAGATTTATCAAGTGGTATATTTTCAAATGAAATTTCGGAAAGTATAGTTGACAAAAGTATTTATCTTAATCTACCCCCGACCCTCTCAGATACGTTAAGGCAGTTATGTGTATTTCTTTTACTTAGATATTTTAACTTTTATTTCAGTTCTGCTAATGACGCTCTTCCAATTGATGATATAATGCCATTACGTTATGTAATTGTTATTGATGAAGCACATATATATCTCAAAAATAAAAATGCAAGAAAAGCTCTTGAAGATTTACTAAGACTTTTACGATCTAAAGGGGTAATAGTAGTAATGCTCTCACAAGGTGTCGAAGATTATAAAACAAAAGACTTTGATTTTGCATCACAAGTTAAGCTTCCTATTTGTTTAAATGTACAAAATAAAGATCCCAAGATAATTAAAACATTTATCGGTACTCCTAGAAGTGAACATAAATTGGCTAGCGAAATTCATAAATTAGAATCTGGATTTGGATTAATTCATTTAGATGAGCCAAAAACAATAAAAATAAGGCAATTTTGGAAAACTATTGAAAACGAATAACCCCGTCTAAATAAATGAGAATCATCGAAATAACAGTGATCTAAAAATAAATTATTTTATTACTTTTGTTATAGCATTTGCAGTAAAAACGTACAAATAAAAGGTGAGCGATTCGGTTAGTACCAATTTCAAAACCTCCCAGATAATGAATAAATGTTGATTTTCACACTAGGTGTGAATCCCAGCGGGATCACGAAAGCCTCACATAAATGTGAGGCTTTTCTGTTTAATTTTTTTTCCTATAAAAGTTTTATTTTGCCCTGAATAAGCTCCTGCTCTACCGGTATTTTTGCCTATGCTTTTGCCCGTTCAAAATAGTGCTTCGCCTTAATCTTATCTATATTTTTGCTGAGCTCTCCGAGCAGGATATAATAAAAATGGTTGGTCTCCAGCATTAACTTCTCCGCTTCAGGCAGCGCTACTGGATATTACGGTTCGAATAGTGCCAGCTATTTCGGTCTGTTAGTGCCAGCGATTACGGTTTAAATGATGCCACTTTAGTGGTTTAGTTTTTATCCATCTATCCGTTTTACGGTTCGAATTGTGCCACTTTAAAAAGATCAAGAAAGAATTACCTTATCGCTTTTAAATACAGCGATATGGCCAACAAACTTGATCCGATGGACTTAAAACAAATACTCACATTACATCTGGAGGGTTACAGTAACCGTAAAATAGGTTCTGTTCTCGGTATTTCCCGTAACACTGTCAATACCTATATGCAACTGTTTGCTGGTAGCGACTATTCATGTCAGGAGCTTCTGGGGTTTGATACAGTTGCTTTATCCGAACTGTTCTCATCACATACGACCCTGGACACCATTCGCCATAATGAGCTCATGCTTTATTTTGAGGGTGTAAACAAGGCCCGGAACCATCCGGGTTTTACCTTTTTGTATCATTATCAGCAATATGTTGAGCTGGCGGCAGAACCTTATAGTTACACACAGTTCCTTGAGCATTTCCGCCGCAAGTACCCTAAAGAAAAAGGGTCAATGAAACTTCAGCACTTTGCTGGCGAAGAAATGTTCATAGACTTTGCCGGTAAAAAGCTGCAGATCATCGATAAGCAGACCGGAGAGATTGTTCCCGTGGAAGTATTTGTAGCCATACTTCCCTGCAGCCAGTACACTTACGTTCAGGCATGTATGAGTCAGAAACGCGAGGACATGCTGTCGTGTTGTGCTGATGCCTTACGTTTCTATGGCGGATCGCCTAAAGCGATTGTATCGGATAACCTAAAGTCCGCAGTTAACAGATCGAGTAAATACGAAGCCGATATCAACCGTAGCTTTAAAGACTTTGCCCGCCATTATAATTGTGTCATCAACCCCACCCGCAGTTACGCTCCCCAGGACAAGGCGCTGGTTGAGAATGCGGTGCATTTGGTCTACCAGCGTATTTATTATCCTTTACGGGAAATGACCTTCTTTTCTCTGGAAGATCTTAACAGGGAAATTGCTGTCTTATTGGAGTGTTACAACAAGCTTTTGTTCAAACGAAAAGAATCTAGCCGTATTGAACTCTTCCAGAGTATTGAACGTCAGTATCTCAAAGAGCTACCGTCCAGTACCTATGAAATGAAAGACTATAAAAGGGCCAAGGTGCAGAAGATGGGCTACGCATATTTTTCTCCCGATAAGTGTTACTATAGTGTTCCATACCGGTATATCGGCAAGGAGACCATGATCCATTATACCAGGAGCCGTGTTGAGATCTATTATAACCATGAAAGGATTGCGCTGCATCAGCGCAACCTGAACAAGGGCAGCTATATCACCATCACAGATCATCTGAGCAGCACACATAAGTTCTACTCGGATTGGAGCCCTGAGTTCTTCAGGAAAAAAGCATTGCCGCATGGTGAATATGTTTTGGCATGCATAGAAAAGGTACTGGCCTCGCAGGATTACCCGGAAATAAGCTATAAGCGCTCTTTGGGCATTATTCATCTGAACCGTTCCTATGGCTCTGAGCGGCTCAATAATGCCTGTAAAAGGGCTCTGGCTACAGATAGTTGCTCTTATCTGCGTGTAAAGAACATCCTGAAAAATAATATGGACAGACTGCCCGCTATTGATGAACAGCCCGAATCCATAAAACCACATATCCCTCTTCACAGCAACATACGCGGTGCTTCCGCTTACCAATAAAGACAATCAAAAATCACAACAATGAATAATCAGACAGTTGAAAAACTACGTAACATGCGCCTTGGGGCGATGGCTCAATTACACCAACAGTATGTAAAGGAAAACAGGTTCGAAGGCATCACATGCGACGAATACCTGGCACTACTGACCGACCATCAGTGGGAAGACCGCGAGAACAACAAAATTGATCGGTTACTGAAACTGGCAAACTTTAGGCAGAACGCCAGTCTTGCCGATATAAACTATTCCAGTGAAAGAAATCTGGACAAGAACATGTTCGCACGACTTGGTACACTGGACTTTACAATGAGAAAGGAAAACATCATTATATGTGGTGCTTCCGGCACAGGCAAAAGCTATCTATCACAGGCTCTTGGGCATCAGGGATGTCTTACTGGAGTAAAAACACTCTATACAGTAACTGCCAGACTGATCAAAAAGCTGAAATTGAGCAAAGTTGACGGAACCTACCTCAAGGAGCTGGAAAAACTAACTAGAATGGATCTGCTAATACTGGATGACTTTGGCTTGCAAGCTTTCGATAATCAGGACAGGGAAACGCTGATGGATATTATAGACGATCGGCACGGTAAAAGATCAACTATAATCTCCTCCCAAATACCGGTATCGGCCTGGTACGAAATCATTGGTGGTGAAGGAACTATTGCAGACGCCATCTTGGATCGGATTGTAAACTCCTCTCACCGCATTGACCTGAAAGGTGAATCCATGAGAAAAGGAATATTGAAAAAGGAATAATCCCAGCTTTTTTATATAATTGTATGATCTTTTAAGTGGCACGGTTTGACCGAAATCACTGGCACCATCACTCCGAAATACCCAGCTACCTCAGCTCCTTTCGCCTTATACAGCGCAAACGTCCTATTGAGTGCAGCTCCAGGCGAGTAGCTAAACCATTAACAACTGGTTATAAAGTTGTAAAATCTCTTCCCATTCTCTACAGAATCTTTCTTTGTACAATGGCAATAAGCGATTCTGGCTTCCAGATGATAAGTAATGAGCTCTTCTCCAGTAACAGAAAGGCTTAAGAAATAAACACCTTTATGAATCAATTCACTATCCCAGGCATCTTCATCTTGCTGTTCATATAAAATCAACTCTCCTTCTTCATTTTGCCGGGCATTAAACCGGGACGAATGAAAAAACATTAAGGCAATTAAGGCATTTGTTTTGGGTCTATTTGTCTTTTCATATTCGGTAAGCAATACACCCAGTCGCAAGGCCTCAATACAGAAATCTTTTCTTAAGATCTGGTTCTGTGTCCGGGAATAGTATCCTTCACTAAAGAGCAGATAAATAATATGGAGTACATTATCCAGCCGTTTAACTAGGTCATTTTCGGTAGGAAAACCGAGTTGAATCTTCTCTGTGCGGAGCTTTTCTTTCGCCCTGAACAACCTCTTGTTAATCGTTTCCTTGTTCGAGAGGAATGCTTCGGCGATTTCATCAATTCCCGGTCGCTATAAAGCGGTGCTTCGCTCCAGGCATCCAGCAGAAAAATTCGTTGTGGATTCTTCCCTATGGCGATCAAGTCTTTCGAGTGCATATCCAGACAATAGGCACAGCCATTGATTTGTGATACCCGGTAATAGATTAAGTGTAAAGCTCTTGTTCAATTGTACATTTTGCCAGTTAAGCACCTACGCCATAAATTGCTCTCATCGCATTTTGGCCTTTTTCAAAGGCATTAATTTTCTGTTCTATGTGATTATTGTTTTATTTACACCATAATAATGCATGAGCTTATCAAAATTGGACAACCACAAGTAAAACAAATTCCAATACCATCTTATACTACTGATTATGAGATTGATAAGTTTAAATTGATAGTAATAATCAGTACTACCTGTTTTTGAGTATAGATTCCTTTGTAATAAAGCAATCAATAAGGGTCAATGTGATTAAGATTGATTTTTATGTATTTTAGAAATTAAGAAAACAACCTTTACAGACCTACAAAATGTCGTTCTGATCATTTGAGAATTGATATTACCTGATTAAAAAAAAACGTCTCAATAAATTAAAAAAATGATAACAAAAAACGACATTCTAAATCTTGAAAACCAGCTTTACGACGCTATGAAAAGTAGTAACGTAGAAATGCTCGACAAACTGCTGCACAATGATTTGCTTTTCATCGTCCCGAGTGGTGAAACGATTACGAAAGAAATGGATTTAGAAATCCTATCGTAATGGAAATCTAAAAATAGCTGAGCTTAGTCCAAATATTGAACAGCTAAATATTATAGATGATCTAGCTGTTATTACCCTGAAAATGAACTTAAAAGGAAGCTACAACAATCAACCCTTTGAAGCCCAATATAGATATATCCGCTTTTGGAAAAATTTCTCCGATGGGATAAAAATTGTGGGAGGAAGCGGTATTTCGATTTAACCATTAAGGTGTACTGTGAATTAATGATGTAAAACTTTCGGAAAAAAGGCAAAGTAATGAAATCGCAATAATGAGTATCTTTATCGTATGAAGTCTTTAATCACGCTCCTTTTCTGTATGGCCCTCATCAACAACAGTTCCGCACAACATCAAGCCATGAATTCACGCTATAAAAAACATGCCGGTCTGTATGGCAGTAATACAGGAATCAGCCTTTTTGAGGATGGCACCTTTCTACTGTACGGTTATGCTACAGGAGTATTTGGCAGATATTTTTTTGAAAAAGACTACCTCCTGTTCTACCCGGACAAGCAGGAACTATTTGAAGTCTTTGCTCATAAAAACCCTGCTTTAGGGGACAGCACAAGAATAAACTTCGTAGGCTTTGAAAGAGGCAGTAAGACCTTCGTTAAATTTGATCAGGACAGCACACAACAGGTATTCAATGAGGACTCCAATTGTTTTGATGCGCCCTTTGTATACCAGAAACAAGGTCGAATCAAAAATCTCATCTTATCCATTTTATCTGAAGCTTCTTCAAAACCAAATGGGGAGGATAAAAGTTCCTGGCATTATTCCAATGAATCCGGCTCCAATGATTTTATTTTAGTCCACAACACGCCCAAGCGCGAATATGAACATTTCTCTGCCATGATCAGTTCCAGTAAAAATGCTGAGGTCATCAAACTTTCCAATTACGGAGGAAATGAAGGTTATCAGAAACACGGTCCAGAGGAGAAGAAACAGTGGCAGGAGATCCTGGAATGGAAAAACCAATATGACCAATCAAAAGACCTGAAGAAAAACGCTCTGTATGCCAATAAACATTACCATACCTATCCAGAAATAGATACGGCCAAGTACAGGTATGACGCAAAATCCAATCTATATTCGGATCATTCCGATCAGGGAAACGATGCATATTATAAGCAAAACCAATATAATGACGCCAGACATCTGCGTAAATATTTAAAGCTCCAACCCTCCTCCAAAGACAAATTTATCGAGGGCAACTTAGCCAATAAAAGCATCTTCTTCAGCAGCTGTGATGAGGGTGCTGAGCAGTCTTATCATTATAATGGCTTCGAAAAATATGAGGAAGAAGACGGGAAAATTCCTAACTAAATCGCACCGTCCCGTTTTTCAATATCATGAACTGTTCGGTTATACTTGTCGTATATCATTTCAAAAGGCTCATAATTACGTGCTGGCTTCCAGTGTTCTGTGGTGGTCTGTGTATTTCCTTCAGTAAATGTTTTAGAATCTATTAAAGTCCCTTTTCTGCTGTCTTTAAATTCAAAACTAACTTTAGATCGTAAGTATTTTTCCAGCTGATCAGGCAGCGAGTTAAAGCTTACAGCATCACTTTTTATCCTTATTTTATGGTGTTTTTGCTGGTAAGGGAATAACCTATTTGGCCACCATGGGTTTTCCTTTTGAATACATATTGGTAATTCGTTGACAAAAATGATGTACTCAGCGTAATCTTCATTTCTGGAGTCGGAGTAAATAACGGTATCAATGCTATTCCATTTAATGAAACAAGAACAATCAAATAATACCATTTCGAAATGAATACCATCCGGACTGAAAGCCAATTGGTTTCTATTGGACGATACAGCTTTACCAGGGCCAAACCCAAATACGAACCCATATATCAAGAGAATTGGGATCATAATAAAAGCTCCAATAAGAATCCAGCCATAAAATGGAATCAGTTCAACTTTAAGAACTGCGAAATAAAGCAACACACATCCTATTAAAAAGAAAATGACAAGCGGAATAACAAAGATCAAAACAGGATTTTTTTCAAATATTCTCTTCATTAAATCTCAATTATTGAATAATCCACGTGTTTTTTGTCTCTGTATCCACTTCTTTAATGAGGTTAGGCAAACGGTACTTCCCATACATATTCGCTATCAACAATGCTGCTTCCGGCAGCTCAATTCCTATTGCAGATACATATAAAGGTTTTTTGCTCTCTCCTCTAAAAACTTCTTCTACATACTTGGTATTGCTGTAGAATCGCGATTTGGCTGCGCCAATTATAGGGATTTTTTTATCTAAACTATCATATAAGTATGCCCCTAAACCATATTTTCTTTCGTCATCTAAATAAATAAAACCGTCGATAATCAGGAGTTCTATTTCGTCCAGTGGAACATCCTTCAGGAATTCTAAAATACAGGGTAGCTCTCTTTTGTAAAATTCTCCAGAGACATAATCCTGTACATTTTCAACAATCTTTGAGGATTGTTTGAACACAACATCATCGGACCAATCTTCAAAAAAACCTCCAACTACCTTCGCTTCATTATTTTGATAAGCTACATCTATAATTAATTTCATTGACTTTATTTAATTTCTATTGATAAAAATCTTCCATCAATACGATTGCACCAACACTTCTGCTTAAATCTAGCAAATTTAACCCGCCTTCCGCAAATGTGGTCGATATTAGCCTCCTCTCGAATCCAGGGAATCACAAAAAGCCCCACGGAAAATGTAGGGCTTTTTATGCTGATACGGCGCTTTACTCCTATTGATTTAATCTTCCCGGCTCCCATCATCTGCCATTCGTACCATTTTAGGTGTGAATTTGGCAACCACATCTATCAGCTCTTTTTGAGCTTCCATCACCAGGTTGATGTCTTTATAAGCCATTGGCGCTTCATCTAATCCTGCACCGATTAGTGTGACGTTGTTGTTTTTCAATACCGTCCGCATTTCCTCTTTACTGATGCTTTTGAAGGCCTTTGAGCGACTCATTTGTCTGCCGGCACCATGAGAGGCTGAGTTAATCGCATCAGCTATACCTTTACCTCTGACCAGGAATCCTGGTGCGGTCATTGATCCCGGAATAATTCCCATGACTCCTTTTCCTGCTGGTGTAGCACCTTTTCTATGGACAATCACTTCCTCACCATTCCAGTTTTCCTTCCAGGCAAAGTTATGGTGGTTTTCGACCTTTGCGAGGACTTCTGCCCCTATCGCCTTAGTCAGTTTGTGATGAATCACTTCATGACAGGCGGAGGCATAATCACCGGCTAAATTCATTGCCAACCAATATTCCAGACCAGCTTCCGAGTTGATGTCCAGATAGGCCAGGTTAGCCGCTTCAGCAGGTAACTTGCAGTTTTCTTTAGCAAGCTTCGTATAATAACCGGCTACAGTTGCCCCAAAACCGCGAGATCCGGAATGAGTTAACAGCGCCAGATAGCTACCTTTTTCAATATTCAAAACCTCGTCTCTCTTTTCAAACTCAATAATACCCCATTCCACAAAATGGTTTCCACCTCCGGAGCTTCCCAATTGTGAGTAGGCTTTATCATGAAGGTTCTTGATAAAAGGTGTTAAATTAAACTCCTCCCTGCTTAATACCTCATGATCTGATTTATATTGCCCTTGAAATCCATGTCCAGCACCAAATTTGGTATGAGCAATCAGTTCTCTTTTAAATTTCGCTTCATTTTCATGAAAGTGAGCAGCGGAGATCTCAAATATGGAAAGTGCCATTCGACAACCGATATCAACACCCACGCCATAAGGAATAATCGCATTTCGTGTGGCCAAAACGCCGCCAATCGGCAAGCCATAACCTTGGTGGGCATCAGGCATTAAGGCCCCTGCAGCAGTTACTGGCAGGCGCATGGCAATGTTCATTTGTTTTCTTGCACCCTCTTCAATATGCTCAGCTCCATATAAAGTATAAGGCAGGGCGTTTTCCATTAAGGAGATCTCAGGCTCGATCTTGTTTTCTTCAATAATTTCAGCAGCCAGCGTTTTCATAATTGGATCATTTAGGAAATCAGCTGGCTGATCTTTTACTGTCCTAAGTAGTGTTTTGACCTCCTGAATTGATAGGTCTGGTAAATGTGTCGCAATAGCCAGCGCAATACCAAGTATTTTCCCTGGTGTATAACCTGCTTCTAACAAGTCATTTCCGTTTATTTTTGTTGTCATTGTTTCTTAATAAAAATCTTTATTTTAATGATAGGACCTTACCTATTTTACAAATATTTGTTTCAACTGATCAACGATCTGCCCGCTGCCGGACAAGCTGATGGTGTTGATCTTTTCTGCGATCTTTTCTACATATTCCATTTCTTTCAATTTGTAGAGCATCGCATTGTCTTCCATCAACTTTGCCGTATTTAACAAACTTCTGGTAGAGGCCGTTTCCTCTCTACGTGTGATTAAATTGGCTTGTGCTCTTTTCTCGGCAATTAAAACCTGGTTCATAATTTCCTTGATATCCCCTGGTAAAACGATGTCTTTGACCCCGCAGTCTATCAATTTCACCCCTAAACCTTCCGCTTTAGCTGCACAAATTTTCAAGATGCTTTCAGAGATCTTATCCTTGCTTTCCATCAGTTCATCAAAAGTCAGCTTTCCGACGGTTTCCCTTAAACCCAATTGAATGCTGACGTACAATTGCTTGTCAAACTCTTTATTTTCCAATAAAGCTTTCATCAGATCCGCAACCTTATATTGCGCATTGAAGTTGATGCGCAGCTGCGCCTTGTCCTTAGTCAGGATCTCCTGTCCGATGATTTCCATATTCAATTGACGCATGTCTGTTTTTAAAACCTGGATCACAGTGCTGTTCTTCCAGAAAATGTAATTGCCTGGTTTCATTACTTTTTCAAAATTCCCCTCCACCATTAACAATCCAGTTTCATAATTTTCAACTTTGAAAACCCTGATGAAAGCTGATAGCTGTGGCTTTTCTATGGTGTTTTTATCGATCTCCGCTGCAATTTCATAGTTATCCAAATTGGCTGTCACAAATGAATATTTGTTTAAACCTTTCCAGAACGCATATTTCCCTGCAGTCAATACTTGTTTGAAATTCTTATTTTGATAAACCAATACCAATTCATGGTCTGCCACCTCTATGGTAGTCACCAATTCTTCAAAATCTTTGTTTAATAACAAAACGTCCAGTTCTGAGGCAAAGAATGTTTTTGCCATATCGTAAGTGCTGACTGATTCTCCAAATCCCAACCAATGGTTTCCGGCAGTCAATACACGTTTAAATTCATTTTTTCTGTAAACCAACCCTACAGTGTTGGTATTGATCATTACTCTTTTCATATTTTAGTTTTTTGTGGGTTGCTATAATTATTTCTTATTCTTTTTAATAAAGCACGTTCGAAAGACATTCGTCTGTTTCATGCGGAGGTATAAATGATACTCGGTTTCTTTTTAAAGTATTTATCTTATTCTTTAAAACATCTTTTTGAGCACTTAATGCGCTGTTTGATACCTCTAAAGAACAGATAGCTACAGCAAAATCTGCCTTTCTATGTAGTACCTGCAAAGCATAAATCAAATTGCTTTATGGTATGGAGCGTTATTTTCCATAAAGCGGAATGCCTTTCCCGGTGCTTTTCCAATGGAACATTTGAAAAGTATTCCTTCTTTTTGTGGACCTAAATCCGCTGCATTACCATTTTGCTACTCCATACTCTGGAGGCAGGATTCGAACCTGCAATTGGTTTGTTACTCTACCGCTGAGTTATCCTGGTTGACCAGGAGCAGGATTCGAACCTGCGACACACAAATTTGACAATCAGCCATTTTAAACATCAGAATATTGCCGCTGATCAGCGCAATACTATGGAGCCATTAGAAACTCACAACTGTGGATGTTTATCCTTTCGATTGCCACCCCCTTTCGGGAATATCTTATTGTACTTTCGTACGTTTTGTTTTTTCAAAGAACCTGTCTTATTGTTGACCATACAAAGATGCAGGCGGTACTGCGCAGTGCATTTGCGCAATAAAAATATAAATCAATATTTTAAGTATAATACTGTAATTCAGACACATTAATTTAACAAAAATCTATTTTTAACAAATTATCATTTCAATTGCGCAGATATACTGCGCAGTAGATTCCATTTCCTATCTTTACCTGTGGCTAATTTTGATTTTTTAACCCCTAAGCTGTATTATGTCAGTAAATAAACTTGCCCTAATTCGATATAAAACCATTGATGAATGCCTGAAAAACAGATTTAGGAAATGGACACTGGATGACATCATAGAAAAGGTGGCTTCCAAACTATATGAATATGAAGGGATCACTTCCGGCGTAAGTAAGCGTACGATTCAGGCCGACATTCAATTGATGCGCAGTGATAAACTGGGATACAATGCACCAATTGTGGTTACTGACAGAAAATTCTATAGTTATAGTGATTTAGCTTACAGCATTACCAAGGTTCCCATCAATTCTGGTGATGTAGAGAAAATGAAAGAAATCGTTGGTGTGCTCAAGCAGTTTAATGGTTTTAATTATTTTGATGAGATGAGCGATATGATTGCCAAGCTGGAAAATAACCTTTATAAATCGACCAACCCCAGTAAAAACTTCATTCAATTTGAAAATAATCAGCGACTAAGAGGATTGGAATACATCAACCCACTTTACCAGGCTATCCTTCAGCAAAAGTCATTATTGATCGTTTACCGGTCTTTTAAGGCATTGCAAGCCAGCCAGGAGATTTATTTCCCTTATCTTCTAAAAGAATACAAAAACAGATGGTTTGTTATGGTCAAGGCAAAAAAAGGCACGCAATTGCTAACGCTCGCGCTTGATCGGATCATTGAATTTCAGGAACTTCCTAATGAACCATACGTTGAGTATAAAGGGGTAGATTTTGACCGTTATTTTGAAGACCTGCTTGGCGTCACCAAATCCGAAAGGGATCGGCCGCATAAAGTCATCTTAAAAATAAATAAACAAAATGCACCATATATATTAACTAAGCCATTGCATCATAGTCAGCAGGTGTTGAAAGAAGATCATGATGGTTTGACCTTTAGAATTGATGTGGTACTAAACTTTGAATTGGAAAGGGAAATTCTTGGCTTTGGAGAATGCATGAAAGTATTGGCGCCCCGAAACCTGGTTTCCAGAATTAAAAAAAGGCTTATTCAATCCGCTGGACAATACGACACAGAGGAATCAGCTATTTAAAATTGCTATAGACAGATACACAGCAGAGGTCATTAAAATTAATAGCAAATATAAAAACAAAGGAATCATATCCTTTATTTTGGCATAATCCAATAGAAGCAGTTGTTTACTCCATGTTATTTGCTAATATTTTTAGTTTTCTTCTAAGTTTTCATAAATTTGTATCATGAACCTTTTTGGAGAGACCGCACTATTTGACGGAGGTATTAAAAAGTATATTGACTTCGACTTGCCTGATACAGAATTACAGCTTTGGCAGCATTTTTTCTGTAAAACTGAAGCTGACCGCTATTTTAAAATGCTTTTTAGCGAAGTGCCCTGGCAGCAGCGCATGCGAAAAATGTACGATAAAATGGTCTTAGATCCTCGGCTAACTGCCTATTATGGAGGAGAAAATGGACATCAATGGACGCCAGCATTGCTGGAAATTAAAGCCTCAGTAGAAAAAGTCACAGAGATCAGTTTTGACCGTGTGCTTTTAAACCTGTATAGAAACGGTAAAGATTCCGTCTCCTGGCATAGTGACCACCTTCCTGCAGATGGCAAACATCATCACATTGCTTCAGTTACCTTTGGTGACACCAGGATTTTTAAGGTACGTCCTAAATCAACGCTAAACATTCAGCCACTTGATATCCCACTCAGCCACGGAAGTTTGCTGCTCATGGGAGAAACTATGCAACAGCACTATGAGCACCATATCCCAAAAACTTCCAGAGATATTGGCCCGAGAATCAACCTAACTTTTCGAATTTCTGAATCTTGCAAATAACCAGGTTTTCCAGAGGGTAATTTCATTCATTAGCAAAGACCTCAACTTTTTCAGGGGCTTATTCCCAATAAATCATCTCCATTGTTTGCATTACTTATATTTAAGTGTTTACCAATCTCCAATGCCTTTTTATAATGCTGTTCAATTAATGGCCGTTTTTTAACGGCAAATGCTTTTAGTTCCGGATCAGTTAAACCTGTACCATCTGTAAAAAGCTGCATCGTTTTCTGATGCTGATCGATCATCATACGTATATATTGTACCTCAAATTCCCGATTAGCCAGTGTATTCAGCACTTTCAGGTCTCCTTCTGCTTTCCCAGATAGGGCTTGTGCCAATTGAATTCCTTTTGCGCCAGCAATCCGATGAAGTTCAGTATTAGCCTTCTGATGGTCTTTTAACATCTTCGCCGCAAAAACCTTTACTTGTTTATCTTTACTTTTATTCATCGCCAGATTTGCAGCTTCGATCTCAAAAAGCTCCCCTGCTGAGGCGTTTAAGACGAACATTTTACCATTACCATTTACGTCCACATCTGCAGTTATGGCCTTTGCCCTTTGAGTCGAATCGCTCAAGGAATCTACTACTCCTGTCGCAGCTGCATCTCGGCCATTTCTATCCGCTTGAGTACAGGCCTGCATTCCGATCAGCAGACAAACAGGCAACACATTTCTCCAATACTTTTCCATAAGTGAATAATTTTAAATTAACTGGACTGATCAGGGCTATCCTGATTCAGCAGCCCTTTAACTAAGGCTTTCCATTGTGGATAAGAAAATCCAATTTTGGCGCCCCAGCCAACAAAAGTATTACGGACATTATCCAAAGGGTGATCCGTGTCAGTATTAGGAACTTCATTTCTACCATGTTCTTCCGCATAAATGGTTCGGCCAATACGCCTCACCTGAAATGTAGAAGTAGCTTGATCAGTCAGAAAATGTGCCGTATTCTGATCCTGATTTAGTGGATTATCGGAGGGCCTGGCAGTCATACTTAAGACTTCAGTCTCCCCTATAACCGCCGATTTAATTTCCTCAATAGTCACCCAATCGTATCCATTTCCAGCTTTCGTTCCCGGCCCTGGAATATCAATTTTAATTCGGTCTCCTTCTGTAGCCTTACGATGAACAGGAATACCATTAGCGTCAGTAAGATAAAAATCAGAAGAAGCACCACCAGCAAATTTAGCCCAGCGATTCACATCCAACAGACGCTCCCTGACAATTTTAAAAAAATAAATAGCTTCTGCTTCCGAACTCAACTCTATCTTTTCCACAGCATCCATTTTCGACCCTATGTCCTGAGCGGGTACATGTGAAGCTCCAGGATCATTAACCTTTTGTTTTTTTTCCATGACATCTCTTGATTTAAGCATCTCTTCGATCACTTCCAACTTTAACACACTGCATAACAGAATGTTTCAAACAAAAAATAATTAAAAACTACAGAAACAAATTCCCTATTTATATGTAACATTGAGTTTATAAACCTACAAACCAGTCAAACGATGAGTAACTATTCATTAACAGCAATCATCTTTATCCCCGAAGTGGCCGGATATTTTTTTCCTAACAGACATTTCGAACATATTTCAAGGAATATGCTCTATAGCCTGATGGTTGATAAGCTCGAAGCAATTCCACAGATTGGAAAGATTGTCATCAACACGGATGCCGGAAGAATTAAAGACCATTACTCCCGCTATAGTAAAATCAAAGTGATAGATGTTTATCGGCCAGAACTTCAGGAAATTGAATTGGAGCTGACCTCCGACAAAGCCACTGCTGCCATACTTGAACATGTGGAAACGGAACATATCCTTCAGCTTGGGCCGATCTTCCCTTTCCTAAGACAGCAAACGATCCAGGCTGCGATCGAAACTTATGACAAATATGTCCTTGACCCAGAGGATAGCCGTTATGATTCTCTTTTTACCATCAAAACACTGAATCGTAGACTTTATGACAGCGACAAGAATATAATGCGCGAAGATCGCCCCAATACCTTTGTTGAAGATGGAATCCTCCATATTTTCAACCGCCGTACTTTCCTCGCTAACGGAAATAGAAAAGTGGGCAAAAGCCCGTTTTCTTATGGTATCGATGATATAGAGAATTTGGCTATCGATTCAGAAGACAACTACAGACTCGCCGTGCTTATTGATGAGCACCGCTATCGCTTCCCTGGTGTTTTCAGCAGATTCAATGAATTTTTCTAACCCTCAAAAAAAGCAAAAAACCCTTGCTACCTACTGACAACAAGGGCTTTGCGCTCATTTTATTTTGATTGCGCCAGGATCTCCTTAAAGTAACTGTCGCTTTTTTTAAGTACCCCTGCTTTTTTTACTCCCCATCCTGCATAGATTTTGGCCTGCTGCACATCCTTTTGCGTCATCATTATTCTGCTGGCAGTACTCAATACCTCATAAGGCGCATCTGCTGTGATCACCAATTTCATCCAGTCTGCAAACAACTGCTTTTCTTCTTCATCTATCTTTGGCTGATTCAAGTACATCGCCATATACCTGATTTTATTGGTATCATCATTAAAGTTGGCCGCTGCATATTTGAAGAATGCTTTGTGGTCTCTATGCAGGTTGTAATAATAGCCTTCCGCGATATCCAGTTTAGCATAAGTCCAGCTGTCATCTGAATAATACGGTCTGACTGTTTTCAAAAACTTTTCAAAAGCCTCTGTATTGACTCCTTCTCCAATCCCTTTTAATTTCGAATTGATGATGGCTGCACGTTTCCCAGAAGCCAGATCCTGGCCGTATTTGCTTTCAAACTCCGCATAATGCTCCAGGAAGTAAGTATTCCAGTCCGGATCGATATTTTTCATCATTAGAAAAGGCACCGCCTGCTCCTCCTTTAAAACATCTTTGTTTTTAGCTAAATAGTTGATCATATCCTGAGCAACCATTGGTTTTCTAGCGCTGAACATCTGGGTATAAAAGTCCGGATGAGCAACTCCCAGATTCGCACTAAAACCAGCCATTACAACTCCATTTTTGGCTTTTACCTTTGCTTCTGCTAATCTTTTTTGAAATACATCTGCTTCCTGGTAACCAGAAAATCTGGAGACCAGCTGTCCATCTTCATTTAGAATCAGAAAAGTTGGGAAACCAGTGACTGCATATTTTACCTGGAGTGCTTTACCCAGCTCTTCTACCATAAAGTCGATCTTTACGCTGACAAAATTATCTTTCATCAGACGTGTCACATCAGACAATGGGAATACCTCATCATCCATTTGCTTACAAGGATGACAGCCCACAAAATAGCTGTCAATAAAGATCATTTTATGTTCTTTTTTAGCCAGATCCAGTAAGGCCTGCCAGCTGTTTACTTTTACAAACTGACCATCAGCCTTCTGCTGGGCCTGAGCAACGGCACTGCTGCAGAATAGCAGCAGCAATAAGCCATAATATTTAATTGTTTTCATGAATGTATGTTGGTTTTATCGGTTTCTTAATAGGTTTTAATCAGGGTATCTTTGATAAGCTTCCCTTCCTGCTGACTTTCAACTGTGTATTTTGTTCCTTCTGCCTGTTCCAGCATTTTAGGGAGCAGCTTAGGATCTTTCAATAGCTTATCGGCTGATAAACCGTTAATGCTGCTCACCTTCATTCCAGCTTTTAAACTGATCTGTGGATTTTCCGGAGCCACCAGTCCTTGTACCCATAAACTCCCGTCCAGATCAAAGCCAAACAGGTAGCCGCCAATGGAGAAATCATAGGGAAAGGCGTAACTCTTATTAGGGCTGAAATAGATTTCTTTACGCTGCAGGTTAATCGTAAAATTATACCTGCTGATCAGCCTGATACCTATCGATCCATCAAAGCCAGGCTTCCAGTCTTCACTTTGTCCGCCGCCAGCCATTAAGGAAATGGGCATGTTCTTAATTTCCGGCATTTTAGAAAAGGCAAAAGTCGCGGCTTTACCACTAAAGGTAGGCGTACTGATGCCCATGCTCGTCGTACTGCTATGGTATTCCGGTTTAAATCCGCCTACCAATAACCGGTTTTGCTTCACAAAAGGGCGAAAGCAAATCAGCTGGTAAGCTGCACCACTATCAAAAACAAAGCTGCCTGGAAAACTTTGTCCAGGGACGATTCCCAATACACCAGGGATGATAAACAATCCTGATGGTACGCTCACCGGCACGGCAACACCCGCTTGTGGATATTTGTAATCACCAAAATCATATAAAGAAATTTCCTTCAAGTCGAAATCTACCTTAGTGATGTATCTTTTGGCCAGTCCATTTCCGATGATGCCATCCGTACCTTTACTCATCTCTTCAAATAGGGCGATCCGCTGGTCTTTCCATTCAAAATCACCGAAATGCAGCACATTTCCTTCTGAGATCTTGATTTTCATCTGACCACCTACTACCGATGCATTCTGCTCAGCACTGTGCTTTATACCTATGCTGTCTGCAAGTGAAGATTTAAGCGCAATACCATCCGCTCCCGTATCAAATAACAACCTTAAAGGCTGCCGACTGCCATTAATTTTTACCTTCAGAATGATGGAACCATGTTCTGTTTCAAATGGGATTTTGGCGACTAACTTCGAGGCCTGATACCTGTTCATCCCATACAGCTGATCAAAAAGATCCAGATACAATAATTTAAACTCCTTATCGGCATACGCGGCGGTCTCCACCGGCGCTTTTCCTTTTGGATAGAGCTGTAAGCGAAGCTGCTGCTTCCCCCGATTTCCTGTACCCCTTTCAGACGGATGGAGTCACATGAATATCGGGAAGCTATTGTTTTTAGGCAGTTGACAGCCGTTTGGTGGCTATAGGCGCCAACGGAAAAATCAGCTGCAAGACTTTTCAGCAATGGGCCTTCGGATGCGCCAGCAAACATCGAATCCAGGCCCTGAATTAAGGTTTTCTGCGGATCTTCCTGCGCACAAACCGGCTGGGTAAAGGCCATAGCAAGTCCTAGCACCAGGGTACTTATTTTATAAATTCTCTTCATTGGAATAGCAAGATGTTTTTGGATAGATCAGGATGCAGCGGTATCGCTGCATCCTGAAGAATATTTTGCCAGAATGGCCTATATGATTATTTTGCCAGTGTTTTTTCCAATAAAGCTTTCAATGCCGGACTGGATGGTCTAGGTGAATCTACCGTTACAATTTTTCCTTCTTTATCAAATACCATAAAACGAGGAATACCTTTAATTTTATAATACTGTGCTAAATCTCCCCAACCGGAAGCAAACAATTGCAAACCGCCAAGATTTTCATCTTTTATCATTTTCAACCATTTATCTTTATCAGGAGCCTCATCTACAGAAATACTCACTACCTGCACATCCGTCCCCTTCATTTCTTCTTCCAGTTTTTTCAGGAATGGGATTTCTGCTTTACAAGGACCACACCAGGTTGCCCATACATCCACCAAAACTACTTTACCTTTCAAATCCGACATCTTCACTATTTTCCCGGTTTTATCAGGATAAGAGAAATTGAAGGCTACATCACCGGCTTTCAATAAGGCTAAAGGCGCAAGAATATCCATATTTCTTTTCTTTTGACTTTTAGTCAGCACATATTTGCCATGGGCATCCATCAGCTCTTTATAGTCTGCATAATTGCTCATTCCTGCAGCGCGATCCAATACCATATCCCCCTTTAATGTATCATTTGGTAAAAAGACAAACAGATCATTTACCCCTTCTACGCCTTTTCTGTATTTTACATTGCGCTGTCTCATTGCCACGCTCACTAAGCCGTTTAAAGTTCTTGCTCCCCAAGGGTTCGTGTAAACCATAGCGGTGTTTTTTGCGAAATCCTCCGGCTTCAAGGTACTGTAAAAAGGACTCCATTCCTCAATTGAAGGATGCGCAGAACGCGGCGTATTCAGGAAATTACTGGCAAAAGAAGCCATATCCCAGTTCATGTACTCCTTCATCTTTTTATCAAACTTAGGATTGCCGCTTACCTTTCCATTTAAAAAGGTTTTCGTCTTTACAGAGATCTCTTCCAGCTTAGGAAAGAAATCCACGAAAGTACTGTTGTTTTTCATGAAGTTGATGGACTTCTGTTCCAAAGGATTCACCAGGTCATGCCATTGGGTAAGGATCACATTTTCTTTGGAATTCAGCTTCCCATTCAATACATAGCTGGAGTCAAGGATAGACAAAGACAATTTTTCGCCTCCTTTAAAATAGAATTTATAATTGTCGCTCGGACTTGTAGCATTGCCGATTCCTACTACATATAAGCCTTCATATTCAGGATAAAACAGCAGGCCAAAGTTTCCTTTTTCAGAAGGCATGGCACTGGCCATCTCTACTACTTTCCCTTCGGATACTTTAAAAAGCCTTACCGGAGCAATCTTTTCCTTTTTTAATAGCCCGGTGATTTCTACAGGCAATTGTGCAAATCCGCTGGATGCGGCCAATGAAAGGGCTGCCAGCGTACATAGTTTTTTCAGGTTCATTTGTTTAGTTTATTTAAGATGATTTGACCGGGCTTAAGCCCGGTCTATTTTATTTAGCGTTCGCGGTAACTGACACTGACAATTTTTCCAAATCCTTCATAGCTTTCTCCTAAAGTCAGCGCGGCATTCAAGCCCGGTACTACATAAAGTTCCATTTTACCATTTTTACCTGCAGGTAAAGCCGGGTTATAACTACCGATCAGCAATTGGTTTCTTCTGCTCTGGTAGTATGGTCTTGAGTTTCCTGTATTGCGGAATGGCTGGAATTTCATCAGGCTGATCTGCTCCGCACCTTTATCCAGCATCAGTTTGGTGGTTTTCAAAGAAGTATCAAACTCGTAAACTTTTCCTCCGGCACTGTAAAATAGGTAACCATACACCGGGCTGATGGCAAACTTATCTGCACTCGCGATATCTGGACCCGTCATTTCCGAGAAATAATTCTGAATACCACTGAACATATTGAACTTAGTCAGGTAAATTTTTCCGGAAGGGTCTTTTAATACGGCAAAGACATCACCGCCCCCAAAAACAGAATAATCCATATACACCAGATCCATGCCCACGTTGTTATAATCGAAAAAGGCATTGTCTTGTTTCAGCATCGGATTACAGTTAGATTCATTATTAGAATGCTTTACGAACCTTTTCTTTACTGTATCAAATAGCACTGCCGTTGCATTCAGGGTTTTTGGATCTCTTGCTGCGGGTACAAAAGGCGCGGCTTTGAAAGGCGCGGTCTCTCCTTTCAGCAAATTGATGGGCGTGCCATAACTAATCTGGTAGGTGGCGTAATTGTAATACACATTCCCATTGGCTAACATATAAGAATTGGCATTTTCCTCAATGATTCCTGAAATAAAATCTGCGTGGAAGTTATCAGAAACATTCGCCACCATCTCATATTTGATATTAAAGGTATTTTTCCATTTGAAGGTTTCAGGATCTACGCGATCGGTTCGCTGATCGGTAGACACATAGATGCCATAAACGGTACGACTATAAGGATAGCAATAGACATCCACAGGTTTGCCCTGTAAAACCAGCTCAGATCCGGTAGTCCCCAATATATCTGCTACAGGCAAATAAACATCTTTGATTTTAGAGATCATATCCAATCTCGCTGCACCATTCACATCATTTAACACCATCCAGCCTTCGTAAATACTGGTCTCCACATTCAAGCGGAACATGCGGGTATAGGCAACGCCGGTCTTATTATCCGTCACGGTATAATAGACCTTATAAGGCCCTGGCGGTACTTTAAGGACGATATCCAGGTTTCTTGTTTTGGCAAGATCATTTTTCTGATCCTTCGGCAATACACTTGAGCCCATATTCAGGGCAATCCATTCATAGCTGTAATCCGCTTCATTTCCAGCTGGATCCAGGGTGAAATCCAGTTTTGGGTTAATTTGAAAACGCTCTCCCAATAAACCAAAGTAGGCAGAATCAATTCCTGCAAACTTGACTTTATTGATTTCCTGGTAGTCGTAGTTCCCGATGTCTTTGCCACAAGAGCAGACTAGGAACAGCAAACCTATTGATAATGCTGTTTTAATATATTTATAAGTCATAAAATATCTTATTAATTTTCTAAAGAGACTATTGAACGCTTGGACCCATCACCATTTCTCTACCATCATCCTCATACACTGTTTTACCTGAAGCCTTCATATCGTTCAGGTAGCGCTGCAAAAACGTACCGTAGTACTGCACTTTACCGATAGACGTCAAGCTAGTATTATCCAGATCCCCTATATTTGGGATCTCTGCTACTTCTGCCAGCAGGAACAGCTTCTTCCTGCTGAAAGCTCCCAGATAGGCATCTAACCAGGCCGCAGGTTTTTTCAGAATATCATTCATCCAGATGGTATGTTTGATAAAGCTGAGTCTTTTCCCCGTCGTAGCATTGACCAGGCGATCCTTCATTGGTATTCCAAAATGCTCGTTCTCCTCCAGGTTGAGCACCAGTAGAAAATTATTGCTGAGCATATCGGCAGTTCTATGCAGGTTGATAAAAATATATTGCTCTGTGCCATTGGCGGGGATCACAAACTTTTGATTTAAGATCTGATAATGAGTTCCTGAAATGGCCGTGGTTTTTGGATCGAGGGTCAATTTAAACTCCCTTTCTACAGGGCTCGGTGCACCTGAAATCTGGACTGGAATGGCAATCAGCGAATCTTTTACCGAAGCTTTTACATAGGAAAAAGAAATCGCGGTACTGTCCCTTCCCGGGTTATTGGAAAATTGAAGTGTGGCCAGGCGGAAGTAAATCCCCGCTGTGCCGGCATAGGTATTCAATCCTTTTTTACAGGCTGTAAATGCGACAGAAAGCAGCAAAACAGCGATGATGATATGATTTTTTTTCATTTTGTAATCTTTTATATTGATCATCGTGGATTTAATTCAGACAAAGGCAATGGAAAAACATACCTGGAAAGATTGACGGTCAGATTTCCACTCGCCACCAATGGATTTGGTACTGAAGTGATGTTGCGTCTTTTATAGTAAAACCACAATTGCCCTTCTCCAAAAAACTCTTTCTGGTATTCCTTCTGTAATTCGGTCAGCAATACCGCAGTTCCTGGTAAATCCAGTAGCCCTCTTTTGTTTCTGACTGTATTCAGATAACTGACATTCTGGTCAGCCTCTGCCGCAATCAGGTACATTTCACTCAACCTGAGCAATGGCACTGTAAAGCGATAGATCAGCTTTTTGTTGGAGATATCCGCATATTTAAAAAAGGTCTTATATGACTTTCCGGCGATGCCTGTCAGAATCCAGTTCGGGTTGTAACGATAATCGTTTTCATTGTTTTCAAAAACGGTTTTCAATCGCGCATCTAAAGGAGCCAGCACATTTCTATCTTCCACATCAGGGGCAAAATAAGCCCTGTAATTGTCATAAAGATCCAGACTTTGTAAACCAAACAGGATCTCCGTAGAAAACACACGGTCAGGATCCAGCTTATCGGTCAATATTTTCTCAGGCGTAATCCATGGGAATTTTGAGGCATTATTGATCACCACCTTAGCGGCGGCGGATGCGGTTACGCGATCACCACGGTACATATTCACCCTTGCCTGCAGGCCTTTTATAGCGAAATAATTCATTCTATAATTGCGCAGGTTCAGAAAACCCTGCTCTGAAACATTGGTAATTCCTGATCTCCTTACCGGATCATTACCCAGCATTGCCTCAGCGGTCTGCAGATCTGCAATAATTTTCTGTATTACCACATTGGCAGGAAGCAGGTCGCCGATCTCAGTACCAGCCTTGGTATAGTAAGGAATTGAAGTTTTGGTAGAATCCGCAGTGTTATAATTTGGTCCATACATCCTGAGCAAATCAAACTGGAGGAAGGCCCTTAAGCCATAAGCCTCACCTCTGAAAAGAGAATCGGTTTTACCATCCAGCACCCCTGAATACACATCTAGGTTGGCAATGAATTTGTTCAGGTTCACTACATTGATGTAACTTTTAGTCCAGATCACATCCAGCTCTGCCTTCACGTCTTTATTCTCATAATCATAGGACTGGTATTTTGTAAGGCTGTGCACACCACTCACATTGTATCGCTGCGCCAGTATTTCCAGGGTTGTACTGGTTAAATTTGCCCCATAGAGTTTCGTTTTTCCCATGTCAATGTATACGCTATTGATGGCATCGGAAATCCCTTCCACACTTGAAAAAATCTGTTTCTCTGTAAATTTATCTTCGGGCTGAATGTCCAGCCATTTTTTACAGGACATCATGGCCATCAGCAGGCAGATGGCCAGTATTGAATATAGGTTTTTAGTTATTCTGTTCATGAGTATAGGCTAAAAGCTTGCGTTTAAACTAAAGGACAATGATTTGGCAAATGGATAATCGATTCCTCTTTCTCTTTGAATGGTAGAAATACGAAAGATGTCGTTCATATATCCATTCAGACGCAGAGAAGAAAGCCCCATTTGTTTCAACCATTTATTTTGCAGGAAATTATAACCAAAACTGATCGACTCTCCACTGATCATATCTTCTTTCTGTACAAAGCGGGAACTCATCTCTGTCTTATCGGTTAAGCTGATAGACTTGAAGGTGGCCAGGTCGCCTGGATTTTGCCAGCGATCGTATAAAGCTCTTTTGTCCTGGTTGTTCATTAACTCCTGAGATGAGATGTTTTCCACCTTATTGTAAAGTGCCGTATTGAAAATTTCCCGACCCAGGATGTAGCGGATGCTGGCGCCAAAACTAAAACCTTTATAGGTTACTACATGGCTGAATACACCTTCTACAGTCGGCTGGCCATTTCCTACGCTCACAATATCTCCTGGATCATAAATAAAAGTATACTGACCATTTTTCTTCAGGAAGATCTCCCTTCCTGTGGCTGGATCAATGCCCATCGATGGAACTGCCCAGATGTCGTCAGGGCTGAAGCCATCTTTGTAACGGGTCAATGAATTTGAGCTCTGTGCCTTGGTGTTTAAAGAAGCCAGCTGGTTATTGAACCCTGCATATTTACTTTTGTAAATGGAACCGGTAAGACCTATGGTCCACAACACGCGGTCTTCAGGTCTGTAAATCGGAGAAAATTTCAGGTTGGCTTCAAAGCCTTTAGTGTCCAGCAAGCCGGCATTAATCGGAAAAGATTTGATCCCTGTAGAAGAAGGAAGGTCTATGGCTACGACCAATGGATCCGTTTTCTTTCTATAAGCATTTACATTCAGACTCAGTTTATTGCGAAACATAACGATGTCTGTTCCCAGATTCGTTTGCACTGAATTTTGCCATTTCAGGTTAGGATTACCCAGCGAGTTCAGCGAAACCCCTTGCCCGTACAAATTAATATATGAATCGTATCCATAGGTGGAGATGGAAGAAACGGAAGCAAAGTTCTGATTTCCAGTGATCCCGACATTGGCAATCAATCTGAACGTATTGATCCAGCTCACTGATTTCATAAATTCTTCCTGATGGATATTCCAGCCTAAACCTCCACTGTAATATGGCGCATATTTCTTGTTTGCACCGAAAGCAGTAGAGCCATCGTATCTAAAGGACACATCGGCCAGGTAGCGACCTTCGTAAGCATAGTTGGCCGAAAACAGTATTGAATTCGTACGTGTTTTTCCAATTTGTGCTTCAGGTCTGGAATCCGGTTTATAGCTATAGGCAAAACTTGGGTTTCCATTGCTGGAAGCCGGAAAACCCACTGCTCGAAACAGCACATTTTCATTATTATTTTCTCTGATGTCTGCGCGGATATTTGCATTTAAGGAATGTTTTTCAGCAATCACCTTACCGTAAGTCATCATCAGGTAGCCATTATAGCTAAAGTTATCGGTGCGGCTATTTTTATAAGAGCCCTTCTCAAAAATACTGGTATCATCAAATGAAGTATGCAGCGGAGAAAGAAAATCAATCCCTGTGGTGATTCCTTTTTGAACCTGAATTGCACTTTGTAAACGCAGTCCATCAGTCAGGTCTACATTCATTTGAAGGTTGTTCTGAATGGCGAAGTTCTTCGTGCTGCTCAAGCTGTTTAGCCTGGCATTGTACATAGGGTTTGTCACCTTGTAAAATGAACCGACATTGTCCTTGGAATTTTCCAGGTAACGACTGGTTAAATCTTTCCTATAATAAGGATTGGCATTTACAAAATTGGCAAAGGAACCATAAGGGGATTCTTTACCGGTATAACCATTGATGTAAATCTGATTGGAAAGGTTAAATTTACCTTTGCGATAGTTTAAGTCCACATTTCCGGCCCAATCTTCTCTTCCAGATCCTTTCATGGCACCAGCATTCTTTTTATAAGTTAATCCAACACCATAACGAAGCGATTGATCTCCTCCATCCGCATAAATAGAATACCTTTGTGAGAAGCCGGTTTGTACCGGTTCATTTAACCAGTACGTATCTACACCGCGTTTGGCATTTCCCAATCTGATTGCATAAAGAGAGTCCAGGAATATTTGCTGGGTCGGATTTGGCCCTAATCTGTTCTGGTCTACTGTATAAGCACCAGACAACTTTTCGAAGCGCAGCTTTTCTTCTGAATTCATCATGTTATAGCCAGACAAATCAGGAATCTCCACAGAAAAGTCGCTGCTGAAATTCAGGCGCATCTCTCCTGGTCTTGGCTTAAGGGTTTCAATAACCACGACCCCGTTTGAGGCTTTAGAACCATACATCGCTGTGGAAGCTGCATCCTTTAGGATGGTCACCGATGCAATCCTGTTCATGTTCAAATCAACAATGGTACGAAGAGAGGTTTCAAAACCATCCAAAATAAACAAAGGCTGGTTGGGATCTGAGGCGAACTGATCCTGTAAAGTGGAAGAGATACTGGTTTTACCACGGATCTCAATATTGGGCAGTACATTGGGATTGGATCCAAATTTATTGTTTTCCAATTGAATAAAGGACGGATCGAGGGCACGTAAGCTCTGGATCACATTCTGATTTCCAATGGCTTTCAGTTGCTCCCCGCTAAAGGTGGCTGTAGCACCGGTAAAGCTATTTTTATTCCTGGTAATCCCCATACCAGTGATCACCACATCTTTCATGTTGTTTTCGGCAACCTGCATATTGACGATCAGCGGATTCTGACTGCCTTTCACTTTCAGTTCCTGACTTTCATAGCCCACGTAAGAGACCAATAAGATGGCATTCTCAGAAGGCACAGAAATCCGGAATTCTCCATTTGTGTTGGTCATGGCTCCTGCACGCTGATCAGAGATGCCTTTGATGCGAATCGAAGCACTTGGAATAGGTTTTCCAGTTTCATCCAGCACCTTTCCAATCACCCAGATGGCTCTTTTTGCCAGCACCTGAGGGCTCACATATTGCAATACGATAGTCTTCTCTTCTATTTTAAAGGTTAAGGGTTGATCTTCAAAACATAATCCTAATACTTCTTCTACAGAAGCATTCTTTACATTTACCGTAACGGGTTTGGCCTTAGCCATCATCCCGGCATTGTAAAAGAAGTCATAGCCACTTTGTTTTCTGATTTTCTGAATGATCTGCTCTAGCGGAGCAGCATTTTCCTTTAGTGTAATCTGGGCATAGCCGGTTGCGCTAACCTGCAGAACTACAGCAGTTAAAAATACTAATGTCAGTTTCAATTTTAATAATATCCTGGCATAAACATGGCAGAATTCACCATGTTTAAATCTCCTGTGAAATTTCATACATTTGTTTAGTTTGGGTTTAGGTTCCAATGTTTGTAATTCGATTTATTGACAGCCGGCCCGAACAATTACTCCATAAAGAGTACATAGACCAGGGGCGTTGCAACCGCCTCTGGCTCTAATTATTGATCGGGATGTAGCATGGAAAGTAGAAGTTTAAGGCATAACGGTGATCCTCCTTCCCTCAAACTTAAAGTGAACTGTTCCTGTTAATACCATGGTGCGGAGCGTCTGCTTAATATTTTTACTTCTGGATATGGTTCCAGAGAAAGTGACCTTTGCCATCTCGTCCGGACAAATTACTTCGACATCATACCAGCGGGAAATTTCCCTCATAATGTCCCCGAGTTCTTCATTGTGGAATACAAAAGTGTTGTTCTTCCAGGCAATGGCTTCCTCCACATCTACTTTTTGAACGTTAAAAGTTCTTTCTTTTAATACCGATTGCTCTCCGGGACTCAGCACCGCTGAAACGTCCAGATCATTCAGCTGCACTTTCACCTTACCTTCCAGCAGGGTTGTTTTCACAAAGCCATCCTCCTCATAAGAGCTGATGTTAAAATGTGTTCCCAATACCGACACCATTTGTCGGGCAGTGTTCACTTTAAAAGGTCGTTCCTTATCCGGGCTGACTTCAAAATAACCTTCTCCTGTCAGCTCCACTTTACGTTCCTGATCCCCAAAAGCAATAGGATATTTTAAACTGGAGGCGGCGTTCAGCCATACCTTAGTTCCATCAGGAAGGTTGATCTGGTACTGTCCGCCTTTTGGGGTGCTGATCGTGTTGTAAGTCCGAACGGTAGATGTCGCTGCATTTGAAGGACTCATCGTATAAACCAGTTGTCCGTCTTTGGTTTTGGTGATGGTGATGCCAGCCTGACTGGCTAGTTTTCCATTTGCCGCTTCATCCAGGCTGATTTTTGAGCCGTCAGCCAGCGTTAACATTGCTTTTGGGCCACCTGGCCGAATACTCGCTTCTTCCTGCTTTAATCTGGCAATAGCATTCGATGCGCGCTGATTTTTAATAAACAGTACGCCTAAGCCGAGCACCAGTACAATAGAAGCTGCTGCGGCTATCGCTGGCCATACCTTCAGTTTTTTTGGTTGTGGGGTATGAATTGGCAATCTCGCCCATACCGCAGATTTTGCCGCCTTCAGTCCTGCTAGATCTAAATCAGAAGTTTCTTCTTCATAATTAAGGTACCAGGTTTCCAGCATGGCGAGTTCCTCCGGGCTACAATTCCCTTCTTTATATTTTTTTAGCAGCGCGATGGCGTCCTTGTTCTCTATTGACATTTAATCAGCTTAAAATCTTCTTTATTCAGGTATTTCTCCTCATTTATGACTGCTGTTAAAAAACAGTCCTGCAAAAAGAATTATGGTCCTTTTAAGAATAGACGGGAAGACATGGGGTGATGGGGTAGAAAGAATTAATATTTATTTTATAATAATTTTACAAACTTAGGAAAAGCATCATTCCAAGCTTCATACGCAAGATTCTCAGCGCATTATTGATTTGCTTTCTGACCGTCTGATCTGAAAGATTCAATTGTGCAGCAATCTCCTTATGTGTCATTCCCTGTTTTCTGCTGAGCTCAAATACCTCACGCATCTTGGGAGGCAACTCAGAAATGCCCCTTTCAATCAATTCAGCCATTTGTCGTTCCCGAACCTGATGGTCGGTCACACAATAGCCTTGTTCCATGAAATTTTGTAAGGAGTTTACATACCTATTTTCCACCTGCTGATGTGCAATGACATCGAGAATGCGGTTTCGAACGGCGGTATACAGGTAAGCAGCGAGACTGCTTTTAACCAGCAGTTCATCTCTTTTGTTCCAAATGCCCGCAAATAGCTCATGGACTACATCCTGAGCTTCTTCCCTATCCTTCAATCGTTGATAAGCATGAATGTACAACTCATCAAAATAGCGGTTGTAAATCATCGTATACGCGGCAGCATTTCCTTCTTTTAAGAGAGCGATTAATTCTAAATCAGAAAGTAAAGTTTGAGTCAACACTATCGCCCCCCAGCTATAATTAGAACTATAAAACAAATATCACCATAGCACAGAAACAAACTATTCATTGCCCTGTAAGACAATCGCTTCTGGTGTTATTCCAAATAAAGTTCTGTGGAGACCAAAAGTAATATTAAATAGATAAAAATCAAATCCTAAATGACCTTTTCAAATTTCTACCATTCACATCGGTAAATCCAGTTACAAATCCATTAGCATCTACAGAAAATTTATAATCCACCGCTTTTTCATTCATATAAAAATTATTAAATAATTATTTCCCCAAAATCCGATTTATAAACCTCCGACTAGGCCCTTCTACCCACCGATAAGTGACATAAGAGATCAGAATGAGTAAGATCAGGTAAACCACACAATAGCCCAGGCCAAGAAAAAAATCAATATTCTGTTTGCCTCTCCCTATTCCTGTAGTCCCCGGCAAATATGCACCATGTGAAAATGGCTCTTGCAGAAAGATTTGCATGAGGTAAACGGAATAAGAAATATTCCCTAGAAACTGCATGAATTTCCGGTTGCAGAAATCTGCGATCTTACCCGTGTTTGCCGTAAAACTAAGCACAAGGATAGCGAATAGAAAAACTGTAATGCCATCATTCAGTGCAAAATGCAATGACAGGATTATCCCAGCAATGATCAGCAAGGATGCAGTATCAGAGGAAAATGCTTTTCTAATTGCTCGTGATTCGTAGAGCAGGTATACGAGCACACCCGTGGTGAAACCAGCTATTCCCCGGATGTAACCATAGTCGAATGTCGTATTTAGGTTATGAGGAACGGGTATCGCCGGATTAATTGGATTTACCCGCGGAAGTAGGTACATAATCGCATAATAGGCTGTTACGATCAACACTGTAAATATCAGTACCGCAACTGCTTTTTTTTTATTGATGAATAGTGCAATTACTGGAAACAAAAGGTAAGCTGCAAATTCAGCACTGATGCTCCAGGATGGAATATTCCAGGAATAGATATGGGTAAGGCCAAAGGAATGCAGTAGAAAGATATTCGGTAAAATATCTGCTGGCTGTTCAAGGATGATTGGTGGATTGCCCCAATTTGTAAGCCAGCGTACAATTACGACCAGCAGCAGGAGTGAAAATATATGCAGTGGATAAACCCTCGCGAAACGCGCAACAAGGAACTTTTTTAGGGTATCTGCCTGTATTTTTTGCTTAAAGTCATTGCTGTATACATGCATCATAATAAAACCACTCATGATAAAAAACAGATCCACCATCAGGTAGCACTTTTCAAAAAACATAGATTGAGCAGCAGGAACAAAGCGGGCAACTGCCATTTCAAAATGGAATACGGCCACAAGTAATGCTGCAATACCACGTAAAGCAGTTAATGAAGAAAGGTACTCCACTTTATGTGCTGTGATTTTAAAAGTTTTAGCACTTACTGCCGTTGGTTCTTCGGCGGAAGTCGCATAGTTTAGGGATTGATTCATTTTGTGATTAATGATTTACAAATATTAATAAGCTGCAATTGGTTAGGTGCTGCTTTTTCATCGCTCAGTATGTTTCATCGCACAGTATGGTCGTAAAAGTTTTGAACATTATTGTTACATTTTATACCGGTTTCCCAAAATCAAAATCTTAAAAAGGAAAACAATACTTCAACAGCCAATGATTTTAATCCTACTAACTGGCTTCAAACTAATGAAAACGGACTTTAAATAGACTATAATGTTTTTTTCTTCCTGTTCTTTCTGACTTTCTGCCAAGCCATTCAAGTTGCCCGCATAAGCACTGTCGGAAATCAACTGCCCACTCGCAGATTTAAAACAGACATAAACTTCCATTTGTCCATTCCTCATCCATTCCGAATGAACTGGGATAAAACAGCTTCCATCCTCTCTTTTTGCTGCATTTAGAAAACTGCTTGCATGTTCCCGATCCGGGTGACTCACCATCACCATCAGGATATCGTCGTAACGACCATTTTCAAAGCCAGCAGTATTCCAGCTTAAATTAATGCCTTCCTCTCCCTTACTGAGCTTTAAATCTTCGGCCATTTCCAGGCTTCCTTTACTGAGGATTACTTTGCTGTAATCCACTTTAATATTGGGATACTGGCCTGTTAAAGCATATTTCTTATTATAGGAAGTCGCCAGATTGTGTGGGTTTTTAACCGTCCCTTCCGCTTCCAGCTTAAAGCTGACATTGATAAAATCGGCCATCGGCTTAAATAGGCTCATCGTCACCGACATGGCTTGGCGGTTACCCAGTTGATTTATACTCGGTTTTCCAGGTCTGCCGATCAAACGGCAAACTGGCTGCCCATTTAAAGTGTAAAAAAACAGCTTTCCTATTTTGCCGGAAGGGTGCCCATGCGGGCCTGCATAACATATTGCCATAGTGGAGCGGTTAATAGGCTGTAATTAATTCATACCAATATACTATTAAACAAATAGATAATCAACACATCACCAGTATTAAAACTAGAATAAATAATATACTTTCAATGCGTTAAAAGAAAGATCAAAAGAAGTTGGAAGGGTAATTTAACCTGAAGAGGCCCTAGCAACCTACCGTTAATACACTGAAAAACTCACAAACCTACAGCCGCATACGAAACGTACCCATGGGTTCTGATAGTCACCATAAGATTCCTCATGGATACTAAAATAGTAATTGAGGGCATCTCTATCTCATTTACAGTTAATGTTGTTTAATTTCCAAAAAAACATAAATTAGCCCTTTCTAAATTAAATAAGATGCAAACTGTCATCCGCAATAGTTATAATCCTATCTTAAAAGAATTAATTCAGTGCTACATCTTTTTTAACCATACTCATGGTTACCCCATCCATTATACTACTTTCCCCAATACCAACTTATGCCTTGCGCTATATCAGAATAACCAAATCAGTTACCTCAAAAACGCCACAGAAAACAGGTGTATCCTGAATAAAGGAGTTGGAAAATTTAGCAGCCGCATTTACGCCTTCCATCAGCAACCTTTCCAGGTAGACATTCATGCGGAGGTAGATCAAATATGTATCATTTTTCATCCTGGGGCCTTAACTGCATTTACAAAAGAACGTTATGCCGCATTACTGGATGATGATCATCCTTTTGAAAGGATTTTCAAAGAAGATTCATCGGTTTTAGCAGAATTATTTGCAGCCGACGATCAGGCCAAAAGAGTGGTTATCCTGGAAGAACTCCTGGTTAAAAGCATCATCTGGCAAAGAAATGAGATGAGATTGGGTAAATTACTGCAGCATATCCACAGTCCATTAGCCCAAGAACTACATGTGGAACAACTCGCTAAAGAGATGAACATCAATGTTTCCACCCTGTACCGGATATTCATGGCTGAGGTCGGGCAAAGCCCGAAAAAATATTTGCAAACGCTTCGGTTCCGCAAAGCCTTAGATGCGATGAAATACTCAAAAAAGGTAGATTTAACGGCCATAGCCTATCAGCATCAGTTTTACGACCAAGCACATTTCATCAAAGAATTTAATAGCTTGTCTGGTGAAACACCAGGACGGTTGATCCACAAAATATCACTGGAACAGCAGCAGCTGGTTTGGCGGTATGATACCTCAGGATACGTCACCAGTCAGCTTCAAGAATAACCTGTCGTGTGATCTACCAGTCTGGTTTAAAAATCAGTAACTCTACTGGTATTTTACGTTTGATGTACATATAATTATATTGACCATTGTCTAGATACAAGGTATCCCCTTTTGAAGTGATCTTATCTTTCAGCAGGAAGACTCCGGCTTGTGGGGATTGAGAAACATCCTCGACATAAAAACCTTCTTTTTTCCCCGAGGTTCCATACATTCCCATTTTCCCGCGTGCAGGATTTAAAGATTGTGGTTTTTGAAAATCTACCGCCCAAAACTGCGCTACCCTACCATTGGCGTAAAATTTTAAGGAGTTCTGGCTTTCAGTTACTGCTACAAGCTTCCCTCTGCCATGATCTAGACTATCTTCTCCATTTACCCTTACATTAAAATACAGCGCAGTGGTATCAATTAATGAATAGATCTCGGAAGATACACTTGGCTTTACAGAAAAGCGCCAGAGTGGTATTCTGAGCGCTTTATATTGATTTCTGCTTGAAAAGCAACTGCTCATCAGAATGAACGCCAAAAGAATCAAAATGTATTTCCTCATCACAACAGTATTTTATTGTTTCCATATCAATCTCAGTGCTCAGCTAATTCAGTAAAGAAATGGCTTTCTCCAACATTTCATCACGACCTTCTTTAATGCCTTTGACGCTAGGTTTAACCTTCACATCGGGTATAATACCTATCCTTTGTGTCTCTTTTCCATCTGGATAATAAACGCCGATCTGGGTAAATCCTGTAACAATTCCCCCAGGGAAAGTCACCGGCATCCCTACTGAACCATCTGCTCCGGCAGTTTGACTGCCAACAATGATCGTATTTGGACCGGCGCGCAAAGCCATGGCAGACAACTCCCCCAGACTCTGCGTTTCTTCATTGACCAAAACAATGATTTTCCCCAGATAAGGATTTACATTCGCTACTCCGATCCTCACCTGGGCCATATAATCATCAGGCATATAGCTGAACAGTCCAGGTATTTCTGTACTTCCAGCAGTATATCTGGCTACTTCTTTCGGTGCATCGAAAATGTATTTCGCCAGATCCCAGGCAAAACTGGTGGGCTTAGGATAGGTTCTCAGGTCTAGAATCATGGCTTTTGCCTGCATCGCCATTGGCATCACCGATTTCAGTCTTGTTTCTATCCTGCTGGCATGAATATAAGCGATGTCTTTATTGATCATTTTAAAGCCGGAATCTACAGGTGCTGCACGCTTTTCCCGACGGTTGAATGGATAACATTTCAAGCTGAGCTGTTCAGATTTGTCGTCACGGATAAAGCTGACCTGCATCAATGTATCATTGGTCCTCAACAAAATGGTCGTTAGCTTTCTCAATTGGGTAGCGTAGTTAGAAGCGCTGACATACGGCAGCTTTTCTTTCATTAGTTTCGAGATTGGAACATTGTTGATGCTTTGAATCACATCTCCTTTTTTTAAGGCATTCAAACTCCCATCCTCCGTACTGTTTGTCACGACAGCTTGGTCGTCTACAAAAGCAATGGTCATTTTCGGTGTAAATGTACCGTAAAAACCTCTGAAAGCTATATCGTAAGGAGAAATGTCGGAATGTGAATCTTGTGTTTCAGCGATCAGCGCAGCCATGGTGAGTTTATAATCCAGCTCGTTCTTGGCGGCAATCAACTTAGGAATATACTCCTTGAGTATCCCCGACCATGGTTTATCCAGTAGGTTTCGATAAGGAGAAAAGTATTCGTAACTGTTCCAGAATTTGAATAGGCCCAGTAAACGGTAACCGGCATCCGGATATTTAAAACTGCTGTAATCACCTTCGTTTTTAAAAATAGCGACCGGTGTTTCTGCATCATACATTTTCACATAATAACTTCCTGCTGTACGATCTGCATTTTTAACTGCATTTAGCTGGCTGATCAGTTCGGGGCTGAACTTGCTGGACTTAAACCAGTCGAAATTCAATTCGTATTTTATCTGCGCTTTAGCTGGTCTGATGGTTTTCCCATTTTCAAATGGACCTAAAGCATAAATCCACTTAGAAAGTAATTCATTTCTCTCTTTAAGGGTTTTAACGACTAACAGTTTAGGTGTCATTCTAAAAAGTTCAAAATCCCAGTTGTAATCCCCTTTTGCAATTGCCGGATGGTGGTACTTTAAAAAGCCCCATACTTTAGCCAGTAATTCCAGACTGCTGATTTGAAAATTGCTTGGTTGATCGAAAACGATTTTGGAGCCTGTTAGAAATTCTTTGTCCAGATTCGCTTTTTTATACCGATCCGTGGAATCCGTCAATTGAGCTTGTACATTTAAGGATAGAGCAAATAGAAAGATGAACAGATATTTTCCTTTCAACATAGAGGAGAGATTTAGTTTTTGATAAATATAGCAAGCTCAGCACTAAAATAATGTTAACTTATGTTAAAAAACCTATTGGCACTTATTGTTTTAGCAATAGTTTCAATTATTACCCCGCTAACTGCAACAAAACATTTTATATGGTGTCCTATACTTAAACGCTAAAATTTTTAAGCAGCCCAAACAAACATGAAGAACCTTAAACCCGCTCTATTCATTTTTATTCTTTTGATCAGCTTTGCTGCTCAAGCTCAGCAAAAACAAGAAAAACTATTAAAAAATACCAACTGGATTCAGGAAGGTTACGGAAGAGGTTTAAAAATTGTAGATTCCACATTTACCTATTATAACCTAGACCGTCTAAATTGTAAGTCGCTGGCAGAAGGCAAATTGAATGGTAGGTTCAAAATTATTTCTTTAAGTAAGAATGAACTGGTACTTAACCCAGGTGGAATAGTGAACTATGTTTTCAAAAAGGTACCTGCTTTGCCAGGCAATTGCGGCAGTACTCCTCCCTCTACTGCCTCTTATGAGGATAATTTCAAGATTTTTTGGGAAACCTTCAACGACAATTACGCGTTTTTTAAGGAGCGAAATGTAGATTGGCAACAAGTTTATAAAGAATACCTGCCAAAGGCAAAGCAAGCCCATTCTCCAAAAGAACTATCGGAGATCCTAACAGCATTAGTGAAGCAGTTAGGCGACGGTCATATCAGGTTGGAAATTCCAGATTCTCTACAGACAAAAACTCCGGCAACAAGTACTGGAGTCAAGCGAAAAACAAATGATGTCATTCAGGGTATCAAGAATAAATACTTGGAAAACGTGCATGTTTATAACCACGGGGTGATCAGTTGGGGGAAAATAAAAGGTTCGAATACCGGATATATCATCATCAATGACATGAATAACTTTGCGAATTATTTGTCTCCGGAAGAACAAGCTTTGCCGACATTCTTGAAAAAATACGAGGAGATCAAAGATTTGAAGCCGGCAATGGAGCAGTTTGATGACGAAATTAAAGGAGTTGACACCATTATGAAAAAGGTTTTTGCTGACCTTGCAAAGACGGATTCCATGGCGATCGACCTTCGTTTCAATGGTGGTGGACTGGAAACAGTAGCATTAAGACTGCTGAGTTATTTTGTTGGAGAAAGTAAGCCTGTAATTACAGTCACTGCTAAAACCGCTCAAGGGAACACCAAAAAGCAAACTTATGTTCAGCAATCCTCGAAAGCCAATTATAAGGGTAAAGTATTCCTGCTGACAGGTCCAAATACAGCAAGTGCGGCAGAAATTTTCGCCTTATCAGCACGCAGTTATCCGAATATTACGAGTATAGGCACGAGAACAAACGGTATTTTCTCTGAGATCTTATGGAAAGAATTACCTATTGGATGGGAGTTTAGCTTATCAAATGAGATTTATATGGATAGGAGTGGAAAAACTTATGAAGGAACAGGTGTTCCAGTCCATATAGAACTTAATTACCCTAGAAACCGGTTTGATTTCTACCATACTTTTTACAATGGCGACCAGTTTAGCGATGCCGCAATAGACCGCATCTCCAAAACGAAATAGTTCGCCTCAAAACTTACAAAACCCCACTTATCCTAGAAATAAGCGGGGTTTTTGCTTTTATTTTATGGCGTGTAAAAGCTCCTGACATACTGTTGTCATCCCACCATTTTAGATTTGACTTATTAATTGATCACCATCTAAAAAAATAAACCATGAATACAAGCACCACACAAGTCATCAGCCCAACAGAATTATTAGCACATTGGCAAGGACACCGAAATTTAACCCGAAGAACTATTGAGGCCTTTCCGGAAAAGGATCTTTTCGAACATTCTATTGGAGGTATGCGTACTTTCTCCGGAATGATCATGGAACTTTTAGGCATTGGGGCATCAGGAATAGAGGAAATTGCCACGGAGCAGATCGGCGAACTGAATGAGCATTTCGAAGGCATCAACCAAAAAGAACAATTGCTAAAATTATGGGATGAGGCAACGGAAAAAATCAATACCTATTGGGCACAGATTCCTGAAGAAAGATTCGGAGAACAGATTACCATCTTCGGCAGATACCAGGGAACGGTATGGTCTTCTATTTTTTACTTTATTGACAATGAAATCCACCACCGTGGAGAAGGTTATGTTTATCTGCGCAGTTTGGGCATTCAACCGCCTTTCTTTTATGAAAGATAGCCATTTGGGTTTGTCTTGTTTCGGTTAAGCCGGCAAGACAAACCCATTTCTATAAATGACTGGATTGCTTTATTCGGCAATACTCCTCAACTGATCGCTTTTCTTAGCCAGTCAACGTTTCCGATTCCAATACCGGCTCAAGAATCCCTAAGCTCGCAATTACTTTCATCGCCAGCTGCTGTACCTGTACTTTCAGTGATTCTGGTTCCAGGATTTCAGCATAATCACCAAACATCATATACCAGCGAGCAAAACCTTCATCAGTACATGAAGTCATAAAAGACATCTCCATCTGACTGCCCCTATCCTCTTCTCCCAGGAAACCATAATAGCTTTTGCTGCTTTTTATATATTTTCCTATCTTTTTATCTACTAGTATTCTAACCAGAATTTTCCCCTCCGGAACATATTCTTTGCTCCGCAGCTGCTCCAGGGAATCGTGTTCTTTAAGGTAAGGTAGTTCTGTACGTCGAATCTGAACAATACGGTCGGTACGGAATTGCCTATAATCTTGTCGTAGGTGACAAAATCCTAAGACGTACCAGTAGTTATGCTCATGGAACAACCCTACAGGTTCGATCGTCCTTTGCCCCGGCTCATCAGCTGTGAATGCCTGGTACAACAAAGATACCTGTTTTTGCGAGGCAATCCCTTCCATAATGATTTCCAGCGCATCCGGTATGTTCTTATTGAAAAGTTCCTGATAAGGTTTAACAAGAATTTGCGATTCTAAAGCAGTAATCCAATCTTTATCCTTGTTTCGCAGCACAGATTTCACTTTGAACATGGCCGAGCAGAAATAGGCACCCAGGGTTTTGTCGGTCATTTGCTGCATGAGTTTTTCGGCTGCTACAAAACTCCCTGCTTCTTCCCTTGTAAACATCACTGGAGGCAGACGGTAACCTTCCATGATCGAATAACCCGTTCCAGTTTCCGACAGGATGGGCACTCCAGAGCTTTCCAGGCTGCGAATATCCCTGTATATGGTGCGCAGGCTGACCTGAAAACGATCCGCCAATTCCTGTGCTTTTACTACACGGCTGGACTGCAGCTGGATCAGGATGGCTACGATTCTATCAAAACGTTTTGGACTTTCGTCAATCATCTTTAATTTAAATTGCGGTAGTCATTTGGCGACATACCTGTTCTTTGTTTAAATACCCGGGTAAAGTGCTGCGGGTATTTGAAGCCGAGTTCATAAGCAACTTCGCTAATGGATTTCTCTCTATCAAAAATCTTGTCTTTGGCCACATCGATCACTTTCGCCTGGATGTATTCCTGTGCTGACTTCCCGGTTTCTTTCTTCATCAAATCTCCGAAATAATTAGGAGAAAGGTTCAATTCCGAAGCACAATAAGCAACGGAAGGCAATCCGAGTGTTTTTGATCGCTCAGCAGAGAAGTAATTGTTCAACAATTCCTCAAATCGTTGTAAAACCCCTTTGTGGGTATTGTCTCTGGTAATGAACTGGCGGTCGTAAAAGCGGATGCAGTAATTTAAAAACAGCTCTATATTAGAAGTGATCAGGGTTTTACTATGTTTGTATCAATAGATTGCTGTAATTCGTATTCAATTTTCCCCAGGCAATCCATCACTAGTTGTCTCTCTTTTTCAGAAAGGTGCAGGGCTTCATTCACATCATAAGAAAAGAAGGAATAATCGGCAATGTGTTTTCCTAAATGCGTCCCTTTAATCAGCTCCGGATCAAAAACCAGTCCCCAGCCTTTGGGTTCGATTGTTTCTACACTAGGTTGAACACCAACGACCTGACCTGGAGCAATAAATACAAGGGTTCCTTCCTGATAATCGTAATTATTACGCCCATACCTCAATTCACCACATTTTAATTCCTTAAGATAAATCGCGTACAGTCCAAAATTCAAAGTTTGTGCAGTCATCGGCTTCGCTTTTGATAAGTCGATCACCGTTACCAAAGGATGCAGCGTTTCTACACCAAGCATTTTATTATACGTATTTACGCTTTCCAGTTTTACTATTTCTTCCATAACCCAATCGTTTTGCTGATACGAATTTACACATTCCAAAAATAGGGAGGAATAGCGCTGAGGCTAATCAGTAACATTGGTAAGAGAAGCAGTAATCTGTATAACAAAGCAAACAATTTATATCCTCAAATTTGTTGTCAACTTAAAACAGGTTCAACATAGATTATTAAAGTTACGAGATATGAAAAAGAGAACATTAGGAAATAGCGGACTGGAAGTTTCTGCCCTCGGTTTTGGTTGTATGGGTTTAAATTATGGCTATGCACAAACCATAGATAAAAATCAGGCAGTCTCACTATTACGCGCTGCATTTGAGAAAGGAATTACATTTTTTGATACAGCAGAGTTTTATGGTCCTTTTAACAATGAAGAATTGGTGGCAGAGGCTTTAAAGCCATTCAGAAGGGATGTGGTGATTGCGACTAAATTTGGGATCAAGTCCGAGGCTGGTAAACAGGTACAGGACAGCAGCCCTGCTCATATTCGTAAATCCGTGGAAGGCTCGTTAAAAAGGCTGCAAACTGACTATATAGACCTGTACTATCAGCACAGGGTGGATCCAAATACGCCTATTGAAGCCGTGGCGAAAACCATTCAGGTTTTGATCAAAGAGGGTAAAATTAAACATTGGGGACTTTCGGAAGCAGGTGTGCAAACCATTCAGCGGGCCCATGCGGTTCAACCTGTAACTGCAGTTCAGAGCGAATATTCACTTTGGTGGAGAAAACCAGAAGATGAGTTAATTCCTGTTTTGGAAGAGCTAGGGATTGGATTGGTACCTTTTAGCCCTTTAGGCAAAGGTTTCTTGACTGGAACCATTTCTAAAGACACTCAGTTTGAGAAAAATGATTTCAGGAACATTGTACCTAGATTTACTGCTGAAAATATAGCTGCAAATCAGGTGCTGATAGATTTGCTGAACAAGATCGCAGTTCAGAAAGAAGCGAGTACAGCACAGCTCGCTCTTGCCTGGCTGCTCGCACAAAAACCCTGGATTGTTCCCATTCCCGGCACCACTAAACCGAGCAGGCTGACAGAAAACATGGGTGCTGAAGATGTTTTCCTGGACGCTGGAGATTTGGCTAATATCGAATCTGCTTTGGCAGAAATAAAGGTGGCTGGTGAGCGCTATCCTGAAGAATTAGAGAAAAGAACATGTCTATAACAAAAGTTCAGTATTTCCAGTGGAAGATCAAACAAATCCACACCTAAAAAATATAGTAATGGCCTGCTACATCCTCCTCTCCGTCCATATTTAAACCCTAAGAATTAAAACAATTAAATTCAAAACAGTACAAAACATGAATCGTCTAGAAAATGGAAGCTTCAAACCTGCACCTTCGGAGTACTTTACTGGCAAGGCATTTGTGAAAATTTTAGTTGCCGCAGATGCAGTGACCAACTGTAACATTAGTGAGGTTGCCTTTGATGCAGGTAGCCGCAATAATTGGCATACACATCCGTCAAACCAAATATTGATGGTCAAGGAAGGCATCTGTTACTATCAGGAAGAAGGTAAAGACCTGCAAAAAGTAAATCCAGGTGCTGTGATCAATATTCTTCCTGGCGTAAAACATTGGCATGGCGCATCCCCATCTGAGCCGATGTTTCACATTGCCATTAATATCAATACAGACAAAGGCATCGTGAACTGGATGGAGGCCGTAACCGAAGAAGAATACGACCAATAAAAAGAGTCATTATAGCGGAAACACACCGAAGTACTAAACTTCTGCTTTAGAAAAATGCCACATAATTCAGGTGATTGTGTGGCATTTTTGGCTAGATAATATGGATCATAAATCATGGTTTTGGATGGCCCAACCAGGCTAAAGGAGAGTTTTTATCGCCAATACAGGCCTCCAGGACAGCGCCATATATCTTTTCATAATTTTCACTGTTACTGAGTAACACCACTGCAATTATGAAAGAATGCCGGGCTATCGGTGCTTTTGAACAGGCCAATTCCCAATCCCCAGGCCAATTGAATGTGGTCATTATCTGTCGTCAATATATCTTTTAAAGGGCCAAAACCACGTTTACTTTTTACAAGAATCTGAGGCGACAACAGCTGTTCATATCCCTTTTTCGATAAACCTTTCTGATTCATCAGGTTGGCTACAAACTTCGCATAATCAGCTGCTGTAGTCGTCATTGACCCTGCTGCACGCGAACTTCCTTTCATTCAGAGCCATATTTCTTACCATCTTTGTAATAGGCGTAGGAAAAGTTCTTTTCAAACTCCGGCTCCCAAACCATACTCGTATGTTTCATTTGTAAAGGTCGTTCCGCTGTAGCCCTGATTTACACGCTCCAGATAAACCTTAGAAGAAACAATGATGAGCATACCAAAGAGCAATGGAATAAACAATCTGCAAAGCCTTAAAATGATAAATCCGCCAATTGTTTTTCCTTTGATCATAAACCAGGAGACTGCTCCTGAAATGAAAAGCAATAAAGGCATTCTGAAACGACTCAGCCAATAGCTGAATTCCCCTAGTATTTCAGATTTAACGGCATTCTTGACCTGCCAGGGATCTTCTGGTTGAAATGGCCTTGCGGAATGGAATAAGAGCACGCCTATAATGGCAAATATCCGGAGCCAATCGAGGTAAATTACACGGGAATTAAAGTCTTTCATTGTCTTAATTTTCCCTAAAACTATTCCTGTTTTTGATTCAAAAGAAATCAGATTGACAAGATGCAGGATATTATTGACAAGATGAAAATTCAGGCTAAAGCGCAAGTGTCATCAGGGGTTTCAGCCCTTGTTTTTTAAATGCTGGAATAAGTAGGCAGTTCCAATATTCCAGCATTTTGATGGTCAATAGGTAATGATGAATTTAATTCGACAAATCGTCGTTCTTGATGCCACGCTTATTCTTTTTAATCTCGTCTTTCAGCTTACCAAAGCGGTAGTTCAGACTGACTGTAAACCGTCGGAAATAAGCCTGGTAATTACTGGTTTGCAGAAAATCAGGACCCATGGTCTCTTCATTCACAAGTCTGTATTTCGTAAATGGATTACTCACTGCTCCTGAAAGCGTTAGTTTATTTTGAATAAAATCTTTGTTTACACTAAAAGTGGAAGATTTAAATCCATTGGTTTTCCCTAGTGGCAATAATACTCCGCCAGACTTTAAAGTGAAATCTGCATTGGCTCGCCATCCTTTTTCAAAACGGTATCCAGTAGAAATATACACGTATGCTTCAAAACTTGAATTCTTAACTTCCACCTGATCTACCTTGCCATAGAACGCAACATGTCTTAAGTCACTATTAAAGCTGGCATCCCAACGGTTCGTGAAGGGATAACTAAGGTAGATATTGGTTTTAAAAACGCGGCCTTTACCATAATTTTCATAGCGTGTAAGGGTTACATTGGTTGAAGGGTTATAGGAAGAAAATGCATTAATGACACTATTAAAGTAAAGATAGCCCAAAGAAATACTGACCACACCTTTTGTGGCCTTCAGGTAACTGAGTTGAAAAGCATTAGAGGTAATCGGCTTCAGATCCGGGTTTCCGCTGGTCTCAAAATTTGGATTGGAGCGGTCTACAAATGGATTTAACTGCGCAATAGCCGGTCGCTGTATCCTCTTGGAAAAAGAGGCACTCACACTACTCTGGTCTTTAAACTCTCTATTGGCAACAATAGCTGGCACCACATTCAAGTATTTCTGCTGCAGTTTAGTACTGCCCACTATATAATCACCATTAATGATGGTCTCTTCCGCTCTCAATCCTCCCTTGAACTGCCAGTTTAATGTCTGGTAAGCATAGCTGTTGTAAAGGGCGAGCACATCCTGATTGTTATTGAAAACATTGGAACGGGTACCATCTATCTCATATTGTCCAGTCAGCAGATTCAGGTTCTGATATTGAAAATCACTCTTATTTGTTCTGAAAATCCCTTTTATGCCAGTCTCCATCCTTACTTTTCCGATTGGCTGGACATAATCTGCCTGTACGGTATGTTCATCCATGCTTGCAGCATTAGATTGACGATAATCAGACTGATCATAATTGACCTGATCGAATAGATCTATCACATTAAACAGCGAACTGTTATTTTTCATATAGCGGTAAGAAATCGTCAGTAGCTGGTCTTTATTTGCTTTAAAACCTAACTGATAATTAATGGCCGCATCCAGTCCATCTCCCTTATTACGCTGATCATTTGACAAACGGTATTGCTGCTGATTTGCTCCGGTCAATACAGAATTTTGTGTAGCCCAGCCTGTAGTATTGGTCTTACTCCAATTGAATTGGCTGGAAAGCAGCTGCAGGGAATCCAGCTCGCAACTGGCTTCCAGACCAGCATAACTGGTCTGACTATTGGTCTGATTCGTATTCTGCTGCACTAAATGCGTGGGCGCGCTGCCTCTGGTTGTCCGAATCATTTCTCCTATGGTCTCAGGAGCATTATTTCTGCTGATTCCTGCAAATGAAGACAAACCAAACTTTCCTTCTTTAAAGGCGAAGGATCCAGCACCTCCAGGCCCACCTACGGGCCCCTTTTCGCTCACATTAACCGTTCCCTGATAACCATTAGCCAGCTCTTTGCGGGTAATGATATTGATAATCCCAGCTAAGCCTTCTGCATCATATTTAGAAGGTGGTGTGGTAATCACCTCAATACTCTTAATGGTGGAGGCAGGAATACTACGCAGTACATCTTTTGGGTTTCTTTCGATCATCGCCGATGGCTTTCCATTGATAAAAATACGATATCCGGAACTACCTTTCAGCAACACATTTTCTTGTCCATCTACCGACAAAAAAGGGACTTTTCGCATCATGTCCAGTAAACTGCTGACCTTGCTTTGTGGATCTTCCTGCAGGTTATAGATGATGCGATCTGCTTCCTGACTGATGAGTGGCCTAAGACTGGTAATCGTGACATTACTTAGTTGTTTACTCGAAGAATTGAGTATGATATCCGGTAATTGAATTGATGTCATATCATCTACTGTCACCTTTTGAGTCAGGCTATCTGCGCCTATCGAAGATATTTTTATCAGATAATCTCCTTTCTCATAAACGGTCAGATTAAACTTGCCGATCATATCTGCGAGTGCTGTAGCGACGATCTTTTGATTGGATGATTTGAAGATTCGGATCGTTGCAAATTCAATGGCTTTTTGGTTGCTACCAATTACCCTGCCCTTTATCGTATAAGAAATTTGCTGCTGTCGCTTTTCCAATAAGATATTGTTGTCCATCTGACGAAATGAGAAGTCAGTGTTTTTTAGCAGTTCTATTAAGGTTTTTTCCAGGGTTCTGGTATTCAAGCTGAGCTGGAGTCCTTTGACTTCTTTCACATCTGCTTTGCGATAGTAAAAACGGAAGGTAGTTTGGGCCTCTATCTTTTTGATGCCCGATAATAGCCCTTCATTATCAAGTTTCAGCGTGACTTTAGCATCACTCATCCCCTGTCCATTTGCTGGTGTAGCGAGCAGCAATTGAAAAGAACATAAAAGAAATAAGGAAATGATAAAGCTTACACGCATCAGCCAGATGATAAATTGTTTATTTAATGATATTGCTATAGTAAAAGGTACATAAAGCCTCCCTTTCCTCCACACAAGTGCAGAATTTTTCATAGTTTTAAATGTTTTAAATGAGTCCAATTGTTTAAAACCCCGGAATTCCGGGATCCCTGTAGGCCGATAGCCGTCGGCTTACAGGTTATTATAGCTGCAAATGCTTCCTGGAGCATATTGTAGCAGCTTGAAGAAGCTTAGCTGATATCCATTGTTTATATTATTTTGATTAAAGTTAATTGCAGCCTGGACCATCAATGATGATGCTTCCATCTGGCTTAGTCTCCCATGTTGCATGATTAAAAGCACAAATCACTTTCAAGATCTTTTCCAGGTGATCTCCATTCAGCGCGCTGCCACTAAATCGACAATTCTTTAGCTGGTCATTATTAAAGGCAATCCTGACCTGGAAATGTTGTTGAAGTTGTAAGGCTGCATCGGCAAAAGTGATGTCATCAAACAGCAGGTCAGCATCTTGCCAGGTGATGACCGCTTTAGCATCCACCGTTTTTTCAGTAAAAGTGCTATTTGATAAATTGACGCTGACCTGCTTATTTGGTGTAAGAATACTTAACAGTTTCCCATCGTCCTCTACTTTCACCTTCCCACGTGTGACTGTTACGACAAGCGTTTGCGCATCAGCTTTGATATTAAAAGCAGTCCCAAGAACGGTCGTCAGCAACTTGCCGGTATGGATCAGAAATGGTTTACTACTGTCATGCTGAATATCAAAATAAGCTTCGCCGGAGAGATAAACGGCCCTTGATTTGCCATTAAAGGCTTTGGGATACGATAGTTTGGAGCCTTCATTTAACCAGACTTTGCTCCCATCAGGCAATGTGATCTGTTTCTTTTGATGATCAGGAACCGTAACGGCATTTAAGTCGGAGAACAACCTTCCTTTTTCCAGAAGCGGCCAGGCAAAGTAAATACCAAGAGAAATAAACAGTATAGCCGCAGCAGCAGCAATTTTATAACCTAGCTTCTTTTGTGGCTTCATCTTAACTACGATAGGTTCATTCACATGAATGCTATCTTTAATATCTTTAAACACACTGGTAAGCCACTGATCTTTACCAGAACCATCCAATGCCTGCCATTCAGCACCTGGATTTCCCTGCTCTGTCAGCCATTTTTCAACGAGTTGATTTTCTTCGGTGGAAGTTTCCTTTTTTAGGTAACGGTCCAGTAAATCTTCAATATGATCTTGATTCATTTTCGCGGAATTTGACAATAGCCGTTTGAATCAGAGTTTGGTACTATAAGAAAATGAAATATATTTTTAAAGCTGGCGTATTTCTTGAATTAATGACACCAAAGGATCAATGCAGTGACAGATAAATAAGCAAGAGATTCCCGTAAATGCTTCAGCGCAAAAGTCAGCTGATTTTTTACGGTCTGTTCAGAAAGCTGCAATTTTACTGCTATTTCTGGGATACTGAGCTGTTCCTCGCGACTTAACAGATAAATTTCCTTCACTCTGGGAGATAATTTATGAAGTGCCTGCTCAATTCCTTTTTTAATCTCCTTTGCAGCGATTAATTTTTCTGTTTCTGATTCATAATTAACGCGTAAAGCCTGTACGATTCCAGCATAATCTTCACGTGTGATGTTCTTCCTGATTTTATCAACAATCCGGTAACGAATTAGGGTAAACAAATAAGCTTCAAGGTTTCGATCTATTTGTAATTGCTTCCGCTCCTCCCATAATTTCACAAAAACATCATGGATCACATCACGGGAATCTTCTAAGCTATAAAGTTTAGCGCTGGCAAAACCGGTTAATTTTTCTGCATAACGACTATAAATCTCTGTAAAAGCGCCTTGATCATCTTCTTTTAAAAGATGGATCAATTGAAGATCGCTTATGGTTTGATTTAAGGCCATTTGAGTTTAGAGTAGATACTTAGGGCTAAGTTACAGTAAATAGCCGTTTCCCCCTGTAAAGAACCTACCTTCATCCCGCTTAAAATCAAGAACTACGCTTAAAATCCCAGGCTACAATATTCCAGTGTTCTACGCCATCATGGTAAGTGCCGATGACCTCAAAGCCCATCTTTTGATGCACCTTTAGTGACCTTGGATTTCTAATAGAAATTTCAGTAACGCAGGCCTCATAATCATTGGAGACCTGATTTTTTGTTTCACAGTAAAGCCTTTTTAATAAACCATGACCTCTAAAATCTTTAGCTACACAAACCTGTCCGCCTACTAAATACTGATAATCTGTCAATGGTTTTTGATTAAAAATGCAGGTTTCGAAAGCATTAAACATGGGTGTGATTGATGGCAGCACAGTTTTCATCGAAGCGGTCATCGCTAAATTATAGCCGACCACTTTGCCTTGGTGAACTGCAACAATCTGTGGTAACTCCACTGCCAGCGTTTCCAATAGTTCCAAGGTATGCTCTGCGAATACAAATCCTTGCTTTTCCTGATCTTCTTTACTGATCAGCGTATATAAATTTTCTCGTTGAAGTGCTAATATCTGTTCGAAATCCTGCTTCGTTGAAGCGGTCTTAAATGTAAATTCCATAATTACTCATTGTCTGATCAAATTTATTAGCTTTACGAATAGCATAACAGATACAATTTTAATAAAAACGACCATAACAGTTTGGTAAAATAATGGCTCAAATGAAGACAGTGACCTTTTTGTATGAGAAAATTGCGGCAGACTTTAGTCGGCAGATGATCAATGGATTGCTTTTGGCTAATGATCAGCTGCCTTCTATCAGAAGTATTTGCAGCAGTTATCAGGTGAGTATGAGCACTGCTTTGAAAGCATATCATATCTTGGAAAGTCAGGGTTTGATACATAGCAAACCTCAGTCTGGATATTTTGTAAACCCTGTCCGGAAACTGCCGGCATTACCAAATGTAAGTGTTCCATCTCCCAATATGGGAAACGAAGATCCATCTGCGCTGGTGAGTAAGGTATACAAGGCAGTCAATTCAGGTAAGGTGATGTTTTCTTTAGGTGTCCCCTCCAAAGCCTATCTACCACTTGCTAAACTAAACAAGCTAGTCTGTAAGACCGTCTGGCAATTGGAAGATCATGCCTCAGGTTATGAAAATCTGAATGGCAGTACAAATCTACGCAGACAGATCGCCAGGATATCTTATCAATGGGGAGGACAGCTCAGGGAAGATGAAATCTTACCAACAGCCGGCTGCACCGCTGCTATGGCTCATTGTTTTATGGCTTTAACGGAAAAAGGTGACACCATAGTGGTAGAAAGCCCCATCTATTTTGGCATTCTTCAATTGGCAAAATCACTGGGTTTAAACATATTGGAATTGCCCAGTCATCCGCAAACAGGAATAGACCTGGAAGCTTTAACAAAATCCCTGCAGACCAATAAAGTAAAACTGTGTTTATTGGTTCCTAATTTCAGCAATCCAATGGGAGGAACTATGCCTGTTGAACATAAAAAGGAGGTGGTCCGGTTGATGGAACATTATGATATTCCTCTGGTAGAAAATGACATGTATAGCGACCTGTATTTCGGTCAGGAGAGACCGGTTAACTGCAAAGTTTTTGATGAGAGTGGCTTGGTGCTGCTCTGCAGTTCTGTCTCTAAAACCCTGGCGCCAGGTTATCGCGTGGGCTGGCTGACACCAGGGAAGTTTGCAGAAAAAATCAGTAGGGTTAAGTTTTCAAATACCATATCTTCCAGCAGACTGACGCAGGAAGTTGTAGCTTCATTCTTAGAGAAAGGGCGTTATGAACAGCATTTAAAAACATTGAGAAGAACTTTGCATTTTAATAGTCTGCGTTATGTAGAGGCTATTGAAAAGTACTTTCCAGATGATGTAAAAGTCAGCAGACCAGACGGTGGATTTATGCTATGGATCGAACTTGCAAAGCAGATCAATACCGCTGATTTATATGATAAAGCGATTAAACTGAACATCAGCATTGCACCAGGAAGGATGTTTACCTTACAAAATCAGTTCAACAATTGCATGAGATTAAGCTATGGATTACCCTGGAATGAAAGCGCCCATCAGGCCATTAAGACGATAGGCGCTTTACTATAATTAACTAATCAATTTTAGCATTCCTGAGCCTTAATGAGTTTAGAATCACGGAAACAGAGCTAAAGCTCATGGCCAATGCTGCGATCATTGGAGAAAGTAAGATTCCAAAAAACGGGTATAGAAGGCCTGCTGCTACCGGAATTCCCAGTACATTGTAGCCCAAGGCAAAGAATAGATTTCCTTTAATATTTCCCATTACTTTATGACTCAGTAATCTGGCTTTGGCAATTCCATTCAAATCGCCCTTTACTAAGGTAATTGCGGCGCTCTGAATCGCTACATCTGTTCCTGTACCCATTGCAATCCCGATATCAGCCTGCGATAATGCAGGCGCATCATTAATCCCGTCGCCAGCCATGGCTACCATTTTACCCGCAGCTTGTAGTTTCTTGATTTCATTTAACTTGTCTTCTGGCAGCATCTGCGCTTTAAAACCATCCAGATTTAAGGTCTGACTTACTGCTTTTGCAGTATCTTCGTTATCTCCGGTAAACATTAAAACCTGCAATCCCTCCTCCTGTAATTTACGGATTGCGGCTGCACTGGTTTCTTTGATCTTATCAGAAATGACAACGAAACCTACCGCAAACTTCCCTACCGATAAGTAGGAAACTGTTTTGCCCAGTTTTTGGGCAGACTTCACGTGTTCATTAATCTCTGCAGAGATTTCAGCACCTACATGCTCCATTAACTTCTGATTGCCTAAGGCAAGATCCTCAGTTCCGAGTTTCCCAATAACTCCTTTACCTGTTACGGCTTCAAAATCTGATATAGACTGTACGGCGACTTTCTTTTCTTCGCCATAACGAAGTGTTGCTGCCGCCAGTGGATGCTCACTGCTGCTATTCAATGCAACTATTCTTTCTAAAATATCTTTTTCGCTGAAATCGGGCTGGACGCTGCTTACTTTTTCAACAGATGGTTTTCCTTCCGTTACTGTTCCTGTTTTATCAATGATGACTACATCAATCTTATTCATTTTCTCCAAAGACTCTGCATTCTTAATGAGGATACCAGACTGGGCACCCTTTCCTACTCCCACCATTACAGACATCGGCGTAGCCAAGCCGAGGGCACATGGACAAGCGATAATCAGCACGGCAATCGCATTTACGAAAGCGTATACATAGGCGGGATCAGGCCCATAAATAGCCCAGACCACGAATGTTGCGATCGCAATCAATACTACAACCGGCACAAAATAACCAGAGATTTCATCGGCTAACTTTTGGATGGGTGCTTTCGAGCGACTCGCAGAATTGACCATTTCTATGATTTGAGAAAGCAATGTTTCAGAGCCTACTTTTTCGGCCAGCATCACAAAGGTCTTATTGCCATTGATCGTTCCTGAACTCACTTTGTCGCCAGGACTTTTCTCTACCGGTACAGGTTCACCGGTGATCATGGATTCATCAATAGTCACTTCGCCGGTTTTGATACTGCCATCAACAGGAATCTTTTCTCCAGGTTTCACACGCAGCAGATCTCCTTTTTGAATGTCATCAATGGATACCATCAGCTCTTTTCCATCCACAATTTTTGTCGCCGTGTTGGGCGCCAATTTTAAAAGTTCTTTGATGGCTGTATTCGTTTTTCCGTGTGCTCTAGCTTCCAGAAGCTGCCCTAGCAATACTAAAGTCAGGATTACTGTGGCCGCTTCAAAATAGACGTAAACTGTTCCATGATGGGTTTTAAACTGGTCTGGAAAGATATCCGGGAAAAGCATGGCGACGATACTAAAGCCCCATGCCACTCCTGCCCCAATTCCAATCAGGGTAAACATATTTAGCTTCCAGCTCACAATTGATCTCCAGGCGCGTTCAAAGAACATCCAGGCGGTATAGAATACCACTGGTAAAGAAAACGCGAATTGAACCCAGTTCCAATATTTAAGGTCCATTAGTTTAAATAATGGGTTATTAGGCACCATTTCAGTCATGGCGATGATGAAAATGGGAACGGTGAATATCGCAGCTATCTTAAATTTACGTAATAAGTCTTCGTAAGTATGGTCTTCTGCTTCAACATCCAATCCAGTTGGCACCAGGTCCATCCCGCATATTGGGCATGCCCCAGGTTGATCCCGAATGATTTCCGGATGCATTGGACAGGTAAATTGCGAGGCCTTTTGTACGATTGGCTGTTTTAAAAGATCCATTCCACAGACCGGACAACTGCCAGGTTGGTCATAAGTCTTCTCTCCTTCACAATGCATCGGGCAATAATATACGCCACCTGCCTGATTAACTTTATGCGCCAAGGATACATGAGCTGCCTGATGTTCATGCTCCTGATGTACATGTTCCTTACGAGCAGGCCAATGATGCACTGCCATTTCAATCTTATAATTTCCTGTAGCCGATAATGCATCCTGCAACTTTTCAGTTGGAATATGCGTATCCATCGTTATGACTGCTGCTGCGGGCTCCAGAGTTACTGTTGCTGATACCCCATCAATTCCATTTAAGGCGTTTTCAACTTTCGTTCGACAACCATCGCAGGTCATTCCAGTGATTTGGTAAGTATGCTTCATCATTATAGGATCATAAGATTAATATTAGAAGATCAACAAAATGCTTGTTAATATGTTTTTCAGCACTAAAACAGAAGCAGTTTAGATTTCATGAAGAGACAAACCTAGCCCAAACACGTCATTTAAATTTATATAATTCGGCTCTTTTTTTATATAATCAGTATTTCCTAATGCTGATCTCTTCCTGTAATTATTTATAAAAAAAAAGCCCCAGCGTATAAGCTAGGGCTATTCTATTTAATTATTATCTATAGCTATTGTGGGAAAACAATATCGGTAATCTGATACCCTGCTTTCTTCACTTCTTTCCTAAGCTTTCCGGTTTTATCAAAAATGAAAAGATTACTGAATGGTTCACCTCCAGAGAATATCTCCGGGCTATCAGCGACATAAAGTTCTCCATTTTTAGGGTTGACTTTCCAGCTCGTGGCAAATATGATCCCAGCATTTGCATGATCTACAAATTCCTCTGCTGTTTTAGTACGCGTATTAAATCTGCAGATTACACCTCTGGAGGTTTCCTGCCAGTACAAATATTCGTCTTTTCCACCTGAGGTCAGGATGCCATTTGCAGGAACTTTGAAATTAGCGGACAGTTCCACGGAGTCTACTCCTTTATTGCTTTTGTCTAGCTTGACGAATTTGGCTTTGTTAGCCGTACTTCCCTGAACGCCTACCCAATAGCTGTTATCGCCACTTCTGACTACTCCAGCCACATTTTCTTTATAGCTATTCAATACCACAACTTTGCCGCCTTCTACTTTTATCAGCTGTTTACCGGCTCCAGTAACAATGGTCTGATTCACTGTATTGATGGGTACCAGCGATACTTCCTTGCTTCCTTCCAGAATCGTTGAGCTAATACTTTTATTGGTGAGATCAACTGTGTACAGACCTGATTTCCTACGATTGGTTACATTTACATAACCTGTTTTTCCGTCTGTTGTGGCAAAATAAGTCACTTCGCTCGCAGCAGATTTATTAACTACATAGTTTAACTTCATAGTTTGTGCATCTACAACGCTCAGGAAATTTGGTCCTGAAGAAGAGGTGATGTAGTATTGATTATTGAAGTAATATAAGCTGTTTGCTTCCGGGGATAAAGCAGCACCAGGGTTAGCCTTTGAAAAAATGTTCAGCTGAATGGTTCCATCTTCATCGATGTGTGATAAACTAGAATTCCCAAAGCCAGTTTCATCGGTATAACTTAACAGTAAAACTCCATCGCCGTAAGGACCAAGCACTTTTACACGATAATTAAGGGAAGTTTTACCTTTATCATTCTCTACCGTAAACTCGATATTGTAAATTCCTGGTTCAGCTTTTTTAAAGGTATAAGTTGCGGTACTCGCGACATCCTTTCCATTCTCTACCCATTGATATCGGCTGGTTTTACCTATGATTTGAGGTGCAAGGATCAACTCCTTCCCTGCCTTAACGGTCATCAGACTGTCGCTCTCCGCCTGATAGGTTAATCTGGCGATTTCTGTTTCTTCTTTTTTGCAGGATACGGCAAGTATTCCCAGGCAAAACATTGCTACTATGGTTTGTTTTATATTCATCTTCTGCTTTAAACCACAGCAAACGGAATAAAAAGAACATGGGTACCCTAAAAATAGAGTATCCTCATTCCAGCTTCAATCCCCGAAAGCTATGAATCATAAATGCTAAAGGCAGGTCTTCTGACTTGCTCCCCTAAGTATGGTCTTCCCATTACGTGAATAACAGTGACTTTAAATCGTACCTCGGTTAAGGAGCTTACAGCTGCGGGACAGTTCTGGATTTACACCAGATTCCCTTTTAATTCCGGGTGTATTCCGGAAACCAAAAGCGCCGCAAAGATATAAATCTAACTGAATAATCTAGCAGCTGAATCTTTATGCGGCCAAAACAGCGTCCAAAACAACTACTCCATGCGTTCTTTGACTAATTTCTGGTCTAAATATAGAATGCTTAAAAACACCAGCGTGCCCATTACAATTGCCCACTTAAATTTCAGTAGCACTGCAATGAATTGATCGGCAGCATTTCCATTAATAATTTGCAGTAAAGTGTAAAACAAAGCAAAGCTGAGGCTGAGCGCCACAAAAGTAGCCAGGTAAAACTTAGCGTCTTTTTTACGATTCAGTTGTGCCTGTAAGCGTTTTTTGACGCTTACAGCGAAACCAAAAGGTAAGCCCTCTTTCGGTTCCTCTTTCAATTGCTCAAACAGAAAACGATATTTTTCCAGATTTTTATTTTCTTCATCGCCGGATAATTCCACAGGAAAATGGAGATTTTCTTCTAGTAAGCGTTGTATCTCCTCCTCATTCAGTTCTTTCATAATGGTTCGTTTTTAAAATCTTTCTCTATTTTTTCTTTCAGCAGTTTTCTTGCCCGGAACAAATTGCTTTTTACGGTTCCTTCAGGCGTACCGGTAATCTGTTCAATCTCCTTACAGCTGAATTCATTCAGATGATATAAAGTGATAGCAGTTCGGTATGGTAAAGGCATTTGAGCAATCAGCTGGTTGATGTACTCCGAGATATTCTTTTTACTGAAGACCAGTTCCGGAGTTTCTTCTGTAAAATGGTACTGGTCAATATGATCAGGATATTCCGATTCGAACCCTTTTTTATACTTCTTAATATAGTTGACGGCGGTTAAATAGGCGATACGAGCAATCCAGGTAGATAGTTTAGATTCAAATTTAAAATGCGGCAGACTTTTATATACCTTAATAAAAACTTCCTGACAAATATCTTCTTTGTCCTGTAGGCCATATACAAGGCGATTAATCACAAAGAATACCAGTTTTTTATGCGCTTTGACCAGTTGCTCAAAAGCATGGAAATCTTCCTTCATTATCCTGGATACAATTTCCTTATCGTCGAGCATATGACAGTAGTCAGCCGTTTGTAGTATACGGTTGCAAAAATTAATAAAAAATACTTGCAACCACATCATCTCTTTTATTGACTACTGTATCAAATCACTATCAAAACATTATCATGAAACAGCTACTTCCATTTATAATCGTCATTCTGTTTTTTATCATTATTGCAGTTCTAATCATTGCCGTGCTGAATTACAGGCTAAAAAAGAGAATCCTTGAAGCAGGGCCGATCAATGAATCTACTGTCAAAATCTTATCAGCACTGGGCAATTATAGTACAGCAGCTTTAAAATGGGGATTGATTCTGTTTTTTACTGGGTTTGGCCTTATTGTTCTGGAATATTTACCTTTTAGTGCGGTAGATTCTCCATTGCCTTATGGGGTGCTCAGCATCTTTATTGCGATTGGCTTTTTGACCTATTATTTAATCATACAGGCAAAAAACAGAAAGCAGCCTTAAGGCCTAGCCCAACCATTCAAATTTTTTCAACTACCTCCTGAATTGTGTATCAGCACGATAAGGGATTGGCATGCCCTAATTTTCACCTTTAGAAACCATACAAATCTACCTACCACCATGAAAACCAAACTCCAGCCAGTCTTTACAATTCTCCTCATCGGCATACTTTTAATGGTGCATAAAACTGCAGTTGCTCAAAACAGCCCCAATACTTACCCGCTTTCTGGCAAAATAGTAGATTCGATTAGTCGGCAGCCACTGTCGTTGATCACCATCAGGTTGAAGAATGATAAAAATGAACAACTAAAGGCATTGGTTACAAAAGATAGCGGGACATTTACCTTTCCAGCATTACAAGAAAAGTCTTACTGGATCAGCATTACCGCAATTGGTTATCAGCAAAAAATCCTTCATATCGCCGTTTTAAACAAGGGAAGTCAACTGGGTACCATCTTGTTGCAACCGCAGGTCAATTCTTTAAAAGATGTGGCTATTATTTCGGAGAGGCCGATCATACAGCATCAGCCAGACCGCATTATTTATGATTTGCAGGCTGATCCGGAAAGCAAAGGCAGCAGCGTCCTTGGCATGATCCATAAAATCCCTTTCCTCTCCTTAGATGGCAGCGACCGGGTCTTATTGAAGGGAAACTCGAGCTATCAGGTACTGATCAATGGCAAACCTTCCAGTATCGTAAATGGCAACCTCAGCGCCATACTCAGTAGTATGCCTGCCGCTACCATTCAAAAAATCGAAGTGATCACTACTCCTCCTTCAAAATATGATGCAGAAGGTCTTGCAGGCATCATCAACATCATCACCAATAAAAAACTAAGTGATGGCTACAAAGGCAGTTTGAATTTGAATGGCAGCGGACCAGTTGGCGGGCCAGGCGCCGGTGGCTCATTTACGGCTAAATTGGGGCGATTTGGAATCTCCGCCTTTGCAGGAGCAGGTATTTCTCACAGTCCAGCAACCAGTTTCCAAAACAACAGAACAAGTTCAGATCAAAGTTTATCCAGTCTTCAGCAACATGGATTCAGTACCTCAGATCAGCGTAACGGCTATTTTGGAACGGAGCTCAGCTATGAAATTGATTCTCTGCAATTAATTTCAGGTCAATTTAACAGCAATGGCAACCGTACAAAAGGAAATCAATACACCACTGCTTTTTTAGCAAGGGAAAACATGGCCGTACAGCGCTATAATTTTGCAAATCAGCATATTGATCATTCCTATGGGACGGATGCCGCAATTAATTATCAGTTAGGTTTCAAATCCACCAAAAACCAATTCCTTACCCTTTCTTACAGATATATCGACAATCCAGGAGATCAGTATACGAAAGTTGACTTTTCGAATCAGCTGAACCACAACACGGCCGACTACCAGCAAAATGGACAGCAGCAATTTAAAGAGCAGACCGCTCAACTAGATTTTACAAGCCGGATGAAAAGAATCAATATTGAAACGGGTTTAAAAGCCATTTTTAGAAAAAGCGGAAGTGATTTTGAATACGATTCATTAGCCGAACGATCAGGGCAGTTTGAACCAGTTCCCTCCCTTTCGGATCAGTATCAGCATACACAAAACGTTTTTAGTGTATACAATGCCTATCAACTGGCCTTAGACCAATGGAATTTTAGCCTGGGCCTTCGATTGGAGCATACCATAATGCGGGCCAGCTTCCTATCTTCAGGAGCCATTGCAAATCAGAGCTACAACCAGCTACTCCCTGCTATAGCCATTGGTAAAAACTTTAAGAATGGCAGCAGCCTCAATTTCGGATGGTCTCAAAGGATCAGGCGACCAGGAATAAACAGGCTTAATCCTTACACCGACAGATCAAATCCAAATATAGAATCCACAGGCAATCCGAATCTTCGACCGGTATTGATGAATAGTTTACAGACTGGTTTTAGCAGCAACAAAAAATTATCAGTAAATCTTGCGCTGGACTATTCGTTCATGAACAACCTGGACCTTAAAATCAGCAGTTATGATCCCGAAAATCAGGTCACCAGTACGACTTTCGCCAATGTGGGTAAAGCTAAAAGTTTGGGTATGAATTTCAACTTTGCATACCCTATTACCAAGTGGTATCATTTGGGTATAAACGGTCAGGTGATGTACCTGTGGTTATCAGGACCAAGTGATGGGGTTATCGTGAATAACGATCGCTACACCTATTTCCTATCCTTATCTAATGCGTTGAATATGATCAGTGGATGGCGCGTAAATGCAAACTTAAATATCATCAGCCGCAATCCCAATGGTTTACAAGGCAGTTCAAATGGGCTAATCAGTACTGAGATCGGACTAAACAAGGAAATCCTTAAAGACAAACTGGGTTTTGCGATAGGTCTCAAGAATCCATTTACAAAATACCGTAATTCCAGTAATGAATGGTTTGGCTATAATTTCCAGCAATTCAGCAGTAGTCAGGAGTATTTCCGCAGCTTCCGGATCAGTCTGAATTATAATTTTGGTGGTCTAAAGAACGGATTGAAAAAGAGTAAAAACGAAATCAGAAATGATGATTTGTCGAACTAATATCACTGCTGGGATGCCTCCGCAGTGATCCTATTGGATTGTCGCAGCGCTACTTAGGAGTTTCATTTTCCAAATTCTGGTGTCCATAAACGCCATCTGAAGCTTAGCTGCCTGCTTTCCAATACTTAGCTGCATACTTTAAGGCAGTCAATCGCCTGATCTGAAAATACAGGCGGATGTTGCTTATCCTTTAATCAGAGATCAAACTCAAATCCAAATTTCCTTAAATAATAAAGCGCCCAAGTCATAATGACCCGGACGCTCCCCCAATATTATAATCCTGGTACGTTTCTTTATTTTGAAACCAGCCCTTTATTTAAATAAGCTTTACTAATCTCTTCATCAGAAAGCATTTTATTAAACACTTTCAAATCATCTACCGCACCCAAGAAACCATTTTTCGCACTGCCCAAAGTCTGCAATGGAAACACCAAAGTTTCTACTTTTAACATTTTTGCTTTGGTATCCGGGAATAAGATTTCCTTACCCATCATCTTCTCCTGAAGTTTTCCATTGATGAACAATGAAGTTCCTTTATGGTCACCAGTGATCACTACCTGTGTCCATTCATTTGATGGCAATTGGTAATTAAATTCATAATCCATTCCTTCTCTGGAGAAACCCAGTTTTTGAGATTTAGTAGAGGATTTAACTACCCCATTCGCTGAGCTAAATAAGATCCGCTCTCCTACCGACTTTTGATCCGGTTTTAACCACATAGAAACGGTATAACCATAGCCAATTTCTTTAAGCGGCAATTGCAGGAAGCTATTCTCGCCTGATAAAACCAGGGCATTACCGTTGATCCCTTTGGCAAAGTTTACCTTATTTTTTGCCGCCGCTCCACGTTTATAGCTGGATTGATCTTTAAGTTTTGAATCCTCAAAAGTATAATTCAGCACCAATGAGTCCTTCCCTAAAACATAACCAGCTACATTAACGCCAGGTCCTTCTTTAACTCCTTTTCCTTTAACCAGGAAATCTTTAAAAGGAATGCTGTCTGTTCCGGCCCACATCTTTTGAGATAAAACTTGTAATGCCGGGAAAACGCGATCATGAACATCTTTCTCTGTAATTCCGTTTCCTCCAGGTGATTTATCATTCCACACGGCAAACATCCCTCCGATAACGGCAGGATCCCCGGCCTGGAAAGTCACATCGCCAATATTTACGGGCTCCCATTTTCTGTACAAATTCTTTAAGTTCAGGTAATCATAGTAATAGCCTGCTGCCGGAACGATATATAACCAGCCGTCAGGAGTACTGATTTGCGGATAACCTAGTTTTTTCATCGCTCTGGGCTCACCGTAACCATTGTACCAGGCATTCATGGCCACTCCTTTAACGGTCACAGGAGTTTTCCCTTTGGCATGAGTTAAGGCCCCCCAAACACGCACATCTTTTCCAAATCCCTGTGCATATTTGATAAAATAATCCGTGAAATACCTGAATTTTTCCGCTTCTTCTTTTGCGTATTCATCAGTACCAATGTGCACTACCTTTCCTTTAAAAACCGGATTTGGGCCCTCCAGGTATTCCTTAAATATATTGCTTACAATCTCGTAAGTTTTAGGATGATACAAATCCAGGTGATCCATACCATATTTCTTACTGCCAATTTCAGGGAGAATTCGGGTGATGGCTAAGGAGTGCGCGGGCACATCAATTTCAGGAATAATCACTACGCCATAATCATCGGCCATTTCCTGAAGTGCAATAAATTCTTTCTTTGTATAATGTCCATCTTTAGCCGTTAGCACTGGATAAGTTGTACTTTCCAGACGGAATGCGGCATACACATCTTCCCATTTATTCTTAAAATAGATGGGAAAACCGTTATCATTTAAGTGAATATGGAATTCGCTCATTTTATAGTACGACATCATTTTCACATAGTCTCTCAGGAAATCTATGGTAAAGAACTTTCTGCCTACATCCAGTACTAATCCTCTGACCGCATATTTAGGATAATCTCTACTTTGTCCTTTTACGATATAGTGATTTAAAGGATCCTGTTCCAGCAATTGCAGCAATGTTCTTGTACCCCAGATTGCCCCTTTTTTATGCAAAGCATTGATCTGAAGGTAATCTCCAATGATCAATTCATAACCCTCCTCACCTAATCCTTTATCGGGAGTATTCAGCGACAGTACGATATCGCCGCCGGCAGGTTTTCCAATTATGATTTCCAAAGGAAGATTCATGGCCTTCAGGTCCTTTTGCAATAAATCAGCAATTCCTTGTAAAACAGGATCATGTTTTGCCAGGACAATGCGGCTTTTCTTTTTCAATTGAAAACTACCTGTTGCCCCATGCCATTCTCTTAAGGCTGGAATCACAAAAGGTTTAGCATTGATTGCTTTTCCTTGGTCATTGAACTGACCTGGCACTTTTAAAGTGATCGTTTGCATATCCATAATCAGCTGATCACTTTCTCTTTTCAGCTGATAGAACAAAGAAACGTCCACATTTTCGAGTGGTATAAAAATCTTTCCATCAGCATTAATGACTGTTAAGCGATCGGTTCCTTTTAAAATGGCAGAAAATCCCTTAGGCACATTAAGTTTAGGGATTGCAGTATCTCCAGATTTCAGAGCGGTGGAAAAAGCCACCTGTTTTCCAATTTCTCCAAACAAGACACTATCTGTCTGCTGGGCAAATACCTGTCCGCCAAATAAAAAAGCGCAGGATATCATCGCGTATAGTTTTTTCATATTCATATTTTAGGTTTTATTGAAAACAGCGTATCTCTAGGCCTTTCCAGCGATTATACTTTATAGAAGTATCGAGCTTCTTAAGGGTTCAGTATCGTGTCGCTTACACAATGCTAATAAAAGATCGAGCAATAGAACGACAAATGAAGCCACTGAAATCGCACAAACGTTTGCGCTGTGGTATTATCCCTATTTTTAAATGAAGAATTGCCTTGCTTAATTAAGATTATGATCATTCAAATTGTCGCATTTCCCCCCTTAATATGTCATGTTATCACAGTACCTTCCTATCTCTTATAGAATATATTTGTATCAGGATGACCTTATTACAATTTACAAAATCTGTATTTGACCCTTCCTGGTTTGGGCTGAACGGCGATTCAATCGGATGGAATGAATGGGTGAGGATCGTCGTATTTATAATATGGGCATTAAGTTATATCTATTTATTAGCCGGTCTGCGTATCCAGATAAGAAAAGTTAAACGCAATATCAGTTTAACTTTATTATTCATCAGTTCCATCGGGCTAATCATTGCTGGGTTCCTCAATACAGATCCTTCAATCCCGAATAATACTGAGGAAAAGCGGGTTTGTACCTCCATTAAAACTCATTCAAATGAAAAACACGTCAAGTACCCCTAATCCAGAAAACATTTCAGATTATATCTCTAATTTTCCAGCTCAGATACAGGTGATGCTGGAGAATTTTAGGAAAACCATTAGGGAAACCGCACTTGAAGCGGAGGAAACCATTAATTATGGCATCCCTACTTTTACTTTAAACGGCAATCTGATTCATTTTGCAGCCTATAAAAAACACATCGGCTTTTATCCGGCGCCTTCTGGAATTCAGGCTTTTCAGTTAGAATTATCGGGCTATCAAATGGCAAAAGGTTCTGTGCAATTCCCAATTGACCAGCCCCTTCCCCTTGAGCTGATTAGCAGGATTGTTGCTTTCAGAAGACAGGAAAATTTGAGCAAAGAAAAAAAACGAAAACCAGTTAAACGATAGCTTATTGCTTATTTATTTTTAGCCGGGCTGATATGATAACTACCTTTATTAAATTTCAATACGCTTTTATTCAGCTTGTTTTTCACAACTTTTGCTTCGCATTCTTCCCCTTTCTTAAACGATTCGGTATTGGTAATTTTACTATTGATGAGCAGATCGGCGTAACCATTGGTTTTGCTGCTGGATACTTCAATCTTAGTCATTTTGTTTTCGAAAACTCCAGCACAATGCATATCCCATTCTCCATTGTACTGCTCTAAAACCAGTTTATCGACTACTTTAACTAAGGTGTTTCCCTGTGGAACAAACAAAGAGATCGTCGTCTGGCTATAAGGATTGGGGCTGGAGCTTCCTACAAATTGTGTGGTGATCCCAAAAGCCCTGGTCTGTGGATTTAACCGATAAGGCGCTGTATCTATTCCTGTATCCTCCATACGAATCGCATCGGATTCCCAATATCCTTCCTCATAATACTGCTGTAAGATCTTACCTGTTCCCGACTCCACTACTAGAAAATAAGCATCCATTGTATAGGAACTTCCCCCATCTTCTTCGCTGACCAATACAGGAATACTGACGATCGTTTTACCAGGGTCATTTGGCATTGGTTTCGTGCGGATAAACTCTTCTTTAGTTTTGGCAAGCGGAATTCTCAAACCCTTAAGCACCTGACTAATCAACAGGCTATCTAGCTCATGAGCAGCAGCCCTAACCTCGATGCAAGAAACAGTACAGAGCAATAATATTATCAGGTGTTTTTTCATAAATCAACTATTATTAAGCGCTTCAAACTAAAAATCCGGGAGAACGCTGGCCCTAAAATAACGTAACCATCTTGGAATATCAGCTAAAATACCTATGGATTAGTTGAGCGTCGCTTTCAAGGTCTGGCCCTTATTCAAAGTCACCTCATAAGCTTCCCCTACTTTAGCTACCGATTTAACATTCCATACCGGTTCAATCCCATTAAAATTATCCTTAATCCGAAGCTGACCTGTCCTGCCTGCAGTAATGCGGAAACTTATTGTTTTGTTATTTTTACGAATCGCTGAAACCAGGTGACCACCTTCTGCCCTGAGATCTGTAAAAGAAGCATCTGCCCATTTTTTAGGCATCGCAGCAAAAATACGGATCAGGCCTGTATGAGGATCTCCAGGCGTAGCGCTCCAGCTTTGCATTAACATTTCATGCAGTGCCTGGGCAGCCAGGAAATTACCTTCCAGCGTAAAGGGGCGATATGTAAAACCGGAATAACCGCTCTTAGTTTGATCGCCATTTACATGAAAACCATTGCGCAGGATAAAAGCTTTAACAAAAATATCCAGGTTTTTAACGGCTCCTTCTCCATCACCAACTCTTGCTTTCAGACAGCTCATCCAAGAGAAAGTATAACCTACCCAAGATCGGCTGCCTAATTTATCCCAGTTTTTCAAGCTAGCTTCAATTACTTTTTCATCTGCTTTGCCCCTTTCATTGTTGATCAGATTAAAAGGATAGATTCCGATAATATTAGATAAATGTCTATGACTTTGAGTCAATTCATGTTTTGCATCTAAAAGCAATGTACCATCACCTTTCGTATGAAAATCACCTAAAGCGATTGCTGCGGCTCCCCATTTCTTCGCTTCTGCTGTTTTTCCCATTTGTGCAGCCATTTCTTTTAAAGAGAGGAAGAGCATTTTTAAGCTCATCAGGTCATAATTACTATTGGGTTCCAACCATGCTTTCGGACTGTTATCGAAAATTTCCGGAGAAGAAGAAAGCGGAAGTTTCAACAGGCAATTGCTGTCTTTTTGCAATAAACCCAGCATACATTCTCCAACTTCGGAACTCCATGGATAAGCTTTTTCCTTCAGGAAATTATCGTCAGCAGTATAGAGCCAATGCAAATAAAACAGGTGTGCGCTCCATGCGCTCATGGTTGGCGACATACTATATTGTCCCCATCCGCCCAATGGCTGACCGGAATACGACATGACACCTGGACAAGCCAGCCCTTTTGTCCCATAAAAATCTCTCGCAAAATCCCTGAAGAAATCACGGCGATCCCAAAGAAAATTCAGGTACGATGCGCCCTCGTCATACCTTCCGGATTGCTGGTAAGCCATATAAGTCATCTGCGTATTGAGGTCATTATGGTAATCGCCTTTCCATGGTGGTAAAGTACCGTTATCTGCGGTCCAGACTCCTTGAAGCGGCATAGGCGGTGCATTTAAACGGGATGCTGCGCCGTAAAAATATTGCACCAGGTTGTATTGTTTTTGAACCGCTGTATCCGGAACCTGCACACTTGATTTCTTCCAAAAGTCTGTCCACCACTTTACATGAGGCTTCCGCATCGCCTGATATCCTTTATTTAAAGCAAGGGCACATCGCTGACGGGCCAATGCCAAAGGATCCTTGCTATCGGCTGTAGAAGTGATGCTCAAAGCGATCAGCGTTTCTTTATTACTTTTCTTTCTCTCAATGTATACGCAATATTTCAGGCCCTCGGCAGCTTCCTGGATGTACCATTCGGCATTGGCTGACTTCCCTTTTATGGCCTCAGGATAGCCCAGTTTACTCACAGATCCGCCGCTGCTTGGCCCGCCGTCGCCCTTTACGGTTTTGCGATAGACCTCCATCGGACTAAACAACTGGATCGCATCCGGTACGACTCCTTTAATAGACAGCATCGCTACCGGATCTTTGGCACTGTAAAAAGCATGCATTTCTACTCTGGAATTGAACCTTACCAGGCCTTCTGCTGTCGCTTCCAGTAGTTCAAAATTCTTCAGGACTTCTCCTTCAGGGAATTTAAATTCAATCCTTCCAGCAGGTAATTTAGTTGGACTCACCCCATTGTAAGCTTCGTCCCACCAGGAATTTACAGTATCATATTCCTGCTGAGCGATGAGGGCTGCTCCTTTATGATACGTATACTTTTTCCACCATTCCTTTTCTCCATGGGTACGCTCATCCCATAAATCACCTCTATCCAAAGACAGTTTGATGTTGTTCTTTTCTCCCCATAACAAACCGCCCATCAACCCATTGCCAAGTGGCAATGCTTCATCCCAGGTTCTGACAGGTGCTTTTAGCACGAGATTGTAAGCCGGCTCAGGCAAGGCCGCCTGCTGGGCATTCGCCGACAGGCCTATGCAGACATTTAAGATCAGGAAACTGGTTTTAAAGAGTTTAGGTTTAAACATGAGGGTTTAGATTTTTGGTTGTTTTACATTTGTGGTTACTAGCAAAGATAAATGCCACAACTTAGCTGGCGAATAGATTAAGTAACTATTTTAATGGATTATCTGATGAAGCCATGCCAGTTTTTTAGGTAATCTGTATATTTGTGCCATGAGTTTCAACGCACAATTTCCTCTACTCTCAAATTGTACCTATCTAAACACTGCCAGTTCGGGTATACTATCTACCTCTATTCTGGAATGGAGAAAGTCACATGATGAAGATTTTTTCCATCACGGTAGTGACTTCCGTCTGGAGCAACGTAGTTTTTTGCAGGATGTGAGGGAACATGTTGCCGGATTCTTCCATAGCAAGGTAGAAAATACATTTCTTGTACAGAACATGTCTCTCGGTTTTAACACCTTTCTGGATGGATTGGCTACTGATCATAAATTTTTGCTGGTTACCAGTGATTATCCTTCAGTAAACTATCCGGTAGAAAGCAGAGGGTTTAATTGTGAGTATGCCCTTGCAGATGAATCTCTTGAACAGCACATTCTGGATAAAGTCAAAACATTTAAGCCCACAATATTAGCCATCAGTTTGGTTCAATATGCCAATGGTATTCAGGTTGACCTCAATTTTATCAAAACATTGAAGGAGGACTACCCAGATTTGCTGATTGTAGGTGATGGGACCCAATTTTGTGGTATAGGTAGTTTTAATTTCGAAACCTCGGGATTAGATGTACTCATCAGCAGTGGCTATAAATGGATGCTTTCCGGATATGGGAATGGCTTTGTGCTCCTCAAAGATCAGGCTTGCCGCCTGTTGTATCAGAAAAGAATTAATTATTCACTCCCAACAGAGATCTTTTTAAAAGACAGAAGCATGTTATCGCTTTGTTTTGAACCAGGCCATCTGGATACCTTTAATTTTGGCACGCTGAAACAGGCGATTTTAAACTTTGAATCTATTGGTATGGATGTCATTCAGCAAAGACTACAATCTATAGGCAGACTGGCAAAAAAGGCATTAACGGATCGCGGGCTGCTGTCTAACACAGTTGCAGCAAGGGAATTGCATAGTACCATCTTTAATATTTCTACTCATCCTGAGTTGACGCAGCGACTACAAGAGGCCAATATTATTGTTACTCCGCGTGGCGAAGGATTAAGACTCTGCTTTCATTTCTACAATACTGAAGAGGATCTTGAAAAACTATTAAGCGTCCTGGATAAGAATTAACAGTTGTAGGCTCATGATATTTCAGTAAAAAGGCCGAATTCCCTAAAGAGAATTCGGCTTTATCTGCATTTATACCAAGAGCAATGCTCATTTAAAAATGATTAAGGCTTTAAATATTTAAAAACGATCATCCCTATCGCCACCACTCCCCAGATTAATCCCCAATATTGTAATTTGATGAAATAAAGGTTATGTACTTTTTTCTTGTTGAGCCAAAGCCCTAGAGCAAATGTGATGGGTGCTGCAGCTAGAATACTGTAAAGCATGATATCATAAGATATATTTCCCGATACACCAAAAAAGTAAATTCCGATCAGCATCGTGATCGCTGGAATAAATAAGGCAAGGAAGCCCCATCCTCTGTATAAAAGCATAATGATTTGAATAAATGGTTCTATTTATTTTTTGGTCCGTAAACATTGATCTTTTCCAGTAACTCTTCTGCATTAAAATCAATATGTGAGGCAGTCAGGTAGACCAAAAAGTGTCCATTTTCGTCCGTGTTATCGCTAACGGCCATTTTTGACAATTTCTTACTGATCATTGTTTTGTAATGATCTACATTACTCAAATGAAGCGTTACTAATACGTCGGCACCCATTTTTGTCAGGCTAAGTTCTTCAATATCTTTCCAGCTGATCAGCCCGGCAGCCTTACTTGCAGGAGTAACCCTGGAGGTAATGCCTTCTGGTTTTAAAGAGATCATTGGCGAAGGGTCTTTGGCAGCGATTAATGATTTAATCAGACAGAAGGTGAAAATTAACACCCCAATTCCGGAAATGACTGCTGGTTTAGGCAAATATCTATCTGAAATAAGGCCTGTACTATAGAATAAGATTACTAAAAGTACAGCGATGATACCGACATAAATAAAAACGAGTTGGTTTGATTTTTTTTGATTTCTGTAGAATTCCATGATAATTGTTAATTAACCTTCCATATTTACACTGAGAAGATTAAGGATTAGTATTTAGAAAGGCTTTTATGTATCTTAATTTTCGGCCAAAGTTTCAAAAATCAAGCCACACAAAAGGAAATTACCAAATTAGAACCTATCCTACTGAATACCTGAAACATCTTTTTATATCTATTTCCCATCATTTTTTAATGTTGGCCTGAAAAATGAGCATTGGTTATTCATGAAGATATTCCTTGGTTTTGCACTCCTCTTTCTATCTGGTATCTCATTTGGGCAATCCAGCAAGTATGAAATGACTGCTGATTCGCTGAACAACATCGGACAACGAGAAAAGATCATTCCTTATCTGGAGCAGGAGTTAAAAGCAAAACCGAAAGAAGAAATTTTACTGAGGATGCTGGGCGCCTATCATATTGAGGATAAAAACCTTGATGTTGGAGAACAATATTATCGCGAAGCCTTGCTGGTTAACCCGCGATGTGCGAAATGCTATATGCACATCGGGAGGACTTATGCGATGCGTGATGATTTCAAAAAAGCATTGGAATACTTTAACCTAGCGGTAATCAGTGATCCCAAAGACGGCGATTTGGTTTTATGGAGCGCCAGGTTAAAAGAGCATCAGGGCGATCAAGCTGGTGCTTTGGCCGACTTTAGTAAGGCCATTGCCCTATTACCTAAGGATTTAATCCCGTATTTACAGCGAGGCTCACTTCAATATAAAATGGAAAACCTGGACGGCGCCTGTCAGGATTACCAAACTGTTAAAAAATTAAACGACCAGCAAAAGGTTATAGATACTTTGCTGGCTAGCCAGATTGAAAGTGCAATACAGGATATTTGTAATCCTGCAAAGCCTAGTTATTTTTATCAAAGGGGCATCGCCTATTATAACTTAAAGCAATACCAGTCTGCACTAGGAATTTATGAGCAGGGGCTGAAAAAATTCCCTGCTGATGGCATGACCCTAAACTTCAGAGGGAACACCTATCTGGCACTGAAACAATACCATAAAGCATTATCATCCTATCAGCTTGCTTTAAAAAACAAGCAAAGTCTGGTACAAGCCATCAAAACTAATCCAAGGTTTTCTACAGGCGCCAAGCCATCCGTTTCAAAAACTGAAACCGAAATTGCAAAGACCTTTCTTGCAGAACTTCATTACCATATTGCCGAATGTAAAATGTATACCGGTGCTGATGAAGACGCACTCAGCGAGATCAATATTGCAATAGCATTGGCACCAGATTCAGCCGATTTTCCTAAAGGCAGTTATCTGGACATGCGGGAACAGATCTCAAAAAAATTAGCCTCCAAAAATATTCGTACACATTAGTAACCAATCAATAATTTTAATTAATATTACAGTGTTAGAAGTCTAGCGAAAGATTTCAAGTAATAATTTATAACTTTAATCTTAATACCATTCTAATTTTAAAACAAAGTATGAGATTAGACTCCTATCCGGGGATTGAAAAAGTAGGCTTCATCCAGTTGCAGCATCTATTCGATGAAGAAAACAAAGGTAGTTTTAACAGTATTATTTCATTAGCTGAACTGCTGTGCGAAGTACCGATTGCCTTTATTGCAATTGAGAATGAAGACCAGACCTTACTAAAAACCAGTACCATATCCCTTGATACAGCGCAGTCATGGACACTTCCATTCAGTGCTCCTTCCCTTTTAGTTATCCCAGATATCAGACTTGATGATCGTTTTTCTAACCACCATTTATTAAAATCAGGCATTTGTTTTTATGCCAGTTTCCCAATATTAGACGCTAAAAACGTTCTTTTGGCTTATCTGTGTGTGATGGACAAATGCCCTCGTGAACTGAATAGCAAGCAGATTAAAGGGCTTGGACACCTCGCAAATCAAGCTGCTGAAAGTATCCGACTTAAGCTGGATCACCAGGACCTTAAAAAACTGGCAGATGACAGTATTACTGCAACTCAGGAAATAGACACTATTTTTCACAATGCGATAGATGCAGTGATTGTTGTGGATGATAATGGTGCCATATCTCAATGGAATCCAAAGGCTGAGGTTATCTTTGGATGGCCAAAAGCTGAAGTTATTGGGCAATCTTTTCAGGAAGTCATCCTTCCTAGCTCCTATCATGAGCAGTATATCCAACTCATGGCACATTTTAAATATGATACAGCAGAAAACTATGCCAATTCTACCGTAGAAATTTCGGCCATTAGAAAGGACCAGAGTGTTTTTGATATTGCGCTGAGCATTTCTCCGGCAACGATTCAGGGAAGGCATTTTTACATCTGTTTTGTGAGGGACATTACTAATCGCAATCAAATTGCTCAGGAACTGGATAAACAGCAAAAGTTTTATGAGAACATCTTAAATAAACTCCCTACAGATATTGCAGTTTTTGATCCTGATCATAAATACCTGTTTGTAAACCCGGGAGCGATTAGTATTAAAGAATACCGTGACTTTATTGTGGGAAAAGACGACTATCAATACGCGGCCTATCGCAACAGAGATGCAGCTACCGCAGATTTAAGAAGGGCTCAATTTCTGGAAGTAAAGAACCGTGGTAAGGAAATCCGCTGGGAAGATAGCCTGAAAGACCCTGAGGGCAATACCATTACCCATTTACGGCGTATGTATCCCGTTTATGATGAAAATGGTGCACTATCCATGGTAATTGGCTTCGGCATAGACATTACAGACCGGAAGATAATGGAAGAAAAACAAGCCGCATTGGTGCAGCAATTGTCCTCCCAAAACACGCAGTTGATTGATTTCTGTAATATCGTTTCCCATAACCTGAGGGCACCACTGGTCAATATGTCTATGTTGGTCGAATTTATAGAAGATACGAACAATCCTGAAGAACAAAAAACACTAATTTCCAAACTAAAGCCGGTTATTGATAACCTGCACACCACTTTTAATGAACTGGTAGAATCTATCCAAATTAAACAGGATCTGGAAATTAAATCAGAGGACATCTTATTGACAGACTGTATCCGCCGGACTTTTGAAGGATTACAGTCGGAGATTAACAAATCAGAAGCCATTATAGAAACTGATTTTGAAGAGGCCCCTTCCGTTTATTTTCCAGCAAAATATCTATATAGTATTTTTCATAACCTCTTTAGTAACTGCCTAAAATACCAGAGTCCAAAAAGAAAACTAGTCATCCAGCTTAAAAGTCAAAAATTGGATGGAAAAGTATTGCTGTCATTTACAGACAATGGATTAGGAATTGATATGGAGAAACATAAAGACAACTGCTTTAAAATTGGAAAAGTATTCCATCATCATCCTAATTCAAAAGGATTTGGCTTATACATGACCAAAACTCAAGTTGAAGCGATGAAAGGTAAAATATGGGTAGAAAGCCAAATTGATGTTGGTTCTACCTTTTTTATTGAATTTATAAATCAAAGAGCATGAATTCGTTAAAAAAAATAGCCCTTATAGATGACGATAGCACCTTTGTTTTTTTAACAAAACGCATGATTAAAGCTGCAAATATCGCCACTCACATTGATGAATTTAATGATGGCCTTCAAGCCCTTACATTCTTCAAAGCCAATCAAAACAATCATGAAATATTGCCTGATGTGATATTTCTGGACCTCAGTATGCCCATTATGGATGGCTGGGAGTTTTTAGAGGAGTATACGGTTGTGGAACCAAGGATAAGAAAGAGAATCATTTTGTACATCGTATCCTCTTCCATTTCCCCTCATGACATTGAAAGGTCTAGAAATTTCAGTGTGGTATCCGATTTCATTATTAAACCATTAAACAAAGAAAGATTTATCCAGATTATGGGCGAATTATCTTAGTGCATTTATGTCTATTTATTGCATTTAAAAACAATATACGCGATCTAATAATCCCAAAACATGTTTTCCTCTCCAACAGTTGACCTTGACGTTCTAAAAAAAAGGGCTTTTAATTTAAGGTGGGCGACCGTTCCTAACGGTGTCATTCCTTTAACGGCAGCAGATCCAGATTTCCCATGTGCCCCGGAAATCGCCGACGCAATTATCAGATTTACTAAAGACAGGTACCTATCTTATGGTCCGCCGGAAGGCTTATCAGAGTTCAAAGAAAGTATGGCCGGATTCTTTCAGGAAAAACGAAATATTCCTGCAGATCCAGCGCTGCTTTTTCCGGTAGATAGTGCTGCTTTTGGTATTTGGCTAACCTGTAAAGCATTCCTAACGACCGCCGATGAGGCAATTATTTTTGACCCGGTAGACTTCCTTTTCAGGTATTCTATAGAAGCAGTAGGCGCTACAGCCATTCCTTTTTCTATTCCTGCGGGAGAGATCCCTGTAGATTTTGACAGATTGGAAAGGCTCATCAGCAAGCGAACAAAAATGCTTTGCCTTTGCAATCCATTAAATCCAACAGGAAAAGTTTTTACTAAAGAAGAACTGATTCGTTTTGGGGAAATTGCCTGTAAATACGACCTGATCATTTTATCCGACGAGATCTGGAGCGATATTATTTATGCGCCGCATGTATTTACCAGTATGGCTTCCCTGGATGAAGAAATTCGGAACAGAACCATCACCATCACAGGTTTCAGTAAATCTTATGGATTGGCCGGCCTAAGAATCGGTACAGTAATGGCTTCAAATCCGACCCATTATAGTCAGCTCTTTGAAGCTTCGCTACATGGATCTACCATTCATGGGGCCAATGTGTTATCGCAAATTGCGGCAACAGCTGCATTGGATGAGTGTGGATATTATCTGGATGCTTTCAAGAACCACCTGCATCAGATGCGGGAATTAATTGTAACGGAACTGAATAGCATCGAGGGCTTCCATTGCATCGCACCGGAAGGTTGTTATGTGGCCTTTACAGACATTACAGGGACGAAGAAAAGCAGTTTAGAAATTCGGGATTTGCTTTTTAATGAGGCAAAAGTTTCGGTCGTACCTGGATTAAAACAATGGTTTGGCGAAGGTGCAGAAGGTTATATCCGCCTTAGTTTTGCCACTTCTGAAGAAATACTTACCGATGCGCTCTCTCGTATCAAGCACACTATAAAACTACTATGAAAGTTGTCATAATTGGAGGGGGCATTGCCGGACTCACCCTTGGTATATTTTTACGAAAAAATAATATAGCGGTTGTCATCAACGAAAGACTGGTCAATATGCCAGAACGTGGACATGCTTTTTTAATGCATAGCGATGGCCTCAGCAAATTAAAAGAGCTTAGTCCGGACGACCAAACGACTGTTCCCGGCAAAATGGTCCATGATTTTATCTTAAAGAGACCATCAGGAAAGGAAATCAAGCATTTGCACCTCGATTCCTGGAAATGTATCAAACGCGGCGACCTGATTCGTTTTCTGAAACACTCCTATCCTTGCAATCTGGTGAAGGAAGGAAGGGAATTTTCACATTTCATCTATGAAAACGGCAAGATTACTGCCGCTGCTTTTAGCAATGGAGAACTGGAATACGGGGATGTTTTTGTGGGCGCTGATGGTGGAAATTCAAAAGTAAGACAGCAAATCATGGGCGAAGTGACCTTTAGCCCTGTGGCCGTGAAGGAAGTCGTAGGCGTTTCTTATAATGAAAAGCTAGGAAAAACACATGGACAGAACTTTACCAAGTTTCAGGACAATACCAAAGGTTTAGCTTTCGGAATGATTCCTACGGATCAGAACGAATTTGTTTGGTTTATACAGTATGATGCCAATGCAAATGATGTTAAGCATCAGAGTCCGGAGGGTATCAAAGCATTTTGCAGCCATCTTTTAAAGGATTTCCCTACAGAAGTCAACGAATTATTGTCGACCAATGATTTTACCAGCAGTTACATCTGGAATACACGTGATTTTGACCTATTGCCTAAATTTCATCACGAAAATGTCGTGCTAATCGGCGATGCAGCGCACCTCTCCCTACCTTTTACCAGTGCAGGGACCACCAATGCTATTGTGGATGCGAGAACACTGGCTGATGAACTGATGCTTCATGAAAACCTGGAAAAAGCTTTTGAGCACTATTACGCCACCCGAGCACCGCAAATAGAAAAACACATTCTGCTGGGCAGAGAACTTAAACACATCTTCCTAAATCCTACAGACCAACATGATGATGATATGCCTCTGCCACTAATCGTGAGCAAGGAAGAACAGGATGAAGTCGCTGCGAGTATGCAGATTGATGTGCTTTATTTTACAGACCCAATTTGCTCTACCTGCTGGACCATACAGCCATTACTCAGAAAACTTAAACTGGAATACGGTAGTTACCTGAACATTAAATATTGTATGGGTGGCATGCTTCCTTCCTGGGGAGAATATCCTAAAGGAAAAGTAAACAACCCTGGAGAGGTAGCTAAACACTGGGATGAAGTTTGCGCCATTCATGAGATGCCTATAGATGGTGATTTATGGATTGAAGATCCAATGAATTCTTCCTATCCACCTTCTATTGCATTTAAAGCCGCACAGATGCAAGATAATGACCTGGCACCGCTTTTCTTAAGGCGTATCAATGAGATGGTTTTTGTAGAGAAGAAGAACATTATTAAATGGGAGTTTCTGGAGAAAGCCGCTTTAGAAGTAGGATTGGATTCCGCGAGATTATTAAGAGATTTCGAAGGTCGTGCGAAGGAACTGTTTACAGAAGACCTGAACACTGGAAAAAACCATGGGGTAACGAGTTTTCCTACTCTTATCTTTTCAGATCAGCACAATGAGCATGTGACTATCAAAGGCCATCAAACCTATGACCATTTCGTGGACATCATTTTAAAACGTATTCCACATGCTAAAAAAGCGGAAATAGATACCGATCCGAAAACTTTGTTCAGCCACTTCCCCACTATGGCGGATAAAGAATTTGCTTATTTGAGCAATATCTCCATGGAGGCAGCGGCAACACAATTGGAAGATCTATATGACCAGGGTTTCATCAAAAAGATGGAAAGTAAGAATGGAACGCTCTGGAAAAGTAATTACTACGAACTGATCTAAAAAAACACCTCCGTTTGAAGAGGAATCAAGGCTCAATACCTCATTTTTGATTCCATAAACTTTGTGCGGCTATCTTTTTAAAGGTAGCCGCTTTTTTTTAAGGAATAATAACCATCTTAGGTTATGAAAAAAATAGCGCTATACCTACTGCTGATCAACCTCTTGAACTCAACCGACAGCTTTTCACAATCCTTAGATCCAGCTCAGAAACAGCAGCTTTCGGGTAAAGTAACCGATGAAAAACAGCTCCCATTAAGTCTTGTGGTCGTGAGCCTGAAGCAGGGTACAAAACTTATCGGCAATGCCATTACCGACCCTAAAGGAAATTACCAATTTAAAAATATCAGTAGAGGAGATTACCAGCTCTTGTTTAAATATGTGGCCTATAAAGACACGACTTTAACAAGGGCGATTAATGGTGATCATTTTGTCCATCTGCAGTACCAGCATACCCATGCTTTAAATGAAGTGGCCATCAGCGCTAAAAAACCCATTTTTCAGCGACAAATAGATCGCCTTCGCTTTAATGTTGGGGAAACGGACTTGGTTTTTGGGAGCAATATCTGGGAAGTGGTGGAGAAAACCCCATTGGTTAGTGTTTCGGCGGATGGCGGAATTCAGATTAGCGGGACTACTGGTGCCGTGGTTTACCTGAATAATAAAAGAAAAGTACTCAGTGGAAATGCTTTGAAGAACTACCTGAGCAGTATTCCTGCTGAAAACCTGGAGGCCATTGAAGTGATGACTACCCCTTCCAGCAAGTACGATGCAGAAGGTGGCGCAGGTATCATCAATATCATTACCAGAAAGAACAAAGAAGAAGGATTTGTAGGGAATGCAGGATTAAGCGGTAGACAAACCGCTGTGAACTCTCAGGCTGGAAGCATTTATGGAAATAATCGTTCCGGTAAATGGAATACCTATGCGAATCTTAACATGAGCAACAGAAATCGGAAACCAGTGTTCAAAAAGGACATCTACTTTCCCGCCGGCAGCCCTGATGATTTGCTGCATAGAAGCGTACAATCTGCCAATGATTTTCAGATCTTATCACCAGGAGGCAATTTCGGAATAGACCGCGAAATCAACGCCAACCATATCGTAGGCCTACTGTTTGATTATTCGGGAGAAAAACATAGGGAAAACCGCAATGCCTTTACAAGAGACCGTTATACTGCCATCAATGACTCCCTGCGTTTAACCAGCAACAGAGATGATTTAAGTACCAATACCTACGCTCTGAACCTGAATTATCAGGGGAAACTAGACCGTAAAGGCAAGACTTTAAGCATAGATATGGATGCCCTGGAGTACCATTCAAAAAACAAATCTATCAGCAAAACAGAGGTCTTAGACCTAGGCAATCAGCAAACGTTATTTGTAAATGACTGGTTTAGAAGTTCAGCACCGCAAAAGATCAGTAACCAATCTGTCAAAGCTGATTTCGAATGGCCGGTGGATAAAAACCTGTCCATAGATTTTGGCATTAAAACTGCGCTTTCCAAGATCGACAACAACCTGGTTTTTGAGGACACACGCGATGCCGAAAGCTGGATAAAAGACGAAAAAAGAAGTAACTTCTTCCAATATAAAGAACATATCAATTCCCTTTATGGCATTGTGAATGGGAAAGTTAATGCCAGCTGGTCTTATCAATTGGGCCTACGTGTAGAAAACACCATCGCAAAAGGATGGCTGGAGGGCCTTAGCGTAGTAAATAGAAATTATACCAATCTATTCCCGACTGCCTTTCTAAAATATACGAGTAGTAAGGAAAAATCTTATGTACTGGCGGTTTCCAGTAGAATCAACAGACCAGGTTTCTGGGATGTAAACCCATTCAGAACCTACACCACAGACCAGACTTATTATGAAGGAAACCCATTCTTAATGCCTTCTAAGTACTATAGAGAGGAATTGAACCATACCGTAACTGGCAAATCGGGCACCTTTACTTTCCAACTCGCTGCTAGTCAGTCGCTGGATGAGATCTATGCTCTTCCTAGTAATCCTAGTGCAAATATCATCGCCAATAAGAAAGTCAATTATGGCAACAAATACAGCTATAGCAGTACGGTCACCTATTATCAGCAGATTTTACCCTGGTGGAGATTTTCAGGTACCGGATTAACCGGCTATGTGCTTTCTAAAGGCAATTATGCAGATCAAATATTGATCGATAACAAAACATTCCTGCTTAGTCTTTCCACCAATCAGACCTTTAATATTTCCAAGAAAAATGGCCTTTCTTGTACGGTAATTGCAAATAACACTTTTCCTGTCACCATTGTAAACACAGAAATAGGCAACAGATTGGAAACGGAGCTGAGGTTAAGAAAATCTATGGGTGCATGGAATATTACCTTATCCGGCCAGGACTTTTTCAGGAGCAACAAAGACCGTTACAAAGTACAGGTCAATGAATTGAAGATCATAGATGAAAACTATTATGATACACAGAGCCTGGCGGTATCACTGAGTTACAACTTCGGCAAAATGACGGTAAAAGATAAAAGAGACAGAGATACCGGATCTGATGAAGTGAAAAGAAGAATCTAAATACAGCGCCCATTTCTACTGAAAAAGCTGGAAATGGGCTTATCATAAAGGGAACTGAATTTATGATATAGGCAAAGAAGTTTATCATAAAATTGTAAAGACGGTATTCTGTAAGGAAATCAGGACGCTAAAATTCTATATTTGGCACCGTATGTTCATCAAACTGTTTCATTTCTTATCGCTGTTCGCCTACCTGAACATTATTGCTTATGAAGCAGGAGATGCTTCTGTTAAGCAATATTCCTTTGCTGGCGACTCTTTACTTGAAATTGTACTTGACGATCTCCTGGACATTCCAATGCACAATTATGAAGATGGCATTGAAATTCCAAATGAGAACTACCGTCTTTTCCAAACCGGGATTTACATCCTTCCAGCCATCCTGATCCTTTTTTCTTTCTTTCTCTTTAAGCAGACTGGAAAAATCATCAAGATTACCCACCCTTTCTACAAAACGAAAAGTACCTGTTTACCAAGTTATTACACCCATCTTTTTAGATTAAAGCCATTCTAAGCAAAATCCACATTTAGTATTTCTAATTGAAAATCAGACCGTTGATGCCATTGTCCGACCTAAAGTCTGGGCCTTGTCCTCTTTTTGTCTGCGTCCAATCCATTAAAAAATACTAATGCCTTTCTGGCAAGGGTTTTAAGCGCCATGCAGCCTTAAAATCAATTATTTACCTGCATTTCTATTTTTTTTAACCACTCATATCACGGGGCACATTGACGCGTCCTTAAAAATCATTATGACCATGAAAGTTAAGTATTTAGCTTATTTCCCAATTTTAGCTGCCGTTACCATTTCCGGCTGTACTTCAAAGAGCCAGGAGCCTCTTGCTGCAGACCAGGCCAAAACCGTCCCTGTCGCTGCTGTCAGCGTATTAGACACCCTGATTTTTAAAGAATACATTGCCGATATCCAGGCTGCAAAGAACGTAGAGGTAAGGTCCAGATTATCTGGATTCCTGGAAAAGATCTATGTAGAAGAAGGTTCAGCGGTTAAAGCCGGACAAATCCTCTTCAAAATCAATGATGAGGAATACAAAGCGGATTTGAGTAAAGCCGAAGCGGTATTGAACAATGCCATCGCAGATGCAAAAACTGTAGATTTAGAACAAGAAAGAACTAAGGTTTTGGTGCAGAGTAATATTGTTTCCAAAACAGAACTTGATTTAGGCGCTGCTAAGCTGAAAGCTGCAGAATCACGTGTGGCCGAAGCCAGATCCGTATTGCGTTACGCAAAATCAAGACTTTCTCATACCCTGATCAAATCTCCTTTCACAGGAAGGATTGACAGAATGCCTTTAAAAGCAGGAAGTTTATTGGAGGAAGGTTCCCTCCTGACCTCTGTATCTGATTTAAGCACGGTAAACGTGTATTTTTCGATCACAGAGAAGGAATACCTGAATATTGCCAGCGACATTGCTTACTCAAAAAACAACTTCAAAAAGCAGGTTAAGCTGACCTTAGCGAATGGCGTCGTTTATCCTTTTGAAGGGATGGCAAGATTTGCCGAAAGTGAATTTGCGAGTCAGACTGGCTCTTTATCGCTGAAAGCGAGCTTTCCAAATGCAGAGGGACTGTTAAAACATGGTGCTTCCGGTAAAATCAGTGTCCCGGTAGAAACAGGAGAAATATTGGCGGTTCACCAAAAGTCTGTGTTTGAGATTCAGGACCGGACTTATGTTTATGTGCTGAATGCGAATAACACCATAAAAATGACACCATTTGAAGCTGGACAGCGTATTGGACATTATTATATGGTGAACTCCGGGCTAAAAAAATCAGACAAGATAGTCTATGAAGGTACTCAAAGCCTGCGCGATGGTCTGACGGTTAAACCAATGGACATCAAAACAAACCCTATCGCTAAAAACTAAATCCTGCGCATAAATCATAACAGATCATGTTTGAACAATTTATAAAACGACCGGTATTATCGCTGGTTATTTCTCTATTTATCACCCTGTTGGGTTTACTGGCGCTATTTACCCTGCCGGTTACCCAATTCCCGGACATCGTTCCGCCCTCCGTAGTGGTGACGGCCAATTATACCGGTGCAAATGCCGAAGTAAGTACCAATGCTGTTGCGATTCCTTTGGAGCGCGCCATCAATGGTGTAGCCGGAATGACCTACATGAGTTCTGTGTCTACCAATAACGGAACTACCCTGATCCAGGTTTTCTTTAAAGTGGGCACCGACCCTGACATTGCCGCGGTTAACGTGCAGAACAGGGTGACTACTGTGCTCGATGAATTGCCTGAAGAGGTAATCAAAGCCGGAGTAACGACTGAAAAGGAAGTGAACAGCATGCTGATGTATTTAAACATATACAGCGACGATAAAACTGCAGATGAGCGCTTTATCTACAACTTTACTGATATCAATATCTTAAAAGAATTGAAACGAATAGAAGGTGTTGGTTTTGCGCAGATCATGGGCTTAAGGGATTATGCCATGCGTGTATGGCTAAAACCAGATCGTCTTGCGGCTTACAACATCTCTTCTGATGATGTCATTGCCGCTTTAAGAAAGCAAAATGTGGAAGCAGCTCCGGGTCAAACGGGAATTGGTTCAGATAAATCCATCAATATGCAGCAATATGTATTGCGTTATCCGGGTAAGTTTTCGGAAGCTGAAGAATACAAAAACATTCCAATCAGGGCAAACGCAGATGGTTCTATCATCCGGATTAAAGACGTCGCAGATGTTGAGTTTGGTTCACTCGACTATGAGATGGTCTCTAAGACGGATGGCAGGCCTTCTGCTTCTATCATGCTCAAACAATTGCCGGGATCAAACGCACAGGAAGTCATCAAAAATGTAAAAGAGCGAATGGCTGCTTTACAGGAAAACTCTTTCCCTCCAGGGATGAAATACACCATGGGTTACGACGTCTCCAGATTCCTTGATGCCTCAATATCAAGCGTATTGATCACCTTACTTGAAGCATTCATCCTGGTATTCATTGTGGTATTTATCTTCTTACAGGATTTCCGTTCCACTTTAATTCCGGCACTGGCGGTTCCTGTTTGTCTGATTGGAGCCTTGTTTTTCATGCAAATGCTGGGCTTCTCCATCAACTTACTGACCCTGTTTGCACTCGTCCTGGCGATTGGTATTGTGGTAGATAACGCCATTGTAGTGGTGGAAGCCGTGTATTCCAAAATGGAAGAAGAACACCTGCAGCCGATGGAAGCCACTATTGCGGCGATGAAAGAAGTGGGTAAACCGGTAGTCGCGATCACTCTGGTGATGTCGGCGGTATTTATCCCGGTCGCTTTTCTTTCCGGTCCGGTAGGTATTTTTTACCGACAATTCTCCTTAACACTGGCTTCTGCCATTATCATTTCCGGAATCAATGCCTTGACCTTAACCCCTGCACTATGTGCGATCATTTTGCGTTCTCCCCATGATAAACCAGCTGCTAAAGGCTGGATGGCGAGGTTCTTTGCGGGCTTTAACAGGGCTTACAACAGAATGGCGGGGTGTTACAAAGGTTTACTGACCAAAATTGCAGGTCGGAGAATCCTGACTTTTGGCTTGCTGATTGCGTTCTTTGTCACCACTTGGGGCATGAGCAGCATTTTGCCTTCCGGATTTATCCCAACAGAGGATCAGGGCATGATCTACGTGAATGTAACCACCCCTCCGGGAGCAACGGTAGACAGAACGGAAAGGGTGCTGAATGAAATTGATGCCATCAGCAGAAAGATGCAGGCCGTAGAAACCGTGTCCACCCTTGCAGGATATAGCCTGGTGAATGAGGTTTCCGGTGCTTCTTATGGCATGGGTATGATCAACCTTGTGGCCTGGAAAGACCGTAAAGAATCCGTAACTGACATGATTGAAAACCTTAAAAAGGCGACTTCACACATCATGGATGCGGATATTGAGTTCTTCCCTCCGCCTACAGTACCTGGCTTTGGAAACTCTTCAGGCTTTGAACTGCGACTGCTGGATAAAACCGGTGCGGACGACCTGAACAGGACTTCCGAAGTGATGAAAAAGTTCATTGAGGACTTGAAGGCGACCCCTGAAATCGGAAATGTATTTACCACTTTCGACGTCAGTTTCCCTCAGTACCTGATTAAAGTAGACCATGATTTAGCCGCTAAAAAAGGCATTAGTGTGGAGAATGCCATGAACACCCTTCAAACCTTAATGGGGAGTTATTATGCCACCAACTTTATCCGCTACGGACAAATGTACAAGGTGATGGTGCAAGCCGGGCCTAATTACCGGGAAAAACCAGAAGATGTCTTAAACCTTTTCATCAAGAATGACCAGGGAGAAACCATGCCTTTCTCTACTTTTATTACAATGGAACGCGTTTATGGCCCAGAGCAAATTACGCGTTACAATATGTTCTCTTCGGCAATGCTGAATGGCGATGCAGCTGCTGGTTTCAGCAGCGGGCAGGCGATTGATGCTGTAGAGGCAGTGGCAGACAAGCTTCCTGCTGGTTATGAGATTGAATGGTCAGGGATGACAAGGGAACAGATTCTTTCCGGAAATCAGGCTTTATACATCTTCGCACTGTGTTTATTGTTTGTTTACCTGATCCTTGCTGCACAATATGAAAGCTTCCTGCTGCCATTGCCAGTATTGCTTTCTTTGCCGGCAGGTATTTTTGGTGCCTTCCTGTTCTTATGGATGTTCGGATTGGAAAACAATATTTATGCGCAGGTTGCGCTGGTGATGCTCATCGGTTTACTCGGAAAAAATGCGATCCTAATCGTCGAGTACGCCATTATTAAACAAGAACAAGGTATGACTTTCTTAGATGCGGCAATAGAAGGCTCTGTAGCCCGTTTGCGCCCTATTTTGATGACCTCTTTTGCTTTTGCAGCAGGGTTGGTTCCTTTAATGATTGCTACTGGTGCCGGTGCATTAGGCAACCGCTCTATCGGAACAGCCGCTGTGGGCGGGATGATCATCGGTACTGTGGTTGGTGTGATCGTGATCCCGGGACTGTATGTGCTCTTCTCCTCTTTGATGAAAAAGAAAGCTGGAAAGAGTGCTAAAGTGGTAGTCGCCATTGCGACAGTGATGTTGATCAGCAGCTGCTCGATGAAAAAAGACATCCCAGTATACGAACACCGTACATTGCCGGAAAGCTTTCAAACCAGTAAAGACACGACTACCGTGGCCAATACCGGCTGGAAGGAATTCTTTAAAGATGAGCAGCTCATTGCAATCCTGGAAATTGCATTGGCCAACAATACAGATATGAAGCAGACCTTGCACCATATTGAACTGGCGAAAGCAAACTTAAGAATGCGAAAAGGTGCATCATTGCCTAATATAGACCTTGCAATTGAAGGAGGATTAAGGAAATATGGTTTCCACACTGCTGATGGGATTGGCAATTACGACACCAATTTCTCCCCTAATCTGAAACCTGGAGAGCAGGTACCCAACCCGCTTCCCGACTATTTCATAGGGTTCAAAACCTCCTGGGAGTTGGATTTATGGGGTAAACTGAAAAACAAAAAGCAGGCAGCTGTTCACAAGTTCCTAGCTTCTTACGAAGGGCAAAAACTGGTACAGACAGAACTCATCAGCAATGTATCCGCGGCCTATTTTGAATTGCTGGCCCTGGAAGAAGAGCTGGAGATTTTAAGCAGAAATATCCAGCTGCAGCAGAACGGATTGAAACTGATCCAGGTTCAAAAAGAAGCGGGTGTAGCTACCGAATTAGGCGTACAGCAATTCAAAGCGGTGCTTGCCAATTCCAAAGCCAAGGAACAGGAAGTTTTGCAGCAGCAGCGTCTGATGCAAAATCATTTAAACTTCCTAACGGGCAAATTTGAATCAAATATTATACTAAAAAAGAATGGTTTAGAAGAATTCAATTCCAGCAGCACTTTAGCAGAAGGCACACCCTTACAAATGATTGCTTTGAGGCCCGACATCAGACAAGCGGGACTGGAATTGATTGCATCGCAGAAAGAAATCAAGGCCGCAAGCGCAGCATTCTTACCTGCAATTGTACTCGCTCCTCAGATCGGATTGCAGTCTTTTGACCTGGGTAAGTTGTTTCAACCACAAACTGCACTGGCCTATGGATTAATGGGTGGAATAACTGCACCTATTTTCAATCAGCACCGGATAAGAGCAGAATATGAGAGCTATAAAGCAACTTATGGGATAGCATTCCAGAATTATGAGAAAATCGTCCTGAAGGCTTATAATGAAGTGCAGGATGCAGTGAAATCACAGGCTTTCATTAAAGCAAAAAGAGAATACCTCTCTGAAGAAGTGAAAGCGTTATATGCTTCCGTAAAAGCAGCGAATGCGTTGTTTTTAGCAGGAAGGGTGACCTATCTGGACATCATTACCACACAAAGAAATGTTTTGGAGGCAGAAATCAATGAAGTTCTTGCGAAGAAACAAGAAGTATTGAACCGGATTTCTATTTACAGAGCCCTGGGTGGCGGTTGGAAATAAATCTGATCAACAAGCCCTGATCTTATAAATCAGGGCTTGTTTCTTTTTTGCTGATTGCTCAACTTGTTCAATTGAGCTGATTCAGCTCATCTATTTTCAGTTTTATGGTATCAGACGACCTGATCAGTTCCAGAAATTTTAGGGGTTCATGCAACTGGTGACTAAAGAAAACCCCTTTCTTTGGAGTTGATTTCATCATCGTTTCCAGGTGTAACACCGTGCTGAAGGCGGTGAGGTGTGCTTGTCCCTGTGTATCCTGCAGGGCGATTTTCCGGATTACCTTTCCATCGTCTACCACTACCTCAAATAACGTTTGATCTCCTTTTCCATTGGCACTAAAAATCAGCCTCCTCATGGATAACGAAAGTACATCGAACAATTTGACTCTTTGAAAAGCACCCAGCAACCAGGTAATAAATTTAGAATTGTACGTCATTTTTACCTGCACTGTAGGCACTCCTTCTACTTTATGAAGGATGTATAAGTCGGGTGTATCAAAATTATATGCCTGTCTCTTTCCTATTCCAAATGAATAATGATACTTTTCAGCATTCAGAAAGTGCTTGAGCCAGACCAGCTTATTTTGCACATATCCTTTAAAGGGGGTTGCTACATGCTCTGCCATGAAATGCGCTGAACTGACACCAGCCAGGTCATTCACAGAATAATAAACAAACAGTTTGATAGATTTGATACTTTTTTTATCCGGCACAGCGAGAAAAGCCAGGCTGCTCACCAAGCCGCCCATCCAACCGGAGCTGAAAACAATCTGACTATTCATTGCTTTGTTTTTTGTCGACAACAAGGCCTTTTCCAGGTCGGGAGTAGGCTTTGTGATGTCGATATAATCTATCCCATTGTCCATGCAGTATTGTAAGATATGGTTAGATTGGTCGTTAGCACACAATACGACAAAATGGATGTTCTTTTCTTTAATGGAGGAAAAGGTTTGAGGATTATTGACATCTAATTGCAGGGCATTTGGCAAGGAAGCGCTGAGGTTACGGCTTCCTATGAAGAGCTGTGCTGCTGGATTTCTTTCTTTGATCAGTTCCACAATTTTGCTTCCAACCAGCCCTTTTCCACCTACTACGAGGATATTATTCTTTACGCTTTGCATATTTAAATGATAAATTTATATCGCAAAGTTGTTTGAAAAGACCAGGCTTCCAGCAGACAAATGTCCTAAAAGCTTCCAGCGCAAGATATACGAAGCGTAGTTTTTCAATAATCGTCAGCAGCACTAAAACTGATCAACAACTATTACTTGTAAATGAAAATCCAGGGCATAAAAAAACTGCAAATGAATGGCCTGGAAAAGCAGGTTCATTTGCAGCATAAGACAGCATCCTTCAAGAAAGCAACTGTTATTTCTTTAGTCCCATTTCACATTTAAATCATGTTTTTGAGCATAAGCTTTTCCTTTTTCCAGTAATAAGGCAAATTTCTCTTCGAAGGCAGGAACATATTTCTTTTCTATATTCTGAATAATTTGCTGTTTTTGATCTTCTGGACCTTTAGTATCACAAAGTTTCGCATAAGCAGTGTATTCATTTTTATAAACGGGAATTACATATTCATAAATACTCAAAGACAAATCTTTAATTTCTTTGGTATCCTCATTTTCTGGAAGTTCTTTGATGTCTTTCAATACCTTTTCCATGTACAATACATTGTTATTTACATAAGTTACCGCCTCATCCCCTTTTTTCTTTGTCGAAGGCCTGTCTGGATACTCCTTAGTCTGCAATTGGATATGATTTGCGAGTCTATCGGTTCCAAAATCATTAATGGTATTGGTGTTCAGTACTGCTACGCCAAAAAACTTATCAGGTGAAGTGTTCAAGTTACAGGAAACAAAAAAGAAAGCGGTGGCTGCAGTCACCATTACTAACTTAGAAAGTGCTTTTAGGGAAAAAATATTCATGAAGTTCAATTGGAATAGAAAGATTATCTGTTGATCCTGATCAAAGACCAGGCCATATCTACTTAAAAAATGGGATAAAAAGCTATCCTACTCATAACCTGTGGACTTAAATTACCGATATAATTTCCTTTGTCCTGGAAATTCAGAAATACTGGTCAATGAATCTCCCTCATTACTTGTATCTTGTAAAGAATAGGCAATTCCTGTTTTCTTTTTGAAAGCAGGCTGATCGTAAAAAGAGTATAAATCATGAGTAAACTGAAGCTATTATTGACCTGGTTGTTTGGCCTTTTTATGCTGGGTGCCGGCATCAATCATCTCATCAAACCGGCATTTTACAACCCATTTATTCCAGAATGGATGCCTGCTCTGGCTGTGAATTACCTTGTTGGATGTTTTGAGGCTGCTATTGGCCTGGGTTTACTCCTGCCAAAGTTCAGAAGAATTGCGGCCATTGCCAATTTGCTGCTGATGATCTTCTTCCTTCCTTTCCACCTCGCTGATGTTTTTAAGGCAAATCCGGCAATAGGTTCCCATTTATTAGCTTACATCCGACTACCAATTCAATTTGTTTTCATTTATTGGGCCTGGTTCATCATTCCAAAGGTAAAATAACCTGCTGATGAGTATAACTTTTCTGATCTTTGTGACGTTAAATAAAAAATCATCATATGAATAAAAGAATATACCTGTCCTGCCTGATCTTATTATCTGTTTGCTTCCATAGTGTGGCGCAGAAGAACCAGTTAAGGAACCAGATCAAGCAAGTAATCGCCCATAAAAAAGCAGATGTAGGTGTTTCCGTTTATGGCATTGAAAGCAAGGATACGCTTAGTGTGAATGGCGACCGACATTACCCGATGCAGAGTGTTTTCAAATTTCACATTGCGATGGCGGTTTTAAATCAGGTGGATAAAGGCAAGTTTAGTTTATCGCAGAAAATCCACATCAAGAAAAGCGATCTTTTACCTGATACCTGGAGCCCTATCCGCGAGGCGCATCCTAATGGCGAAGTAGATTTGCCGCTCTCTGAGATCATCAAATATACCGTTGCAAAAAGCGACAATAACGGCTGCGATATCCTGATGAGGCTTCTTGGCGGCCCTAAGCCGATTAACGACTATATCCACAGCCTTGGCGTTAAAGATGTAGCTATACAGGCAAATGAAGAAGAAATGCATAAGGAATGGAACGTTCAGTTCTCCAATTGGAGCACACCAAAAGCCATTACCCAACTGCTGGTTAAATTCTACACGGAAAACCTGTTGTCAAAAGAGAGTTTCAACTTCCTATGGACTACTATGGTAGAAACGTCTACAGGTGTGAATAGAATCAAGGGGAAGCTTCCAAAAGGAACCATTGTTGGCCATAAAACAGGAACTTCTGACACTAATAAAGCAGGTATCACCGCGGCAATTAACGACATGGGAATTGTTCGTTTGCCTAATGGAAAACATTATGCCATCGCTGTTTTTGTTTGCAATACAAAGGAAAATGAGGCAACCAATGACAAGATCATTTCGGACATTTCGAAACTGGTTTGGGATTACTATACCCATAAATCCAAATAGTTGCAGCGGCTAAAAAGACCTGGGTAATTTTAAAGCTTTAACCAGGTTTTTTGATGTCATCCGGGAATACCTTAGCTTTGTATCCCTCCTTAAAACACGAAGCATGTATCAGAAACTAAGGGAACATATCGAAAAAGTAGTACCCCTTGGGGAGGAAGAGTTTGCTTTTGTATGCAGTCATTTTACCCTAAAAAAGTTCAAAAAACACCAGTTTCTGATTCAGGAAGGTGAAGCCGTAAAGTATAATTATTTCGTCTTGTCCGGATTACTAAAGCTTGTTCATACCGATGATACCGGAAAGCAGCACATTGTTTCTTTTGCGATGGAAGATTGGTGGGAAGGCGATTTCTACGCTTATTATACGCAAAGTCCAGCTACGATGTCGCTCGAATGCATCGAAAATACGGAAGTTTTGTGTCTGACATTGGAGGGCTATAAAAATCTATGTAATGGACTGCAAAAGATGGAACGCTTCTTCCTTCAAAAAGCGAATTTTGGCTTTCTCAGTTCACAGCGCCGCATTATATCCATGATGACGTCTAATTCTAAAGAACGTTATGAGCAGCTGCTCAAACAGTACCCCGCTCTTATTCAGCGTGTACCCAAAAGCCTTCTTGCCGCCTACCTAGGTGTTTCCCGCGAAACTTTAAGCCGTTTATCTCATTAGTGTGATCTACCTCACTTTATAATTGTGAGGTAGATCAACCTCGATTCCTGGTGCTATGCTCAACTTTGTAATTGAAATTAAAAGCAATCATGAAAAGAATAGCCACACTGTTCAGCTTCCTAATCATTGGTACAGTGCCAGCATGGGCGCAGCAAAAACACTTTAATAAAATGGAAAAAAGAATCATTAACCCTTGGGAATGGCAGAATCAGCGCAGTTATGTGCAAGCTGTTGAAGTAAAAAACGTAGAAAGCACACTTTATGTGTCCGGGCAGGCAGCCATTACTGCAGAAGGAATTTCGAGTACTGGAGACATGGAATCTCAGCTTAAGCTGGCTATACAGAATCTGGAGCAGGTGATCGGTAAGGCTGGATATGAATGCAAAGGCATTGTCCGTTTGAACATTTATACCACTTCAACCGCAGATCTTTGGCCGCATTTCGGTATCCTACAAGATTGGATCACTAAAAATGGCATTAAGCAATCCCTGACCTTACTAGAAGTGAAAAGTCTTTTTGAAACTTTAACCGTTGAATTAGAAGCTACCGTAGTGAAATAGCCCCTATTCACTCTTCATGAGCCCTTAAGCTCATGAAGAGTTGTAATTTACATCACGAAACGACGGGTCAATTTAAAGGACCTCATCACCAATACCAACACAGCGCTGATGGCAAAAGTGAAACAGGCAATACTGATAATTTTAACCAATGGATGCAGCGGTGCAGCAATGGCCTCCACCACATCATAGCTCAGTTCTACGAAGACAAAGTGACAAAGGTAAATTCCAAAAGTCAGGGAAGCCAGTTTCGATAGTGCCGCAGAAGAGGCAATATTCATTTTCTGAACGATGACAAATACAGGGAAAGTCATCATAAAGACGTTGATACCGGCAAAATACCATACAATTTCCAGGTTGGCATAATTACCAGGGAAGTGTTTTTGAGTCTCAATGAATCCAAATGAGGTAATTAGGTAACCTACCAAAAACATAGGAATGGTAATGCTCAGCATTTTATTCCAGCTCCAATCCAGAGGATACTTCACTAAATAATAAGCAAGAACCAGATAACCAGTAAATCCCGAGATATAATAAAAAGTACCGTAATCATTCCAGTCGCACACCCCAAAAAGGCCCATATTGCCGTAATTTCCATTGTATCCTAATAATGGTGCCGCCATTTTGATATATGGCAATAGCAAAGCGATTCCCCATACTCCCAGGAAAACCTCGATATCTTTTTTAGTTGCTTGTTTTAACCAGCCACTAAAAACTGGCATAATCAGGTAAAGACCAACCAGCATATACATATACCACAATGGAATGGTGGCGAAGCTAAAGTTGAAAATGAACGTGTATAACTTACCGAAAGTGGCATCAAAAGTATGATTAGCCAGGTTTAGCGCTTTATTTTGAGTACCTGGATTCACAAAATTCAGGTAAACATAGAATAATATAGGTAAGACAATCGACCAGAAAACAAGGGGAATCAGAATTCTGACAATTCGTTTTTTATAGAAATCGGCTAAACTCATATTGATGGGCAGGAGTAAAACGCCAGACATCATCACAAATAAAGGGACACAGGCCCGGACAAAACTTCCGGTAAATACGCCGGTGAGAAAGGACTGCCGATTGGTATCAAACTGCGATACAAAAGGGTCACAACTGTGGGATAACACCACTAAAAAACAAGCAATAATTCGCAATAGATTCACCCATCCCATCTCTCCCTGCACTTTTTTTTCCATATGATATATTTATTAAATTTCTAAAAGAGATCCATCCCAAAAAGACGCTATCCTTCCTCTACGAAATCGTATAAAATGGTAAAATGGTGTCGGTTAGTTTGAATGTTAATGCAAAGTAGCCAAAAGTTCCAACACAAATGAACAATAACGAAAATATTTAACCAAATAGTTCAGTATTCTCATCAAGGGTTCATCCCCTTCTTATCCTGTCTTAATCTCTTTCTTCTTTATTTGTAATATATAATAACAGGTAAATGAATACTTTATGAAACACAGCAAGAATATGATCAGTAAAAAAAATACAATGGTTTTATTGATCGCTATACTTTCCATTTCAGGCACTTTGATACTTTCCGGCTGTACTCATCGCAGCAGCGCTGATGATGGAAAGAAGAAATCCATCTCGATAGACCTGTAGAAAGAATCGTGTGCTTATATGAACCGGCCTTGGATGCTTTATATATGTTAAAAGCAGAGGCGAAAATCGTTGGTATTTTTAACGGCATTTATACGAGTGACGATTTACACCCGTATTACGCGAAATTAGACGATAGAATCCAGCAAAAGCAACTCGCAGTTCCAGGAAACAATGGTGATGGGAACATAGAAAGCATCATGATGTTAAACCCTGATATTGTAATCCTGCAGGCGGCTCAGGAAGAGCTTGCAGCTGCTTTACGATCAGTTGGTGTAAAGGTTTATACCGCCATTGTTGAAAAGTATAATGAAGTGTTTCAAACCATGCGTGACCTGGCGGTGCTGACTGGAACTTCCGAAAGAGCTCATGAATTGATGGTTTACGTAGAACAAAAATATGCGGCCATGAAGACCAGATCGAGCACTATACAGACCAGGAAAAAAGCTTATTTCTCCTGGGCACATGGTCGAATATTCTCCACTGCCGGCAGAAATAGCATGATGAACTTCTGTCTGGAGATTGCTGGTGTAGAAAATGCCTGTCCTTTTGAGCTGGATCAACCCAATATCAATCCCGAAACTTTGCTGGGCTGGAATCCAGATTTGATCATCATGTGGAACGATAGTCCGAATGAGTTTTACAAGAGAAAAGAACTGGGAGAAGTTTCCGCAATCAAGAATAAACAAATTTACAACCTGCTGCCTATGTTTTCTATAACCCGCATACCTTAAAGTCGCTCAGCACTGCTATGAGTATCCATAATTGGGTTTACCCAAGTCCGGATGTGGATGTAAAACATCAAGTGGAACTGATCATGTTAAAGCTATATGGAGAAAAAGGCAAGGCACTAGCCCCCTTAATTTAAATCTTCAATGGTTAATTTGGGTTGGGTTCATATCATACCATGAGCTTCAATTTCTCATAAAGTCCCTTTTGTCCTTTCGCTGTAAGCGAGATTGCCCTTGAATCCTTTGTTTTACGGAGCCAATCGATGGAAAGCATTTTATCGAGCAGCGCTGCTCCTAATGAGCCGGCAAGGTGATGCCGTCTTTCAGTCCAATCAAGGCAAGGTCTGATGAAGGCTCTTCTTTGCGTTTGCAGATGATCGACATCAATGTCCATCTCTGAAAAGAATCTTTTCCCTTCCGCGGTGATTTGATAAATGAGTCCATCGATTTCAAAAATTTCCTGCTCAACCAATGCATCCATGATCATTACACCTACTTTTCCTGCTAAGTGATCATAGCATGTCCTACAATATTTAATTTTAACATTATCGGTATTTTCACTGATCACTTTCAGCTTTACGGGAGGAATCAGGCTACTTAAAGCTTCTATGGCATCTGCTACTTCATGTCTGGAGAATTTATAATATTTATGTCTGCCCTGTCTTTCTACGGTTAACAAATCGGCTTTCAGTAATTTACTGAGGTGCATGCTCATATTCTGCGGAGAAGTATTTGCGCAAATGGCCAATTCGGAGGCTGTATAAGCTCTGCCATCAAGTAATGTCCATAAAACATTGGTGCGAACAGGATCACCAATGATCGAAGTTATATTTCCAAGTTCTTTTTCCATGCAAACATTGATAGTTAATTAAATACTGAAGTGTTACAATCCTTGTTTCTTTAGGTTTGCCTTTGTCAAAGGTACATAATATGAAAAAGATACTTTTCCCCATTTTATAGCCATTATCCTTCTCAAGCATTTTAATATTCAACACGATGAACAATTATGAAATCATAAAAACAGCAAGCCGTCTTAAAGGCCTCCAGATCGCTCTTCACTACAAGGCTCCTTTGGTATTTGCTAATGATTATGCCGTACTTTTTATCCATGGCTCCTCCTTCTCCTCTGAACTTTCATTTGGCTTCAAAATGAATAATTATTCCTGGATGGACCATTTAGCTGAACAGGGATATCATGTGTATGCGCTTGACTTTTTAGGTTATGGCCATTCCGACAGGTATCCTGAAATGGAGGTCAGTCCAACTTTAGCTATGCCCACAGGAAGAGCTATGGATTGCTATCAGGACATCGATAAAGCAGTAGAGTTGATCATCAAAAGAACCGGAAAATCAAAGGTTTATCTGATTGCCCATTCCTGGGGTGGTACGGTTGCCGCTTTATACGCGACAAAGTTTCCCGATAAAATTGAAAAGCTTGTTTTATTTGCAGCATTAACGAAACGAGATGATACAGGTACTCGAGTGGAGATTGAGCATAGTTATCAGACAATGACGCCGGAACAAAGAGTCACAGCCATGAAAACCCCTACTCCTGATGAACAGCAATGTCAGCTGGCACCTGAATTATTCCAGGACTGGGGCAAGGCCTGGTTGGATTCGGACCCACTTGCGGGAAAATTCAATAGTCAATATATCCGTTTTCCATCCGGCCCTGATCGGGATGTTGAAGATATGATGCACAATGCCCCTTATTATAATCCTGCTTCAATTGCAGCCCCTACTTTATTGATACGTGGTGAATGGGATGAATACCCCGACAATAATGATTATGAGCGTCTTTTTAAGTCGCTGGACAATGTGCCTTTGAAAAAGTATGCTGTTATTGGCAAGGGTACACATGTGATGCATTTGGAGAATAGCCGCTTTCAGCTTTATGAAGAAGTGTTTCATTTCCTCAAACGAGGAAATACAACTGTATCTGTCAGTGATACAACAGCTATAGCAGTCATATTTGAGGTTATTCCGGATGATGGCCGAAAAGAAGATTATTTAACTATTGCACAGCAGCTCAAACCAGAACTTGAAAAAATATCAGGCTTCATTTCCATTGAGCGTTTCCAGAGTCTGACACACCCTGAGAAGATATTGTCCTTGTCATTTTGGAGTGATGAAAAGGCCATAAGGGAATGGCGGAACCTGGAGCTGCATCGCGAAGCACAGTCAAAAGGCAGACAGTTTGTATTTAAGGATTACCATTTACGAATCGCCCGGGTGATCAGGGACTATGGGATGTTTGACAGGAAAGAAGCGCCTGGGGATAGCCGGTATTTTCATCAGCATGATGATGATGGAAAAAGTTGATTTTTTTAGGTGTGTCAGGAATAATTACCTGACTTCTACTTATTTTGTTGGTATCTCGTTTTGCGATACCAACAAAATAAAGTAATAGTGTTTATAAAGTTCAACCCTATTTCCACTCTAAATCCTCATCACCGTCGTCAAATTCGTCTTCACCATATTCTTCATCATTTCCTGAATTACCTGTACCCAGATCATCGTCATCTTCAGAAAAATCATCGTCGTCATCCTCAGCATCTTCCGGTATTGGAGGTCTTTTTGGGTCGCTTTCTATATTTTCATCGATCAGCCTTTGTTCCCAAGCCTGATCATTTAGGTTTTTAGTTTCCATGGTCATTTTAATTTAATAAAATAAGAATCACAAGGAGCGTTAACTAAACACTTACTACTCAAATAACATTCAGACTAGCAGCTTGTTTCAAAGAAAAACAATAGAAATATTCAATATTGGAATTTTTACCTGTTACTGATCGGGAAGTGTTCGGGAAGAGATCGGCCTTATAATAGGTACTGCGTAGGGTTCGTGTAGGGTTCGCCTAGGGTTGCCTTAGTCTCTGCTATCCAAACCCTAACCGAAGCCCTTCCTGCGGCTAAAGGTCATCAGGTCTCTTCCCGAGCACATCCCACTAACTGAAAGGTGTCTGAAGCGCTAAACCAAACGCTTCGGCAGCTCTGCCTTTCCATGCTTTTAAAGTAAAAAAAGCCGTTCGACTTGATCAAACGGCTTTTCAAAAGAAAACTAATATGCGATTATACGCTTGGAGAGAGATTCATAAAAATTCTTCTCTTCTTTTTGCCTGATTTTTTCTTTTTGCCCCACCAAATCACAAAACCTGTAATTGGTAATGAAGCACAAATCAGACTGACGATGAAAAAGAGAATTTTTGTCGGCAACTCACCAATTGCACCAATATGGACGCCATAATTTACCCTGCGAATCAAATCGGCAAAGTTTTCATCCATCAATTTCTTACTAGAGGCTGGCAGGATCTCTAAGGTATGCTGATCCAGGTAAACATCCCGCCAGGTACCATTAAACATATCTGTGCAGACATAAATAGCCTCAGAGGCCTTCTCAGGGAAGCTTACAATGATTTCTTTTGGATTGTGCGCTGCGAGTTCGTTCATTCCTTTATACCAGGCCTTATCTACCTGTGCCAGCATTTTTGTCTGAGGATTGCTTAAAGTATCGGAAACTGCTTCAATTCTGGGTTTATCCCTTCCTCCTGCTATCCAGAATATCCCTTTATTGAACCATTGAAAGCTCATCATTAATCCAGTGATCGCAAATAAAAGCGCAACAATGATGGAGTAGAAACCCAAAACATTGTGTAAATCATAGTTCAGGCGCTTAAACCTGGCTTTCCATTTGATTTTAAAGCTTTGATCCCGGCCTTTCTTATTCCATCTTTTTGGCCACCATAAAACCAGGCCGCTAAGCAGTAAAATGAAAAAGATGAAGGTTCCCCATCCTACGATTACACTACCTATTTCTTTCGGCAGCCAAAGGTAAAAATGGCCTTCTTCTACGATATGAAAGAAATCTTCGTGATCTACCATGGCTACTACTTTGGCAGTATAGGGATCTACGAATACTGTAGAATCTGAATTTACTGTAACCTGTGCTGTACGGTTTTCACCATAATACCAGATGGAATTTACTTCTTTATTAGGCAACACTTTAAGCACGCCCTCCTGAATTTTAGATGGAGGCAACAACGCTTTTCCTTTTGACGCTGCATGGAGCCATGGAGAAGAAACATTTCTGATTTCCTGTTCAAAAACAAGGATGCAACCCGTGATGCCCAGAATCACCACTACGACTCCGGAAGCAATTCCGAACCAGAGATGAACCCAGGCATTTATTTTTTTAAAGCTCATTTAAGCAATATAGAATTTTCAATTATTTCAGTTTCTCTATGCGAAGAATATAGTCGATACCGCCTATAAATTCCACTCCTTTTGTCAATTGATCAGTTGCAGGATTGTATTGCCAGATGTAATCTCTGTCGACTGCATTTACAGCGATAAAGGCCTTGCCGTCTTCCACAATCACTGCATTCACCATGCGCTCACCTTTATCTGCAGGAAGGTCCAATTTCTTGATCATCGTACCAGATTTTACGTCAATCAATCTGTAATAATGCTCCAAATCTATATTATCCCCACTAATTCTGGATCGGACAATTGCTTTCCCATTTCCAATGTACCACATTGCCGCTCCTTTTTCATTATTCGATGCAGCGGAGTAATTAAAGAAATAGTCCGGATCGATCACTGTTGATCCACTTTTAATGCGGTACATGATGGATGGAGATTTGTAATCATAACCCGTTACTGGATCACTGATAAAGTATAAATCATTGTTTTCGTCTACAAAAGAAGAAGGCGCATAAATGTTCAAACTGCCTAATCCAGTGGTACGGGTTTCTTCCAGTGACTTTTCAACAGCCATTGTATGATAATCAATTACTGCAACATACGATTTTGGATAAACCGGCATATTTGGAAATACGCTCCAATCATTGGAAGCAAAACCATAACCAAGAAACAGCTTACTATCTCTATACTGAGCAAATCCGAAACTGTATTGCTGGAAACCTGCAGGGATTTTACCAAGATCAAGTTTACCAGTTTTAATGGTCATTTTGTCTACTTTAACCACCGCATAACGAGCTTCGCCATTACCATCACCAAAAATTACCAGTGTATTGTTATCTGCCCATGCATAAGAACTCCAGCTCAGGTAGGCGAAAGGAATCTCTTTATCGATGAGCAATGATCCGTTTTCCACATGATACTTCCCGAAACGTCCGCTGGTAGAATTCATGTGGTAGTAGAAACCCTCTCTTTGAATCACATCCTGTGCATAAACCTTACCGGTCATCTCCGCACCATTACCTTTCAGACTGATGGTTCCAGTGGTTAATGAAGGAATACTGGAGATATAATAAGCAGTATTTGGCCAGCTCCCTACACAAAGAATTGCTGCGTAGTTTGTACCTTCTTCGATATGTCCTTCTTTTCTTTTTTCACAGCCACTGATGCTGAGCACTAACATGACGAGCATTAACAGCTTAGCCGTATATTTAAATAATGTGTTCATATATATAATGATAATATGTTGATAGTCTATTTTTTATTTTATAATTACTGAATGAAATATCTGAATTTCAGGGAGAATGATCTTCCTGGCTTCTGCAGTTTAAAATTATCGTAAGTCAGCTGATCAGTTAAGTTTCTACATTCTGCAGAGATGTTGTATTTGCCTTTTTGCAGGGAGTAACTTAGTGATGCACTGTGGACGAATTGAGTTGGAATATCCGACTTATCAATTGGGTTTCCTTTACTTTCCCAGGTCAGGTAGAACCAGTTTACATACTGTGTGAACCAGTTGAACTGCAGTCGGGTATCCTTTCCTAACAGGTTATCCTGTCCAATGGTAAAGTCTGCATTTCCAAACAACCAAGGCTGATTAGGAATTTTATTCAGGTAAGTATCGGGAACATTATAAGATTCCGTCTGTCCCTCCTTTGTGGTATTGATCGCATTTTGATAGGTCAGATTCAGCGTCAGGGACAGCAATTGAGCATAACTATACCTGGCTTCGGATTCAAAACCTGTAATGCGGACACTACTTTGGTTTTCATTTTTGATCAATTTGGAGCGAACATCAGGTACCGGAAAGATAAAATCTTTGGCATTGCGATAAAATCCAGAAGCTTCGAAGAAGAAGCTATTTTTATTGACCTGGAAACCATAATAGGCGCCAAGGTTTAAATTGTGACTGCTTTCTGGCTTTAAATTAGGATTCCCCAGTACATTTAATCCATCTCCAAACACTTCTTCTGTTTCCTGCAGCCTGTAAGAGTGCTCATATGAAGCCTTTACACCTATCCCTTCTGTCACTTTATACCTGGAAGCGATCCCATAACCAAAGTTAGAGAAAGTGGTATCCTGAGTAACATAGCGGCCAGCTATAGATTTTGACCTTTCTAAATCCAGGTGGTAATACTTACCAAAGATGGTATTGGATAACCTATTGTCTAACAGGTTTTGCTGATAGGCAAAGCCTAGAATCTGTTTATTAATTAGTCCTGGTACACTATCGTGATCTGTTTGCAGTTGATTGAAGTTCTTATTTTTCAAATGATCGATCGTATAATTCAAGTTCAAAGAGTGCTCATTGTTGATCACATAACTCAGGTTGGCCATCGCATAAGTGCGGGGTCTGACGATGTTACTAATCGATTTGACACTATTTCCCATTTCGGTATATCCTTTGGTAAAATAAGTGCCATCCCAGTTGTAATTGCGGAAAGCGGTATCAGTAGTCTTATAAGTATCTTTTGATCGGGCTGCGAATACGCTTAAGTTTAGTCCTTCTGTAAACAAATTGTTCTTTTTATAGCGTAAAGTGGCGCTTTTAGCGAAATTGGTACGTCTTACTTTACCATAAACAGTCTGCTGATCAAAACCAGTTTGCAGGTCCTGATGACCTTCATTATAACCTCCGCCAATAAACAAGACATCTGCCCAGCTTTTATTGGTGATCCCCACTTCTACTTGTCCGAGGGCAGACAGGTAATTGTCGTGGAAACGTCTGGCATCGCCTTTATAATATTCTGCACCGTTTACATCGTATATGAAGTTGCCATCTCTCAGTCCACCGCTTACAAGATCTACGTTTTTCATCTTGTAGCTGTTTTCCGAGGAGTTGAAAAATCCGCTCCCTTTAATAATCAGACCGGTTTTTTGGTCAACATATTGCCCTGTTAAGGAGGACCTGTTAGTTTGAAAGGAGCCATAGCTATGGCTTAGATCCAGGTAATTGCTTACTTTTTGATTGGTCACCACGTTTACCGCGCCGCCCATCGCATCGGCACCCAATTGTACAGGTACCACTCCTTTGTAAACTTCCAATCGCTCGGCCATGTTTACCGGGATGTTGTTTAAAGACATCGCGCTGCCCATCACATCCATTGGAATGCCATCAATGAAAAACTTGACCTGCTTTCCAGATAAACCGTTGATAGAGAACTTAAAATCAGAACCTAATCCGCCTTGTTCTCGAATCCTGACCCCAGTACTTCTATTTAAGATCTGGTTTAGATCAGCAGTTGTATTGGCGTATTTCTTCGTTTCAATAGCATTTACGGAGAAACCAGATTCTTTTACCTGCTGGGTTTTCGTTTTCCCATTGATGTTTACATCATGAAGCTGCTGCTGGTCCTTTTTTAAGGAGAAGGTTAGGTTTATAGTCTGACCTGGTTTTAACATTACCTGCTTACTGTCCTTTTCGTAACCAAGAAAGGAAATGGTGACGGTGTAAGTTCCAGGCACAAGATTTTTCAGTTCATAATAACCCTGAGCATTTGACACTACCCCTTGTTTAGTGCCTTTTAAAAAGATGGATGCCCCTGTAATCAGTTCGCTGCCGTCTTTGACATATCCTGAAATGGTAGAAGTAGTTTGTGAATGTGCAGCAAATGAAAAGGTGCTGAGGAGAATGAGTAGTAGAATTTTTCCGTAGGTCATTATTTTAATATTGTGCATTTATACCTGTTAGTAGCATAAGCACAATATTCCCGAAGGTGCAACCAGAAAAAAAATGAAGAATTACCTCAGCTGATCAATTCTAAGGATGAAATCTGTATTTCCAGCAAGCTCCAGTCCTTTACTTAGCGCACAGGTTTTAAGGTCATACCTCCATATAAAATTACCTTCTGCTGAGGAGCTTATGGAAATGTAGGCGATGTTATCCTTTAACAGCACACATTCCCTTCTTGTTCCTTTATCCAAAGGAAGCGCCAGCTTATTGATCACTTTATTATTTTTCACATCTACCAGGTAGAATTCAAAATGTGGCGTACTGTAATGATCCCAAAGTCCTTTAAACAGATCTTTTCGCTCTGCTCTGATGATGGCTTTATCGCCTCCGATAGGCCACATTCCATAGGCATGATTGCCGATTCGAGTGGAGATATTGAAAAAGTAACGAGGGTCTGGGGCGGTTTCATTTTTATTGATGCGCAGGATTCCTGTAGCGAGTTCCGGACGATTACCTAAAGCAATCCCTGGACAGTCCATGAAGTAAAAATTACCTTGTGCATCCTCAAAAGAAGAGGTTTGAACGGTATTTACACCACCTGGATAGGTAGAACGCGTATCTTTTGCTGTTTTTACTGCGGTCATTTGCGGGTAATTCAGTTCGGTCACATAGGTGGTATCGCTGGTGGTATAATTGAGCAGTCCAAGTTCCTGATGGTAAGTATAGCCAACCAGCAGCTTTAAGCCTTGTTTTTTCACAAAACCCACCGACATATTATCGAACTTTCCAGAAGGAACCGGGATTTCCATATTTCCCTCGCTAATAGACTTCATTGCTGCCACATTGAGCATGCTATACTTCACTTGCGTAAAGTCTGGCGTATTTAAACCTGTGAGCAACAAAGTATCTCTGCCCAGCCAATGGAAATTTTCAATGGAGAACTTTGCTAAAGGCATAGATTGAACTTCTCTTAGCTGTTTGTCTTTTAACTCGTACTTTACCAGTGCCGCTTTTTTCCTGTTGAGGTGATAATAGTAGCCATTTTTGACGATCACGCTACGGTCCATTTCCCTGGTGTTCAGCTCAGCACCCTCTTTTTCAGGCAGGATCACACCTTCATCCAGCTGATCAGTTTCTACCATATACTCGTTTCCATCCTTAGCCAGGATGTAAATACTGTATTTGTGAGCACCTTCATTTTTAGTAGTTAAAGCGCTGTCTGTACACCCAAAAAGGCTGATCAGCAGTAAAAGAAAAGATAGAGAACGATTAGATGTTGAATTCATTGATAATTTGCTTTTGAAGAATCGGAGGCAGATCCATTAGGTTTTTCTCACTGACAATGATCTGATTTGTTCCTTCTTTGCTTTTAAGTATGATATAAGTTTGACCTTTTTTAAAAGTGATCTTTTCAGGACTACCTTCAAATTGGAGTGTAATGTCTTTTTTAGGGGAAATAAGTATGCTTCCGGATAGGTCTACTACTCCGGTTAGGTTGTCGATTTTAGCAGAGGTACTGGTCCCAACCGACAAGGCATAGCCTTTTACTTCCAGATGATGTACCTTAACAGTAGAGGTATTATTAATTGATACGAGTTCAGGATCTGTTTGCTGCTTGTTTCGCTGCAGTTGAACCACACCTAAGCCCGACATGCCTACCACTATAGTGGCCGCTACTGTAGCGATCCAAAATGAATACTTACGGATTGGTTTTTCGGCTAAAGGTTTTGTTTTTGTTTCAGCAGGTGCTTCTTCTGGAAGAATATCAGCGATTCCCTTCCAGATGTCTGCTTTATGAACTGCTTTAGACTCGCCCAATGGCAATTGAAGACCTTCATCAGTATGACTGGAAAATAACCATTCTTCCACTGCATCACGCTCTTCGGTGCTGCATTGATTGCGATGGTATTTTTCTATGAGGTCTTTGCTAATGTTCATTTTCGTGTTAAAGCCTGCTTTTATCGGAATACAAACTTATATAAAATATAAGTAGCATAATAACTCGTTTTCCGTAATGCCCCAGCTATTTTTATTCAGAATAATTGGAAAGACGTTGTCTGAGGACAGTCAAACTTTTGGTAATGTGGTATTCTACAGCCCGTTCGCTGATGAATAAGGCAATGGCAATTTCCTTGTTACTCATCCCTTGCTCCCTGCTCATCCGGTATACTTTTTTACATTGACAAGGGAGGGTATCGACGAGAAGATTGACGCTTTCCTTAAGGTTGTTGTAGTTGATGTGCTCTTCTGTGCAATTCGTGGAATGCGTACAATCCTGGTATTTGATACAGATGTGCTTTTCACGGCTCACTTTGTTTCGGATGTATTCAAAGGTTTTGAATTTTGCAGAGCGAATCAGATAATTGCTGACATTTTCGAGTTCGAGCTCCGCTCTTCTCTCCCACAGTGATTTAAATATATCCTGAACCATTTCTTTTGCCGGTTCAATCTCTCTGATGTTATTGTAACATACGGCGTAAACCTTGTCCCAATACATATTGTATATAGTTTCAAAAGTTTGTCGGTTGATACGCGTAAGGGTATCAGTTGCGTGTATGTTTGTGGTTTCTGCCAAAATTGGTTCTAAAGACTGTGCCGCAAATATATACTATTTAGATTAATTACAAACAAAGGCTTTGTGAAATATTTAAATGGAGTTTAACTGATCATCACAAATGGCTAAAAACACGAATCACATTATAAACAACACAGGCCAACCCTGTAATTGGATTAGCCTGTGTGTTCAATAGGTATATAAAAAATGAGCGCTAGTTGTAATAGCTGCTATTTAGATTTGTATTTGCTTTTTCTGCAGCTTCAATTGGGGCATAGTTGGAAAGGATAATTGGAGTACCCTTTTTCACACACACATTGTGTTCGAAATGAACTGCTGGTAAACCATCCTCCGTAGAAATCGTCCAGCCGTCCTCTTCTGTAAAGATTTGACGACTTCCCATAGTAATCATCGGCTCAATTGCCAATACCATGTTTTCAATTAGCTTTTTACCGCTTCCTTTTCTGCCGTAATTTGGCACCTGAGGATCTTCATGCATTTCTCTGCCTACCCCATGGCCTACCATCTCGCGTACTACGCCATAACCATGTTTTCCATTTGTATACTGCTCAATAGCATAACCGATATCACCAGTACGGTTGCCCGCTACTGCTTGTTTTATCCCAACATACAGTGATTCTTTGGTAATTCTCACCAAGTCAAGCACTTCTTGCGCTACTTCACCCATAATAAAAGTATAGGCATGGTCACCATGAAAACCATTCTTATCCACCACAGTATCAATAGAAACTACGTCACCTTCTTTTATAATATATTCACTCGGAAAACCATGAACAACCTGCTCATTTATAGAAATACAAAGGCTGTAAGGGAAACCGTGATAACCTTTACAGGTTGGATTTCCACCATTGTCTCTGATAAACTGCTCTGCCATTACATCAAGCGACAACGTAGTGATCCCGGGTTTAAGAATCTTAGCCACCTCTGTAATTGTAGCACTTACCAATAAACAACTTTCACGTTGAATCTCAACTTCCTCATCCGTCTTATACATACTCATTTCGTTATTTAACTCTGAACAACATGCTGTCTGTTCAGAAGATTTGTTTCTTTATGTTTAGAACTACAAATATATGGGAAGTATGATATTTCTATGGAAATATTATTCATATCGGTGTAATTTCAAGAAAATTGAGATAAAGTACTAAACATCAATTGATTTATTTAAAATGATGCTTATAGAGCGTTGTAAAGCACTTTACCCGAAAGTTGAGGAAATTATGATCTAAGAAAAATAACCGTAAAATTATTCAACTAAAATACAGCAGTTTACAACAGAAAAACGTTTTTTTAGTATCATTAAGGCCGATTTTACATAAAAATTAATATCTTTGCAATACCAAACAACAAAATAATAATTGATTCCGTAGCTCAGCTGGTAGAGCATTACACTTTTAATGTAGTGGTCCTGGGTTCGAATCCCAGCGGGATCACGAAAGGCGCAAGAAATTGCGCCTTTTCTGTTTAAAATGTATTTTAAAAGGCGTTTTAAGAAAAATAATAAGTCATTTCATAGCAAACAAAATCAATCTGATTGGTGCCCTATCTGGTGCCCAATTGTATTTGGTAAATTTGGGCACCAGTTATCCTAGCCTCAATTTGTGCCATCCTTAAAGCAACAATTTGTTTACTGGATTTATCCAGGCTTAACTAAATGTTTTACTTAACAGATTGAAAAATGAAAAGCAACCAAACATTAACCATTTTATTCTGGCACCGTAAATCAAAGAAAGATGCTAACGGCCTTGCCCCTATTATTTGCAGGATATCAATTGATGGAATGGAAGAAGAATTATCCACTGGTAGGAAAGCACATGTTGACAACTGGGATAACGCAACCAAAAGAGTAATATCAGGGCAGCACGCTAAAATGACTAATTCCTTAATCAATCGTATGCAAGTTGATTTAGAAAGGTATTTTACTGTACTACAATCTAACTTTGATGTTGTCTCTCCATTAAAACTAAAAAATGTCTATAGGAACCTGCCACATGACCATAGAAAAGGGCAAACCGCAAATACCACTAAGAAAAAGATAAGTCTATTGGAACTTGCTGATCTTCAGATTAAAGAGTTTTCTGATTTGGTAAAGAAAAAGCTGAGATCATCCGAAACATTAAAACAATGGAAAGCAACAAAAAACAAGATTGCAGAATTTCTTTTATACCAGTATAAAATTAATGATATGGAACTTATTGATATTAACTATTGCTTTGCACAGGATTTTTTAACCTTCCTGACTGTTAAGAGAAGTCCAGTACTTGGGGAGGCTGCTGCGATTAAGCAAATCAAGAGTACCAAACAGCTACTTAAACTTGCTGAAACAAATGGCTGGATATCTAAGAACCCAATTGAAAAATTCAGGTGTGGTGCTGATGAACCTGAAATTCGACCATTGGAAATATCAGAAGTTGAAAATATTTGGCATCATAAACTTACGATTGAAAGGCTTGATAAAGTGAGAGATGCATTTATATTTCAATGTTTTACCGGATTTGCTTATCAGGACATATATAATTTATCTCCGCTGCATATTGTGACCGTTGGCACCGCACATGATAAATGGCTCATTAAAGAGCGTGGGAAAACGAAAGTTACAGAAATGGTGCCTATTCTGCCCATCGTTGAACAGATCATTAAAAAATACAGTACCGACCCCTACTGTAAAATCAACAACCGTTTGATCCCTGTAAATAGCAACTATCGCTACAATTGCTATCTTAAAGAGCTATCTGATATTTGCGGCTTATCAAGAGAATTAAATAGTCATTTGGCAAGGCATACTTTCGCCGACATCATGCTAAACATTCTAGATTTCCCATTAGAGGATGTAAGTAAAATGTTAGGACATAAGAATGTCAGAACAACCCAAAGGTACGCAAGAGTCAAAAAAAGTAGAATAGCGAAGAAAATGCATGCAGCTAAAGAAATTCTGTTTGATTCTAACGGCCTACTGAGAGGAAAAATGAAAGTAGGATCATTTATTAAAATATAATCTCTAAAACAACAGATGTATTGACATTTGTATAGGGGATATAATGGACAAAATTATCTCCCCTTTATAATTTTTTTTGGTACCCCCAGCCGTGCTAAGGTCGAACCACTTTGAGCAAGTTTTAATCAGAATGGCATCAATACCGTTAGAATTCGCCTATATGTAAAGCAAGCTTCTATAGGTGAAGAGAATATTGACCCAGATGATATTATAAAGATAATTTTTGCGAAGAATAACTAAGTTTACTGCTAATGAAGTACTTAATAAAACAAGTTCTAAATGTATTATAAGATTGTGTTTTCTTAAAAATTATAATAAAGGATCAAAATAATTTTGTTTTTTACTAATTTTTCATTGCATTTACCGACTAATGTAACCCTTACAATTCAACACCATTTTGAAAAATAATTAAGCTAAAAGGATCTTCATTTTTATAATCTTTTCCTGTACAAAATTCAATATATGCTCCGTAGTTATAATTTAAGTCACTATTAGTATAAACTGAAAGTTTTAAATGATCATACGATTTAGACGCGGTCTTTAAATTTGTACTCTTTTTGATTTCAATAGCCAAAAAATTGTGATTGCAGTCCTGCCTACGATGTAATATAATATCTGGGAGGACTTCCTTTCTGATTGTCTCATCATCAATAATTTCGCCTGAGTTACGTTTTGATATTGGAAGTTGTGTAATCAGAAAATCAGTTTGTTTTTTTTGTACTACATTATCAATCATTCGTTTATCCCACTGCCCATCAATATTTAAATTTAAATGTTCAAAAATGTTAGTGAGATACTTAATAAATGCTGTAGAAATCGCTTCTTCGTGCGCATCCTGTAAAAACAAATCTGGTTCTTCTCGGCAAAATTCACCTAGAGCAATATTAAGGCGTTCAATTAATTCTTCTGGTTCCATGAGCAATTACTTTATTTATTTTATTTCAAACATTTTAGCATTATCTATAATAAACTCTCCATTTGTGTGATCCAACCACTTTTCGGTGATAGAAATGAATGCTCTAATATGCTTACAATAATTTTCAATATATTTTGGATTTAGTTTATAAGAAAATATTAGCCCTTCAATTTTTTGAGTTTCTATGAAATCGCCAAAATCACTAACTTGGCTTTTTTCATTGTTGAGTCTTTTCAACAATATAAAGCGATCTGGAAACTCACTATTTCGTTCGTTAAATGCTTTGCCTTCAACTGCATAAAAATGAGACGGAGAATTTTCGATCTGTAAGAACAAATCCGGGTTTTTCCTTAATTGATTGAAACTGTCAAACGCAACCGTCCATTGCATTAATTGAATGATAATAGTTGCAGTTTCCTTCCCATGAGAATGATAGGAAATAACCTTATTTACTATGTCTTGTAATTTTTTTTCATTTACTTCCCATCGCTTAAAAACCTGGAATCCTATAAATCTATTTGCAGTAAGGACTTCCACAATTGCAATATCCTCAATATTTAAAAATTCTGAAATAAGCTCAAATGAAAGCTCTTGATTATATCCAAAAATAATTTTTCTGAGGTGGTTTATAATAGTGAGGATCTCCGTATCTACTTGCACCTTGTGAAAATCATTTATTATATCAAATAAAGAACCATTTGCATTAAGAGATTTTATAGTTGAAGCAATAGATTTAGAAATATATTCTTTAGCGTCATCTTTATTCCCTTCTTTGAGGCTATATATTATTGGACGCCTTTGTCTAATATCAAATGGCAAATCCTCTATCGATCCATAGTCTTTATTATAAATACAAATTACTTTATCCCATCCGATACTTTTTGCAGCATATCCTAATTCAATCAAAACATTTGGATTGGGGGTTTTCCTATCGGAAGAACCAGAATTTATGATAGAAATATCTGCAATAAATATTTTTGCTCTATTAATTTTCTTAAAAACTGTATCAATAATATCTGGCATTCCAGGTTCATCCTTAGTATCCCGATCTATAGCAAGTTCAATAGAGAAATCTCCTACTTCTTTGAGATTAGATATTGCCTTTTTTAAACAAGATTCCAAAAAACCTCTATTTGTATTATTTGGCAAATCGGACTGCCAAGAGTAAAAAACTGTATTAATCATAAATGTGAGCGACTATGAGGTTGTTGAATTTCTAATCGTTAAATTTAAATGAACAGCATATCTGTGTTAAAAATCAATATAGGGACACACCATTAGAGCAAAAAGGACTTTTTATTTCATTTTTCGTAGATATTGTAAGGAACGTTTATTTGAGAACTGATCGATGATCAAGAGTGGAGTTTTAGAAATAGTTTGTTCTGCAACACGTATCGATGGCTTGTTCCCTTGTTCAACAATAGCCTCAACATAAAATGCTACAACACCAGCTTTTTGATAACCAAACTTCATTTCTGTTAAAGCCATTTCAATGGCTTTCTTAGCCCTACCTTGATTACGGTATTCAACAGGAACAGCGTATCCCATTTGTAAACATGCAGTATTTTCAATTGGTGGACAAGTCACAAAATTTACAAATGATGTCACAATTGAATTTTCAAGTTGGACGTATGTTAATCGAAAATTGTTATTACCTAACATATCACTATGCAGGAAAAGATCCGGAAAAATTATTCCAGGTTGTAATTTTAAATTTCCACGCGAAAGTTCGAGTTGAAAAGACTGCAATGCTTTTAAGGGATTAATCATGAATTGATATTTTTTTAATATACTCAGTCAAGAGCTGGCAGTTCAATTTACAGTCTCTTTTAATAATAAATTGGTCTAATCAATTTAAGAAAAATCAAGTCTAGTTTAATTTAAGGCTAAATCCTTTTTAAGTTGATTAGAATCTATAACTACGTTAAGTTAAGTCATAATGCAAAAATAGTGAGTTTTAAGTCAAAATGATGGCTATTGCTTTTTTCCATTAGTCCAAAGATATTGTAGTTGATATCATAGTTCAAGAATATAGCTTTTTACCGTATTTCTAATTAGAAATTTAACCTACTAGATATTCTTAATACTAAGGATTTTGAAATTTGAATACTTGGTAAGGCACAGATAGTCTTCTATTTCTTTACGTAAAATAAGTTTATCTCCGCTGATATCTGTACCCACTTCATTCTGTGTATCAATAATACATATGGTATCCAGAATTAGGCAATCAGTGGCCGGTTGGCTGGCATAAAATGTGTTTGTTTTCCAATCATATAGTTCGCCTATATATTCAACTGCATATTTACCCGACAAATTCTCGATTTTGATTGACAAATTTGATAATTGCTTAATGGCTTCATTTAAACTGAAGTCTTCGTCAACTGTTAATGTTTGGTTGAATCCTTTGAACCTGGTCACCATTGAATCTTCCTTCAATTTCTTAAACTCAGATTTTAGTTCCTTCAATTTTTCTAATCTTTCCATATTTTTTTCTTGTTAAACAATGATACGATAAGTAAACTCATTTAAATTATATCGAATTAACCTGATTAGCAATCTCTAGCATAGAAATCAAACGAATTTCTTCTACGTCATCAATCCAGAACGTGGCATTTCCTTCTTTTTGATACCTAATTCTATAGGCTTATCATTATTTAATTCAAACCCAATTATTTCGATTTCAAAGAGAGGTAATCGTTTTCCACCAACTTCCCTCAGCATCACATTTTCTTAACCAATTTGGTATTTCTGTTTTTCCATTAGATTAATTATTGATTCCTAAGGATTTGCCTTCTCATTTTACTTAATGTAACATTTTTTTTCTTTGAATCATTTAACTTTTGTCTTATAAAAATACAATAAACAAAAAAAATAACAACAATATTACATTAAAACCGTCTTTAAACACAATTAGACGCTATTTTTCGAAAATATTCAGCAAAATGAAACAAATAATTTTATTATATGTAATGATTATGTTACATTTGTATCGATGGAAACGGAAGCAAAACTCTTTTTACACCTCCTACAGATAAAAGCATCACTTCTGAAAGAGATCGAGAAGCTTGATTTGGCTATAGAATTAGCTATGCCAAAGGACATAACGCTTCTAAACAAGCTTGTAAACAATATGACATTGGGAGTTTATGATTACCCTATTAATGCAATAATGTCCGAGAAAGTGAGTTTTGCGTTAGGACATCTTGGAAGTGCAACTGTTGATAATATTATAAAATATCTAATAATATTAGGTGAACATCTTCCACAAAAGCAACTTAAAATATCAATTAATGAAACAATTAAAAAACTAGTAGACAATAAGGTCTTGAATGAACATAAAATTGGAAAGGATAATTTATATTCCCTTTTAAAATGAAAAAGCCTGGGCGAACAGGCTTTATGGTTTAGTTACCACAGAACGTTGAATGAACTATCCTACTGAGGAAAATTCAGCCTCCAAAACTGAATGTATAGTAGAGTTTTAGCTTCCAATTAACACCCTTCCAAAAGGTATTAGGGCGACCCTTCCAAAAGGTCGCCTTTTCTGTTTTGTTCAAATATACAATTTTTGTTCAAATCATAGCTGAAGTCATGTTTTATAAATAGTCTTTTAAACTCGTATTTTATATTAGTTATATAGCCTTCAGTAATAAACCTGTTATTTCAATCTAGATAATATAAAGGAGTATAAAACAACCTTTAAAGGAGATTGTTAATACCATAATCTACGACTTTTATCGACAACTATCATGCTAAAAAGAAAAAACAATAAGGTTGAAATGCCGGAGCATATTTCTCCAATGCTGTGTACGCTAGTTCAAGCCCCTCCAATTGATTCTAATTACCTATTTGAGTTAAAATGGGATGGTTACCGAGTTATTTCTAAAGTTGATAATGGCAAAGTGAGAATGAACTCGCGAAGTGGGTTAGATTACACAAAAAGATACCCACCTATTGAAAAGGCTCTAAAATTATTAGAACATGACATTATTATCGACGGTGAAGTAGTTATATTTACTAGTGAAGGTAAACCCGATTTTGATGCAATACAATTATACAATGGGCACAAATCCCCTATCCAATATTGTGTCTTTGACTTATTATGGTTAGATGGGCATGATTTATTAGATATGCCTTTGATAAAGAGAAAAGATTTATTGAAATCCCTTATAGCTAAAAATCCTGTGCTAAAATTTAGTGAAAGCTATGATGACGGTAAAGAACTGTATCAAAAGACGCTCAATTTGGATTTAGAAGGGATTATAGCCAAAGAAAAGGATAGCTCTTATATGCCTGGCGGTAGAGGATCAGCATGGTTAAAAATTCCAACCCGCAAAAGACAAGAATTTGTGATAGGTGGTTGGGCAGATTCAGATAAGACCCGATCCTTCAAATCGTTACTTTTTGGAGCTTATGAAGATGGAAAATTCACATGGATCGGCAGGTCAGGTGGGGGTTACAAACTAAAAGATATGCCTGGCATTTTGGAAAAATTAAAGGCTATAGAAACAGACAAATCTCCTTTTGTAAATGAGGTACTCGATACAAAAGGTGCCCTTACCCATTGGGTTAAACCGCAGCTTGTAGCAAATTTCGAATTTGCCACCTGGACAAAATCAGGACGAATACGGAAACCAGCAACCTTTTTAGGTTTTAGATACGACAAGAAACCAAAAGATGTTGTCAGAGAGATACCTAAAGATACAAATGGTAAATAAAAAAGAAAGCGGTGAACAGTCCTCCGACTCTTCACCGCCTATCTAAATTAACGCTCTCGAATATTAAACGCTGTAGTAATGCGATTATTATCAGGAGATTCATTATACTATTTTGCTTTTTTCCCTTTAATATACTTTTCTATATCACTTCTATCATTTGAACCTGTTGCTCTTTTAGCTCCTGTGATTGCCTGAATACTTACTCCTAGCTTATCTGCTAAGTATTTCAATTCATACGGTTGTGAAGAATTAACGGATGTCCGTTCAACTTTTGATCCTTTTGTTGCCATGTGTCTAAGTTTAAGGTAAATCTATTAAACAATGGAAATTAGACTAGGTTTTCATTTTGTGACTTTTCATGAAAGAGACATCCTGGAAAAATTACATATCCTCGGTATATAGATCTTTGGTTTGTATTTGATTTTCATCGTCCAGCCACACATCAAAAAATTTATCACTATCGACATACACGTTCATTGGTTCCCTTTTGGAGTAATTTCCCGCCTCCAGAATAGCTTTTAATTTTAAGCCTGACTCAATCACCTCATTACTTAAGTCTCCTGCATATGATCCCCAATAACTATTGAGCTGAAGGTTCAAAAAGTACCAGTCGCAAGCAATGTCATTTTTTGCTTCGTCATCAAGTAAATTTACATCTATAGTCATATTTTATCCACAACAAATTTTATGCCTTTTAGGTATGCATACACATCCTACCTCACTAATAATCAAATGATTGACACACAAAAAACTCCTATCTCTTTTAATCATTAACAGAAAAGACTAATCTTCTGAAACTCTTCCACATTACCAACTTTTTCCATTTTAAATGATTCTAAAAAATCGTTATTAACTGGATCTATAAGCTTTAATCTTTCTGTTGGCGATATTGAAATGTCCAACCAATGATTAACCTTCTCTCGCTCAATAAAAGCTGGCATCCGATCATGTATGTCTAGCATATATTCATTAGCATCATGGGTGATCATAGCACAATTTGGGACAAGCTCTCCTGTTAAGCGGTTTTTCCAAACATCATACAACCCTGCCATAAAGGTTAAATTTTGGCCTTTCTCTTTGATGAAATGAATCTGCTTTTTTGTTTTTGGATCATCTTTGTCAAGCTTTTGCCATTCGTAAAAACCAGTTGTAATAAATACACATGTCTGTGTTTCAATTAGTTTACTCCACATCTTGGATGTATATAATTTATCAAATCTAGCGTTGAATGTGTGGTACTTATAATCGGGCTTACCTGTAGTGTTATATTTCGCTAATAAGCTCCATAAAAAATATTGTAGTTCATTAGGGTTTTGACTTGAAATTATCGGCACTAAAGCACCTGGCGGGGCATTTAAATTGTCTGGAACGGGATCACCCTTATAAACAACCCCTAGTTCTTTTACAATTTCCTCACTTCCAGCAAATACTGTTCTTCCACACATAATTTTATTATAAAGTATGTTCGTCTATTGCCCGTCCAATTTTATCGATAGCCTGCTGATCAATGGCTCCTTCAACCATTCGCCATTTTGTATCCTCTACGTGCTCGACTATTGCAAAGGTTACACCATCTAAAACTGTTAAATAACTAGTCGTGGGGTATGTATCTTCTTCACTTAATGTTGGAATGACAAGTAATTTCAAGCTTTCTGCTCCTTCCAATAAGTCTACCTCTATGGTAAATGAATCTTCTTTCTCTTTCATAGCCGTTTGAATCAATTTTCAACTATCTTAATATAACAAGAATTAAGCCTTTTTACAAAAAAACAGAACTCAAACCCTAAAAATCAATGGTTTGAGTACCACCATGTAAAAAAACTAGTCCATTACCGGGTTTCCAATGATAGGAAGTTTTGCAAACTTGATGACCTCAACGCTAGGAAATCCAAATTCCTGGACTACTTTACCAAGAATTAAATAACAGCCCGTCCCCCTAAATGGATATGTTGGAGTCGAATTTGGAAAATGCGTGGTATCAAAAAAGTTCCCATCAGCGTCTAAGAATGTTCCAAACCACATCTTTTTATTATTCTTTGTATGTACAGTTTTTTCACATACATATAAACCTACCATTTTAACAGTCTGGCCAAGATATTGTATCAAATCATTCGTCCTCAAATCCCCTCTGTATTGTGTTTTCAGCAAGTCAAACATAGATAAAGTGATAGGGAAACCTAAAAGCTCCAATTCATGGTAAGCATCTTCAAAACTTGTATTCACCAATTCAGGCAAAGTGTAATTTTTGGGCTCTAAAATAAAGAGTTCTGAATCATTCCGGGGTTTTACTTTGCCACCGAGCAACATATGTATATCCCACAATAATGCCTTTTTGCTTTTCCCTGTGAATCTAAGAGCACCCACCCGGATTAAAATTATCGCTTGCTCTAGTCCAATAGCCGTTCTTTTTACAAAATCTTCTAAATCTAGAAAATCACCATTCTGTATACGTTCAATAGGTATAAACTCAATAAATTTGTTTTCTAAGCCCTGTACCCCTATTAAACCTAGATAGGCATCAGTTCCAGAAATTGACACTACAGCCGAACTTTTATTTACACAGGGCAAATTAACATGGGCACCAGCTTTACGGAGTTCATGGATATACAACCATCTTGTATAAAAACCGCCATAATTATTCAATACGCCAACCATAAACTCTATGGGGTAATAAGTCTTCAAATAAAGGCTCTGATAACTCTCTACCGCAAAACTTGCCGAATGTGCTTTTGAGAAACTATAACCTGCAAATGAAGAAACCTGCCGCCACACTTCATTTGTAACCTCTACCGGTCTGCCCAATGATGCAGCACCCTCATGAAACTTTTGCACCAGTTTATCAAATTCTGCGCGGGATCGATATTTACCACTCATTCCACGCCTTAAAACATCTGCATCTGTACCGTCCATTCCCCCATAATGAATACAAACTTTAATCACGTCTTCTTGGTAAACCATAACCCCATAGGTTTCTTTAAGTTGTTCTTCCATGACCGGATGAAGGTACTTTACTGTGTCAGGACTATGATAATTCTGAATGTAGGTCTTC